>CAVRDN010000137.1:0-30615 GCA_963719675.1 uncultured Alphaproteobacteria bacterium | reverse complement strand
GCGGAACGACGCTAGGAGTACGTCGTGTAACGAACGCTGGTGTCGGGCCGCGTTGCCCACCAAACCGCGGCCGCCACGAGCAGCAGCGCCAACGCGGCCCCGGCGCCGATCAGCAAACGCCGATCGGGACGCGCCCGCACCGCTACGGCGGCGACCGATGGTCTCGTCGATGCGACCTGCTGGTCCATTATCCCTTCGGGTATCCAACGGTTTGCGCGAAGCCGATGAACCGTGACTCCGGCAGCTTCATGGTATGCGCGAGCCGGTCGGTATCCAGCGAGGCCCGGAACACACAGGACAGTCCCTCGGACGCGCAGTAAAGATACACGTTCTGCCCAATGAACCCGACGTCGGCCGCCGCGACGCGATGCTGTTCCTCACTCGAAACGCCGGACATGTGCGTGGTGTCGGACACGTAAACCAACGTCAACGGCGCCGTCGCGACGAAGTCCTGCACGCCCGCCTGGGCTCGGATATCACCCGTCATATGCGGCATCAATCGATGCGCGATCGGATCGTAACGCCAGCTTGCCTCGGCCATCAGCGTGTAGATTTCGGTCTCGCGCGCATGCCTCCACGACGGGGCGGTGCGATCCTGCGAGGCGGGACGGTTCACGCCGTAAGCGGACCACAACAACTCCGACAGCACCTGAGCGGGCAAGGGCCGCGGCGCGAATGCGCGGTCCGAGCGGCGCTGCTTCAACGCCCGCGCCAGGGAGCAGCCGAAATCCGCGCGCGGGGCACGCAACATGATCGGCGCGGTGTCCTGCGCGCCCGCCACGCCCGGAGCCGCCGCCGCGAGCAAACCGAGCGTGGCCCGCCGCCGGGGAATAACGAACGTCGTCATGGCACAGTCTCCCGCATCGTGGCCGCCGCCAGCACGGCGCGCCGGACCAAAGTCGCCAGGATCGGCAATTTGTACGCATTGCGGCGCAACGGTTGCGCTCCCGCGATAGCCGCATCGCCGACGGTCACGGCCGTCGCCGCGTCGATCATCCGGCCATTCAGCGCGGCTTCCGCGTGCTCGGCGCGCCAGGGCACGGGTGCGACGGCGCCCAGGACAATGGAAACGTTCTGGCAACGTCCGTCGTCCGCGCGACGCAACACCACCGCGACATCGCCGATCGACCAGTCGGACGACAGCCGTTCGCCCTGCTTCAGGAACACCGAGCGTGTGCCGGAGAAAGCGGCGGCAACAGCACGGCGGTCAGCACCTCGCCAGCCCGCAGGTCGGTTTCTCGCCGCACATCGACGTCCGGCCCAACCAAAAACGCCTCCAGCGCCAGCACCCGCGTTCCGCCCTGGGCGTTCACCAACTCGACCCGCGCGTTGAACGCGACCAGCGCGGTGGCGATCGTGGACGGATGCACGATCGCGCAGCCATCGTGGCCGAAGATCGCGTGATACTGGTTTTCACCCGCGAAGGCGAAACAATGCTCGCCGCCCTTGCGCGCGCAATGATGCGCCGCCGAACGGAAATACCAGCAGCGCGGCCGTTGCAGCAGATTGCCGCCCAGCGTCGCGACATGGCGAATCTGCGGACTGGCCGAACTCGCCGCCGCGTCGGCGAGCGCGGTGTACCGCTGGCGCAGCGCCGGATGCGCCGCCAGTTGTTCCAACGTCACCATCGCGCCGATCCGCGTCCCGCCGTCATCTCGGCGATCGTGTCGAGGCCTGCGCACTTCGCGCAAATTGATCACCGCGCGCCGGGCCGCAGCAGTCCTTCCTTCATCAGATCGAGCAGATCGATCCCGCCCGCCTTCAACACCGACGCCGTCCGGATCGGCGGCGCGTCCGCATCGGCCAGCATCGCCTCCGCCACGGGCACTTGCCGAGCGACGCCGCTTCCGCGACCGAGTCGCGCGCTCTGCCAGGCGAAACGGTCCATGGCTCAACTCCTCCGCGGCAGTCGGCCGAGCGCCGCGAGCACCGCCGCCGGCGTCATCGGCAATTCGCGCATCCGCACGCCGATCGCGTTGTAACTCGGCATTGGCGATCGCCGGCGCGGTCGCGATGTTGGCTGGCTCGGCGATGCCGTAGGCATCGGTGGCGCTCTGGCCCTGGTAGTTTTCCAGCACGATCACGTCGATCGGCGGTGCGTCGCGCGGACCGACGAGTTTGTATTGCTCGAGATTGGCATTCACCATGTGGCCCGTGTGCTGGTCGAGGATGCGCTCCTCGAACAGCGCGTAGGAGATGCCCATCAGCACGCCGCCCTGCACCTGGCTTTCGATCAGCTTCGGGTTCATCGGCCGGCCGCAATCCTGCACCGCGACCACGCGCTCGACACGGATCGACGCCGGTCTCGATATCGACCGAAACCCCGGCGAATTGCACGCCGCCGAGATCCTGTCTGCGCCCCGGCCGTTCGCCCATGTGCGGCGGAAGCCGCTGTAGTCGTCGCTGCGGGAGGTCACCGCGCTCATGTTGCTCGGTGCGCAGGCCGGCGGCGGCATCGCGGAAGGACATCGCGCGGGTGCGGCTCGTCGCGCACCGCGATCCTGCCGTCGCGCGCCATCAGTTCGTCGGGCGCGGCACCGAGCGCCGCGCCGACCTGACAACAACGCCTGCAACACCTGCCAGGCCGCGACGCGCGCCGGCGGCGTGATCGAGGCGGTGGTCCGGCTGCCGTACGAGGGCGGCCCGGCCGGAAATTCGGTGTCGCCGATATGCACCGCGATTTGCGTCGGGCCGCAGGCCCGAGCTCCTCGGCGACGACCTGGGCCAGCACCGTGCCGATGCCGGTGCCGATGTCCTGCACGCTCGAGAACGGCCTCGACAGAGCCATCGCGCAGCACGCGCACCTCGAACGAGGCGTTGGTCTGCACGTTGGCGCCCCACAGCGATTGCGCCATGCCCATGCCGCGCTTGATCGGCCCGGTGTCGGCGCCCGGCGCATGGCGGCGCTACCAGCCGATCCGCTCGGCGCCCATGCGCCGCTCCTCGCGCCGCACCGGGCTCGGATCGATGCGATCGCGCAACGCCAGCGGATCGATCGCCGAGCTTATCGGCGAGCTCGTCGATCGCCTCTCCAGCCCCCAGGCGCCCGGCGTATTGCCCGGCCCGCGCATCGCGCTGCCGCGGCCCGGCATTGATGAACACGTCGTACTGCGCGGACGCGAAATTCGGGCATCGTAGATTGCCTGCGCGACATTGCCCATGCCGGCGCCGAGCCAGACGCCCGCCGTGCCATGCCCTCGCAGCGAATCGCGGTCAGCGTGCCGTCGCGGCGCGCGCCGAGGCGAAGCGCTGCCAGGTCGACGGACGGTTGCCGGCAGTCCATCTGTTCTTCCTGCGCGATCAACCCGAGGCGCACCGGCGCGCCGGCCTGACGCGACAGCGCGACGGCAATCCGGCCGTAATTGCCCAGCTTCGACTTCGAACCGAAGCCGCCGCCCATGGCCGCGACCATCACGCGCACCTGGCTCGAGCGGCAGATCGAACACCCGCGCCAGCTCGCGCCGCACGCCGGCGGTGAACTGCGTCGACATGTAGACGGTCAGTCCGTCGTCGCGCCAGTCGGCGACGAGGCCTGCGGCTCCATGCAGCAATGCGTTTGGGTTTGCGTGCGATATTCGCCCTCGACAATGAGATCCGACGCGGCGAACCCTTGCGCGACGTCGCCCCGGCTGCCCGCGTCCGGGCCGCGGACATTGCCGGTCAGCGCGAGGGCCGCCAGAGACGGGAATTTCCACGGCGTTCAGCGGCAGCGGTTCGCCGGGCTGATAAACCATCGCGGCATTGGGCCGGCGCGCGATGTCCATGTCGACGACGAACGGCAACGGTTCGATATCGACCCGGATGAGCCGCACCGCCTCGTCGGCCACCGCCCGCGAGGTCGCCGCGATCGCCGCGACCGGTGCGCCCACGTAGCGCACCATGGCGCGCGGGGATCGTCAGAGACCGCGCGACGATCGCCGGGCCGACGCTCGCGGCGGCGCCGTCGATCGCGCGCACCCGCGCGTGCGGCGACGCCGAGCGCAAGATACGGCATGAACATTCCCGGCAGCTCGACGTCGACCGTGTAGCGGGTCGCGCCCGTGACTTTGGCGCGCCCGTTCCACCCGCGCGCAGGCTTGCCGATCACGCGAGAGCTCGGCGTTCGGCGGCAGCGGCGGCGGTTCGCGTCGGGAACCGGCGCGCGCTTCCCCATGCCGACGCTGGCGATGCCGAACGGCAACTTTTCGTTTCGCGTCGCGCGTCGCCGCCATGGCTCAGGCCTTTCGCGCCTCGGCGGCGGCGAGCGTCGCCGCGACGACGTGCGGATATGTGCCGCAGCGGCAGATATGGCCGCTGATCGCGCGCCCGACGTCCTCGGCGGTCGGATCGGCGTTTCGTTCGAAGAGCGCCGCGCGCTCATCGCCATGCCCGGCGTGCAGATAGCCGCATTGCATCGCGTCATGCGCGATGAACGCCTCCTGCACCGGATGCAGGTCGTCGCCTTGCGCCAGGCCCTCGATCGTCGTCACCGCGCGGCACCGACATCGACCGCGAGCAGCATGCAGGACGCGACCGGCTCCCCGTCGAGCCACACCGTGCACGCCGAGCAGGCGCCACGGTTGCAGCCGATCTTGGTCCCGGTCAGATCGAGCGGGCCGCGCAGCACTTCGGCCAAGGTCGCGCACGGTTCAACGGCGACCGCATAGCTCCGCCCATTTACCCGCAATGTCAGCGGCACCGCGCCTGGCCCAGCACCGGCTGTGCATCCGCGGCTTCGGCGCCGCGGGCATTGGCGAGCAAGCCATGCTCGCCCGCGGCAGTGCTGTGCCGCGCAGAAACAATCGACGTGTAACGGAAGATGTTCGATGAGTGTCCGGCATCGGCTACCCCCTGCCACAGGCAATGTCGCCGGATTTTATTTAGGCGATTGGCGCGGGAGGCGCGTTGATTTAGGTCGAGTGTTTACGCTGGTGCCGTCAGGCGATTTGACCGATGCGGATTGCCATGGTGACCGAAAAGACCGGCTCCGCGTGCTCGCGCCGCCCGTTACGCCGCGGCTTTCGCCGCGCTCCGCACCCGCCGGTTGACCGCCCACCACGCCGCCCGCGCCGCCACGCCATGCCAGATCGAACGCGGCCGCAGTCCGCAAACCTTGAACGCCATCGCGACAACGCGATCCATATGCACCGGCTGATAAAACCGATACGCCCGCATCATGTAGGCGCGCGCGTAGGTCGCACGCAGATAGGTCGCCTCCGCCGGCGTGTTCGCGGCGAAATACGCATAGGACAACTCGTCATCCTCGGATTCGCGCATGCGCGATACGACGATGCGCATCCGCTCGAAACGGCTGAGTTCCTCAGTGGTCAGATAACGTTTCAAATGCGTGTAGAAGAGCTTGTAATGCCGCAACTCGTCGGCGGCGATATGCCGGCAAATCGCGTTGAGCAGCGGTTCGTCCGTCGCATCGGCGATCGCGGCATAATATGAGCTGGTCCCGGTTTCGACGATGCAACGCGCGATCAGTTCGCCGGAGCGAGAGCCGCGCACCGACTCCACCGCGTTCATGTCGAAACCATAGCCGGCTTCGAACCGCTGATAGGCATGCCGCAAACTGAACGAAGGATCGGCAAGCTCGGCGTAACGGCCGAGAGCCTCCCCGTGCTGCACTTCCTCGTCGGCCCAATGCCGGGCAACGACCTGAAACGCGGCATCATCCGAGAAGACGTTGCACAGATAATGTCCATATTTGCCGCCGCCATACTCGACCAGCGCCGCCGCCTTGATGACTTTCAGCGTTTCCGGATCGAGTTTGCCAGGTTCGAATTGATCCCATGGCAGGTCGGCGACTTTCCAGTGACCGGATTTCATCGTGTATCCTCACTCACCAGCCTGTCGACATCTCCGGTATATTGGGTGACGTCGCGCGCGCACCAACCCATTTCACGCGGGCTTGTCCTCGTCGGGCGGACGAAGACGCTTTTCGACTTCCACGCGCAATTCCTCGATCATGGTCTGGGTCACCGGATCGATCGCCTCGATGGCGGTCAAAATCGTCTCGCATGCCTCGCGCAAGGTGAACAGCAGGCCACGCTCGGCGCCATGCAGCGTGCAGATGATGCGCGAGGTGGTCGGCCTCGGCGGTGTGGCCCTGCTCACGCAGACGCTCGACGAGTTGCCCGGTTTTGCGCGCCGCGTCATCCGCCATCGGCTTTCCTCCATGCAAATGCCGCCGCGAAATTCCTCCGGGCGGGACTGAAATCGCGGCGGCACACGCGAACGGACCAGGAACGAACCACCGGACGATGCGCGGCGCGGCTTCTCCGCTGTCCGTCACCGCCCGCCGCTGATATAGCACACGCGAATGACCGTGGCGCCACCCATCCTCCGAATGTTACTGTTGGTTGCGCTAGGCTTCTTTCTCGGTCTCGCGTTCGAGGAATTCCACGCCCGCGCGCATCAGAAGCGGCCGGGCGGCATTCGCAGTTTTCCGCTGCTGGCCTTGATCGGCGCCCTGCTCTACCGCCTGGATCCCACGCATCTGCTGCCCATGAGCATGGGCCTGCTGATGCTCAGCGCGTGGCTCACCTGCTATTATTGGCAACATCTCCGCGAGACCGACGCGGAGGGATTGCCGAATGTCGGCCTGATGGTGCCGATTTGCAACGTTTTGGCATACCTGCTCGGCCCGGTGGCCCTCGCCGAGCCGCCCTGGGTCGCGATCGGCGCCACCGTCGCGGCCGTGTTGTTCCTGACCGCGCGCGAGCAACTGCACGGCTTCGCCCGCCGGATCGAGCTGGGCGAGATCGTCAATGCCGGCCGTTTCCTGCTGCTGACCGGCTTCGTATTGCCGCTGCTGCCAAACAGCCCGGTGACGGATCTGACCAGCATCACGCCGCGGCAGGTCTGGCTGGCGATGGTCGCGGTCTGCTCGGTGTCGTACGCCAGCTATCTGCTGCAACGCTATGTCGCGCCGGCCAGCGCGGACCTGCTGACCGCGGTGCTCGGCGGGCTGTATTCCTCAACGGCGACCACGGTGGTGCTGGCCCGGCGCGCGCGGGCCGAGCAGGCGCCGTCGCGGCAGACGCAAACCGGCATCGTGCTTGCCACGACCATCATGTATCTGCGGCTGCTGATCGTGATCGCGGTGTTCAACCGGCCGCTGGCGTTCGCGGTGGGGCCGCCCCTGTTGGGCCTGTCACTGAGCGGGTTTCTGCTGGCCGCCGGGTTGTACTGGTTGGGTCCCGGCCGGCACCAGGCCGGAGCCCCGCCTGTCGCCGCTTCCAACCCGTTGGAACTCGGCGCCGCCGCGATCTTCGCCTTCCTCTTCATCGTCGTGTCGCTCGCCTCGGCCTGGGCCGTGCTGAAATTCGGCACGGCGGGGATCTATGTGTTGGCGGCGATCGTGGGCGTATCGGATATCGATCCTTTCGTGCTGAGCCTGGCGCAGAACGGCGCGGGCCAGGTCTCCGTCGGCGTCGGCGTGGTCGCGATCCTGTTGGCGGCGTCATCCAACAACGTGCTCAAGGCCGGCTACGCGCTGGCCTATTCGGGCGGGCTCCGGCTGGTCTGGCCGGTCGGTGCGCTGGCGCTGCTCGCCGCGGGCGGCATTGGCCTCGCGGTGGTGTTCGCCCGGTGACCCGGACCGCGCAGAGTGTTTCGTCACGGACGGGAGACGATCAATCCGCGGCTTCCGCCTCCCGCACCACGGCGATCGTCCGCACCAGGCTCGACGGGTTCACGCTGATCGAGTCGATGCCGAGACCGGTCAGATATCGCGCGATTTCCGGATAATTGGCCGGCGCCTCGCCGCAGATCCCGACATGACGATGATTGCGCTCGCGCGCCTGTCACCGCGAGCCGCAGCATCTCCAGCATCCCGGGATCGCGCTCATCGAAATCGAACGCCACGATCTCGGAATCCCGATCGACGCCCAGCGTCAGTTGCGTCAGATCGTTGGAGCCGATCGAGAACCCGTCGAACACCGCGGCGAACGCATCGACCTGGATGACGTTGTTCGGGATCTCGCACATGACGAAGACCCGCAGTCCGTTATCGACCGCGCTGAAGACCGTGCCGGGCCATCGTCTCCATGCACGCGCTTCGCCTCGTCCACGCGGCGGCAGAACGGCACCATGACGCGCAGGTTGGTGAGCCCCATATCGTCACGCACCCGGCGCAACGCCGCGCATTCCAGCGCGAAGCCGTCGGCGTACGCGGGATGGGCGTAGCGCGCGGCGCCGCGGAAGCCGAGCATCGGATTGGCCTCCACCGGCTCGAACGCCGCGCCGCCGATCAGGCTCGCATATTCGTTGGTCTTGAAGTCCGACAGCCGGATGATGACCGGCCGCGGATAAAACGCGGCGGCGATGGTGCCGACACCCTCGGCCAGGGTGCGCACGAAAAACTCGCGCGGCGAGGCGAAGCCGCGGCTCAACGCATCGATCTTCGCCTGGTCTTCCGCCGTGACCTTTTCCGGATGCACCAGCGCCATCGGATGCACGCCGATATGCTCGCTGATGATGAACTCCATGCGCGCGAGACCGACGCCCGCGTTCGGCATCATCGCGGTGTGGAACGCGAGGTCGGGATTGCCGAGATTGACCATGATCTCGGTCTTCGGCAACACCAGCGTGACCCATCGGCACGCGCGTCACCTCGAACGGCACGGCGCCGGCAAGACCGGTGCCGTTCTCCCCGTCGGCGCAGGACACCGTGACAAGGCGCCGGTGGTCAGCGTCACGGTCGCGGTCTCGGAACCGACGACGGCGGGCACCCCCAGTTCGCGCGCGACGATGGCGGCGTGGCAGGTGCGGCCGCCGCGGTCGGTGATGATGGCGCCGGCGGTCTTCATGACCGGTTCCCAGTCGGGGCTGGTGGCGCTCGCGACCAACACCTCGCCAGGCCGGAACGCGCGCAGATCGGCGGCGCTGGCGATGACGCGGACGACGCCGGCGCCGATCTTCTCGCCGACCGCCTTGCCGCGCACCAGCACGTCGCCGCCGCCCTTCAGCGTGTAACTTTCGATAGAGCCCGGTTTCGCGCCGCGAGGCCACGGTCTCCGGCCTTGCCTGCACGATATACAGCTTGCCGTCGTCGGCGTCTTTCGCCCACTCGATATCCATCGGCACGGCATGACCGGCGAGTTCCGAATAATGCGCTTCGATGCGGATCGCGGAGTCGGCCAGCGTCAGCACCTCCGCGTCCTCCAGACAGAAGCGCGCGCGTTCGGGGGGCTCGGTCGGCACGTTCAGCGTGCTGGCGGCGATATGTCCGGCGGCGCAGGTCAGCCGCATCTGCTTCTGCCCCAGCGTGCGTCGCAGCACCGCGCGATGACCTTGCTGAAAGGTCGGCTTATGCACGAAGAACTCGTCCGGATCGACGGTGCCTTGCACGACGTTCTCGCCCAGACCGTAGGCGCCGGTGATGAAGACGACGTCGCGAAAACCGGATTCGGTATCGAGTGTGAAGATCACGCCGCTGCTGGCGCGGTCTGAGCGCACCATCTTCATGACGCCGACCGACAGCGCGACCTTGAAATGATCGAACCCGTTGTTCACCCGGTAGACGATGCCGCGATCGGTGAACAACGAGGCGAAACACAACCGGCACGCCTCGAACAGGTCGTCGGCGCCGCTGACGTTCAGATAGCTCTCGTGCTGGCCGGCGAAGCTGGCGGTCGGCAGATCCTCGGCGGTGGCGGAACTGCGCACCGCGACCGCGACACCGCGGCCGTACTGGGCTTCCAACTGGCGGTAGCCGGCGTCGATGTCCCGACGCAGGGCCTCGGTGCCGGTGGCGGCATGGACGATCTCGCGCGCCTCCCTGGCCCGCGCCGCGAGGGTCGCGAGATCGGTGACGTCGAGGCGGTCGAGCAACGCGTGCAGCCTCGGCCAGGCGTCCGCGTCGGTCAGAGCCTTCGTATAGGCCGCCGCGGTCAGCGCGAAGCCGTTCGGCACCAGAACGCCGGCGTCGCCGAGCGTGCGAACCATCTCCCCCAGCGACGCGTTCTTGCCGCCGACCAGGGGCACGTCCGCCAGCCTGATACCGTCGAACCAACGAACATAAGCAGACGACGCGGTCATGGAGCCAGAGCCTCACGGTTGCGATGGATCACTTTCCGCCGCCGGTCGGATAAACGCATTGATCTGGGTCAGATCGCATACGAAGCTGTGGCGAATGATCCGGCCCTGCTACCGTGCCTCGGTGCCCGTCCGGATCGTGGCCGGGGGACAGGGTCCGGATGCCGGCCGGGGTGCATGGTTGGGTGCATGGTTGGGGCGCGGCGGGAGCCGGGAAAAGGTGATCTTTTGACGGACGAGCGGGCCCGCGACAGTTCGGCGAACCACGGCACGGCCAGTCCGCGCGGGACGGAGTCGGCCAGCGCGCGCCCAGGGATACCCGGCGCCCCAGGGATAACCGACGCCGGGACGCCGCCTGACGCCGGTGTGCCCCAGGCCGGGGCCTCATTCGGGATGCCTCAGGCCGACATACCCCTCGCCAGGCCGGCCCACCCCGGAGCGGCGCGGGCCGGAGCTTCCGACGCGGGGACAGCGAAAAACGCGGCCCAGTACTGGCTTTCCGCCATCGCCGAATCGACCGACGACGCCATCGTCGGCAAAAACCTGCACGGCACGGTCATTTCCTGGAACAAGGCCGCGGCCGGAATGTTCGGCTACACCGCCGAGGAGATGATCGGGCAACCGATCACCGCCATTATTCCGCCCGAGCGCCTCGACGAAGAAGCCCTGATCCTCGAGCGGGTGCGGCTGGGCGACCGCCTTGTGCATTTCGAGACGGAGCGGCGGCGCAAGGACGGCTCGATCATCCCGGTGACACTGACGATCTCCCCCATTCGGGACGACGCCGGGCGGATCATCGGCGTGTCCAAGATCGCCCGCGACCTGAGCGCGGTGCATCGCGCGCACCTGGAGGCGGGAAGGCGCGAGGCGTTGCTGCGATCCATCCTGCAGACCGTGCCCGACGCGCTGATCGTGATCGACTCGCGCGCCCGGATCCAGTCGTTCAGCACCGCCGCGGAACGGTTGTTCGGCTACACGGCGGCCGAGGTGCTGCACGGCAATGTCAGCATGCTGATGCCGTCGCCGTACCGGGAAGAGCACGACAAATACCTCGCGCGCTACCTGGCGACGGGCGAGCGCCGGATCATCGGCATCGGGCGCGTCGTGGTCGGTCTGCGCAAGGACGGCACGACCTTCCCGATGGAACTGACGGTTGGCACGGTCGATCTGCCCGGCGAGCAGTTGTTCACCGGCTTCATCCGCGACCTGACGGAGCGCCAGGATCGTGAACGCCGGCTGCAGGAATTGCAGGCCGAACTGATCCATGTCTCGCGGTTGAACGATCTGGGACAAATGGTGTCGGCGCTCGCGCATGAGGTGAATCAGCCGCTCGCCGCGATGGCCAATTATATCAACGGCGCGCGGCGGCTGTTCGCGGCCGGCAACCAGCAGGCGGCGCAACAGGCGGTGGAGCGGGTGGCCGAGCAATCCGACCGCGCCCGGCAGATCATTCGCCGGCTGCGCGATCTGGTGAAGAAGACGCAATCGACCAAACAACGCGAGAGCGTGCCGGTCACCATCGAGGAAGCGGCGGCCCTGGCGCTCGTCGGGGTCGGCCAGGGACTGAAACTGGAGATCCGCGTCGCCGAGGATGCCGGCGCGGCGATCATCGACAAGATCCAGATCCAACAGGTGCTGATCAACCTGATGCGCAATGCCGTGGAGGCGATGGCGACGCTCGCCCGGCGCGAACTGACGGTTACGGCGACCCGGATCAATGAGATGATCGAGATCCGCGTGACCGATACCGGGCCCGGGCTGCCCGATGCGGTGCGGGCCCGGCTGTTTCAACCGTTCGTGACGACCAAGCCGGAGGGGATGGGAGTGGGTCTGTCGGTCTGCCGCGCCATCGTCGAGGCGCATGGCGGCGAGATGCACGGCGACGCCGCCCCCGGCGGCGGCACGGTGTTCCGCTTTACCGTGCCGCGCGCGGACGAGGCGGCGCCGGTTGCCGCAACGTCATGATCCGTCCGTCCGCACCGGGATGACCCGCCGGGGCTTCGTTCACATCCGTCAGCGGAACCGCCAAACGCCCGGCTCCGGTTCGCGACCGGTATGGTTCTGACACGAATGACATAGGTCAATGCACGGTCCGCCGCGAAGGCTCAAGCAGATTTCAAGACCCATCGTCTGGCCAGGATCGGGATCGCGTGGACGAAGCCGGGCGAGACGGAAATGACCCAAAAGGAAATGAGCCGGACGAAATGACCCGGACGAACTGACCCATGGGGGATCACTCAAAGCGGCGGTTGCCCAAATGGAAAGGGGCGATATGGAAATCGTTCAGGCGAGCCCGACTCCGACGGGCTCGGCTCGGATGGGATCGGTCCAGACGAAACCGGCGCGAGATGCCACGCATAGGGGTGCGTCAATCTCCGGGCCGCACGATCGTTTTGAACACGCGCACCGCATTGCTGCCGGACGTTGAAGAAAATGACCGACAATCCCATTGGCGACCCCGCCGGCAACCCCATTGGCAACCCCGCTGGCAACCCCATTGGCGACCCCACTGGCAACCCCATTGGCGACCCCACTGGCAATCCCTTTGGCGTCTCCGCCGACAAACCTTCCGATGGCTCGGCGAGGCCTGACGCAACGACCTCTCGGGTTCTCCAGGCGCCGAAGGGCGTCGTGGCGATCATCGATGACGATCATGCGGTCCTGGATTCGCTGAAATTTCTGCTCGAGGTCATCGGCTATCCGGTTGTGACCTATGCATCGGCGGAACTTTTTCTCGACGACCGCGCCAAAATGGATGGCCGCCCGTCGCCGGCCTGCCTGATCGTCGATCAGCACATGCCCAGAGTGACCGGCCTTGATCTGGCGGAGAAGCTGCGCGACGACGGAGCGGACATTCCCATCCTTCTGATCACCGGTTCCCCCTCCCCCGCCATCGTCGCCCGCGCCGCCCAACTGGGCGTTGTGAAAGTCCTGGAGAAGCCGCCGGAGGAACACGACCTGCTGAACTTCGTGAACGCCTGTCTCTGACCCCGCGCGGGGATTTGCGGCGGCGCGGCGCCACCCGGATCGTCAGCCGTCGCGGCCGTCTTGCTCGGCGGCCAGCAGCAGCCGCACCAGATCAGGCAAACTATGGGCCTTGAGCTTCTCCAGGAC
Organism: uncultured Alphaproteobacteria bacterium; assembly: GCA_963719675.1. Taxonomy (GTDB): domain Bacteria; phylum Pseudomonadota; class Alphaproteobacteria; order Acetobacterales; family Acetobacteraceae; genus Rhodopila. Next base: position 17,478 of record CAVRDN010000137.1, on the reverse strand, counting down.
CCGGGCGCGATGGACCTCGATCGTGCGGGGACTGGCGCCCAGCGTGTTGGCGATTGCCTTGTTGGGGAGGCCTGAGACCAGCAAATCGAACACCTCGCGTTCGCGCGGCGTGAGCGTCGCCAGGCGGGCGGTGGCATCGGCGGAACTCGCGGCGCGTTCCCACAGCCGCTCGCTCTGTTCCAGGGCCCGGCGAATTGCCTCGAACAGCGCCTCGTCGTCGAACGGCTTCTCCAGAAAGTCCACCGCGCCGGCTTTCATGGCCTGCACCGCGATGGCGATGTCACCCTCCCCGGTCATGACGATCACCGGCAGCCGGCTTCCTTGGTCGCGCAACCGCCGCAGCAACGCGAGACCGTCGATGTCCGGCATCCGGACGTCGGTCAGCACGCAGCCGCGCCCGGTTGGGTTCGCCGCGAGCAGCGCGCTCGCGCTTTCGAAGGTGCGGACGGAGAAATCCGACGCCTCCAGCAGCATCCGCAGCGAGTTCGCGCATCGCCGGGTCGTCATCGACGATATGAACCGTGTTCGCCGCGCTCATTTCACCGTCACTACGCAGTACCGTGTACGCGTCTTAACGAATTTCGGAGCAATCCACGCGTCGGTATTCCTTGCCGCACTGAAACACGATCCAGCGTCGGAGGACAGAATGCTCGCGATTTCACAGGCCACTGATCCGCGGTCAGGCATCACCATGAGTTATCCGATCGGAGCCCAGGTGGCCAGCCGCGCCGGTGCGAAGGGCGCGGGTGAATCGGCCGGTTCCGCGAAAGCGCTGATCCTGGCGGCCCTTGAGCCGCTGGCGACAACGATCCAGGTCGAGCGGGATGAGGAGGTTGTCGCGCAGGAGGACCCCGCCACCTATTGTTATCAGGTGGTCAGCGGCTGCGTGCGGACGGTCCGGCTGATGGAGGATGGACGCCGCCATGTCGGCGAGTTCCTGTTCGCCGGTGACATGTTCGGCTGGGACGCGCTCGACCGGCACGATTTCGGCGCCGAAGCGGTCACGCCCGTCACGCTGCGCCGCTACACGCGCCAGGACCTCGAGCAGCTCGCCGATCGCGACACCGGCGTGGCGCGCCGGCTGCGGGAGCTGTCGTCGAGCCGGTTGCGTTCCGGGCGGGAACACATGGTTCTGCTGGGCCGCAAGACCGCGTCCGAACGCATCGCCAGCTTCTTGCTGGAGATGGCGACGCGAACCGCCGGCCGGGACTTGCGCGCGACGATCGAGTTGCCGATGAGCCGCTCCGACATGGGCGATTATCTTGGACTGACCGTCGAGACGGTTTGCCGCCGGCTGACCCGGCTGCGGCTGGATGGGACGATCACCATGGAGGGCACGAAGATCGCGATTTGGGACCGCCGCGCTCTGGGCGAAGCGGGTTGCGAGCGGATGGTGCACTGAGGTCCTCGCCGGAAAGCCGCGACAGGCGCGCGATCATCCGGCGATTGATCTGGATCAATGGACGATTCGGGTTTCGCGCGCACAAAGGTATTCGCACGCGGCCCGCTTGTCCTCGTGAGTCCCGCTTCGATCGGGCCTCGGTATCGGACGGAGGTGCGCTTTCCGATCACCGATCCTCGACGCGGAAGACCTGTGAGACGCACCACACTCGCGGCCAATCCGGGGTTTCCGGATAAAATGTTTGGCGAGGAAGGGTTCGGCGATGTCATACGATCTGTCGAAAGCCCTGGTCGGATCGATTTCGGAACGGCCAGACGCGGCGCGACCGCCAGAGGCGGACGTAACCGAAATTCCCGATGCTCATCCGCCTGTTGTTGATCCGCTGGCGGTTCATTCCGCGGGCGTTCGTTTCACGGAGGCCGGCTCGCATGATCCGCGGCCACTCGATTGGGGGCATGCCGTCGATGCCGCCGCCGCGCGGTTGGAGGAGTTGTGGGTTCGGCCCGATGAGACAGGGCGGATGTTGTCCTCCGGGCTCGCCGAGGAATTCGCCGCCACACTGTGCGCCTTCGGCATGGTCGCCGAGGAAGTTGTCCATATGCGGGATCACGCCGACCGGGCGCACGGTGGCCCCGATGGGACGGCACCGAACGCACCGGGTAAGGCGTCCGGCTGAGCCGCGGGGTCCTGCCTCGCTCATCGGCGTTCCCGCCGCATCGGTCTCTGTCGATCAGATCGCGGGACCGATCGCGATCTGATCTGCGTCAATGCGACACGATCGCGCGGCAGGTTAAATTCAGTCGCGGTGCCGGGGTGCACTGAGTGTGCACGGCCGCCGAGGGCAAAGTCGCGCGAGGTCTGGCGGCCCGTGGATCGGTCCTCGCTCGCCGGCGCGACATCGGCGACGCGGTGAAAGTAACGATGGTCGCGCGAAGGAGTATTGGCATGACATCATGATCGACCATCGCCAACCCGGACGGCGTTGGCTCTCCCACCCGATCGGTTGGTGACTTTCGCACGAACAGCGGAGACCCCCGCATCAGCGACCGTGACTGCCAGAAACCGCGAACTTCGAGGCTTACCATGCAGAACATAACAACGTGGACAACGCGCGACGGGCACGATGCCGCGGATCGCGGCGGACACACCGGGCGTTGGACGCTGTTGATCCACGCCGCCGCCGTGGCATTGGCGTGCGCGGTGTTCGTCGCGCCCGCTCAGGCACAGCGCGGGGCGCGAGGGGGCGATTTTCACGGGCGCGACTTCGGCCATTTCGGTCCGGGAGAACTGCGGGCCTGGCGCGGCGGCGCATGGCGGAACGAGTGGCACGATGGTCGTTTCGCATGGTGGTGGGTGACGAATGGTTACTGGTATCTTTACCCGGCGCCGATCTATCCTTATCCAACCTATGTGCCGCCGGCGATCGTCGTCCAGCAACCCCCTCCGGTTCCGACCGGGTTGCCGCCGGCACAGTCCTGGTATTTCTGCGACAATCCACAGGGCTACTATCCGTATGTCGCATCCTGTAACGGTCCCTGGCGCGAAGTGCCGGCGACGACGCCGAGGTGAGCTCCAAGATGTCTTCAATTAAGATCAACCACGCGGTGCTGATGGGAGTTCTGTTGCTTGGCGGCTGTGTTCAGCCGCCAATGGGCCCCACGATCGCGGTGATGCCCGCACCGCACAAGCCGTTCGACGTGTTCCAAAACGATCAGCTGGTTTGCAAGGACTACGCCAATCAGCAGGTCGCCGGCGGGGCACAGCAGGCGAACAACCAACAGGTTCTGACCGGCGTCGCCGGCACGGTCCTCGGCGCCGGTTTGGGCGCGGCCATCGGTGGCGGCCGCGGGGCCGCGATCGGCGCGGCTTCCGGTGCCACGGCCGGCACCCTGTATGGAGCGGGCGGCGCGCAATACGCGCAAATGAGCCTGCAGCAGCAATATGACCTGGCTTACGCGCAGTGCATGTACGGACACGGCAACCAGGTCCCGGGGTTCGCGCCGGCCTATTCGTCACCGCCGCCACGCTATCGCTGAGCCGTAACGACGCACCGTCCGGGCGATCGCCACGCAGGCTGTCCCGGCGGCGGCCGGCCCGCGACAGCCGGGCCTTGCGACAGTCCCGTCCGGCGATAGCCCCCGTCTGGGGATAGCCCAGCCGGGCAACAGTTCACGCGGGCGAAAGACCACCAGGACGCCCGGCAATCCCCCGCTGGGGCTCGCCCGGCTGGATTCGGCGCCCGGCTGGATTCGGCGCCCGGATGGGTTTGGCGCTCGGGTGTGGTTCGTGCCCCGGGTAGGTTTGGCGATGGAGGTGACCGCGCATGGTCGTGCGTCCGAACGAAGCCGGCGGCCATCCGCGACGCGTGGTAATCCTCGGCGCCGCGGGCCGGGACTTCCACGACTTCAACATCGTCTATCGAGATGATCCGACGCACGTTGTCGTCGCCTTCACCGCCACCCAGATCCCCGGCATCGCCGGGCGCCGCTATCCTCCGGAACTGGCCGGCGCGCTGTATGCCGATGGCATTCCGATCCTCGAGGAAGCCGTCCTCGAAACGCTCTGCCGCGAGCAACGGGTCGATGACGTGGTATTCGCCTACAGCGATGTGCCGCACGAGCAGGTGATGCACCTCGCCTCCCGCGCGCTCGCCGCCGGTGCCGACTTCCTGCTTCCCGGGCCACGCCGCACCATGCTCGTCTCGGCCTGTCCGGTCATCGCCGTCAGCGCCGTGCGCACCGGATGCGGCAAATCGGCGATCGCGCGCTGGCTCTCGCGCCGGTTGCGTGACGCCGGCAAGCGAGTCGCCGTGCTGCGCCATCCGATGCCGTACGGGGACCTCGCGCGCCAGCGCGTGCAACGTTTCGCGTCGCTGAGCGACCTCGACGCCGCCGCGTGCACGGTCGAGGAGCGCGAGGAGTACGAACCGCACATCGCGATGGGCAATGTCGTGTTCGCCGGCGTGGATTATGCCGCGATCCTGGCCGCCGCCGAGACCGAGGCCGACGTGATCGTCTGGGACGGCGGCAACAACGATTTCCCCTTCCTCCGCCCCGACCTGCACATCGTGGTCGCGGACGCGTTGCGGCCTCGGAACATCGCCACGCACCACCCCGGTGAGGCGGTGGTGCGCATGGCCGACCTGCTGGTGATCAACAAGGTCGATGCCGCCTCGCCCGAAGCCATCGAGATCGCGACCGCCGGCCTCCGCGCGATCAACGCGGCGGCGCCGATCGTGCACGCCGCGTCCCCGGTCCGTCTGGACGATCCGGACGCGGTACGTGGCCGGCGCGTGCTGGTGATCGAGGACGGGCCAACGATCACCCATGGCGGCATGGCGTTCGGAGCGGGTCAGGTCGCGGCGCTCGCCGCCGGCGCCGCCGCGTTGATCGATCCGCGGCTGTCGGCCACGCCGGAGATTCAGGCGGTATTTCGCGCTTACCCGCATATCGGCATGGTACTGCCCGCCGAAGGCTACAGCGCCGGGCAACTCGACGCGCTGGCGCGAACGATCGAGGCCAGTTCGGCCGATGTCGTCGTCTCGGCGACACCGATCGACCTCGCGCGCCTGATCTCCACCGGCAAACGCATCGTCCGCGCGCGCTACGAATACGCCGAGGCCGGCACGCCTGGTCTCGCATCCCACGTCGATGCGTTCATCCGGACCATCAGGTGATGCGAATCGTCGTGGCGCTTGGCGGCAACGCCCTGCTGCGCCGGAACGAGGCGCCGGACCTGGAGACCCAGCGCCGCGCCATTCATCGTGCCGTGCACCGCGGCGTGGCGCCGCTCTCCCGTCATCACGAGTTGATCATCACGCACGGCAACGGGCCGCAAATCGGGCTGCTGGCGCTTCAGGCCGCGTCGTTAAAGGAAAGCCGCGCCACGCCGCTCGATGTTCTGGGCGCCGAGAGCGAGGGCATGATCGGCTATCAGATCGAAATCGCGCTGGCGAACGCGCTGCCCGACCGGGAGATCGTTACTCTGCTGACGGAGGTCGAGGTCGATCCCGCCGACCCGGCGTTCGCCACGCCGAGCAAGCCGATCGGGCCCGTCTGCTCCGCCGCGGAGGCGGCCCAACTGCCCTGGACGATGATCCGGGATGGGGAAGGCTGGCGCCGCGGCGTGGCGTCTCCCGCGCCGCTCCGGATTCGCGCGATCGGGGCGATTTCGGCATCTTTTGCGCGCGGGCGCGATCGTGGTGTGCGCCGGCGGCGGAGGCATTCCGGTCGTCCGCACGCCAACAGGCGACCTCGCGGGGGTAGAGGCGGTGATCGATAAGGATCTGACCGCCGCGCTGCTCGCCAAATGGGTCGATGCCGATGTTCTGCTGATCCTGACGGACGTTCCGGCGGTCTGGACGCGCTGGCCCATGGCCGAGGGAGAGCCGATCCGGGAAACCACGCCCGGCGCCTTGCGTTCGCACCCGTTCGCCGCCGGCTCGATGGGACCGAAGGTCGAGGCCGCCTGCCGCTTTGTCGAGCGAACCGGCCGGGAGGCCCGCATTGGCGCGATCGAGGCGGCCGAAGCCATCCTGGCCGGAGCCGCCGGCACGTTGATCCGGCGCGCCTGAACGGAGCGAGCGCATGCCCTATCCCAGCAATGACGACCTGCCGCCGTCGGTCAGAAATCATCTGCCGTCGCATGCCCAGGATATTTACCGGGAGGCGTTCAATCACGCGTGGACCCGTTACGGCGGCGACGAAGCCACACCGCACCGTATCGCCTGGGCCGCCGTCAAGCGCAGCTATCGCAAAGCAGGCGATTTTTGGGTTCCGCGCGACGCCGGCGCGGATGACTGGCCGGGTTGACCGCCGCCGCGCCGCGGTTGGTACCGGGTGGCGGAACCAGCGGCGGTCCGGGTCAACACGCCGCCGCGCGACGTGGTGCCCTGGGGTCAATCCGACCGCCATCTCATAACGGCCCGGCGGAAACGTCAGGTCCCCTCGTCCGCGGGAAATGTGGGCCGCGCGCCAAACAGCGTCAGCAGATCCCGGCCCGCCGCGGAATTCGAGCGCGAACGCCGCGAGCACGCCCATGAGCACGGCGACAATCCACCACCACGCCAACTCGAACACCAGCCAAACGACCGCCGCGATGGCCGATCCCCCGCCGCCCTCGCCCGCCCAACTCTGCAAGCCATGCGCCGCGAGCGCCTCGATGATGGTGAGCCGCCACAGCACCAGAATGATCGCCGCGATGGTCCAGCCGGCGATCCGCCGTGCCCCTTCGTCTCGCGGCTCCTGCCCGAGCGCCAGCAGTCCCGGCAGTAACCAGCAGCAGCAAGATCCCGCGGTACGCCACGCTTTGGCCCGCGAAGAAGCAGCCGCAGATCAGCACCGCGCCCAGTACCAGCAACATGCCCTCCGGCCGCGGCAGTGCGAGCAGGGCCACGCGATCGGCGCGGCGGCGGACAAAGAAGACAACCACGACCCCGACCATGGCGCAGAGCAGCAAGGCGGCGCCCGCGATCAACAGTCGGCTACCCGACAGCGCCTCGACCGTTCCACCGCTGATCCCCATCCCGTGCAGGATGGAACGGAGCGCCACGCCGAGACCGCCGGGCAGTTGCCGGCCGCGATATTGTCCCCGAAGTACGAACTTTTTGGGACATTCCGGAGCGTCTTGACCAGTTCATCCCGGAATGCCAGCACGAAGGCCAGGACGACGGCGGTCGCGACCCCGCCGATGATGAGAAAGCGGACGATACGCTCCCGCAACGCCATCACCAGGCCGACGATCGGATAGAACTTCAGCAAGCCAGCCGCCAGCAGCATGCCGTATCCCGCCAATCTCAGCCCAGCCGATCGCGCGGCGCATAGCCCGCCCGCGAGAGCCATCATGAAAATAAGCAGGTCGATGTTTCCCCGCTCGACGCCATAGATCGTCGCGCCTGAGAAAACCGCGGCACCGAGTATCGCCACATCGCGCCATCGGCGCCCGGTGGGTAGCGCGGCGAGCGACAGAAAGAACACGCCGGCGAGGGCGACGCCGTACCAGACAGACCAGGGCCGGTCGGCGAACACCATCGGCGCCCGCAACCAGAGCGGCGAATAACTCTCGGGCCGCCCGAGACTGTCACAAGGATCGACGACATAGACATCGAACCCTTGTTGCCAACACGTGGCCGTGGTGAAGAGATATTCCAGATCGATGAACGGCTGACTGGTAACCGGCCGGATCATGATAGCGGTCAGAACCTTGGTGTAGGTGTCCGGCGCCCACGTGTGCAATGCCACGAAAACCGTCAATCCCGCGAGGCCGAGCAGAGGCAGGATCAAACGCCGACCCAGGCTCATTCATAAGCTTCCAGAAATGAAAATCGGGTGCCCTGGTGTTTGCACGTTCAGTCGAGCATTGTAAAGCTACCGTATCGCCGCCGGTTGATTTCTGTCGGTGCCAGTTTGGCGCCGCGGAACCGGCAGCATGCGAAGTGACGGTCGGTGCCGTCCGTTACACTATCCAGGATATTGAAGGAGAGGCCGTATGACAGAAGAGCGCACCGTTCTGGTAACCGGTTCGTGCGGCCTGATCGGCTCCGAGGTGACGCGTTCGTTCTCCCGGCTCGGCTTTTCGGTGACCGGCATCGATAACAACCAGCGCGCGGTGTTTTTCGGACCGGACGGCGACACAGCCTGGGTTCAGGCGCGATTGATTGCGGAAATCCCGCATTATCGTCACGTCGCGATCGATATTCGCGACCGCGATGCGTATCCTGGCGCTGATAAAGGATCTGAAACCGGCTCTCATCATCCACACTGCCGCGCAGCCGTCGCACGATCGCGCGGCCGCGATCCCCTTCCTCGATTTCGAAGTGAACGCCCTCGGGACGCTGCATCCTGCTGGAGGCCGCGCGACAGTTCTGTCCCGACTCGCCGTTCATCCACATGTCCACCAATAAGGTCTATGGCGACCGGCCCAACACGCATCGCCGCTGGCGGAACTGGAAACCCGCTGGGACTATGCCGATCCGGCGTTCGCCCACGGGATCCCCGAAGACTTTCCCATCGATCAGTGCAAGCACTCTCTGTTCGGCGCATCGAAACTGGCGGCCGACATCATGGTGCAGGAATATGGCCGCTATTTCGGTATGCCGACCTGTTGCCTGCGCGGCGGATGCCTGACCGGCCCGGACCACGCCGGCGTCGAACTGCACGGCTTCCTCAGCTACCTGGTGAAATGCAACGTCGAGGGGCGCGAATACAAGGTGTTCGGCTACAAGGGCAAACAGGTGCGCGATAACATTCATTGCGAGGATGTCGCCCGCTTCATGTACAATTCTGGCGGGCGCCGCGCGTCGCCGAGGTCTACAATCTGGGCGGCGGCAAAGCCAATGCCTGCTCGATCGTCGAGGCGTTTCAGATGGCGGCCGATGTCACCGGAAAGCCAATGCTCTCGCGCTATGTCGAGGACAACCGCGTTGGCGATCACATTTGCTACTACAGCGATCTGCGCAAGATGCGAGCGCATTATCCGGAATGGAACATCACCAAAACCTTGCCCATGATCTTTCAGGAAATCGCCGAAGGATGGGCGCGGCGGCTGGCATCCGCGGCGAGACGTGGCGGCTGACAGCGTGGCGGAGATCAAAGCCCGGCATCCGGCCATCGATGAGTCTGGGAGAAACGCGAGCGCCATGCGTCCGACTACCGGCGCCGCAGCGACCCGATCGCCGGCGAGAGGCTGATCTGGCACGCGCATATTTTCCGCCATCTGGTGCATTTGCTTCCGGGCGAAACGATTCTGGAGATCGGCAGCGGCGATGGCGGCTTCACGCGCGCTCTGGCGGACATGACACGGGGGCGCAATGAAATCGTCGCCGTAACGGCTACCGGGGAGATCGCCAATGTGCCCGGCGTCTCGTCTCTCGCGGTCGATGAACTGCCCGGCCCGCTCGCCGGACGGCGTTTCCACTACGTCGTGGTGCGGAACATGCTCGACCGCGATACCGTGTCTTATCTCCTGGAGCACGTGTTCACGTTGCTGCGTGACGGCGGCCGCGCGCTGTTCATCGAAACCGATCCCTGGAATCCAATGTCGGTGATCCGCTGGTACGCTGGGGGGTCCGCTCGGCTATCCCGGCGTGGGACGCTGCTGAGCCGCCCGCAACTTTACGAGTTGCTGTCGGAGATCGGCTTCATCCGCGTCTCGCCCGGTTTACCGATTTCGTCTACCGCCCGCTGGCGCCGACCGAGCGCATGGCCTGGATCATGCGCAACGCCTCGGTCCTGCTGGAGAACACACCGCTCATTCAAAACCTGGCCGGGCAGATCATGCTGCATGCGCAACGGCCCCCGCGCCATGTCGCACGCGAAATGGTCTCGTTGGCCGGTCACGACGTTTTGCGCCAGGCGGTGTCGTTCGTGGTGCCCTGCCACAACGAGGAGATGAACATTCCGGCGCTGGTCGACGGGCTACGCGGCCTCTACGGCGACTACGTGCACCAGATCGTCCTGGTCAACGACAACAGCCGCGATGCCACCGGCGCCGTGATCGACCGGCTGGCCCCGGAGGACCCGCGGATCACGCCGGTGCACCGCACCCCGCCCAATGGGGTCGGCCGGGCGTTGCGCGACGGGTATGCCGCCGCCTCCGGCCGTTGGGTGATGTCGATGGATTGCGATTTTCAGCATCTGCTGCCGGAAATGGAAGACATGTTCGACGCCGCGGCCGAGGGCGCCGACGTGGTGTTCGGCAGCCGGTTTTCCCGGCGCAGCGTGATGATCAACTATCCATTCGGCAAGATCCTCGCCAACCGCTCTTTCCACGTCGTCGCGAACCTCGCCATCAGACTGGGCGGTCTGCGCGACGTGACCAACAATCTCAAATTGATGCGCGGCGATCTCGCGAAGCAGTTGACCGTCGACGAGCCGTGGTTCGCCGCGAACGCGGAAATCGGCCTGCAACTGGCCCTGCTGGGTCAGAACGTACGCGAGGTGCCGATCTCCTGGATCAACCGCACCTTCGACATGGGGCAAAGCTCGTTCAAGGTGCTGAAATCCGGCGGCGGTTACGCGCGGTCCTCTGGCGGTTCGCCCAGGCGACCCGGTTTGGTCATCGTCGGCTGGCGGCGGCGAGGGCGGGCGGATAATGCGGTCGCCAGGGGTGCGCGATGGCGGCCGCGCTCCCGCTATGCGTCCAGCAACGCGGCGCGCACGGCCTCCCAGCCATCGCGATCGGGGGCGCAGATCAACCCGCTGTAAATATCCGCGGGATCGTACGGCCGCCCATCGAACCGCGCCGAATACCCGCCGGCCTCGCGATGCAGCAGCCAGCCCGGCGCATGGTCCCAGGGATACAGCCGGTAGTAGAACAGGAAGTGCCCGTGGCCATCGGCGGTCATGCGATACGCATGCGCCGAACAGCGGTAATCCCAGCACGCCGCCAGCCGCGGCAGCCGCGCGCAAACCTCGGACCGCAATGGCTCCGGCATGAACCGCCAGGAGACGTTGCCGCCCATTTGCGCCGCCGGAGCCGGGGCGGCGACCCGCATATCCCGGCGCCGCCCGTCCGGAGTTTCGATCCAGGCCCCCTCCCCGCGCAACGCCAGCGCGGAGTCATCGCCGATCGGATCATGGATCACCGCGCCGACGATCTCACCTCGGCGGAACACCGCCGCCATGACGCCGAACAACGGCAGGCCCGGCGGCGAAATTCGCGGTGCCATCCACCGGATCGACGACAAAGGCCAGCTCGGCGCCGGCGAGGTCGCGCAGCAGCGCGGGATTGGCGCTGGCCGCCTCCTCGCCGATCACGACGCAGCCGGGAAATTCCCGGCGCAAACCCTCGGTGATGCGCCGCTCGGCCGCCTCATCCGCCTCGGTCACCAGATCGAGCGGACCGGTTTTCATTTTCACCGCGCCGTCCGCCAGATTGCGAAACCACGGCATGATCTCGGCCCGCGCGGCATCACGCAGCAGCGCGGCCACGGTTCGCAGTTCGGCGGCGTTCATGCCCGGTTCTCGAAGCGCGCGCGGTCGGCCGGAAGCAGGCGCACGGTCACGTGGACCAGACCTCGCATCATCGCGCGCGCTCGGTCACCTCGCCATGCTGATACAGCCACGCGAGCCGCGCGCCATCCGAGGATTCGATGTCATACGTCGGCGGTTTCCATGCCCTTCGGCGATCCGGCGATCGATCGCCTCGGTCAGCGCCGCGAGCCCCTCCCCGGTGATCGCCGAAACCGCGACCGCGCCCGGCCGCACCGGCACCTGGGCGACACCGCCCATCAGGTCGGCTTTGTTCATCACCTCGATGAGGCGCGACCGCCAGTTCGTGATCGAGGGTGCCGTCGCGCTCCATTTCCGCCAGCACGCCGAGCACATCCGCCTGTTGCGCGGCCGAATCGGGATGCGCGGCGTCGCGGACATGCAGGATGATGTCGGCTTCGGCGACTTCCTCCAGCGTGGCGCGGAACGCCTCCACCAGTTCGTGCGGCAGTTCGCTGATGAAGCCGACGGTATCCGACAGGATGACCCTGCGGCCGGAGGGCAGCACGAGGCCGCGCATCGTCGGATCCAGCGTCGCGAACAACTGATCGCGCGCCACCACGGCGGACGCCGGTCAGCGCGTTGAACAGGGTCGATTTGCCCGCGTTGGTGTAGCCGACCAGCGCGACCACCGGGAATGGCACGCGTTTGCGCGCGCTGCGGTGCAGGCCGCGGGTCCGCCGCACCTGCTGCAACTCCTTCTTCAGCCGCACCAACCGTTCGTCGATCAGTCGCCGGTCGGCCTCGATCTGCGTCTCACCGGGACCGCCGAGGAAGCCGAAACCGCCGCGCTGCCGCTCCAGATGGGTCCAGGACCGCACCAGGCGGGAGCGCTGATAGGCGAGATGCGCCAGTTCGACCTGCAACGTGCCTTCGCGGGTGGCCGCTCGTTCCCCGAAAATATCCAGGATCAGGCGCGGTCCGGTCGATCACCTTGCAGTTCCAGGCCCGCTCCAGGTTGCGCTGCTGCACGGGCGACAGCGTCGCGTCCACGATGGCGACCTCGACGTGTTGCTCGTCGATCGCCTGGCCGAGGGCGCACCTGGCCGGACCCCAAAAGTGTCGAGGGTTGCCGGGCGCGCAACGGCAGGATGGCCTGGTGCACGACCACGAGGCCGATCGCCGCCGCCAGACCAACGGCTTCCTCAGCCGGGCATCGGCCGCGCGCGCCGGTTCGGCGAGGGTCAGGCCGTTACCGTCCCGTTCCCTGGCCGTTCCCAGGCAGGATAACGGCGGCGCGGAGTGGGACCCGCGCCGTTCGCCATCGATGATTTCCGGGCTCGCGCCGGTCTGTCTCCAGTGGGCTAATCTCCCGCCACGGCGCTCATTTCCCGCACGGGTGCGGATGCCGCGGCACCACCCTCAGCTTTCGAAGCATCGAACAGCTGGATTGGGGATCCCGGCATGACCGTGCTGATCGCATGCTTGTAAACAAGCTGCGTATGTCCGTCACGCCGCAACAGAACGGAAAAATTGTCAAACCAGGTAATAATCCCCTGAAGCTTGACCCCGTTCACAAGAAACACCGTCACCGGCGTCTTGCTCTTTCGCACATGGTTCAGGAACACGTCCTGAACGTTCTGCGCCTTTTCAGTGGCCATTTTCATGGTCCTTTGTATTCGCCGTGTGACACGGCGAGAGTTGAGAGGTGCCTGTTATTGAAGGCCCGATGGGTCCTGGCGGGACCACCGGCTCACGCACGCTACCAGCCCGATCATGGCTCACGCCAGGCTTTTCAGCCAGGCCGCCAGTTCATGGGCGGATTGCACATGGAGATCGGGGGAGGCGAGTTCAACACCGCCGTCGTGCGAAGCATCGCCGACCAGCACGGCGGTCACCCCGGCGGCCCGCGCCGCCTGCATGTCCAGCGCGGTGTCGCCCAGATACCAGACTTCGACGGGCTGGCCGGAAAACCCAGTTGTTCCAGTGCCATAAGGATCGGCGCCGGATCCGGTTTGTCGGCCCGCGCGTCGCCGGCGCCGACCACCGCGCCGAAATGCGGCGACCAGCCGAGATGCACGACCTCGGCGCGCAGGAATTTGCCGGCTTTGTTGGACACCACGCCGCGTGGCCAGGCCATGGCGGCCAGCAACGCCTCGGCGCGCCCGGCATCGGCGTCACGTGGGCCAGATGGTCGCCGCGGAACCGCTCATAAAAAATGTCCCGCGCCTGCTCCCACTCGTCGCCGAACATCAGCGGAAAGCTTTCCTTGAGCGATACCCGACCCGATTTTTCGTGTCGGTGACCGTCCACAGCGGCTTGTCGAAGGCGCCGAACGCGGCGTTCAGCGCCGCCGTGATCCCGGTCCACCCATCGACCAGCGTGTTGTCCCAATCGAACAACAGCACGTCCGGTTTCACGTCGGGGGGACGCCGATCCCCGGCACCGCCGCTCATGCCGGCACTCGCATCAGCCGATGCAGCAGGAACGCGTGCACGCAAATCCGCACCCAGGCCTCGAACGAGAAATCGTGCGCGTTGTCGCCGGGAGCGAAACGATCGATGTAGCCCTTCAGCAAGCCAGTCATCAGTACCCTCGACGGTGCCGCTCGGGCGGCCGGGCTCTTCCGGCACAACCCACAGCAGGGTGTTTGGCCGCCGGCGGTTCAGCGCCAGGAACAGCGGCAGGATTTCCGATTCCGGAACCGGTGTGGCGCGCCTGAACACGAAGATCTTCTCGCCCGCGTCGATCTCCTCGACGAATTTGCGCCGCAGGAACTTCAGCCGGGTCGCTTCCTGCTGCCGCATCAGATCGATGGTGCGCTCGCCCTCATAAACAAACGTATGGTATACAAGACCGTATTTGCGCTCCCGGATCATGAACTCGCGCTTGCCATCATCACCCTCCAGCGTGGGCGTGATATCCTCCGGCTCGCCGATTCCCTCAAACTCCTGTTCGATGCCGCGCACGACGTCGTTCGAGAACGAGCCCGAAAAGCGCAACAGACCCAACGGTTCGGTATCGCAACGGCGTTGCACAAGCCCGAATTCGCAGTTGTCCCCGATGCTTTCGAAACTCGCCGCGAGTTCGGCCAAATTGAGGCCGGTGCGCCGTGTCACCCACTCCTTCAAATCAATTCCCGGATGAGTCCCAAACCCTGGGCTGGGCTTACCGCCCAGACTGAGACCGGGCGGAATCGGATGGTCGGCGGCCATGGCGGCGGGGGAGATGAAACACCCGAATTTCGGAGACCGAGAAATGCGAGATCGCGATCGTCGTCGGCGGCTGAGAGGTCCTTGGGCCGGGCGGCATCGGGATGCCAGAACGTGACCAGGGTCCGTTCGGCGCGCCGGATCAGTCCGACCGGAATGCGCCATGCGAGCACGGTCGGCCGCGACAGCGAGGTCATCCCGATCGTTGTCTCGTCGATCGAAACAATCAGCCGCTGCGTGCTGAGCGCGGGCGCATGGACGAACGGAATCACGCTCATCATCAGCACGAATTCGCGCGGTTCCTTACCGAGCGGCAGCAGCAGATGGCTTTCCTGGCCGATCGCCCAGGTGAAGGATTCTTCGGCGCGAGCCCAACCGCCGCCGAGATAGCCGAGACTGTTACCGCCGCCACCAAAGTTGATGGTCAGCTCGGTCATGGCGGCCACTGTCTCAGCCGCCACCGATTTTCGGAATCAGAACGATCTCGCTGCCGGGTTTTAGTGCGACCTGGTAGGCATCCTGGAAAATCTCGCCGTCGATCGCGACTGCCATGCCTTCCTCGACCTGTCTGCCGAGACCGGGGTATTTTTGTTCCAGTTCGCGCACCAGCTGGCGGAACGTGGTTGCCTGCACATCGAACTCGGTCTTGCCACCAGTGAACTGGTGGCAAGACCCGCCCGAAGCGATGATGCACTTTAGGCAAACGAACTCATTTTCCGGCGGCATCGAGTGCCGCGCGGACCTTCGGCGGCGACATCGGCAGATCGATGCATCTCCACGCCGGTGGCACGACGGATGGCGTTGCCGATCGCCGCCATCGGCGGAATGATCGGCACCTCGCCCACGCCGCGCGCGCCGAACGGATGCCGCGGATTGGGCACCTCGACCAGCACGGCCTCGATCATCGGCAGGTCCGAGGCGACCGGGCAGCGGTAATCCAGGAAGCCCGGATTCTCCAGTTGGCCCTTGTCGTTGTAGATGTACTCCTCGTTCAACGCCCAACCGATGCCCTGCACGGCGCCGCCCTGGATCTGGCCCTCGACGTAGCTGGGATGGATCGCCTTGCCGACGTCCTGCACGGCGGTATAGCGCTCGATCGTGACATGGCCGGTTTCCTTGTCCACCGACACGTCGCAGATATGCGCGCCGAAGCCCGCACCCGCGCCCTGCGCGTTGACCGACACCTCGGCGTTGATCGGACCACCGGTCCGGCCCGCCTTCAGCGCGATCGCCGCCAGATCCAACGGCTCGAACGCGCCGGCGTTGGAGCCCGCCGGGAACGCCTGCCGTCCTTCCACTCGACGGCGTCGGCCGGGATTTCCCAGATCATGGCGGCGCGCTTCTTCAGTTCGTCGACCACTTTCTCGGCCGCCTGGGTGACCGCCATGCCGGTGGCGAACGTCACCCGCGACCCGCCGGTCAGGAAGGTGAAGCCGATCGAGCCGGTGTCGGCGACGATCGTGCGCACCTTTTCGACCTTCACGCCGAGCACCTCGGCCACCATCATGCCCATCGAAGCACGCGAGCCGCCGATGTCCGGGCTGCCCGTCGCCGCCGTGACCGAACCGTCCTCGTTGACGTGCACGGTCGCGCTGGATTCGCCGCCGATGTTGAACCAGAAGCCGCAGGCGAGGCCGCGCGCCTGACCCGCCGGCACCGGAGACTTCCAATGCGGATGGGTCTTCACCGCCGCGAGCACCTGCTCGAACCCGATGTTCGAATGGGTCACGCCGTAATGCGTCTTGGTGCCGTTCTTCGCCGCGTTCTTCTCGCGCAGCGTCAGCGGATCAATGCCCAGTTTCTCGGCGAGTTCGTCGAGGGCGCTTTCGACGGCGAAGGAGGTGATCGGCGCGCCAGGCGCACGATACGCCGCGACCTTCGGACGATTGCTGACCACGTCGTAGCCGACCACATCGATGTTCTCGATGTCGTAGAGCGCGAAGCCGCACATGCAGCCTGGCCCGATCGGGGAGCCGGCGAAAGCGCCAGCCTGGAACTTCAGCATCTCACGGGCGGCGACGATGGTGCCGTCCTTCTTCGCGCCGATCTTGATCTCGATCGCCGCGCCCGAGGTCGGACCGGAGCCGCGGAACACGTCTTCCCGCGTCATCTGCATCTTCACCGACTTGCCGGACTTGCGCGACAGCGCGACGGCGACCGGCTCCAGATAGATCAGCGTCTTGCCGCCGAAGCCGCCGCCGATTTCCGCCGGGGTGCAGCGGATGTTGGCGATGTCGATGCCGAGCAGCTTGGCCGTGTAGGCGCGGACCATGAAATGGCCCTGGCTGGAGCTGTGGATGGTGATCTGACCGTCGGCGGCATAGGTCGCGAGGCAGGCATGCGGCTCGATATAGCCCTGGTGCACCGGCTTCGTGGTGTACTTGCCTTCGACGATGACGTCGGCGTTCTTGAAGCCGGCGTCGGCGTCGCCCTTCTTGAAGGTCACGACCTTGGCGATGTTCGATGCCTTGGTCGGCTTCGGATTGACGCCGCCGGTGAACATGTCCTCGTGCAGAACGGGTGCGTCGTCGGCCATCGCCGCTTCGACGTCGATGACGAACGGCAGCACGTCGTACTTGACGTCGATCAGCGCCAGCGCCTCATCGGCGATCGCCTGCGTGGTGGCGGCGACGGCGGCGATGGCATGACCTTCGTACAGGGCCTTGCCGCGGGCGATGACATTGCAGGACAGGTCACGGAAGTTCATCGGACCTTCACCGACGAACGCTTCCTCGTTGGCGATCTCCGGGAAGTCCTTCGCGGTCACGACGGCGAGCACGCCCTTCAGCTTTTCCGCCTTCGACGTGTCGATCGAGACGATCTTCGCGTGCGCGTGCGGCGAGCGGAGGATCTTGCCCCACAGCATGCCGGAGGCGCGGGTATCGGCCGCGAACACCGCGCGGCCGGTGACCTTGTTGACGCCGTCGGGACGGAT
>CAVRDN010000136.1:0-5863 GCA_963719675.1 uncultured Alphaproteobacteria bacterium | reverse complement strand
ATCCTGGGTGGAGGCGCAAGTGCATTGGGGGCGTGGTGACTGATCGGCCCCGGGTTTTCTCCGAGCAGCAGGGTTATTGCATTTTCCAGTTGTTGAATCTGCTCTTCGAGCTGCGGTATCTCCGAAGTCGCGGTGAAGAGCAGTTGCTCTGCTTGTCGAACATCTGACAGGGGCACCGAACCTGCACTTTCCAGTTTTCTGGTGAGTGCGACCGAATCCTGCCGGGCCTTCAGAGTTTCTCTTGTGATCTCAAGTTGCCCGTCGAGCGCTCGAATCTGTAAGTAAGCGGTTGCTACTTGCTGCACCAACGTAAGTTGCACGGCGCGCTGTGCCCAAACCTGCGCAAGGAGTTGGGCGCGTGCGGCCTCCGTCTGTTTGCGATAGAGACCCCAGAAATCCGGCGTCCACGCAGCCGAAACGTTGAACGATCCCTCGACCAGCGGATTGGGAAGTTGAGTGCCGAGCGAAGTTGGCAGACTCGCGCCAATCCCTGTGCCCCCGACGGTGACGCTCGGGAACTCCTGTGCGCGGGCGATCCTGACCTGGGCCTGCTGTTCGAGAATGCGCCGCGCAGCAATGCGCAGGTCGTAGTTATTGGCGAGAGCCTTGCGAATCAATTCCTGCAACTCGGGCTCCCGGTAAACAGCAGCCCATTGCTCGTCGCCGAACGACTCCTTGCGTCACTTGCGATCACGGCATTGTCCGCTCCACGATATGCAGGCGGCGCCGTCATGTTGGTCGAACATACTTTGGCCCGACGTTGCACCCGGCGAGAAAACCAACTGCGGCTACGAAAAGCTCAAATGCACGAGTCCCTGGTATCGCATCATGCCTGACCTCCTTCCGCCCCGGCGCGGGCACCAATGCATCGGCCGGCGTGCCCGACGGGACGCCGGGACCACAGATTGAGTCCATAGTTGTGCCTTCGCCACCTCTGACGAAACGATGCGAAAGATACTCCACTACGGCAAACGTAACCGGAATAAAGATCAGGCCTAGCAAGGTGGAGAGCGTCATGCCACCGACAACGACCGTACCGAGGATTCGCCGGGAGGCGGCCCCCGACCCGCTCGCGGTCCATAAGGGCAAGCAGCCGACAATGAACGCCAACGCGGTCATTACGATCGGCCGAAAGCGCAAGCGGGCAGCATCCAACGCGGCATCGCAGATGCTCTCGCCTCGCTCATAGTTCATCTTCGCAAACTCGACGATCAAAATGGCGTTCTTGGCCGAGAGCCCAATGAGCATCACGAGCCCGATGGTTGCGAAGATGTCGTTCTCAAATTGCCGGGCATGCAGTGCTAGATATGCTCCGAGAATGGCAACCGGTGTACTAAGCAGAACGCTAAAGGGCAGAGTCCAGCTTTCATAAAGAGCCGCAAGAATCAGAAATACAAATATCAGCGACAAACCGAAAACGGCCCACGATGGCATGCCTTTCTCCGCTTGCTGTTCCTGAAAGGACATAACGCCACCGCCATGTCATACGCGCTCGTCAGATTGACCCCGATCGCGCGATCCCACACCGAATGGTCATCGGCCTCCATCGCATCTTTCTCGAACACCCCGGCGAGGTGCACCACCGCGTACACCGGTCCGCTCGCCGCCTCGATCGCCGCCGCACAGGCGGCGGGCGTATCCAGGTCCGACAAATGCGGAATCAGTTGCACTCGGCCCAGAGCCGCCGCCGCCTGACCCAGGCGTTCCTCATCCCGATCGACGATGGTGACATGCGCGCCATGCGCCATGAACGCGCGCGCGGTTTCGACGCCGATCCCGCCGGCGCCTCCGGTGATCACGATACGTTTGCCGACAAATCCGGACATGGAACGTCTCCTGGTGGAG
Organism: uncultured Alphaproteobacteria bacterium; assembly: GCA_963719675.1. Taxonomy (GTDB): domain Bacteria; phylum Pseudomonadota; class Alphaproteobacteria; order Acetobacterales; family Acetobacteraceae; genus Rhodopila. The sequence goes on along the minus strand of CAVRDN010000136.1, from coordinate 4,018 downwards.
CGGCATCAATTCGGGCGCGCGACCCGCCGGAAGGCTCCGGACAACCCGGCGCCCCGGCCGCCGCGTGACGAACGACCCGCGACCCATCATCGCGGCGACCCAGGCACTCGTCCAGCCAGCCATTCGTCCACCCGGCCATTCGTCCACCCAGGCGCCCCGCGCGGCTTCGTCTCCCACTCGAAACGTCACCGCAGAGCGGCCCGCACCGGCGCGATCGAGCCGTCGATCATCTCCAGCAGCTTCAACCCCGCCAGCCCGCCGTCGCCCTCCATCCGGTTCTGCGCCACCCGCTTCATCGCGGTGACCATCGTGCCGAGCGTCCCGGCGGCGGCGATATGACCCCGCGCGGCCGCGGCCGGATTCCGTGCCATCGCGGCGACCAGTTCACTCGCGCGCGCCGCCACCATCGTGACCAGTTCATAACCCAGTGCCCGGCCATGCTCACTGATATCGTCCAACGCGCGATGCAGGTTTTGCGCCAGCACCACCGCCTCGCGCGGCCGGAACTTCACGCCCTGCACCGCCGCCTCCGCCATCCTGAGCGAGGCCAACAGCCGGGCGTGATGGCGTTCGGTCATTTCCCGCACCTCGGGGTCCTGGCGTGACCGGCTGATCTGCCCCCGCCGATGCAGCAACGTTCTGATTTGCTCGATCAATGCCTGGGCGGAAACCGGCTTGCCCACCCACGCGCTGACGCCAAGCTCGTGGGCGTCCTGGATGGTCGCGGGATCCGTCTCCGCGCTGAGCATGATCACCGGCCAGCCCTCGCCCAGTCCGGTGTGGGCAAGCTCGCGCAGGAAGTCGAGGCCGGTCATCGGGCTCATCTGGAAGTCGCAGATCAGCAGGTTGAAGGACCGCCCGGCGCAGAGGTCCAGAGCCTCCGCCCCGCCATGCGCCAGCACCACGTCCTGGCAGCCGTGACGTTGCAGCGCGAACCGAATGACGGAGCGTATGACCGGATCGTCATCGACGCAAAGGACACTGATATCCGAGAGGTCGATCAGCGCGGATTGGCTCATGCGGCATCCAGACCTTGCGAGGGAACCAGCGCCGACTGTGCCCGCGATTGCTTAATCGCGCGTTAAGCGGTGTCCGACCGATTTGATGCCACCGGCCTTCCACGCGGGCATGCCGGTGTCCACGATGGGACGTGCGAGATGGCATTTCAGCCGCCCGCCTCCATGGGGCTCGACGCGGGCCGCAGCGGCGTCGGCACGTCGGGATCCGCGGGTCGTTCGATTTCGCCACACGCTGGCTCGACAGGCGGATGGTCGATCGCGCCAACGCCGGCTGTCCCGCGCGAACGGCCGGACGCACCGGCATCGCGCGAAAAACATTTCTCGGGGGCGTCGCGATCGGCTACGCTGAACCGGATCAATTCAAAATACAGGGGATGCGGTCAAATGAGTTCAGAGACCTCCGGCAGCGAAAGACTGCCGCGGATCGCGACGACGGAACAGGCGGAATCGATCCGTCCCTTCGGCATCGACATGAAGGTCATGATCGGCGGGGAACACACCGGCGGGTCGTTCTCGGCGATCACGGCATACGTCAAGCCCGGTGAGGGCCCGCCGCCGCATCTGCATCGCGACCGCGACGAATACTTCTATGTCCTGGACGGCACCTATAAACTGACGGTCGGCACCAATGAGGCAACCGTCGGTCCCGGGACGATGGTGTTCGTGCCGAGAGGCACCCCGCACGCATTCACGAACATCGCCAGCGAGACCGGCCGGTTGCTGGAATGGACCATTCCCGGCAGCAACGGCGATTACTTCAGAGCGGTGCACGAAATGGAGACCAACGGCGGCTTCGATGCCGAGAAGTTCGCCGAAATCAACAAGCGGTTCGTGACGGAGTTCGCTGGATAGGGCGCCTCCGGAACAAATTACGGAACAATAACGAATATCGCGGTTTCCTGGGGCCCGGACAAAATCACCCTTCCAGGATCGCGCCCGTGTAGACCGCGCGCGGCCGGATCAACTGACCGGTCTCCCGCTGCTCCAACGCGTGCGCGATCCAACCGACCGACCGGCCCAGAGCGAACAAACTGAACGCGCTGCCCTCGGACAATTTCAGAAACCGCCGCAGCGCCACCAGCGCGAAGTCGATGTTCGGCGGCTGACCGGTCAACTGCTCCACCGCGTTCACCAGCGCGCGAGCCCGCGGAAATCGCGGCAGGATGTGCGACAGCACCATCGTGGCGCGCACGTCGCCCTCGGGATAGAGCGGATGCCCAAAGCCCGGCAGCGCCTCCCCGGCCGCGAGCCTGCGGCGCAGTTGAACGACCAGATCGCCCTCGCCGAGACCATCGCCAGAACGTTTCGATGCGGGACGTCGTTCCGCCGTGGCGCCCCCCACTGAACGCCGCCAGACCGCCGATCACCGCGCACCGCAGACTGGCGCCGGTCGAGGCGACGCAGCGGGCCGTGAAACTCGACGCGTTCAACTCGTGATCGGCGCAAAGCACGAGCACCATGCGGACCAGATCGGCGCCCGTCCCGTCCAGTCGCCAGGCCTTGGCCAATTGCCGATGCAGCGGTGCCGTTCCGGGCGGAGCGCCGGCGACACAGGCGGCCAGCACGCGGACCAAATCCCCACAGCCCTTCGCCAACCGATCCGGATCGTGCCGCCACGTCGCCGAGCCGTCGTCGTTCGTGGCGGCGGCGAACAGCGGCAGCAGCGCCTCATCGGATGGCGTCTCCTCATAGCGCTGCGTCAATGCCGCGATGATCTTCGGCATCTCCGGCGACGTGGCGTCGAATGCCGTCGCGGCGGGCAACCGCCACAACGAGGCCGCGACCTCCTCGACGGTCGCGGTCCTGGCCAGTTCGATGGCATCGATGCCGCGATAGTACAACCGGCCGTCCTGGATCAGCGTGATCGCTGACTTCCAGCACCGGTAAACCCCAGTCGAGCGTGGCTTTCGCGACTTCCTTCGGTCTCCGGCCGCGCCGCCGCTCTTCCGCGAGCCGTGCCACGGCTTCCGCCGCATAGCGGCGCTGCCGCGGATCACTGGCGTCGTGCGCGCGCAACAAGCCGCGGCTGACGTACGCGTACAGCGTCTGGCGCGACACGCCGAGCCGGTTCGCCGCTTCCGCGGCCGAGAGGTAGTCCGCCACAGGTCGCTCCAAATTCCGGGTCCACTGGTAAATACATTGATCAAGTTAATCAAGATTGACGATTATCGAACGATGGTCTGTGCTCGGACGACCGACAAGGAGCACAGGCAATGCCAGACACCTCATCCCCTGCCGTCACCGCGCCCCAGGCCGAGACGTTCCTCCGGGAGATCTGGACATCGCTCGGCGCCGATCCGCGATGGCTTTCGTCCGTCAGGTTCGCGGGAACCGGCGACCTGCGCGCGGCCTTCGCGGTCAGCGATCTCGCGGCGGCCTCCATCGCCGCGGCGGGACTGGCGGTCGCGGAACTGATCGCGGCGCAAGGCGCGGCGAGCCCCACGGTGCGTGTCGACAGGCGCCTCGCGTCGCTTTGGTACGGCATGACGATCCGGCCGATCGGCTGGTCGATGCCGCCGCCGTGGGATCCGATCGCCGGCGATTACGCGGCCGCCGACGGATGGATCAGGCTGCACACCAACGCGCCGCATCACCGCGAGGCGGCACTCGCGGCACTCGGGACCGCGGCCGACAAGGACGCTGTCACCGCCGCCGTTTCTCGTTGGCGCATCGACGATCTGGAAGCGGCGGTGGTCGAACGCGGCGGGTGCGCCGCCGCCATGCGCGACCTCGCCGCCTGGGCTGTGCATCCACACGGCAAGTCGGTAATGGCCGAACCTCTGGCGTGGATCGAAGCGGGCGATGCGGCGGCGCGGGCCGAGTGGCCGGTCACGCCGACCAGACCGCTCGCGGGGATCCGTGTGCTGGATCTGACGCGTGTGCTGGCCGGCCCGGTCGCGACCCGATTTCTGGCCGGCTTCGGCGCCGAGGTGCTGCGCATCGATCCGCCGGACTGGGACGAACCCGGTGTGATCCCCTCGGTGACATTGGGAAAGCGC
>CAVRDN010000135.1:0-8916 GCA_963719675.1 uncultured Alphaproteobacteria bacterium | reverse complement strand
ATGATGAGAGCCAAGACGACGGATACCGCATCTGTTGAAGGTGTCAGCGGCGATCCGGTTCCTGTCATGCGAGCCGCTGCTGGAGAATATTGATTTATCAGAATGGTTAGACCGGATTGATTGGGTGATCGTCGGCGGCGAGACTGGAGCCAGACCTCGGTATCTTGAACCCGATTGGGCGAGAGACCTGCGAGAGCGGTGCCGAAAGTTTGACACGGCGTTCTTCATGAAACAGATGACAAGCAAGAAGCCTATCCCGGATGATCTGTTCGTTCGTGAGTTTCCGCAAATGGTCAAGATGCTATCATGAACTTGAAGGCGGTGATTAGCCGCCTGTAGGTTCCTCGTCCAGCGCAAGCGGCGTTGCCGCAGGAGCAAGACGAGCACTACGAACTTATCCGATAGTGCTACCTATGATGACGATCTCATATTCACATAGTGACTTACAACACCGCCGATTATTAGGGTCGGCAGACGCCTTTTTTCTCGAATGTTTTCCTTCAATGTCTCATGGGTCAACCAAAACATCAGATAATACGCTTCAAAATGGTTTGAGAGTTGGAGTGGCGAATTCACCGCCAAGTTCTGCACGGAAATACCAGAAATCCAATCCTGTTCAGGCAGGAGCCGTCCTCACCACTACTGGCGTGATAGCGTTCGCCGCTGTCCATCAGCGACTTCGTTGGCGAGGTGAAGACACCAGCTTCTATGGTGTGGTTTTGATGACGGCATGATGTTTGTCTCACGCAATCAGCCGCCGATTTACAACGCACAGGCGAAGAAGATCGGGGCCGGGGAAATTCTACCCGGTTCCACGGTGAATGTCCGCTATCGTGTCGATGGACGGGTCAACCGGCTCGAAGCGATACAGATTGTTCAACTGGCCGAAGAAGAGTCGCCGTTCATGCCGGTGATGGATCAGGCCCATCCTTGATGGTGGGATACCTGATGGCGGTCTCCATCCATCTGGCCCGGTGATCCATCTTGGTCTCGCCGGAATAGATGCCGAAAGTCATATCAGTTTTCGGCATGCCCGATGATGTCCTTGGCGACTTCGGCTGGGCATTCAGCCGTTTCGAACATATGGGCCACTGTTTTCCTTATGGAATGGAAGACGTAGCGGCCATCGAAACCGAGTTCCGTCTTCAACCGCCCGAACCGCTTTCCGATAGGCTGGCTTCTCTCGCCGTATTTGTTTTTCGCATTGCTGACGATCAAGTAGCCGTCTTTATCAGCATCCTTGATAAGCTGGTCGATCAAATGGAAATCTCTGAATGGACGGGGACGAAACGATCACCGGCTGCGGTTTTATCGTCCATCCGCATGAACCGGACGCCCGTGTCTGGATCGACGCCAATGTCGTTGACTTTGAAGTTGGGCAACGCCTTCGATACGTGCGCCGCTGAACATGGCGATCCTGATTGCGGCAGCCAGTGTGGTGTCGCCCTTGGCTGGCGGCAGCTGGTGAATTTTCACAACGTCTTTGGGACGGAAACGTTGCCTCATTTCATCCTTGGCCTTCTTCCTGTTCGCCGGTTCCTTGACCCGTCTGCCGATAAAATGGGTTGCGGTCTTCGGAGACGATTTGGAGAGATTGAAGCCATCGCCAGTAGTTGTTGATTTCGCCAAGCTGGCGGTTGACCGTCTTGGGACTGAGGCCGGTTTCCGCATCAGGGTCGATCAGACCGTCGATCCACCGCTGAACGTCGCTGCTCTCTATTTGCTCGATTGGGCTTGCCGACGGCTTTGTCGAATCGCCGGAGGGAGGAGATCGCCTGATCGAGAGGCCGAGGTTTGAGACCGGCGTGAGGTTTCCATTTTTCGAGATAGGTCAGGAAGGGCGTGGCGTGGCCGGTGATGCGGTCGGCGGCATTGGCGGCGACACCACCATCAGGCATCAGCCGAAGGGCGGTATGGAGGTCGTTATCGGCTTCCCGCACCTGTCTGGATATTCCGACTCGGGTGTGGCCCTGAGCCTTCAGGACGAATTCGATGACATCAGTGATCTTGGTGAGTTCGGCTTTTTCGGGGTCTGTATTTCCGTTCGGCTCGGTATCTTTCGCCAGTTGCTCGGCGGTGATCTGTTCCAACCGTTTGCCCGCCCCACGGGCGGTGGCGATCCGCTGCTGAAACTCCCTGATAATGGGTACCGCCTTGAGGGCGGCTTGTCGCTGATCCCGGCAACCGGTCGTCTTCATCAAAATTGTCTGACCGATGATGTCTCTGACATCCGCAGGCACGACGATCCGCACGAACCAGCGAAGCCGTCGCTGAACGAGATGCTCATAATGGGTCTTGACCATGGGTGGCTCAAAGGGTGTTTCGGGCATCAGCATCAGCCATTGGTCGAATGCGGGTCAAATAGTAGGTCAAATTTGAACGGTGATAGGGACATAAACCACTGATATCATTAGTTATATTGGTTCTGGCGGAGAGAGTGGGATTCGAACCCACGGTACGCTTTCACGCACACACGCTTTCCAAGCGTGCGCCTTAAGCCGCTCGGCCATCTCTCCGGCGCGGCGAAGTCCATACCAGACGCACCGGTCGCCGCAAACCCATTCCTCGCCTCGCCAACCCAGGGCCGGGTTGCCAGGCCTGGTTGACCGGTTAGTTTCGGAGGGTGGCCGCCCGCCGGGCATTCACCGAGGGCAGCCGCCCCACCGCTCGGGAACCGCGCGCGGCCAGGCCGCGTTGCCAAACGGTCAGGAGTGTAGCCAATGGCGCAATCGCCAATCTCGCAGGGACGCCCGAGGCGGTCCCGCGTCGCCGGCCCGGTGCCGCTGTACACCGCGATCGGCCATGCGAGCGACAGCCGTTGCGATCTCATCGACCCCGGCAAGCCCATTCGCACCCGGACAATGAGCGGTGACTTGCTCACGCGCTATCGGGCGAAGCGCGACTTTACCCGCACGCCGGAGCCCGCCGGCAAAACCCGTGGTCCCGGCAAGGCACTTTCGTTCGTCGTGCAACGCCACGCGGCACGTCGTCTGCACTACGACCTCCGCCTGGAATGGCGCGGCGTCATGAAGTCGTGGGCTGTCACGCGCGGCCCCTCGATGGACCCGGCGGACAAACGCCTCGCCGTCGAAGTGGAGGACCATCCGCTGGATTACGCGTCCTTCGAAGGCACGATTCCGAAGCCATCCTACGGCGGCGGCACCGTGCAGGTCTGGGATCGCGGCGAATGGGCGCCGCTCGATCCGGAGACGGTGGACGCTGACCTCGACCGCGGCGAACTGAAGTTCGTTCTGTATGGAGAACGACTTAACGGACGCTTCGTGCTGGTGCGGATGCGTCCGCGCCACGGGGAGACGGAGACACATCACAACTGGTTGCTGATCAAGGAACGCGACAGCGCGGCGACGCCAGGGGCGGGGGATGCCGTGCTCAAGGCCGCCACGTCGGTGCTCAGCGGCCGCACCATGGAGGAGATCGCCGCCGGGGACACGCCGGCGCCGGCCGAGACCGGGGACGGAGAGCACGTCGAAACCAACGCGAAGAAGAAGGCAACCCGACCCACGAAACCGAAGACCGCGAAACAACCGGATCCGAAACGAAAACCCAGGGCATCCGCGAAGCAATCCGCCGCGCCACGATCCGCCGCGCCATTGCGGGCACGCAAGCCGCGCGCCGCGACCGCCATGCCGCGCTTCATCGCGCCGCAACTGTGCAAGCTGGTTGATACGCCGCCCACCGGCCCGTCCTGGGTGCACGAACTGAAACTCGACGGCTATCGCCTGCAACTTCGCGTCGAGGCCGGGACACCGGTCATTCGCACGCGTACCGGCCTCGACTGGACCGACCGCTTCCCCTCGATCGCCAAAGCCGCGGGGTCGTTGCCGGACTGTCTGCTCGATGGCGAGGCGGTCGCGCTCGACGCCAAGGGGCACCCGAGTTTCTCCGCCTTGCAGGCGACGCTCGCCGGCGAACAGGACGCTCAGATTGTTTATTACGTATTCGATCTGTTGCACGACGGCACGCGCGACTTTCTGAATGAGCCGTTGCGCACGCGGAAGCAACGACTGCGCGAGATCGTGCCGCGACATGACCCGGTACTGCGTTACCTCGATCATTTCGCCGGTCCGGGCCAGGCGGTCCTGGCGTCGGCGTGCGAGTTGTCGATGGAAGGCATCGTCTCGAAACGTCTCGATGCGCGCTACAGTTCGGGCCGCGGCGACGGCTGGACCAAGGCGAAATGCCGCGGTCGCGACGAGTTCCTCGTCGGCGGCTGGACCAGGGACAAAAAAGCCCGCGGACTGGGCGCTCTGCTGGTCGGCGCGATGCGGAACGGCAACCTCGTCTATCTGGGCCGCGTCGGCACCGGATTTTCGGCCCACCTCGCCGAGGATCTGCTGCGCCGGTTGGCCCCGCTCAAAGCCGCCGAATTGCCATTCGTCGGCAGGCAGCCGGCGCGCACCTCGGATGTCGCGTGGGTCCGGCCCGACCTCGTCGTCGAGGTCGCGTATGGAGGCTGGACCGAAACCGACGGTCTGCTGCGCCACGCGAGCTTTCAGGGTGTCCGCGAAGACAAGCCCGCGGCCGAGGTGACGCCGCCGGAAAGGCCAGCCATGAACAGGGACGTCGCCGCTAACCCAGCCGAGGAACCCGACCCCGCGCCGGGTCGCGTCGCCGCGCGCTCCGGCCCGACGCGCCCTCGCGCGCCCGGTGCGAACCAAATAACCATCACGCATCCGGATCGTGTGTTGTGGCCGGAGACGGCCGCGACGCCGGCGGTGACCAAAGCGGACCTCGCCGCGTATTACGCGCGGTACGCCGACCGCCTGCTGGCGCAAATCGCCGGCCGGCCGTTGTCGATCATCCGGGCGCCCGATGGCATCGCCAGTCCGTTGTTCTTCCAACGCCACGCCATGCGCGGCCAGTCGCCGCTGATCGGCACCGTGAAAATCGCGGGGCAGGCACAGCCTTATTTGCGCGTGGACGACGCGGCGGGCCTGGCCGCGCTGGCGCAGATCTCGGTCGTCGAACTGCATCCGTGGGGCGCGCGCGCCGATACGCCGGACAACCCCGATCGGCTGGTGTTCGACTTCGATCCCGCCGAGGGTCTCGCCTTCGACGCCGTCATCACCGCCGCGCTGGACCTGCGCGAGCGATTGAAAACTCTCGGTCTGGACTCGTTCGCGCGGGTCACCGGCGGCAAGGGACTGCATGTCGTCGTGCCGTTGCGCGTGCCAAGGCGCGGTGAGACCCTGGGGTGGACGGAAGCGAAACAATTCGCCCGGCTGGTCTGTATGATGATGGAACGGGACGCGCCGGATCGTTACACCACGACGATGGCGAAGAAGTCGCGTGGCGGCAAGATCTTCCTCGACTATCTGCGCAACGATCGCACCTCCACCGCGATCGCCGCATGGTCGCCGCGCGGCCGTCCCGGCGCGCCGGTTGCCCGCCCGTTGGCCTGGAGCGCGGTAAAGCCCGGCCTGAACCCGGCCGGATGGAACCTTCCCGGACTGCTTCATGACAAACTGCCCCCCGACCCATGGGCCGATTTCGACCGGGCCGGTGGCGACCTCCGCGCCGCGATCGCCGGGGCGACCAGGGCCTGAAGCGCCTCCTGGTCGGGGTCCGGGGCGGACAGACCCGGCGCTCCCGCCGATTGACGCGCCGTGCGACTGTGTTCAACAAGCACCGAACGCAAGACAGGAGTCGTCGTCATGGACTACACCCCCGCGCCGCATGTCACGCAGAACTGGTTGCTGACCAAGCCGTCGGCCACGGGCAAGCGCGGCATGGTGGTCTCCCAGGTGCGTAGCGCGGCCGAGGCGGGAGTCGCCATGCTCGACGCCGGCGGCAACGCGATCGACGCGGCGGTGGCGACCGCGCTGGCCCTGGCGGCGGTGGAGCCGTGGAATTCCGGCCTCGGCGGCATCGGCTTCGCACTGGTGCACCGCGCCGGCGAGCGCCGCGCCGATGTCGTGGATTTCGGCCCGGTCGCGCCGCGCGGCCTCAACCCGTCCTCGTTCAAACTCACCGGCAGAATGACGCAGCGACCTGTTCGCCTGGCCCGAGGTCGAGGGCGACGCCAACGTGCACGGCCCGTTGTCCTTCGCCATCCCGTCCTCCACCGCCGGCTACGCGACAGCTGCACCAGCCATGGGGCAGGCTGCCGTTGGCCGAGGTGATGGCGCCCGCCATCGCGCTGGCCAAGCGCGGCCTGCCGCAGGATTGGTACACCACGCTTGAAGGTCGCCTCCTCGGCCGCGCGTGTTGCGGCGCTACCCCGAGAGCGCGCGCATCTATCTGCCGGACGGCCTGCCGCCGGTCCCGCCCTATCAGGGCAAGCCCGGCTTCTTCCGCCTCGGCAACCTGCCGGCGACGCTGGAGCGGCTGGCTCAGGCAGGCCTGCGCGACTATCTATGAGGGCGACATCGCCGCCTCGCATCGCCGCCGACGTCGAAGACCTCGGCGGCGTGCTTTCGGCCCAGGATCTGCGGGACTGCCAGGCGCGGATCTTGCCGGCGACCGAATACGCCTGGCGCGGCAGGACGCTGCAACTGGCCGGCGGGCTGACCGCGGCGCCGACGATGATGCGGGTGCTCGAGCAGATGGCGACGGCGCCTTACGGCGCGGCGCCGGACGCCGCCTGGTATGTCCCTTCGCCCGCGCGATGAAGGCCGCCTATGCCGAACGCCTGGCGGGCCTGGGCGACGCCGATCCGCTGGCCGCCGAGACCTGCACCACGCATCTGACGGTGTGCGACCAGGACGGCACGATGGTGGCGATGACCACCACGCTGATGTCCTCGATGGGCAGCCGCGTCGTGCTGCCCGGCGTCGGGCGTGATGCTGAACAACGGCGTGATGTGGTTCGATCCGCGCCCGAACCAGGCCGAACTCGATCGCCGGCGGCAAGCGGCCGCTGACCAACATGTCGCCGATCATCCTGAAGGACGGCGACCGGCCCTGGCTCGCGGCGGGCGCCTCGGGCGGGCGGCGCATTCTGGCCGCCGTCAGCCAGGTCATGAGCTTCATCGCCGACTTCGGCATGACGGTGGAGCAGGCGGCGCATCAGCCACGTATCGACGTCTCCGATCCGGACAGCGTGTCCGCCGATCCGCGGCTGCCGGCCGAGGTGATCGCGGCGCTGACCAACGATGGCCCGACCGAACTCGCGGAGCACGGCGTCATGCCGATCAACTATCGCCTGTCCGAACGTGATCCTGCGCGCGGCGGACGGCTCGGTCACGGGGATCAGCGACGCGGCGTCGCCCTGGTCGGCGGCGGTCGCCCAAGCCTGAAGCATGCGTGAGGGCGGTCCCACGCGCCTGGCCCCTGGAGAGGCGATCCGCGGGCTTTTGCGTCGGCGCATGCCGGGGCTCGGCCGGGCCATCATTCGAAGCGGTCCTGTCGATGCCCGTGGCCCCGCTGGCCCGCGCCGCACCGGGCGCGTCCACCGCCTCGCCGGCCACCTCCGCGCCGCGCTGTTTTGTTACCTTACAATAACAACGGCTCCAGCCTTGGCGCGCGGGCCGTTGCTGCTGCCGGACAGTCCGGCACCCAACCTCGCGACGTTGGATACCGACGCCCTGCGCGCCAAGGCGATCAAGGGCGACATCGCCGCCGCCGCCGACCTCGGGACGCTCTACGCGCACGGCTGGAAGCTGCGCCGCGATCCGGCGGAGGCGATCCGCTGGCTCACGCGCGCCGCCACGCTGAAGAACAAGCCGGCGCGGCGCGAGCTCGGCCTGCTGCTGCTGCGTGGCGACGGGGTGGCGCGCGATCCGGAGCAAGCGGTCGGACTGCTGACGTCGGCGGCGGACAGCGGCGACATGGTGGCCGCCGCCGCGCTCGGGGCCGCCAGCGCCAGCGGCGACGGCACGCCGCAAAGCTGGCCCGACGCCGTGCAGTGGTCGCGCAGGGCCGCCAACGCGGGCATTCCCGCCGCGCGCGCCAACATGGGGATCATCGACGAGCTCGGCATACTGGGCAAACCCGACCCCGCCGCGGCCGCCGGATGGTACAAGAAAGCCGCGGCCCAGGGGTTCGCCGCGGCCGAGGTGCGGTTAGGCGACCTCTATCGGGATGGCGCGGGCGTCGACAAGGACTCCGACAAGGCGTTCGCCCTCTACCTCAGCGCGGCCCGTCGCGGCGCGCCGACCGGCGAGCGCGCCCTCGGAGAGGCTTACCGGCTGGGCGTCGGTGTCAGCGTCGATCCCACGCTGGCCGAGACCTGGCTGCGCCGCGCCGCCGACCAGGACGATGCGGCGGCGGAATATCGGCTGGCCATGCTGCTCGACGGCGCGCCGGGTTATCCGCATGACCGGCTGGAGTCCTGGCTGTATTTGCTGCGCGCCGCCGATCATGGCGATACCCTGGCCGCCGCTCTGGTCGGCACCGGCTACATGACCGGGAAATATGGGCCCGAACGGGATCACGCCAAAGCCGCATACTGGCTGAATGAGGCGGTGGAGCAGGACGGCGCCGCCATTCCCGGCATCACCCAGGACCCGCGCTCGGACCAGGGGCAGGAACTCACCCTGGCGCGGTTCGAGCTGGGGTTTCTGCTGCTGAATGGCGATGGCGTGGCCGCCGACCTGGACCGCGCGGTGCGCCTGATCACCAACGCCTCCGATCACGGCCTGACGCAGGCGATCTATCAGCTCGGCGCGATGTATCACGCCGGCCAGGGCGTGACCCGTGACGAGGCCCGCGCGACCCAACTGCTGCTGCGCGCCACCGAGCAGGATTTCGGGCGCGGCGGCCGCGCTGCTCGGGGACGGGTACGCCGAAGGATGGGCGGGTCCGAAGGACGACCAGGAGGCGCTCCGCTACTTCCGCATCGCCGCCGCTCTGGGCGATCCGGACGGCTGGCTCGGCCTGGGGAAGATGTTCGAGGATGGCCGCGGCGTCACGCGCGACGGGCAGGAGGCCGCGGTGTGGTACACGCTCGCCGCCA
>CAVRDN010000134.1:0-3085 GCA_963719675.1 uncultured Alphaproteobacteria bacterium | reverse complement strand
GCGCGCGCGGCCGTTGGCAATCAACCCGGCCCGCCGCGCATGACAACGAGGCACCGCGCGATCATGCGCGTGACGCTCCGCTGACAATCGCGAGCGACGCGTATGTGTGAGCAAGCTCACTGCGCGGGTGGACGCGGCGTGGCATGAATGACGCCATGAGCAATTCCGGGACCGCGTTTACGACATTCGTTCGAATGTCGAACGTGGCGCGCGTTACCGCATGCGCCGCGGCATTCCCGGACGAACAAAAGCGGCTTCGCATTTCGTGGCCAGGAGATCATCGATGTTCGCTCCCAAAAATGCATTCATCTTCGCCCCGATGCTCAACGAACCGCCGAACGCCGCCAATCCGAATGGCAACGACGCGACGGGAGCATTTATTCCCGGCGCGGCCATGTTCGAGAAGTTCTGTATCGACAACGGAGGCCAGGCGACGAAGCTGCTGTTCAACAATCACGCGCCCGACCGGCAGGTGTTCGACCAAATTCTACACGCCCTCAGCACGGCGCCGTCGCAACTCGATACGGTGGTGTATTTCGGTCACGGCATCAAGGACATGATGGTCTCGGCCAGGATCGGTGCGGGCTTTCGTGACGAGTTCGTGCGCGCGCTGCGCGCGGCCTGCGGCTTCGGGCCGCGGATCGTGCTCTATGCCTGTTCCTGCGGCGCGGCGGGTGGCATCGCGTCGGCGATCGCGGACGGACTGAGCGACCAACTCGCCATCGTCTACGGTCACTCGGTGGCGGGGCATGCCTATATGAACCCAATGGTCTATTGGTACCCGGGCGGTCTGCAGGCCTGGGTTTGGGGATCGTTCAAGACCTGGTCCAGCAAGCTCAACGATCCGAAGAGCGACCTGTGGATGCGCTTCCCGTTTTTGACCAACGACGAATTGCGGGCCGCGACAGCCGGCTGACCACGAACGCGCCACGCGACCAGAGCTGCGATCGATCGCCACGAAGGCACGACTCCGCGCCTACCGCGCGAGACCGGCGTCAGTCGGCGGAGAATGCCGCGCGCCGCGCGCCGGTGTGCCGTGCCAGATTGAACGTGAGGATCAGCAGCCCGGCCGCGAAGGCGGCGTAGCCGTAGCGCATGAACGGCGGCTCGAACGCGAACGACACCACCGACTCGCCGGCGGGCAAGGTCACGGACTGGAAAATCTGGCCAATTGTCATGACCTCCGCGGGCTCGCCGGCGACCTCCGCGTGCCACCCGGGCATCGCCATCTCCAGGCGAATGAGAGTCGATGGATGATCGCAGGACGCCACCAGATGCGTTCGGTCGCGCACGTCGAGCCGACAGTCCTCGGCGGCGAAGTACGGGGACGCGGCCTGGATCTCGTAAACGCGCTCCTTACGGCCGCGAAACACCTCCCGCAGGAGCGGAATGGTCTGGTCCGGAGCGGCAACGACATAGCGCACGCCGGACGATGTGTAACCGGCCCGGTTCGCGATGAGTTCCTCGACGGCGGACGGGCCGCCCGGGTCCTCGCGATTGATACCGTTGAAGATGGTGGAGGTCGCGTTGCGATCGAGATGATCGCGGACATAGGCGGACCAGGCGGATGGCATCGGCAGATCGTTGTGGTTGATCCCGGCGATGCCGAACCAGGCGCCGTAGTTGGGCGCGATGGGACCCAGTGTCGCGAAGCGCTGAAGGCCGAGATGATCCCGCAGAAATCCGACGCCATCGAGGTCGATCGTGCCACCTCGCGGCGCGTAAAACGTCGGCAGGATAAACCATGTCAGCGCCTCGCCCACGAGGATCGCCGCGACACCGGCGACGCGTCGATCGCGCGGGATGCGGCGCGGGGTCAGCATGATCGCCAGGCCCAGCAGCGACAGCGCGGCCAGCGCGGTGGTCCGGCGCGACGCGGCGTTGACCAGGAACGGCGGCGACGTCGCCCCGGGAACGAGCAGCGCGCACCCGAGAAGCACGGTCAGCAACGCCAGCCCCGCCGCGATGGCGCGCCCTCGTCCCGGCGCGGCACGGTCAGCCGTCGCGACGTCATCCAGCGCGAACGCGGCGAGCACGCAAAGACACATGATCCAGGACGCGGGAAGGTAACGATACAGCGCGATCTGCTTCAATCCGGGAATGACATACGCCAGCCAGGGCGATATCGGCACGCCGAACGTCAGCGCGAGCGCGACCACGACCCAGCCCGCGAGCACCAGGCGCAGCCCGCGGCGCCCCCGTCCGAACACGCCGGCGAAGGCCAGGATGAACAGGGTGCACCCGCCATAGCCGCCGACATCTCCCCAGAAGTGGCGATGTCCGGGATCGAAAAACAGGCCGCCGTACAACCACGGCAGCGCCATCACGACGAGATCTCCAGGCTCCAGATGACGCGACAGGAAGCCCATCCCGGCGTGAGTATCGAGGTCCGCCACCCTCAGGTAGTCGGCGAACGCGATCAAAACCGGCGCCGCGATGAGCAGACCGGTGATGCCGGCGGCGGCAACCCTCGTCAGAAATCTCCAGCGCTCGTCCGGCGCCAGAACACAGGCGCGCGCCAGCACCCAGGCGACGGCGAGCAGTCCGTTCAGATACGCGACCTCGGGAAAGCCGCCGTATAGCGACGCCGCGATCCCGACCGAAATCCAGGCACCGCCCCCCGTCCACCGTCGTTGCGGGTGAGCGGCGGCGCGTTCGATGCCCAACAGGATCATCGGCAAAAACGGCACCGGGTTGATCACCGCGTTGGCGAGCCACGCGAACACGCCGTTGAACGCGAATACCGCGGCGCCCGCGAACGCCGGCAGTCGCCCCAGTCGCAGTTGCCGGAGCAAAAACCACGTCGAAAGTCCGGCGATGACCTGCAGCGTGAGGTGCTCGATGAGTTGGCCGTTTGGGAACGCCAGCAACCACGTCAGCGGGAAAAGCGCGGCGGATTGCATTTCGCCGGCCAGCGGGACGCCCACGCCCTCGAATCGGATTCCACCAGGGCATGTGCCCGGACAGTATGTCCAGCGCGGCGCGATGGCCGAGCGCCTGACTGGTGAACCCGACGTTCGGATCGATGGTCGGGAAGCGGTGGAAAGCCGCCCAACAACCCCGGCTTCACGTCTTGCTGGATGCC
>CAVRDN010000133.1:0-52379 GCA_963719675.1 uncultured Alphaproteobacteria bacterium | reverse complement strand
ATCCTTGACCATCAGCGAATCGTGGCTGGCGGCGAGAGGGCGGCGCCCGTCCGGCGACGGAACCGAGGCCGAGGGCGACGACGGGTACACGGCCCATGTTGAGCGCGCACAACCAGAGGCCGGAGCTTTGGCCGATCCCGCCGGGGAGGTTGGCGTGGCCCCGCGTTTCGATGGTCTTGACCGAACCGCCGCCGCCGGAGCCCTCGATGACGCGGATCAATGGCAGGCGATATTCGCCAGCCATGTGCTCGGGCATTTGATACTTACCCTTGATCGAAGCGTCGGCGGAGCCACCGCGCACGGTGAAGTCGTCGCCGAAAATAACCACCGGCCTGCCGTCGATCGTGGCGCGACCGGACACGCCGTTGGCGGGCATGAAATCCGTCATGACCCTGGGACTGGAATCGTAAGTCGCCTTGCCGGCGATCGAGCCGAGTTCCAGGAACGGATCCGCGTCGGTCAGCCGATCGATCCGTTCGCGGACGGTGAGTTTGCCGGCGTCGTGCTGGCGTTTGATGCGCTCGGGACCGCCCATCTGGCGGGCGATCCGCTGCGTTCGCGCAACTCCTCGAGTTCGGGCTGCCAGCCCGTGGGTGACTGATCCATGATCGCGTGCTTTTTCGGACGTGTGACGGTCATTGGACCATCGCGGGGCGACGATGTCAATGGGCGGTTCGCATCGCGACCGTTGCCGACGTATGCCACCGGCGCATGGTGCGGGATTCGCGATGCGCGAGCGGCTGACATAGTCAGGATAATCATGCGTATGCTTTACGGTTTGGACCGGATCCAGTCCGCTTCGGCTGATGACTGCAGACTGCCGGCGGTAGAACTCGGCGCGGCACGCCGCGTCGAATACGGTGCCATTGCCGCCTGACGCGTGGGGCACCGGCGGCGGACCACGCGGCCGGATGACAGCCCTGCTGGCCTGGCTGCTCGCCAGTTGTGGCGATTAAACGAGGCATCGCGGCGCGGCGTGACCCGGTATCTCGACGCCGTCGCCGCCCATGTCGCGCGGCATCACGATGTCTTCTCGGCTGGGCTGGCGCGGTTCCACGGACTGTACGACACGCGCGATTGGTGCTGGTCGGCGTTACGCCCTTTGCCGCGGGCGTGGTGGAACGGGAGGTTGCATGGTGCGCGCCGATCTGGCATTTTGGGACGGCGGCGCGGTGATCGAAGCGCGGGCGCGGGATTTCGCCACCGGCGATTTTCCCGTCGCGTTCCAGCACTTTTGGGACGGCGAGATCCTGCCGGTCAGCCCATTCCGTCGCCCGCTGCCGGATGGGGTTTCGCTCAGATCGTCGTCTCCATGATATACAGTCCGCCAACGAAACGGTCGACGGCGTAGATCAGGCGGTTCTCATCGACGTAGACGTCGTTGATCTGGATGGCTTTCCGCTCGGCGGAGGGCGCTTCGGGCACATAGAACGCGACCTCCTTCGGTTGGAACGGATTGGTGATGTCGTGCACCCGGATACCGCCATTGAAGTAGGTGCCAAACACCAACGTGTCGGAGCGGAACGCCGGACCGGGCCGGTTCTCGTGCAGGTTATGCGCGCCGTAGCGGCCGCCGCGGAACTGGTGTTCCTCGACCGGCGGCAGCGGAAAGGTCGAGATGCAGACAAGGTTGCTCTCCAGCCGCATGTCGAGGACCCACACCAGCTTGGGCCAGTCCGCGCCGCCATCGCGCACGCATTCGTCACTGACAATGAGCAGGTTGCGATCGAACAGCGGCATCGCGGTGTGGGTAAAGCCGGGAAACGGCGGGTGCGGGTTCCAGTGCGCGACCATCTTCGGGTGCGCGAGATCGCCGATGTCCAGAACAATCGCCCCGCCATCGAGATAGCCGAGGTACGCGCGATCCGGACGTTCCGGATAGACATTGGTATTGTGCGCGCGCCAGCCGCTGTTGAACTTCGGATGCCGCGGCGGCGGTGGCGCGCTGTCGCCCTCGGCGACGCCCGGGTACCACCAGCGGCAAATCTCTCGCGGTTTGGTGGGATCGGTTACATCGATCGCCCGGAACGGCTGGTCGTCGAGCAGATCGCGCGGCGTGAAATCCGGCGCGCCGCCCGCGAAATACACGGTCTTGCCATCGACAAACCACAACTGATGCACACCGCGCGACGCCGGGCCGGAGCAGTCGAAAAAGCCGATGGCACGCGGCGTCTCGGGCGTGGAGATGTCGAACATCTCGACCCCGGCGGGCTGCAATCCATGCGTGCTGGTCTGATACGCCACCGCCATCAGATCGCCGCATACCTCCAGCGAGTTGGAGCGCACATTGCGATGCGGCAGCTCGGTCTGGCAGATGACCTTCGGTTGTCGCGGGTCGGTGACATCGACGCCGGTGAAATTCTTTGGCGCCGATTTCATGCGCGAGCCACAGGACGCGGCGCCCGGTGCTGGTGAGCTGCATGCTCATCCCCTCACCGACATTGCCGGATCCGGCGAGCTTGTCGTGCGCGATCAGCCGCATATGATCGGATTCAGCCGCCATGATCCGCTCTCCTCCCGAATGCCGGTGACGATACCGTGAAGGATTTCGAGGTCAATGCGAAGTGACCGCACCTCCGTGCCCGTGACGGTGATCACCGGCTTCCTCGGCAGCGGCAAGACCACGGTGCTGAACCGGCTGCTGCGGGTGCCGGACCTCGCCGATACCGCGGTGATCATCAATGAATTCGGTGAGGTAAGCCTGGACCATCTGCTGATCGAACAGGCGATCGAGAACGCGGTGCTGCTGAAGAACGGCTGCATCTGCTGTACCGTGCGCGGCGACATTCTCGATACGATCGAAGAATTGTTCCGCAAGCGGGAGACGGGCGAATTGCCGTGGTTCCGGCGGATCGCGATCGAGACCACCGGCCTCGCCGATCCGGCGCCGGTGGTGCACACGCTGAGCGACACGAACCGGCCCTGCCACCTCGACGGCATCGTGGTGACGGCGGACGCGGTGCACATCCGCGCGCAACTGACCCGGCAGGAGGAAGCGCGGCAGCAGATCGCGTTCGCCGATCGGATTTTGCTGACCAAGACCGATCTCGTGACGACGGCCGGAAGCGGATGCGGCGGAGACCGCGATCCGCGCGCGCAACGCACAGGCGCCGATCAAACGGGTGGTCGATGGCGACGTGACGCCAGGGGCCATCTTCGGTTTGGGGCCGGAACACCGCCCGGCGAACTGGCTGCGTCCCGCCGGGCATCGGCACGACCACGTGCATGCCCACCACGATGGCATCGCCTCGATCGTGCTTCGCGCCGACGCGCCAATCGCCGGGCCGGCCCTGGCGCTGTGGCTCGAACTCGCTGTTGTCGCTGCATGGCGCCGCGGTGCTGCGCCTGAAAGGCATCGTGCGGATCGCCGGGATCGAGCAACCGGTGGTGCTTCAGGCGGTGCATCACGTGCCGCACCGCCTGGTCACGCTGTCGCCCGAGGCTGCTCAGGCGTGGGATGGGACGGGCGGCGAAATCGTGGTGATCCAGCGCGGTCTGCCGGACGCCGGGCTGCGCGCGAGTTTCGCGGCGGCTTTGCTTTCCGGCGGCTAACCCGCTCGTCGCGGGCACATCGCCATGCCGCGCGAGAGTCCGGCCGTCCGACGCGGGTATGCGATGGATGCGTTCATGCCACGCCCGGCCGTGTCGAGGAACGTCGGATGGCCCAGGCTTACGACGCTCCCTCCACCTCGGACCGCGAATCCGCCTCGGCGGACGGCGTGTCGGTGCCATCGGACCGTTGGACTGCCTCCATCAGCGTGAGAACCGCCGCGGTCCGGGCGGTTGCCTCCATGGCGGCGAGCAGGCCGGGCGTTTCGATCACGTATTCCTGATACGGCTCATCGAGCCACGAGGTCTCCGCGACGGCTGATCGGGGCGTCGGCTCCGCCGTTCGCACCGCGGGCGTGGGCGCGGGGTGGGGCGAGGCTTCTGGCGCGGCCACCGGCGCCAGGCCGGCGACAGGCGCGGCGGCGACAGGCGCGGCGGCGACAGACGGCGGTGCGGCGGGAGGCACGACGGGAGGGCCGGCGGCGATCGGCGACGGTTGCCCGGCGGCCGGTGCCGCGGCGACGGGCTTCGGCTGAGCCGCCGGCTCGGGCGTCGCGATCGCGGTCTGGTATGGCTGATTGCCGCGCTTCGCCAGCCGGTCCACATGGCCCTGCGTGACGCGGCCCATGGACACGAGGCTCGACAGCGTTTGCTTCTTCAAGGTGTCGTCCATCCCGCGCAGCAGGCCGTTGGTGGCGTCGGCGAACACCGCGTTAAAGGCAACGAGCTGGCCGGATAGCAGCAGGTCGATCACGTCGCGCGGCTGAAACGATTCCAGGAGAGCCCACGTCGCATCGGCTTTGGCCTGATACTCCTCCATGCCCTGGCCTGGGCGGTCGGACACCGCGTGAACGATCTCGATCAACGCCGGTTCGATCAGGTTGGAGATATCGTGCGGATGGGGGGCTGACTGGCTCAAACGAAGCACCTTTGGCGAAGAGGCGGGACGAACTCAGGGGTATATGATCCTATGTTCCGGCCGCGCCAAGGGATAGTTTCCGATCGCGCCGCCGTTGAGGCGGCACGGGAGCAATGCACGGTTTCAGGTCGTGCAAAACTGATAATAATTCATCTCACGGACAGGAAACCCTGATGCTGACGCGTAGTTCGTAGGTTAAACGCCGCGTTAACGTCGCTGTCAGCGGCCATGACGATCGAAGTGTTCCTACCTGCGACCGGCGCCTCGGCTTCGCGCCTCGTGCGTACCAACAAACGCGCCTTGGGTAAATGAACAACAGGGAGAGCGATCATGGACAGGACCGTCACAGGCGGCGGGTCCCGCATCATCACGCGACGCGGCGTACTCAGGACCGGCATCGGCGTCGGCACGGCGGGGCTGTTAGCACCGTTGGCAGCTCCGCGCGTCTGGGCCAAGACCTATCCCAGCATGGGCACCTTTCCGGCGGGCGTGCAGGGCAGCACCGTCTTTGCCGCCGGGCTGTTCCCACTGACCGGAGCCTATGCGTCGCTGGGAAACGACGAAAAGCTCGGTTTCGAGCTCGCCATCGAGCATCTGAACAACGGTAGCCAGGTCACCGAGGCGGTGCCGTCGCTGAAGAAGGGCGGCGGCGTGCTGGGCAAGAAGGTCGTATCCGGCACCGCCGACAGTCAGACCGAGGTCAACCCAGCGGTTCAGGCCGCCTCGGGGTTCATCAGCTCCAACAATGCGATGGTCATGACCGGCGCCATCAGCAGCGCGATCGCCGTCGGCCTCGAAGAGTTGGGGCAGCGTCAGAAAGTGATCTATATGGGGGACGTCACCGCCTCCAACGCGACCACCGGCAAGGACTGCCAGCGCTTCGGATTCCGGCTTATGCCCGACAACTATATGTTCTGCCAGGCGATCGCTCCGGTGCTCGCCAAGGAGCTCGGTCATAACCTGAAGGCGGCTTACCTGGTGCCCGATTACACGTTCGGCACCAGCCTCTACACGTCACTGACCAACGCCTTCGCCAAGTACGGCTGGACTTCCGCCACCGAACAACTGGCGCCGGTCGGCACCACCGACTTCACCAGCTACCTGCTGAACATCGCCAACAGCGGGGCGAATGTGATGTTCAACGAGACCGTCGGCGCCGACGAGGTCACCTCGACGAGGCAGGCCGTCCAGTTCGGCATCATGGAGAAGATGAAGTTCGTCATTCCGCTCCTCAGCCCCTTCATCTACAAGTCCATGGGCGCGAAGGTGCTCGGGGGTATGTACGGCACGATGCCGTGGTATTGGGGCATGCAGGACAAATACCCGCTGGCGAAGTATTTCGTCGCGGACTTCCAAAAGAAATTCAACTATATACCCCGCTTCTGCGCGGCCCAGTGCTACAACAACATGATCCTGTGGGCGGACGCGGTGGAACGCGCCGGCACCTTCTATCCACCCGAGGTCATCAAGGCGCTCGAATCCGGCTACAAGGTCGATACCATCGCCGGCCAGGTGTGGTTCCGCGCCGAGGACCACCAGGGCGTCAGCCCGGTGCCCGTCGTGCAAGGCAAGACCGCGTCGGAAATCCACGGCGACGCCGACAATTGGAAGCTCGTCGAAATCGTCCCGGGCGAGCAGGTGATGGAACCGCTCAAGGACACCGGCTGCCACATGCCGTCGGCTGACTTCGGCCTGACCGGAAGCTGCCGCTGCGTCAAAATTGGCCGGCCGGAGACGAACGCGATGCCCTCGACCGCTTTGCTTCTTTCGCAGGCCTTCAGCGGCTTTGCGTTCGGTACTCTGTTGGCGCTGATGAGCAGCGGGTTGACGATCATTTTTGGTACGCTCGGGTTCGTCAACTTCGCGCATGGCGCGATGTTCATGCTGGGGGCCTATGCCGCGTTCGTCGTGTTGGCCCACTGGCATTCGTACATCCTCGCGCTGGTCGCCGGCGCGTTGGTCCTGCTGATCGTCTCGGTCGTGCTCGAGCGCGGGCTGTTGCGCTTCTTTTACACCAGGCCGCCCGAGGACCAACTGCTGGTGACGTTCGGCCTGTCGGTGATGCTGATCGAGGGCATTCGTTACTTCTTCGGCAGTGACAGCGAGCGCGTCGCGCAGCCGTCCTGGGGCAACGGGATCGTCAATTTCTGGGGGCTGTTCTACTATCCGCTCTACCGCGTCGAAGTCATCGGCATCGCCGCGGTGTTCCTGCTCGCGCTCTATCTGCTGCTCTATCACACCTCGCTCGGGCTGATGGTGCGCGCGGGCATCGAAGACCGGCTGATGGTCGGCTTGCTCGGCATCGACGTACGCCGGATGTTCCTGATCGTGTTCGTGGTTGGAGCGATGGCGGCCGGTGTCGCCGGGGTGATCTTCGCGCCGCTCTCCGCCGTCGTCCCCGACATGGGCACGCCGTTCCTGATCCAGGCCTTCGTCGTGGTGGTGATCGGCGGCCTTGGATCCTTCGGCGGCGCCGTCGTCGGTGGCATTCTGGTCGGCGAGTTGTTGAGCCTGACGACGGCGTTCGACCCGGCCTGGTCGCAGGCGTCGATCTACCTCGTCATGACCCTGGTCCTGGTCCTGCGGCCCCGTGGACTGTTCGGGGCGGCAGGTCGGGTATGAGAGTCAGCCACGTCGCGCGGCGCGGCAGCCGCTGGTTCCCCGAGATCCTCGTCGCGCTGTTGCTGGCGACGCTGCCGTTCGGTTTCGTCACGGCATTCTCCTCGGTCGACCTGTTGACCCGCATTCTGCTGTGGGGCCTGTTCGGCATCGGCTTCGACCTGCTGTTCGGCTACAGCGGGCTGTTGTCGTTCGGTCAGGCCGCGTTCTACGGCACAGGCGGCTTTGTGACCGCCTATCTGCTGACCACGCACACGCTGACCAACGTCTGGTTGGGGATCCTTGCCGGGGTCGTGGCGGCATCGCTGTTCAGCCTGTTCGTCGGCTATCTCGCGTTGCGGCGCGTCGGCCTGTACTTCGCGATGATCACGCTCGCCTTCGCTCAATTATCGTACTTTATAGAAAATTCCCCGCTGGCGCGGTGGACCGGCGGCGAGAACGGCCTTCCCGGCGTTCCGCCGCCGGGCATTCGGATCGGGCCGCTGGAGTTCTCGTTCGGTGGCGGCTGGCATTTCTACGCGCTGGTCGCCGCGCTGTTCTTTCTCGGCTACGTGCTGGCGCGCTTTATCGTGCGCTCGCCGGTCGGCGCGGTGCTGGCCGGCATTCGCCAGAACGCCGACCGCACCGCCGCACTCGGTCATTCCGTTCCCGGCTACAAACTCTCGGTGTTCGTGCTGGCCGCCGCCTATGCCGGCCTGGCCGGCGCGTTGCTGGGGATTTTCCAAAGCTTCATGCCGCCGGATGCGTTTACGGTCGATACCTCGGCCCAACTCGTGCTCCAGGCCGTCATCGGCGGTGTCGGGACCTTGCTTGGCCCTACGGTCGGCGCCGCGGTGTGGCTCCTGCTGCGCGACGGGCTGCAGCAAATTCCGGGGATCGGTGGGCTCTGGCTGTTCATCCTGGGCGCCATATTCGTCCTGTTGGTGACATTGTTGCGCAAAGGGCTCTACGGCACGGCGGTCGCCTGGTGGCAGTCGCGCCTCGCGGCACCGGCGACGCCAGGTGAACCACGCCCGAGGCCCGCGGTCCGCCCGCCTCCGGCCTCGCCGCCGCCGGCGCCACGCGCCGCGGCCGGCGCCGCGGTAACGCCGGTGTTGGAGGCGCGGTCCGTCAGCAAGAACTTCGGCGGTGTCAGGGCCGTGTCGGACGTGTCGCTGATGGTGCCGGCGGGGGAAATCTACGCCGTGATCGGTCCCAACGGTGCCGGCAAGACCACGTTCCTGCGCATCCTGGCCGGCGAAATGGCGCCGTCGAGCGGTCACATTCTGCTGCGTGGAGCGGACATCACCGGCCGCGGCGTCACCGCGGTCAACCAGGCCGGCGTCGCCAAAAGTTACCAGATCAACCAGCTGTTCAACGACCAGACCGGGCGGCAGAACCTGCGCATCGCGGCGCTCGGGCGCCAGCGCGGCAAGTTGCGCTTCGACGTGTTCCGCGCCGCCGACAGCATCGCGGAGGTGGAAGCTTCGATCGACGCGCTGATCGGCGAACTCGGGCTCGAGGCCACTGCCGACCTGCCGGTCGCGACACTGCCCTACGGAGAAAAGCGCCGCGTCGAACTGGGGCTTGCCCTGGCGACGCTGCCGTCGGTGCTGCTGCTTGACGAGCCGCTCGCCGGGCTTTCGCCGGGCGAGCGGCAGGAGGTCATCCGGTTGATCCGGCGTCTCGCCGAGGGCCGCACAATTGTGCTGGTGGAGCACGATATGGATGCGGTCTTCGCCTTGGCGGGGCGCATCATGGTGATGCACGAAGGCCGTCCGCTCGCCGAGGGCACGCCGGCGAACATTCGCCAGGACGCGCGGGTGCGCCGCGCCTATCTTGGCGGCGCCCAGGCACATGTCCATGCTTGAGGTCGAAGCGATCAATAGCTTCTACGGCGACTCGCATGTGCTGTTCGATATCAGCCTGCGCGTCGAGGAGCATGAGGTGGTGGCGTTGCTCGGTCGCAACGGTGCCGGCAAGACCACGGTGTTGAAGACAATCGCTGGAGTGCTCGCCCCGCGCTCGGGATCGATCCGCTTTGCCGGCACGCCGATCCATGGGCTGGCGAGCCACGTGATCGCACGCCGCGGCCTCCAGCTGGTGCCCGAGGAGCGACGCATCTTCACCACGCTGACGGTCGAGGAAAATCTCCGGCTGGCGGCGCTGAACGCGGCCGAACCGCGGCCGACCAAGGAGATTTTTGAGATCTTCCCGCGCCTTGGCGAGCGGCGGCGTGCCATGGGCGCGACGCTCTCCGGCGGCGAGCAGCAGATGCTGGCGATCGCCCGCGCGCTGATTCGCTCGCCGCGGCTGATATTGCTCGACGAGCCGTTCGAAGGGTTGGCGCCGATCATTGTCGAGGAACTGGTGGCGCTGTGTGGCCGGCTCGCCGAGGCCGGCGCCACGATCGTCATCGTGGAGCAAGACGTGCGGTCGGCGCTGCTGCTGGCGGGCCGGGTCTATGTGCTCAACAACGGTCATGTCGCCTTCGAGGGAACGCGTGACGCGTTGCTGGCCGAACCGGAGATCACCAGCCGCTATCTCGGTATCGGCCTGGAGACCGGGGAGCCTTCGCATCCATAGGATCGGGTGGGCCGCGCATCGTCACGGCCACCCACGCGAACGCGTCAGACCCGCTGCTCAGAACTTCAATCCCCGCGGAAATCCATTCGGCGGCATCCGTCCCGCCTGGGCTCGTTCGCCCAGCCACTCGCGGAGATCCGTTTCGGTGCGGACACGTTCGCCGAGACGCCAGGTCAGTCCGTCAGCGAGACGAAACACCTTCGCATCGGACACGCCGCCGTCCTTGTAGCGTTGCAGGATCACCCCTGCCCCGCGCACCATCTCCGGGATCTGATCCAACGGGAACACCAGCAGCCGGCGGTTTTCACCGACCAGCGCGATGTGATCGCCATCCGCCGGAATGCAGAACGCCGCCTGCTCGCCGGGCTTCAGGTTGAGGATCTGTTTGCCGGTGCGTTTCTCGGCACCCAGTTCCGCGCCCGGAACGAGAAAGCCGCGGCCGGAAGCGGAGGCGACGAGATAACGCATCCCCTCCACCGGCACGAACAACGCGACCGCGTCATCCTCGTTCTGCAAATCGGCCATCAGGCGCAGCGCCTGACCGTCGCCTCGCCCGCGCGGCACGTCCGCCGCCTTCAACGTGAACGACTTGCCGTTGGTCGCGAACAGCACCAACCGATCGGTGGTGTGACAGGGCAACAGCAGACGCAGCTTGTCGCCTTCTTTGAACTTCAGTTCGGCGGGATCGGCGACCGCGCCTTTGACCGCGCGGATCCAGCCTTTGTCGGACAGGATGACCGTGATCGCCTCACGCTCGACCAAGGCCTCGAAGGAGAAATCGACCGCCGCGGGTGCGACGCCCAGTTCGGTGCGGCGATCACCCAGGGGACCGGAGCCGAACTTCTTGCGAATATCTTCCAATTCGACCGAAATGCGTTTCCACCGCGCTTTGTCATTGTCCAACAGCGCGCGCAGGCCTTTGCGCTCCTTCGTGAGTTTGTCGTGCTCGCGGCGGATTTCCATTTCCTCCAGGCGCCGCAGGCTGCGCAGCCGCATGTTGAGGATCGCTTCGGCCTGCGTGTCGGTCAGCGTGAACCGCTCGATCAGGCGCGGCTTCGGTTCGTCTTCCTCGCGAATGATGCGGATCACCTCGTCCAGATTCAGATATACGAGAAGATAGCCCTCCAGGATCTCGATCCGCCGGTCGATCGCTGCGAGGCGGTGATTGGACCGCCGCACCAGTACCTCGTGCCGGTGATCGAGCCAGGCCCGCAGCACCTCCTTCAACGACATCACGCGCGGCGTGCGGGTCGCGTCCAGGACGTTCATGTTCAATGGGAAACGCGTTTCCAGCGCGGTGGCGCGGAACACCGTCTCCATCAGCACTTCGGGTTCGACGCCGCGGGTCTTCGGTTCCAGAACCAAACGAATGGTGTCGGAGCTTTCGTCGCGGACGTCGCCGAGCAGCGGGAGCTTCTTGTCCTCCATCAACTGCGCGACCTGTTCGATCAGTTTGGCCTTTTGCACCTGATAGGGGATTTCCGTGACGACGATCTGCCAGGTGCCGTGCTTGCCGTTCTCCCGGCCCATTTCGCGCGCAGCCGGAAGCCGCCGCGGCCGGTTTCATAGGCGGCCAACAACGACGCCTTGTCCTCGGCGAGGATTCCGCCGGTGGGAAAGTCCGGGCCCGGCATGTGCTCCAGCAGATCGGCGGTCGAGCACTCCGGATGGGCGATCAGATGCATCGCGGCGGCGCACACCTCGCCGGCGTTGTGCGGCGGGATCGAGGTCGCCATCCCCACCGCGATCCCCGCCGCGCCATTGGCGAGCAGATTGGGGAACGAGCCGGGCAGAACGATCGGCTCGCTTTCCTCGCCGTCGTAGGTCGGACGGAAATCGACCGCGTCCTCGTCGATGCCGGCGAGCATGGCGCGCGCGACCTCGGTCAGGCGCGCCTCGGTGTAGCGCATCGCCGCGGCGTTATCGCCGTCGATGTTGCCGAAATTGCCCTGGCCCTCGACCAGCGTGTAACGGGCGGCGAAGTCCTGCGCCATGCGGACCATGGCGTCGTAAATCGACTGGTCGCCGTGTGGGTGATACTTGCCCATCACGTCGCCGACGACGCGGGCGCATTTCTTGAAGCCGGCCGTGGGGTCGAGCCGCAACTGATGCATCGCGTAGATCAACCGCCGGTGCACCGGCTTCAGTCCGTCGCGCACATCCGGCAGCGAGCGCGACATGATGGTCGACAGCGCGTAGGCGAGATAGCGCTCGGACAAGGCGTCCTTGAGCGCGGTGTCCTCGATGTGCCCGGCGAAATCATCCGGCATTCGGGTCCTCCAAATAGTCCCCCGGTTCGGTGGGCGGCGGCAACTCGGCCACCAGAGCGGCGACGCGGTCGTATAGCATCTGCCGCGCCATGGGCAGCGGGCGGTGCCGCGCCGCCGAACAGGTCGCGGGTCAGGAAATGCCCGGTCAGGCGCAACCCGTCGCGCCAGTCCTCCGGGCCGGACTCCGCTGCCGCCGGCCAGGAACGGCGGCAGACGCAGCAGTCGGTCCGACCAGATGCCCGCGGCCTCCGTCGTCACGGCGCGCCCGGTTTTGGGCGAGACGAACGCCAGTCCCTCGGTCGCTCCGGTTACGGCACAGGTGGTCAGATCCATCCCGAACCCCAGATCGGCGAGCAGCACCGTCTCCCACAGGATCAGTTCCGGCAACGCGGTTTCGCCGAGTGCCAGGCGAGGCAACAGCGCGATCAGGCCGGCGAAGACCGGTTCGTGCGGCTCGCGTTCCGGCAACGCGTCCTCCGCCTCGGCGCACACCGCGCTGAGCATCGCCAGCGCCAGGGCGTCGTCCATGACGGACGCGGCGGTGGCGTGGATCAGTTCGCCGCGGAAACTGCCCAGTTGATCGGACATGCGGGCGAGCCAGCGGGCCTGGACGAAGTTCCCCGCCTGCCACAGCCCGCCCTGGGCGCGCGACGCTCCGCCGCGGGCGAGGCCGCGATGCGCGCCATGCTCCGCGGTCATCACGGTGACGATGAGGTCGCCTTCGCCATACGGGCGCGTGTTCAGCACGATGGCGGGCAGGTCCCAGTCCATGCGGAGGGTATATCAGAGAGTTGTGAAAGAGTGGTGCACGGGCTCACCCATCGCGGAACGCGCCGTCGGGCACGGTGCTGGCGTCGTGCAGTCCCTCAAAACCGTGCCGCCGGTCAGGCGGCCGCGCGCGCGTCCTCGGCGTGAAGTTCCGCCACGGGGTAAGAGAGGGTCGCCGCGATCCACACCTCGACCAGGACGTTGTCCTCGGTGACGATCCAGCCAATGGATTTCCTGATGTTGAGAGCTGACGATCAGGCCGGGCGAGTTTCTGGCAACGCCGGCGGGGACATAAAACACCGGTGCGGCCTCCCCATCCCCGATCGCCATCGAACGGTCGGTGATGTGCAGGTGTTCTAAATCGCATCGCCCCATTTGTGATCCGGGATCGGGCGACGGCCGGGTCGAGGCCCGGCCATGACGGAGCCGGAACGGAAAGCGCGCTGGCCCGGGGTGGGCACTCCTTCGGCCAGCGCCACCTGACAGCCGACGCCTGTCCGACGCCTCGCACCCATTTGCCCGCCGACGATCTACGCCCCAGGGTCGTCCAACCCGATCGCCCGCAACCGCGCCCCTTCCTCATCCCAACCCGCGCGTTCCTTGACGTTGAGAAACAAATGCACCGGCCGCTCCAACAACCCGGTCAGGTCGCGCCGGGCGCGGGCGCCGATGTCGCGGATCTTGGAGCCCTTCTCGCCAATCATGATCGCCTTGTGACCCGGTCGGGTGACATAGATCGTCGCCTCGATGCGCACCGAGCCGTCAGGGCGTTCCTTGAAGCTCTCGGTCTCCACCGTCGCCGCGTAGGGAATTTCGTCATGGGTCTGCAGAAAGATCTGCTCGCGCACCGTTTCGGCCGCGAGCAGGCGGTCCGGCAGATCGGTCAGGTCGTCCTCGGGATACAGGAACGGCCCCTCCGGCACCGCGGCGGCCAGAGCGCGCGACAGTTCGGACACGCCATCGCCATTGCCGGCGCTGACCATGAAGGTTTCTTCGAACGGCGCCAGAGCGGTCAGCGTCGCGATCAACGGCAGCAGCGATTGCGCGGGTACCAGGTCGGTCTTGTTCAGCACCAGCCAGCAGCGGCGTCCCGACGTGCCGAGATTGGCGGCGATCGCGCGCACCTGCTCGGTCGCGCCAGCCTTGGCGTCCACCAGCAGCAGTGCCAGGTCAGCATCCGCCGCTCCGGTCCACGCCGCCGCCACCATGGCGCGGTCGAGCTTTGCGCCGGGGCCGGAAAATCCCCGGCGTATCCACCAGCAACACCTGACTGTCGTCGCGTATGAAAATGCCCAGTACCCGAAAGCGGGTGGTCTGCGCCTTGGGCGACACGATCGACAATTTGGCGCCGGTCAGGCGGTTCAGCAGCGTCGATTTTCCGGCGTTCGGCGCGCCGACGATGGCGACGAAGCCACAACGTGTGGTCATACGTGCGATTTCATGGTGGCAGGCTCCCGTAAAGATGTTCCGCCGCCAGTTGCTCGGCGGCCCGCTTGCTGCCCGCCGTGCCGGTCCCGCGCAGGTCCCCGACGGTGACCGAGACCTCGAAGACCGGGCGCATGCGGCGGGCCGGATCGCGCCGAGACGGTGTATTCCGGCAGGTCCAGACCGCGTTTCTGCGCCCACTCCTGCAACGCCGTCTTGGCATCCTTGGGCGGCGCCGCCTGCGCGTTCATTGCCTGGTCCCAGGCGCGATGGACGAAACCCCGCGCCGGCTCCAGTCCGCCGTCGAGATAGATCGCACCCAGGGCGGCCTCCAGCGCATCGGCCAGGACGGTCGCACGGCGTTTGACGCCGGCCCTCGCCTCGCCCGGCGCCACCGACAACGCCTCGCCCAATCCGATCGTATCGGCCACCTGAGCCAGAACCGGCTGCGACACCAGCGCGGCCAGGCGACGGCCGAGTTCGCCTTCCTGCTCATCGGGAAACCGCTCGGCGAGCCATTCGGCGATCAACAGACCCAATACCCTGTCGCCGATGAACTCCAACCGCTCATTCGACGACCTGGCGGCGCCCTTGGCGGTTCCCTTACCGGAGGCGGAGCGCTTGCCCTGCAAGGCGGACCGATGGGTCAGGGCCTCGCGCGGCAGATCGGAACGGGTGAAGCGGTAGCCGAGGATCGCGTCGAGCGCCTCGCTCACGGGATCAGTGGATCCGCTCGAACAGGCGGCTCCAGCGGATTTCGAACGGCCACCACCAGACTTCGTACCAGGGGTGCTCGGCATCGATCGAGAAGAACAGGATTTCGGCGCGTCCGACGAGGTTCTCGATCGGCACGAAGCCGACGGCGTTCATGAACCGGCTGTCGGCGGAATTGTCGCGATGATCCCCCATGGCGAAAACGTGATCCGGGGGCACCACGTAGTCGATCGTGTTGTTGGGATCGAACTCCTTGGCCGGGTCGAAGCCGGGCCGCTTGCTGGCCTCGGTCCCGTCCGTCGCCTTCAGGATCTCGTGGCGCACGCCGTTCGGCAACGTCTCCATGTACAGCTTTTCGCGCTGCACGTAGCCGCTGTCGTCGGTGTCGAAGGTGCCCATCGGCTCACGCGGGCACAGTTGACCGTTGATGTAGAGCTGGCCTTCCTTCATCTGTATGTGATCGCCCGGCAGGCCGACGATGCGCTTGATGTAGTCGATCGACGTGTCGCGCGGATACTTGAACACCGCGACGTCGCCCCGTTTGGGCACCGAGCCGAAGATGCGGCCCTCGAACAGCGGCGGCGAGAATGGCAACGAATATTTCGAATAGCCGTAGCTGTACTTCGATACGAACAGATAGTCGCCGACCAGCAACGTGGGTTCCATACTGCCGGAGGGGATGTTGAACGGCTCGAACAGCACGGTGCGCACGCCGATGGCGATGAGCCCGGCGTAGACAATGGTCTTGATGTTATCGAGCCAGACGTTCGGTTCACGCCTGACCTTGGCCGCCTTCGCAGTCGCCATACAGAAGTTTTTCCCAATGCAGAACGGTGGAGGACGGTCGCGAAACGCGGCGGATGAAGCCCATGGGGTCTCACCCTGTCAAGGGAAGGCCAGCCGGAGGCCGCTTCGGTATATGGGAACCCGTGCCGGACGATCCCAGGTACCGACAGCGACTACAATTCGAAGACAGCCAGGAAACACCGGCCCGTAACGGACGCGACGCTGCCGCGGCCGCGCCAGGCTCGATCCGTGCGACGCGGGAGGATGGCATCGGAGCGGCGGATCCCTATCATTAAATCGCGGGAAGGTCCGAGGTTCCGCGGCGGCGATCCGGTCCGCGCCGGGCATCGCGCGCTGCACAAGTCGATGGCGGAGGAGAGGGTCGGCTCAGGTGGCCGGCACCGCCGAAATGATCACCTGCGCGTATGCATACGGATACTCGTCCGTCATCGTCAGCGCCACCCGCGCCACCATCCCCGGCGGGGTGATCGCCCGCAATCGCTCCCCCGCCCCGCCGGTCATTTGCAACGTCGGCTGCCCACCCGGCAGATTCACCACGCCGAGATCGGAGAAAAACACGCCCTTGCGGAAGCCGGTGCCAAGCGCTTTCGACGCGGCCTCCTTCGCGGCGAAGCGTTTCGCGAACGTCGCGGCGCGGATTTTCTCGGTCCGGCGCATCGCTTTCGCCAACTCGACCGGGGTGTAGACGCGCTCCAGGAAGCGCGCGCCGTACTTGTCGATCACCTTCTCGATCCGCCTGATATCGCAGATGTCCGAGCCCAGGCCGAGGATCATCAGTGCGTGGCCCGTTCGACGGCCTTGACGCCGCCGGCGCCGCGGAGCCCGGCGATCACCTTCGACAGATGCGCCGTATCGCGGACATCCACGTCGATCAGAGCTTCCATGAAGTCCTGCTGCCGGTTGACGATTTTCAGATTGGCCACCGAGCCGTCCTGCCGCGCGATCGCGTTGGTCATGTTGGCCAGCGCCGCGTTCTCGTTGTCCGAGATCACGCTGATCCGCGCCGTGTGCGGCACGCCTTTGCCATCCGGACCGCCCTTGCCGACGACCTCATAGTTCCAGTCAACGTCGATGAAGCGTTCCGGCGTCGCGGCGAAGCTGGTCAATGTCTGGCATTCGCGGCCGTGGATGGTGACGCCCTTGCCGGTCGTTACGATGCCGACGATGTCGTCGCCAGGCACCGGATGGCAACAGCCAGCGAAGGAATACGCCATCCCCGGCACCAGGCCGGTCACCGGCATGTCATTGACCAACCGCGTTGGAGACCGCCCGGTGCGCGGCAGCAACGGCGCCATCATCGGCCGCGCGGACCCCTGCCGCAGGTCCGGCCACGCCGCATGCACCACGTCCTTGGGCGCCGTGTTGCCGTTGCCGACAGAGACGTACAGGTCGTCCAAAGCGGTCAACTTCAACGTCTTCAACGCGCCTTCGAGGATCTTCTCCGACCCATCGACACCGGCCTGGCGAAATGCCTTGGTCAGTTCGGCCTTGCCGGCCGCGCGCGATTGCTCGCGTTGTTCCGCGTGGATAAAGCGGCGGATGCGGGCGCGCGCCTTGCCGGTGACAACGAAGCGTTCCCACTGCGGCGAGGGCGTACCACCGCGAGCGGTCATGATCTCGACCTGGTCGCCGTTCTGCAACTGATGCCGCAACGGCAACAGCCGGCCGTTCACCTTGGCGCCAACACAGGTATCTCCAACCTGGCTATGCACCGCATAAGCGAAATCGACCGGCGTCGATCCACTGGGCAATTGGATCAACTGCCCCTTCGGCGTGAAGCAGAACACCTGGTCGCCGTACAATTCCAGCTTGGTGTTTTCCAGGAACTCATCCGACGAGGAAGAATTCTCCAGAATTTCCAGCAGATCCTGCACCCAGCGGAAGCGCTGGATGTCCTTTTTGTCGGTGCGCTCGTCAGCCGACTTGTAAACCCAGTGCGAAGCCACCCCGTTTTCCGCGATGTCGTCCATGTCGTCGGTGCGGATCTGGATTTCGATCTTCTGATTGCGCGGCTCGCGCAGCGTGACGCCGGTGTGGATGCTCTGATAGCCATTCGATTTCGGAGTCGAAATGTAATCCTTGAACCGGCCGGCGATCACCGGATAGGCGGAATGGATGGCGCCCAGAGCGGCGTAGCAGTCTGCCTTGCGTCTTCACCACGACGCGGAAGGCCATGATGTCCGACAGTTGCTCGAACGCGACGTTCCGGCGATGCATCTTTTCCCAGATCGACCACGCGGATTTTTCGCGGCCCTGCACCTCGACCGCCTCGACGCCGGAGTCGCGGATCACCTTGGCAGTTCGCGCCGCACCTCATCGATCACGTCGGCGCCCTGACCGCGCAGGAAGTTCAGCCGCGCCTGGATGGTGGCGTACGCCTCGGGGTCGAGCTGCATGAAGGCCAGGGTTTGCAACTCGTTCTTCACCTGCTCCATGCCGATGCGTTCGGCGAGCGGGGCGTAGATTTCCATCGTCTCGCGAGCGATGCGTTTGCGCCGGTCCGTCGTCGCGGACGAAATGCAGGGTGCGCATGTTGTGCAGCCGGTCGGCGAGCTTGACCAGCAGCACGCGGATGTCGCGGCTCATGGCCAGCACGAGCTTGCGGAAGTTCTCCGCCTGCTTGGTGCGGTCCGATTGCAATTCCAGTCGGGTCAGCTTGGTGACGCCATCGACCAGACCGGCGATTTCCTTGCCGAACCGCGCCTCGATCTCGGGCAGCTTGACCGGCGTATCCTCGATGACGTCGTGCAACAGGCCGGTGGCGATCGAGGCGGTGTCGAGCCGATAGCCGGCGAGGATATCGGCGACCGCGACGGGGTGGCTGAAATAAGGGTCGCCGTTATCGCGGCGCTGGGTGCCGTGCGCCTGCATCGCCATGACATAGGCGGCGTCGATCAGCCGCGTATCGGCCTTGGCGTCGTAGGCGTGGATTTTCTCGGTCAGCTCGAATTGCCGGATCATGGCCGGCTTCGCGGGCGTGGCGTCGGCGGTCGGCGTGGTCAGGCCTTCGGGAGCGCGAGCGGGCATGGGCCGGGCGGGCCGGTCGCCTCGCCATGGCCGTGCCCGCCCGTCATTTTCGTGCGGCCCTCATGTCCTGCGCGCCCATGCCCTGCGCATCGGGTCTAGTGGCCCTCGCGGCCGCCGAGTTCCGCCTCGATGGCGGCTTCCATATCCTCGGGAGACAGGGTCTCGATCTCTTCTTCCAGCGTCGCGGCTTCCTCGTCGGCGCTGACGTCCTGCAGACCGAAGATGTTCTGGTCGGTCGGGATGAGATCCAGCACTTCCTCGTCCGCCGGCTCCGGCTCGGGCGCGCGGGAGAGGGCGCGGATCAGGTCCTGCTCGATACGGCCGAGTTCGATGGTTTCCTCGGCGATTTCACGAAGCGCGACGACGGGGTTCTTGTCGTTGTCGCGGTCGACGGTGAGCTCCTCGCCGCGGCTCAGGTTGCGGGCACGCTGGGACGCGAGCAGCACGAGCTCAAAGCGGTTGGGGACTTTTTGGACGCAATCTTCGACGGTGACGCGCGCCATGCGCTCAACCTCCGGTCTGGGGAATGGGGCGAATGGGTTAGGTAGGTGATTCGGCGCCGAAAAGCAAGGGAGGGAATTTTTGGGCCGCCTCCGGCGCCAGCCATGCGGCAAACGGATCGTTGCGGTACCATCGTCCGGAATACCCCGGCGCGATGAACGCTTCTTTCATACTTCGGCCTGGGAATCGAAACGCCGGCGGGAATCACCCGGCCGGCATCTCACCTGGAGGACAAAGATGCAGAACCATCCTCAGCTCCTGCCGATCACGGTGGTGATCCTCGACTTCAAAGTCAAGATCATCATCAGGATCGGTAGGGGACGGACCGGTTCGTTCGCGGGCCCGGTCCGCCCCAGGCGAGGTCGTCTTCGCGCGGGTGCGCCCCGATGCCCTCAGGCCTCCCGGTAATCCAGCAGGATCAGCCCGCACAGCACCAGGCAGATCGGCCAGGCCCAGCCCGCGACCCGATGCAATACCGGGCTGCCCGCGGGATCGAGGCGCAGTTCCAGCCAACGCGCCCATCCCGCGACGATGCCGGCGAGAGCCAGCGGCGTATGCGTGACCTCGATCAGCAACTGCTCCTTCACGTTGGAGATCGCGTGGCTGTGGGTCAACAACAGCGTGCCGCCGGCCGCGCACATCAGCGGGAATACCAGAGCGGCGCGTTTGCTACGCCAATTCCCGGCGCGCACCCGCCACTCGAACACGGCGAACCCGACGATCAGCAGCACGAACACGCGGTGCTGCAGGACCTCGATATCGCGCAAACTCTCGAACACCCCGATGTCGCCGAGCGGCCAGACCTCGGGATCGGAGCGAAGGAACAGAAACGCGCCGAGGCCCAGAAACAGCAGCGGCCAGTGTTTCGCCCACCCGACGCCGGCGCGATTGAGCAACGCCAGCAGGCCGATCGCGACCACGAACAGACCGGACCAGTGGTGATTGTATTCGGACCACGCGATGTCTTCGGCGTTGCGCGGCGGCAACTCCCCCGCCCCCGGCACGAACGCCGCGCTCGGTTGGGCCGCGTGATGCGCCGCCTCGGCGTCGAGTTGCGCCTGCAGCGCGGGGATCGCCAGCGTGTCGTGATCGGGGCTGCTGAGGCGCGGCCACTCCGGCCAGTTGCGGGAGACGATATCGGACCATGTCGCGCGGTCCTGGGTGAGATCGACGGCGGGCGGGACGGACGTCAACGACGCGGCGGCGAAAAACACCGCGATGCCGATCCCGATCTCCGCCTCCGCGCATCGGCGCAGGCGATTGACCGAGGCCGCCGGATTGGCGCGCAACCGCTCCACGGACAGGAAGTTCAATCCGCCCAATGCGAGCAGCATGAGGAACAAGCCGATCTTGGCGCCGACCATCACGCCGTAGGCGGTGCCATAAAAACCGGCCCAATCGCCGATGTAGAAGAAGCTCATGACCATGCCGCTGGCCAGGATGCAGGCGACACCGACCATCGACATCCGTGAGAACCGGCTGCCGATGGCGCGGCACCCGGGACCGTCGTCAACCCACGCGAGGGCCGCGACGAAGCTGGGGATCCCACCGATCCAGATGGCCGCGCCAGCCTGATGCAGAAACGCGGCGACCAGGAGCGGCCCCTGATCATCCAGCCGCGCGGCGGCATGCGTGGTCAGAGTGGCCGCCGCCAGCACGATGCCGCAGAGCGCCAGCAGCGCCGCTCCCGGCGCGTCGTGACCGCGGCGAAACAGCAGCCCCGCGAGCAGGGCGCTCGCCACGATCTTGACGATCCCGGCGAGCGCGGAATGCGCCGTGAGGGCCGTGACGATGCCAATGTCGATCGTTCCGATCAGCACGGCGGCCTGCAGCGCGACGGTCACGGTCTCGGCGGCGACCAGGCCCACGGCGCTCCAGGCGGCCAGCCTGGCGGTGCGGCGCGCGACGCCCGTTCCGATCGTCCGCAGCAGCGGGCGTGCGAGCAGCACCAGGAACAGCACGCCGCCAAGCGCCATCGATTGCGCCAGAATGGTCAGCCCGTGGACGATAATCGACAGGTAGCCGAACAGATCGATCAGCAGTTCCACGCGATCAGGGACCCGTCACGGTAAAACCGACGTCGCCTCGGGTGATGTGGCCATCGACCGCGAGGACCTGCCAGCGAAGGACGTACGCGCCAGGCGTGACCGTGACGGTGGCGGTCAGGATATCGGGCGGCCCGTCGGGGTCGATCGGCACGGCGGCTTTCGTATGGTCGGGCCGCGTCAGCGTCAGACCCGACCTCTCGCGATCGATCCGGCTGTTGTAGCGCAGCTTCAGTTTCACCGTCCCGGCGGCGATGCGCGCTCCATCAGCCGGCTCGCTCGCTTCGAGGATCGCATGCGCCTCCGCCGGGCTGGAACGCGGGAACAAAGCCGCCAGGCAAAGCAGGAGCATGCGGCGCGAAGGCAATCGGAACGACACGAGCGGGGATCTCTCGAGATGGCGGGCGCCCGATTAACGTGGCGCGGAGCCGCTGTCCATGGCGCGCCAGCACAGCGCGCCCACACGGCGCCCACACGGCACGCCCACACGGGACACCCACGGGGGGATGGCCACGGGGGGATGGCCACGGGGGGATGGCGGGCGCGACGGGTGATCACGGGACCACGGCGCGGGAGGCCGCCGGAACGCGGCAGCGCGGCGATGGACGAGGGCGGCGGGATCGGCTTGATTGCGAGCAACGCTCAAGGGTCCGAAGCATTCCGCATGAGCTCGTCCGCCACCCGGCCGTCGCGCCGACTACCGTTGGTTCCATGCCATCACCACGCGATGGATGGACAACGACGTGTTTCAGCATGTCAACAACGTCAACTACTTTTCGTATTTCGACACGGCGGTCACTTATTACGAGATGACCGAAAACGTCGTTGGCCTGCTCGATGGGCCAACCCATTGCGTGGTCGCCGAGGTCGCCTGCCGCTACCACAGTTCGCTGGCGTTTCCGGATCGCGTGATGGTTGGCATTCGCATGGCCCGGATCGGACGCAGTTCGGTGCGCTACGAGCTCGGCGTATTCCGCAACGATGACGATCTGGCGGCCGCCGAGGGCCACTTCGTTCACGTGTTCGTGGAGCGCGGCTCGCAGCGGCCGGTGCCGATCCCCGATGCGTCGCGCGCGATCCTGGCGCGCATCGCGGCGTGACGCGCGTAGCGCCGCGGGTCGGCTGTGTCAGGCGCTGTCGCGGGGCACGACGGCGATGCCGCCAGCGGCGCGTCGCATGACAACCGAAA
Organism: uncultured Alphaproteobacteria bacterium; assembly: GCA_963719675.1. Lineage (GTDB taxonomy): Bacteria > Pseudomonadota > Alphaproteobacteria > Acetobacterales > Acetobacteraceae > Rhodopila. The sequence goes on along the minus strand of CAVRDN010000133.1, from coordinate 29,981 downwards.
CAAAGGGAGACGCGTGATGCTGCGTTATTTGCTCGCCGCGGCGATCGTGCTGGCGCCGACATCGCGCGTGTGGGCGGAAGTCGGCACGATTCGCATCGGCATCCAGCCCGGCATGAGCTATCTGGCGCTGAACGTCATGAATCACGAAAAACTGCTTGAGCAGCGCGCCAGGGCAGACGGCGACGAACTGAAGGTCGAATGGATCGTGTCGGCGAACGGCTCGGTGCTCAACGATGGGATGTTGTCCGGCAACATCGACATCGCCGGCACCGGCATTCCGGCGTTCGTGACATTATGGGCCAAGGGCCGCGGCACCGTGGACGCGAAAGGCATCGCCGCGTACGGCTCGCTGCCGGGCATGCTGATCAGCCGTAATCCGAATGTGCGCACGGTGCGTGATTTCACCGACGCCGACCGCATCGCTCTGCCGGCGCCGAAGGCATCGATCCAGGCGATCCTGCTGGAGATGATGGCGGAGAAGACCTGGGGCGCGGGACAGTCCGACCGGCTCGACCCGCTGATGGTCGGCATGGCGCATCCGGACGCGTTGATCGCGATGTTGTCGGGCCGCGGCGAGATCAACGCGCATTTCACCAGCTCGCCGTTCTATGACGAGGAGCTGAAAATGCCGGGCGCCCATGTCGTGTTGACCAAGGAAGATATTTTCCCCGGGCCATTGACGCATGGCATGCTGTGGACCACGGCGAAGTTTCACGATCAGAACCCGAAAACGATGCGCGAATTCCGGGCCGCGCTGGATGATGCGATGGCGTTGATCCACGCCGATCCCGCGCGTGCCGCGGCGGCGTATCTGGCGTTGGCGCGAGAAAAAATCGACGCGGCGGAAGCGACGGAGATCATCCGGAAGCTCAGCGACCGCTTTAAATCGACGCCGCGCGGCATCTTCGCGATCGCGAGCTTCATGCACCACATCGGCATGATCAAGGTCGCGCCCACGCGTTGGCAGGACATGTTCTTCGAGGACTATTGGGTGCCGGACGGCAGCTGACGATCGGCTCGGGCAACGGCGCCGGCGTGCGCGAGCGGCCGGCGTCGAACTCTCATGTTGCCAAACCGGAACATTGCCGGTGACGTATCAAATGGGCCGCTCACCCATGAGCTGTTAAACCGGCACGTAACCCATGCCCTGCTTAAGCCGCCCGTCACCCGTGACCTGTTAGGCCGGCACGTCACCCGTGACGATGATCCGCCGCATGAACCGGCGCGCGCCCTCGGGATAGTCGCCGTTCGCTTTGTGGATCAGGCAACGGTTGTCCCAAATGACCAGATCGCCGGTCCGCCATGCGTGCCGGTAGACGAAGCGCGGCTCGATCGCGTGCGCGGTCAGTTCGTCGATCAGGCGGTGACCCTCCGCGCGATCCATGCCGACAATGTGGTCCATCCGGTTGCGGCTGATATAGAGCGATTTCCGTCCGGTCTCGGGGTGCGTGCGGACCAGCGGATGCGTCGCCGGGATCTGCCTGGCGCGGACTTCGGGCGCGATCGAGCGGGTGCGCCCGATGTCGTCGCGGTCCGGTTTCATCATGTGCACCGCCCGCATTCCCTCCAGACGCCGCTTCATCGCTTCGGGCAGCGCGTCGTACGCGGCATACAAATTGGCGAACTCCGTGTCGCCGCCGATGTCCGGGACAACGACGCCGTGCAAAGCGGTCAGCGCGGAGGGCGCCGCCATGAAACTGTCGTCGGTGTGCCAGGTCGCGCCGGCGACGAGCCGCTTCCCATCGCCTTTGCTGTCGCGATCGTCACTGGACAATGTCGTGACGGCGGGAAAGCCCGGCACGTGCGGGATCCACGGCCGCACCTGAGGCTCGCCGAACAGACTGATCGCCGCGAGAAACGCGGCCGGCCCGATATCCTGGCCCCGAATGCACAACACCTGATGGTCGAGCAACGCCCGCCGCAGCCGTGCGAACAATCCCGGATCGGGCGCGCGGTTGAGATCGATGCCCTCCACGGCGATCGCCATCAACGGCGAAAGCCTCGTGAACACCGGCGGCGACGCGGTGGCGATCGACATGACGCTTGCTCTCCTCGGCTGGCCCGTCGTCAGGGACGCGACAGGATGTCACCGCTTCAGGATGCCGGCCAGACTGCCCGCCTCGCCCGAGAGCGGCTGAACCTCGCCGCGCAGAATTTTCATCACCTCGGCGCGCACGGTGTCGTAATCCGGTTCGCCGACGTAATATTGATAAATGGCGACCGCATCGCCGCCTTCCGGTTTGGGATAAACGAGGTCCAGGTGAAACAACTGCTTGTCCTGCGCCAGCAGCGCCGTGTCCTGCCAGTTCTCGGTGGTGGTCTGGTCGGTGCGCAGCAGCAGGCCGTGATCCGGATCCAGCCGCGGATCGCCCGGACCAAATTGATACCGGATGAAGTCGCTGCCGCCGCGCGTGAAATAATCGACCGCCGAGATCGCGTTGTCGCCGACCCGGATGCGTTCGCGGATGAAGTCGACCCGCTGCCGGATCGCCGGATCGAGCGCCGTCGCGATCGCGATCTTCAATCGCGCGATGGCCTCATCCCGTCGCGTCAGATCGCCTTGTTCCTGTGTCACCTGCACCATCAGTTCCCACGCGGCGAAATAATTGCCGGACAGCTTGACCACGCGCTCCAGTCGCCCGCGCGCCGCGTCGAGATTGCCGACCCGGTAATTGATTGTCGCGCTGTCGAACAGCGCGGTCTCGTCCTGCGGCGAATGGGCGAGCACGCCTTCAACCAGCGCCAGGGCACCAGTCGCGTCGCCGCCGGAAAAGAGCGCCGACGCGCGATCGAGGACCGTGGTGTCGGATTGGGCGCGCGCTCGCGGATCCGACGACAGCCCGCTCAGAATCACGGCCACCGCGATCAGACGAACCGCATGGATCGAGCGCATCGAAACACCGTGTTGAGAGAATGCGGAGGTGACCTCTCGGTCTCGCGTATTTGGCAGAGCCCAGTACGGCCGCGCAAGGCGCGCGACGCACATCGCGCGAAAATCCACGATCGGGTAAAAGCGCGCCGCGGCGATTTAACACCCCGTGCCGCGACCGTGGGCCGTTTCGCGACCCGCCACCCGCCGCGTTGGCACTCGTCAGTTCATCCCGCGACCGTTTGTCATTCGACACGTGTCACCCAATCGCGCGCGCCGCGAGCCATCCGGCCGATCCACAGCCCAGCCGGGCGCGGCACGATCAGGCGACGCGCGGCAACACCTCCTCGGTCAGGCGGCGAAACTGCGTCATCGCGTCGCCCGTGGTCGCGAGCCGGAAGGTGAACCCCTGGCAGCCGGACGCCCGGAACCGGCTGATCCACGCCGCGCAGGCGTCGGGCGTGCCGATCGGCCCCCAGGCATGCAGCCGCTCCGGCGTGTAGTTCGCGCCATAATACCGATCGAGATAGCGTTTCGCATCCGCCAGCGCCGCGTCGCCGTCGGCCTGGACGTTGAAGACCGCGGTCACGATGTTGCCGAACCCGGCCATCTCGCGGCCCGCCGCCCGGCCCGCGTCCTGGATCACGTCGAGCGACCGTCGGAACCCCTCCGGCGTCACCGAATGCGTCATCCAGCCGTCGGCTACCCGCCCGGCCCGGCGCAACGCGAACTCCGAGCCTCCCACGCCGCCCCCGGCGTTCCCAAGGCGGCCCGCGTTGGTGGTCAGCCAGATCGGACAGGGGGACTGCACCGGCTTCGGCTCCATCGTCACCGGCCCGAAGCGGAGATATGTGCCCTCGAACGGTGTGTCGTCGGTGGTCCACAAATGGCGCAACACGGCGATGTTCTCGATCATACGCTTGCGTCGCTCGGCGGGGGGAATGCCCATCGCGGCGGTCTCGGCGTCCCAGGCGGGCCCCGCGCCGCCGCCCGAGCATACCGCCAGAATGGTCCGGCCGCCGGAGATGACGTCGAGCGAGGCCCACTCGTAAGCGAACACCCGCGGGTCGCGCAGCGCGAACGACCCCATGCAACCGGGCCCGAGACGCACCCGGCTGGTGCGGCCGGCGACGGCGGCGAGCAAGGTGAGAGCGTCGAGCCGCTGGTTCACGAACAGCGCGTCGCCCGCCCAGACGCTGTCCATCAGCGGGCACGCCTCCACCGCGTCGGCGAGGGCAAGCAGTTTCGGCACCGTGGTGAGGCCAAGCAGGATGCCGCGGTTGGATAAGGTGATGCCGTATTTCACGCCCGCCTCCCGACGCGTCAGGGCAACTGCTTCGCGAGGCGTTTCGCCAGGATCCAGCCCGGGATTCCGCCGACCGGCGCGGCGGGCAGCAGCAGCAGCCAGCCCACGGGCGCGCCGCCGAGGATCAGGCTCATGCCAACGCCCAGCATCATGCCGCCGACGAGGCAGCCGATGACGCCGGAGGCGAGGCCGAGATAGACGATGTCAGCTCGTTTGATCATACCGTGAACCAGCCACGCGGTGCGATTTTTGACAATAGCCGCTCGCGGCCCGGGTGCCGGCGCGGGATTGCCGGCGATGCCGGCGCGGGACTGCCGGCGCGGGACTGCCGGCGCGGGACTGTTTGACAATCCGCCCCCGCCGCCCCTATACGCCCGCCCTTCCATTGCCGGGAACGTGGACGGACCCAATCACGCGGTCCGCGCCCGCCGTCGGTCGTTCGACCGAGGGCCTACCGGTGCAAAAACCGACCTGAGAAAGGGCACCGCGCCAATGACCAAGCGCGCCGAGAGTAAGTACAAGATCAACCGCCGTCTGGGCGTGAACCTGTGGGGCCGCGCCAAGTCGCCGATCGCCAAGCGCGACTACGGCCCCGGCCAGCACGGCCAGCGCCGCAAGAAGCCGACCGACTTCGGCACCCAGTTGATGGCGAAGCAGAAGCTGAAAGGCTACTACGGCAACATCGGCGAGAAGCAGTTCCGCAAATACTACGAGGAAGCGGTCCGCCGCAAAGGCGACACCTCGGAGAAGCTGGTGGAAATCCTGGAGCGCCGCCTCGACGCGGTCATCTACCGGCTGAAATTCGCCATCACGCCGTTCGCGGCGCGGCAGTTCGTGTCGCACGGGCATGTGCTGGTGAACGGCAAGCGGGTCAACATTCCGTCCTACCTCGTGCGCGACAACGACACGATCGAGGTCAAGGAAAAGTCGAAGCAACTCGCCGATGGTGCTGGACTCGACGCAAAGCACCGAGCGCGATGTGCCGGAATATCTCGAGGTCGATCATCGCGCGATGAAGGGCCGCTTCCTGCGCGCGCCGAAGCTGAGCGACGTGCCGTATCCGGTGCAAATGGAACCGCATCTGGTGGTCGAGTTCTACTCGCGGTAACGCGCCTGACGTCCCCCGATTGGATCGGGGGACGGCAAGCTCTGGGCAATCCGATCATGCGTGGTTAGACTTCCGGTGAGTTCGAAACCACCGGAGGAACGACCATGGACGCCGACGCCAAGAAAACCGCCCTGCGCATGATCCCGTATGGGATTTACGTGCTGACCGCCGACGACGGCAAAGGCAACGTCGGCGCCGCCACGGTGAACTGGGTCACGCAGGGTTCGTTCGCGCCGCCGCTGGTCGTGGTCGGGGTCAAGGGCGATTCCGGCGCGCATACCGTCGTCAAAGGCACCGGCAAGTTCGTGCTGAACATGCTCGGCAAGGACCAGAAAGGCGCCGCGTTCACCTTCTTCAAACCGGCCAAGGTCGAGGGCGGCAAGCTGTCCGGCATGGACTTCCACGCCGGCCATAACGGCGCGCCGGTGCTGAACGACGCGATCGCCGCAGTCGAATGCTCGGTCAAGCAAATCGTATCGATGGGCGATCATGACATCGTCGTGGGCGAGGTCACCGAGGCGTACGTGATGAAGCCGCCGGCGGGCCGCGCCGACGCCGCGATCCTGGAGATGAAGGACCTCGGCGACAACGTCTATTACGGCGGGTAGTCACCGTTCCGCAGCGAGGGCAAACCGATGTTCCGCGAATTCGCCACCGTCTATCCCGGCCATATCGATCTGCCCGATCACGGCCAGAACGCCACGCCGGCCAATGAACGGCGTTTCTGCAACGAACAGCTCGCCGGGGTGTTCGCCAAGGCCGAGGCGGTCGCGAAGGCTGATGGACCGACTCGGCTGGGACACGCTGTGGATGGCCGAGCACCACTTTCAGTCGGAAGGCTACGAGGTGATCCCGAACCTGCTGATGCTGGCGGTGCACCTGTGCCACCTGACGCGAAACCTGAAGATCGGCTGCGGCTTCAACATCGCGCCGATGTGGCATCCGCTGCGGCTGGCCGAGGATTACGCCGTCGCCGACATCCTGACCAAAGGCCGCACGGTGTTCGGTGTCGGCCGCGGCTACCACACGCGCGAGGTGGAAACCTTCGGCGCGCCGATGCATCGACCAGGACGCCAACCGCGAACTGTTCGAGGAACAGGTCGAGATCATCTTCAAGGCCTTCAACAACGAACGCTTTTCGCACCAGGGCAAACACTACACGCTGCCGCCGGAGGTGCCGTATCGCGGCTACACGCTGAAGGACCTGACGCTGGTGCCGCGGCCGGTGCATCTGCCGGTGGAGTGCTGGCAGCCGGTGGTCAGCGCCAGCGCCCGCGGACTCGACTTCATGGTCAAGCACGGCATCAAGGGCGCGGTCGGCGGCGGTGCGGCGACGATGCAGCGAGGGCCGATCAGCGCATACCAGGAAGCCGCCGCAGCGCGCCGGCAAGGACCTGGAAGCTTGGCGAGAACCTGATGATGGGCATCTTCGTCCACCTCGCCGACACCAAGGAGCAGGCGGTGAAGGAGACTGCGTCCGCTGTACGAAGAGCATGCCAAGATGTTCGCGCCGCTCGGCTTCATGCCGGGCATGACGCCGGACCAGGTCGCGGCGATCGCGCGGCGCGGCGGTTGGTACGAGGCCGGCGTGCCGACGCTGGACCACTTCATGAAGCTCGGTTCCTGGTTCGCCGGCACGCCCGAGCGAACTCGTTGCCTACCTGAAAGAGCTGGAAGCGCGCTATCCCGGCATGGAACACATCAACCTCAGCACGCCGATGGGCACGCCGGAGAGCGATCATGCTGGAACAATTCGGCTGGTCGCCGAGGCGGTGATGCCGAACTTCAAATAGGCTCGGGTGGTTCGCGTCGCGCGCCTCTCGTCCGGGCGCGCGACGCGGTCCGGCGTGTCAGGCCAGGCCTGTACAACGCGCACGCGTTGTCGCGAAACACCGTCGAATGTTCCGCGTTCGACAGCCGGATCGGGAACGCCGTGCGCGGATCGTCATAGTCCCAGTGCGGATAATCCGTGGCGAACAGGATCTTGTCCCAGCCGATCCAGTTCATCGTATCGCGCAAATGGTCGGGGTTTTCCGGTTCCTCCATCGGCTGGGTGGTGAACCAGATGTTCTCCCGGATATAGTCCGACGGGGGCCGCCGGCATTCCGGCATTTCGTCACGCATCCGTTCCCAGACCTTGTCCAGCCGCCACGCGAGCATCGGCAGCCAGGCGAAGCCGCCCTCGATCATCACCATGCGCAGCGAGGGATGGTGCTCGAACACCCCCTCCAGCACCAGGCTGGCGATTTGCGCCTGGAAGCTGTGCACGTTCAGATGATGATCCTGTAAATAAAAACTCGGCCAGCCACCGGCGGTCGAGGCATAGCCGCCGCCCACGCTGTTGACATGCACCGCGACCGGCAGGTTGGCGGCGCAGGCGGCGGCGAAAATCGGCCAGTAGCGTTTGCGGCCCATGGGTTCGGTGGTTTTCGACGGCAGCAGGATCTGCACGAAATTCGGATCGCCGGCGCGATGCTCGATCTCCGCCACCGCGAGCGCCGCGTCATCCTGCGCCACGGTCACGCAGGCCCGCAGCCGGGGCTCCTTTTTAACCCAGTTCTCCACCTGCCATTCGTTCACCGCGTTGCAATACGCGGCGCCGAGATCGGTGTTGCGCGCGGCGGCCGACAATGGCGCCAGTACGCCGTACGCGATGTCGTTGGGATCCAGCAACTGCTCACGCATGAAGTCCAGGTCGGAACCGGGCGGCCCTCCGGACGGCGGCCACGCATCGCGTCGCGCCGTCGCCGGCGCCGACTTCGGATATTGCGTTCCCGAAGTGAACGGAATGCGCACCTGATGCCCATACTCCGCCAGATGCCTGCGCCAGCGTTCCGGCAGCCAGGGATCCAGTTCCTTCTTCGAGCGCATCGTCGGATGTATATCGCAATCGACGATCCCCGCCCTCACCTGGGCTTGTTCGAGGATTTCGCTCATGCAAGCGTCTCCTTTAACCGTGGATATGTGGCGAGCGGATTATCCACCGCCAGTTTTTGGATCACCGCGGCGGGCAGTCCGGGCGGCAGCACGTCAACGCCATCGAATTGCCAATGCGGAAAATCGGTCGCGAACAGCAACATCTCGTCGCAGTCGATATGCGCGAGGATCTTTTCCACTTCCTCGGCGCCCGGCGCATCGAAGGGCTGCGCGGTCAGCCGCACGTGCCTGCGCACGAGGTCGGCGGGCGACGTCGTGAACCATGGTGTTTCGCCGCGCAAGCCGCGCCACGACTTGATCGCGCGCCACAGGAAACCCGGCAGCCAGGACACGCCGGATTCGATCAGCACGACGCGCAGGTCGGGAACGTGATTGAACACGCCCTCCGCCATCAGGCTGAGCAGCGCGCTCTCCAGCCCCATCGTGTGGCTGACGTAGTCCTGCGCGTAATGCGTCGGCCAGCCCACCGAGGTCGGTGCGTGCCGGTACGCGCCGCCGCCGTGAATGCCGATCGGCAGGCCGTGCCGCGCCGCCGCTTCATAGATCGGCCAGTAGTATTTGCGCCCCAGCATGATCTCGTTCGACGCGAGCAACTGCACCTGAACGAACCGCTTGTCGGAGGCGCAACGATCGATCTCGGCCGCGGCGTAGCCGGGGTTCTGCGCCGGCACGACGATCGAGGCCCGCAATCGCGCATCCTTGTCCAGCCAGTCCGCGACCAGCCAATCGTTCACCGCCTGACACAACGCGCGCGCGAGATCCTCGGAATGCACCGCCTGACCGCCATGCAGGCAATTCAAAATGGCGGCGCGAACGCCGAAGCCGTCGAGCACTTCCCGTCTCAGCAGCGAAAAGTCGGAACCCGGCTTGCCGTTGGCGGGCAGCCAGTCGGGGCGGCACGAGATCGGCGCGTTCGTCGGATAGCTCGCGAGTTCCAGTCCGTCCGTGCCGCGCGTGACGATCATTTCGCGCCACGCCTGGCTCATGTACGGCAGCAGCGTCGCCATCCCGGGTACCGCCACATGCACGTCGCAATCGATGGCACCGCGCGGCACCAAGGTCATCGTCGCAGCCTCCCCGTCATCTGGGCAGACTGCGATTCCTCCGCCGGGGATGCAAGCGCCGCGAGTGACCAGCCGCACGTTGGCAACCTGGCTCCGGCAGACCTACCTTGGCCGTCATGACCGCCACGAACCAGAAGCCCGCCGCTTCAGGCACCCGACCATTCAGTGAGCCGGCATCGACTCGCGCGCCAGACGGATGCCAAATGACGCAAGCGGCCCGAGGACGCCGCGCGGCGCGGACAACCCACCTCGGGAGACAGCCTTGAGACGACCCGTCGGGAGCACCAGGACCAGGGATAGTGGTCCAACGCCGGTTTATCCCCAGTATTTTGTGGCTAACGGAGTGATTCCCATTGACCCGCCCTGACCGGCCCTCTACCGATTCGCAGTGACATGACCGAGACTCGTCCCTTCATCCGCTTGCGCGGCCGCTCCATCATGGCGTTGGTCCTGACGCCGGAGCCGCCGTTGGCGGGATGGCTCGCCTCGCTTGACGCGCAGATCGAGCGCGCACCGAACTTTTTCGATCACCGGCCGGTCATCGTCGATCTCGGCACATTGCCCACCGACACCCAAAACGCGGCGGAGTTGATGCGCGCCATCGCCAGTCGCGGCATCCACATCATCGGCACCGAAGGCGCCCACCCCTCCTGGACCGGGCTGGAGCCCTGGGGCTGTCCCTTGCCGGGCGCCGGTAAGCCAGGCAAGCCCATCGAGGTTCCGGAACAGGTCCGGGAACCCCCCAGGGACCTTCAGAGGGACCCAGTAGGGCAGAGGGACCCAGTGGGGCAGAGGGACCCAGTCGGGCAGAGGAACCCGCGGCTCCCACCCCGCGCGCCGCCACGCCTCAGCCGGCGCCGCGACCACAACCCGCCCAGCCGGCACCGGCCACCACCGAACCCGCGTCGCTGCTGATCGACCACTCGGTCCGCTCGGGCCAGTCCATTGCGTTCGAGCATGGCGATGTCACCATCCTCGGCTCCGTCGCGTCGGGCGCCGAGGTGGTCGCCGGCGGTTCGATCCACGTCTACGGCGCCCTGCGCGGCCGGGCGATCGCCGGACTGGCCGGCAACGCGGGCGCGCGGATCTTCTGCCGTAAGATGCATGCCGAACTGGTGGCGATCGACGGTGTCTACCAGACCGCGGAGGATATGCCGCCCGAGCGAATCGGCACCCCATCCTGTGCCTGGCTCGACGGCGATCTGATGCGAATTACGCCGGTCGATTAAGGTATGGGTCGCCCAGGATGGGGGAGACCAGGATGGGGATCGACCAGAACGGGAACGACGAACTCGGAAAGGGATTGAATATGGCCAAAGTCCTGGTCGTGACCTCCGGCAAGGGTGGGGTCGGCAAGACCACCTCCACCGCCGCCCTGGGTGCGGCGCTGGCGCAGGCGGGAGAGAACGTCGTGGTCGTCGACTTCGATGTCGGGCTGCGCAACCTCGACCTGGTGATGGGCGCGGAACGCCGTGTCGTCTACGACATGATCAATGTCATCCAGGGCGACGCCAAACTCGCGCAGGCGCTGATCCGCGACAAACGCATCGACAACCTCTCGCTGTTGCCGGCGTCGCAAACCCGTGACAAGGACGCGCTGACCGACGCCGGCGTCGCCAGCATCATCGAGCAACTGCGTCAGAAGTTCGATTGGATCATCTGCGACAGCCCGGCCGGCATCGAGAAAGGCGCGATGATGGCGATGCGCTACGCCGATGTCGCGGTCGTCGTCACCAATCCCGAGGTGTCCTCGGTGCGCGATTCCGATCGCATCATCGGCATGCTCGACTCGAAGACCCTGAAAGCGGAACAGGACGAGCGGATCGAAAAGCATCTGTTGCTGACCCGCTACGACGCCGGCCGCGCGGCCCGCGGCGAGATGCTGAAGACCGAGGATGTGCTGGAGATCCTGTCGATCCCGCTGCTGGGCATCGTGCCGGAAAGCGTGGATGTGCTGAACGCGTCGAACCTTGGCTCGCCGGTGACGTTGAACAATCCGTCGAGCGCGGCGGCGAAGGCGTATTTCGACGCGGCCCGGCGGTTACGCGGCGAGCAGTTGGACGTCGTCGTGCCGATCGAGAAGAAAGGCCTGATGGGCCGTTTGTTCGGACGGAGGGTGGCATGAACATTGGCGGCATGAACCTTCGAACCCTGTTCCGCCGCCAGCGCACCGCGCCGGTCGCGCGCGAGCGGCTGCAGGTATTGCTCGCCCATGAGCGCGTGGCCGCCGGTCATTCCGAGTTGCTGGCCGTGCTGCGGGAGGAAATCCTCGCGGTGATCGCGAAGCACATCACGGTCGATCGCGACAAGGTGAACGTGAAGCTCGACCGCGGCGCGGACTCGTCCACGCTGGAGATCGACGTCGAGATGCCGGCCATCTTGCCGAAGGCGCGCGCGCAGGGTGCCGGCGCGGCCGCCGCCTGACACCGAAGGCTCCCCGCGTCGCGCGGTGGCTTTGCAGGATTTACGGCGTGGCGGTCGGCGGACCGCCCGACATTGAAAACGCCATCCTGTTGGGTGCGATCATCCCCGAAACGTTTCGGGCCACAACCGCGTGGCCCGCGTCACGGCGCGATCCGATGCGAAACCCTGCCGCCGAGCCGGGCCCACGACGGCAAACCCAACCGCGGCGTCACGTGGCTTTCACCGCCGGCGTCATCCGCTATGCTTGCCCCGAACCATCCACGAGGTAAGACCGATGGACCCGAGCTTCCTGTCCGCGACGCGCCTGGCCGAAATGACGCGCCGCCGCGAAATCGGTTGTCTGGAACTGCTGGACCACTACATCGGCCGAATTGGGCGACTGGATGGCGCGATCAACGCGGTCGTGGTGAAGGACTTCGATCGCGCCCGTGCCCGCGCTCACGCGCTGGATCAGGCGACCGACCGCTCGGCGCCGCTGTTCGGCGTCCCGATGACGGTGAAGGAAAGCTTCGACGTCGCCGGACTGCCGTCGACGCGCGGCCATCTGGAAGCAAAGGATCATCGCGCGAAAGCCTCGTCCATCGCGGTGCGGCGGCTGGAGGCGGCGGGCGTCGTGGTGTTCGGCAAGACCAACGTGCCGGTCGATCTCGCGGACTGGCAAAGCTACAATCCGGTGTACGGCACGACCTGCAACCCCTGGAACCACGATCACACGCCGGGCGGATCCTCGGGCGGGTCGGCGGCGGCGTTGGCGGCCGGTTTGACGGGCCTGGAAATCGGCAGCGACATCGGTGGCTCGATCCGGGTGCCGGCGCATTATTGCGGCGTGTTCGGTCATAAGCCGACCTGGACGCTGTGTTCCAACTACACCGACTACGAAACCAGCCAGGCGGCGCCAACCGACATCGCGGTGATCGGCCCGATGGCCCGCTCGGCGGATGATCTCACCGTGGCGATGCACCTGCTCGCGGGTCCCGATCCGGACGAGACCGGCCTGACCTACAACCTGCCGCGCCCCCGCGTGACCAACCTGAAGGCGCTGCGTGTCGCGGTGTGGTCGCACGAACCGGGACAGGAAACCGATAGCGAAACGATCGCCGCGATCGACGCGATGGCAACCGAACTCGAGCGTCTGGGCGCCACCGTCAGCCGCACCGCCCGTCCGGCGTTCGACGCCACCGAGGCGTTCCATATCTATCTTCAGGCGCTCGACGCCGGATGGAGCGCGCGGGCCACCGAGGCCGTATTGGCCGCGAAACGGCAGCGCCTCGCCAACCTGGACCCGAACGACAAATCCGCCGACGCCGTGATGGCGCGGGCGACCGACATTTCGCACCGCGACTGGCTGACGCTGAACGAGCGGCGCATGAAATTCCGCCGCCTCTGGAGCGCGTTCTTCCACGACTGGGACGTCGTGCTGAGCCCGGTGATCACCACCGCCGCGTTGCCGCACATGCAGGAGGGCCCATCGATCATGAGTGCCGGCCTGCCGATTTCAGCGCATCACATCCAGACCGGTCCGGTGTGGGAACGACAGATCACGGTCAATGGCCGCACCGTCGCTTACAACGACATGCTGTTCTGGCCCGGCCTCACCGCCGGCTATCATTTGCCCGCGACCGTCGTGCCGATGGGCTTCACGCAGTCCGGACTGCCTCTGGGCGTGCAGATCACCGGACCGATTTACGGCGACCGGATGACGCTGATGGCGGCGTCTTTGTTTGAGCAGGCGGGCTACACGTTTCGCGCTCCGACGCTGGAATAGGATCTTGCCCTGGTCCTGAGCGAAACCCGGGTCTTGAGGGAATGTCGGGCGCTTGCGATAAGTCCGGGCCACAATCAAAATCCAGGGAGTTTCGTTCCAATGCGTCTGACCCGCCGCGCCGCTCTGTCGGCCGCCACCGCCACTGCTGTTCTCCCCGGGTTTCGTGCCCGCGCCCAGAGCAAACCCGTCATCAAAATCGGCGTCATCAATGACCAGTCGGGACCGTATCGCGATGTGAACGGTCCGACGTCGGTCATTTGCACGAAGCAGGCGGTGCAGGAATTCAACGCCGGCGGTTTCGATGTCGAGGTGCTGTCGGCCGACAATCAGAACAAGCCCGACGTCGCGGTCGCGATCGGACGGCAGTGGATCGACACCGACGGCGTCGATCTGATCATGGACTGCGCCGCGACGTCCGCCGCGCTGGCGCTCGCGTCATTGTGCCGGGAAAAGAACAAGATCTGCATCCCGACCAGCACGGCGTCCTCCGACCTGACCGGGAAAGCGTGCTCGCCCAATACGATCCATTGGGTGTTCGACACGTACATGGAAGCGAAATCGACCGGCGGCGCGATGGTCAAAGCGGGCGGCGACAGTTGGTACATGATCTATCCGAATTATGCGTTCGGTGAGGCTTTGCAGCGTGACACCGGGCATTTCGTCGAGGCGGCCGGCGGCAAGGTGCTTGGCGCCGAAGCCTATCCGTTTCCGGAAACCACCGATTACTCGGCCCAGTTGATCAAGGCGCAATCGTCCGGCGCGAAAGTCCTGGGGTTCTGTGGCGCCGGCAACGACGTCGTGAACATCATCAAGCAGGCCGCCGAATTCGGCCTGACGAAGTCGATGAGCATCGCGGTGATGGTTGGCTACACGCAGGACGTCCACTCGATCGGGCTGGCCAGCGCGCAGGGCATGCGGCTGTCCGAGTCGTACTACTGGGATCTCAACGATCGCACGCGGTCGTTCCAGAAGCGCATTCAACCCAAGGTGAAGCTGTGGCCGAGCATGGCGCAGGCCGGCAATTACTCCGCCACGTTGCATTATCTGAAGGCGGTCACGGCGATGGGCCCCGCGGCGGCCAAGGTCAGCGGCGTGGAGACCGTGAACCAGATGAAGAAGATGCCCACCGACGACGATTGTTTCGGGCCCGGCCGCATTCGCGAGGACGGCCGCAAGATCCATCCGGTCTACTTGTTCCAGGTCAAGTCTCCGGCCGAGAGCAAGAGCGAGTGGGACCTTTACAAGTTGCTCGGCACCACGCCCGCGGAGGAAGCCTTCCGCCCTCTGGCCGAAGACAACTGTCCGTTCATCAAGGCCTGATCGGTAGAATCACCGTGAGCCGGCTCGTTGGATCGATGCGCCACTCGGCCGAGGTCCGCGGCGTCGGCCCATGGTTCTACACCGACAGGCGCGCGGTCTCCGGTTTCACGGCGGCAATGGCCGGGTCGAGCCCGGCCATGACGCAACCCGACCTGATCGGAAGCCGTCCTAAGCCGCCGCCTTCACGGGCGCATGCGCCTTCAGGAACCGGCGCACGTGCGCCAGCGCCTCCGCCGACTGTTCCTTGGTTTCCTTCCAGGGATAGATGCTGACTTCGGAATTCGGCGCGAGCTTCGCCGACTCCATCGCCACCGCGTACGGATGCGCCGGGACATCGTCCGGCAGCACCAGGATCGGCGTCTTGCACGCGCGCACGAAATCGCGCGTCACGGTGAAAACGAAGTCCGGATTGGCGCGGTACATCTTCGTCAGAAATGCCTCGACCATCGGCATCGTGATGTCGGGCCGGCGGGCGAGCAGTTCCGGCGCCCACCCCTTGATATTATTATTGTAAAACAGATCCGGCATGTCCGGCCGCGCCCCGCTGGGCTGCGCCAGCACCGCGGCGACAACGCGCTCGGGCGCCCGCTTCAACATGTTCCAGATGAATGGACCGCCGATGCAGAAGCCCATCACCATGAACCGCTCGCAGCCCAGATAATCCATCAGGCCAAGCTGATCGTCGGTATAGGAATCCCACGGCCGATCGATCTCCAGCGGGCCGGACGACTGGCCGCCCTTGGCGTTGCGCAGATCCATCGTGATGCAGCGATACTCGTTCCGGAACGCCTCCATGCAGTTGAACGGCCCGAAGCCGGTCAGGTAGGAGATGTCCGAGTTCAATCCGCCGCCCGGAATGAACAGGACGGGGAAGCCGGAGCCGGCCTCCTCGTAATAAATCCGGACGTCGCCTTTTTCGTAGAATGGCATTGTGCTTTCTCCTCTCCTTTTGATGCCGGTCCAGGCCTATTGCGCCAAGAACCCGCCATCGATCACAAGTTCCGTTCCCGTGATGAACGACGCCTCGTCCGAGGCCAGGAACAGCACGCCGTTGGCGACATCGATCACCTCGCCCAACCGGCGCAACGGCGTCGCCGCGATCTTCGACGCGCGCATCCCCTGGTTCGTCGCGTTCAGCATCGGCGGCAAATACCCCGGATGCACCGAGTTCACCCGCACGCCATGCGGCCCGTACCGGCACGCCGCCGCCTTGGTATAAAGCCGCACCGCGCCTTTCGAGGCCGAGTAGCCCGGATGCCCCTCGGCATTGGCGACAAAGCCCATGATCGAGGAGATGTTGACGATCGAGCCGCCGCCACCCTTGATCATTTCCACCGCCGCCAGTTTGGTGCCGAGGAACACGCCGGTCGCGTTGATGTCGAGCAGCTTCTTCCAGCCCGCGAGATCGTCGTGATCGCCGACCGCGCTGCCACTGATGCCCGCGTTGTTCACCAGGATATCCAGCCGGCCGAATTCCCGCATCGTTTCGGCGATGACGTGCTGCCAATCGGTTTCCGAGGTCACGTCGCAGCGAATGAACCGCGCGCGTCCCTGGCCGGCGCTGATGTCGGCGGCGACGGCTTCGCCCTCGCTGATCACATCGGCGATCACGACCGTCGCGCCCTCGCGCGCGAACAGGCGCGCCTCGCACTCTCCCATGCCATGCGCGCCACCGCTGATGATGGCGACTTTGTCCTTCAGGCGCATTGTTTCCTCCCGTCCCGGCGCTATGCGGCGATCTTCCGCCGGACGGGCGGTGTTCGCAACCTTAGCTCCGGGGCGCGGCGGCGCGGCGCAACCGGTCGTTGATCGCGCGTCCCAGACCGATCTCCGGAACTGGCATGACGGCGATG
This sequence comes from uncultured Alphaproteobacteria bacterium, assembly GCA_963719675.1. Classification (GTDB taxonomy): domain Bacteria; phylum Pseudomonadota; class Alphaproteobacteria; order Acetobacterales; family Acetobacteraceae; genus Rhodopila. Next base: position 13,335 of record CAVRDN010000133.1, on the reverse strand, counting down.
CCGCTCAGGCCACGCTGTTGGCCTTCCGCATCCAACCAGCGCAGCCCGTCGAACAATCGCGCCGCTGCCTCGACGACGTCGGCACTTTCGCTGAGTTGGTAGACAACAGCGGGGTCTTCGCGGTGCGGACCGAAGGCCAGCAAGGCTTCATCGCGCGCGACGGATCGCGCATTCAAACGCACCGGCAACGATGGCGCGTAGTGCGATGCCAACTGACCGGGAGACCGCGGCGCGTCGTGCGCGACGATGGGCGTTCCATGTTCGACCGGCCCGATCACCGCTTCGACCGCTTCCACCGTCACGCCGCCCGGCCGCAACAACACGGGTCGCGCGCCGGACAGATCGAGCACGGTTGACATTCCACGCCGACCGCGCACGGCCCGCTGTCGAGCACCGCGGCGATGCGTCCGCGCAACCCCTCCAGCACATGCGCCGCCGTGGTTGGGCTGACCTGACCGGAACGATTGGCCGATGGCGCCGCCACCGGACGGTTCACCGCCGCGAGCAAGCGAAGCGCATCCGGTTGCGCGGGCACGCGAACCGCCAACGTGTCCAGTCCCGCGCCGGTGATCAGCGCCACCGGACACGCCGCTGTTCTGCGCAGCACCAGGGTCAACGGGCCCGGCCAGAACCTGGCCGCGAGCGCGCGCGCGACATCGTTCGGGATCACCTCCGCGAACGCCGCCGCGGCGGCCGGATAGTGACAGATCAACGGGTTAAATCGCGGACGGCCCTTGGCGACGTAAATTCCGGCCACGGCGGTCGCGTTGGTCGCGTCGCCACCGAGCCCATAAACCGTTTCGGTGCCAAACGCGACGAGCGCGCCGCCGCGCAGCAATTCGGCCGCGCGCGCGATCCCCTCGGATGTGGCAAGCAAAATCTCGGTCATGCGCGTGCAATAACCGTCCGTCCGGCCATGGCAATACCCCTGCCCTCGGTCTAATGTTGATTGCCACGATCAATCCCGGGGGGGTTACAATCTCATGCTCGACATCGCCTTCGTCAGGCCGTCCTTGCCAAAATCCGGCGCGCTGGTGCTGCTCGCGCATGAAGGCGAAAAGCCATCGGGGCTGTGGCAACAGGCCGACGAGGCGACCGGAGGAGCGATCGCCCGCGCGCTGGAGGTCGCCGAGTTCAAGGGTGCCAAGGACAAGAGCGTTTCCATCCTCGCTCCCGGTGCGGGGCTGTCGCGGGTCATCGTGGTCGGTCTGGGAAAGCCGGCGGAGATCACCGACCGCGGCCTGAACGAAGCCGGTGGCGCCGCGCTCGCGGCCTTGTCGCGCGACACGACCGCCGCCATCGCCGCCGGCACGCTCACGCCCGCGCAGGCCGCCGACGTGGCGATGGGCTGCGCGTTGAAGGCGTATCGGTTCGACCGCTACCGTACCAAGGAGAAACCCGAGGACAAACCGAAGCTGACGAAACTCTCGGTGCACACCGCCGACGCCGCGAAGGCGCGGTCCGCGTGGGAGCGTAACAAAGCCGTGGCGGAAGGCGTGTTCATCACCCGCGATCTGGTCAGCGAGCCGCCCAATGTCCTCAATCCCGCCGAGATGGCGGAACGTTGCAAGAAGCTCACGTCGCTCGGGCTGAAGGTTGATGTGCTGGGCCCTAAGGAAATGCAGAAGCTCGGCTTCGGCGCGCTGTTGGGCGTCGCGCAGGGCAGCGTGAATGAGCCGCGCATGGTGGTGATGCAGTGGAACGGCGCCGGCGGCAACGGCGGCAAGGGCAAAGCCCGGGAAAAGCCGGTCGCGTTCGTCGGCAAGGGCGTCACCTTCGACACCGGCGGCATCAGCATCAAGCCCGCCGGCGGCATGGAGGACATGAAGTGGGACATGGCCGGCGCCGGCACCGTCGTCGGCCTGATGGCGGCGCTGGCCGGCCGCAAGGCGAAGGTGGACGCGGTCGGCCTCGTGGGCCTGGTGGAGAACATGCCCTCGGGCTCCGCGCAGCGGCCGGGCGACGTGGTAAAAAGTTACTCGGGCCAAACGATCGAAGTCATCAATACCGACGCCGAGGGCCGGCTCGTGCTGGCGGATGTGCTCTGGTACGCGCAGGAAAAGTTCGATCCGAAGTTCATGGTCGATCTCGCGACGCTGACCGGCGCGATCATTATCGGGCTCGGTCATGAGCATGCGGGACTGTTCAGTAACGATGATGGACTGTGCCAGAAACTGACCGCCTCCGGTCTTGCCACCGGCGAGAAGCTCTGGCGCATGCCGCTGGACGACGCCTACGACAAGCAGATCCGCTCCGACATCGCCGATATGAAGAACATCGGTGGCCGGCCCGCCGGTTCGATTACCGCGGCCCAGTTCATTCAACGGTTCGTGAACAAGAAGCCCTGGGCGCATCTGGATATCGCCGGCATGGCCTGGAGCGGCAAAGATGGCCCCTGCACGCCGAAAGGCGCGACGGCATTCGGCGTTCGGTTGCTCGATCGTCTGGTGGCGGATCACTACGAGGGATAGCGCGCGACGTTGGTCGAGATCGGCTTCTATCACCTGACCCGCACGCCCTTGCCGGAAGCTCTGGCGCGTCTGCTGGACCGCACGCTGAAGACCGGTCAACGGGCGCTGGTGCTATGCCCTGACGCGGCGCGGCTCAAGGCGCTGGACACCGCGCTGTGGGCGTGTCCGGAGCCCGCCTGGCTGCCGCACGGCACAACCGCGGATGGCGACCCCGATCTGCAGCCGGTCTGGCTCAGCACCGAACCGGAGCCCGCGAACGGCGCGCGGTTTTTATTTCTGGTGGATGGCACCGACACCGACCGGGCCGGCGCGTACGATCGGGTGTTCGACCTGTTCGACGGCAACGATCCGGATAAAGTCGCCGCCGCGCGCGAGCGGTGGCGCGCGGCCAAAGACCGCGGCGATACGCTGACGTATTGGAAGCAAGGTCCGCGCGGCTGGGAAAAAGGCGGCTGAGCCGGAGCTCAGCGGCGCTTTCCCGCCGTCTTCGCGGGCAGCAACCACCACTTCACGGGCTCCGGCTCGACTTCCGGCTCGGCGTGGACGGTGGGCGGACGGCCGCGGCGTGCCGGGATACGCTCCACCGTGTCGCGTGGGCGCGGCGCCGGAGCGGCGTCATGGGTCGTGACCAGCGCGGCCTCTTCCGTTGCTTCGCGCAGCAGGCGTTCCGCCAGCTTGCGGGCGCGGCGTTCCTCGGTCAGTTCGCCGCGCACCCCGTGCAATTCTTCCTCGGCATCGCGCGCGCGCGTCTCGGCTTCATGCAGATGTTCGGCACCCGCCGCGATTTCTTCCTTCAGCGCGGCGATTTCCTCAAGGTAACGTTTGCTCGCGGCGACCGCTTCATTCTTCGCGAGATCGTTATGCCCCATCTTGGTCTGCAACGCCTGCACCGCGGCCTGCGCTTCGTGCAACGCGCGTTCGGCGCGCTCCCGGCCGGCGGTTTCAGCGGCCAGCGCGGCTTCAACACGTTGTAAGCGGCTCGATGTCGGGCCAGCCGGACCAGCACCCGGATGCGCGGCATCGGGTATGTCACGCCGAACGACCGTCACGGGCACTTCGCCGTCTTGTACCAAGCGACGGCGATGCACGCCCTGCATGAAACCGCCGCCGGTCTGACGCGGCGATTCCTGCCGATCGCCGTCCGGCCGCGGCCGCGGCGCATCGCCATACAGACCAAGTGCTTTCCGCATCTGTTGCTCAGCGTCATCCATGGGCGGCGCTGTCGAAGGGGATTGAGGTTGTTCCCGCGGCAGGCTCATGCGTTGGCCTTGATCCGCTTGCGGTTTCAACTGTTCATTCAAGTCGGTCACCTGGTCAGATTGCGAAGTCGCGCGTTACTGATCGACATGCGTGGAGCTGATTTGCGAGGTGTATCAGATCCAGCACGGAATCCGGCAGGACCGGCCGCGCGCGGATATTTAGTCCCAACATGTCTCATATTATTGTCGTTTTCGTTATCACCCGTTGACCCGTCGGACCGTATTTAAAAGGCTGACGACTGGCTTATGAACCTTCTCGCGCACCTATATATCTATTTCCGCGAAACCTACCATCGGTCCCCTAACCGATCACCAGGCGGAATGCAAGCCCTTGTTCTGATCTGTAATCGCGGGCGTATATACCAGACCCGCGAGGCCGGCATTCCGAACGCGTCAGAAACGGCATGCAACGGGGCTTCGATCGCGGCATGGAGAAATGGTTAAATTTCGTCAGGAGGATTTCACGCGATCAAGAAGCCGCTTCCAGCGCTTCTTCCGCCGCCAGCCACGCCGCTTCCGCCGCTGCCGCCTCCCGCCGAATCGACGCCAGCCTCGCGTTGGCCGCGGTGACATCGTTGACACGTCCCGGCGCATACAAGCCGGGATCAGCGAGTTTCGCCTCGATCGCGGCCCGCTCGGCGGTCAGCCTGGTCAGTAACGCTTCGGCATCTTTCGCCTGCTTGCGTAACGGCGCCAGCGCCGCGCGCGCCGCCGCGCGTTCACGCCGGTCATCCTTTTTGCCAACGATCTCGGCTTTCGCGGCGGGTCGCGCACGCTCCGACAGCAGAACGCGATAGTCGTCGAGGTCGCCATCGAACGGCCGCACCGTGCCGTCCCCGACAAGCCACAAACGATCCGCGACCAGTTCCACCAGATGCGGGTCGTGCGTGATCAACAAGACAGCACCTTCGAAATCGGCCAACGCTTTGACCAATGCCTCACGCGCATCGATGTCCAGGTGATTGGTCGGTTCGTCCAGGATCAATATCTGTGGTGCGTCGCGGGTCGCGAGCGCCAGCAATAGTCTGGCCTTCTCGCCACCGGACAAATTGGCCACCGGCGTCTCCGCGCGCGCCGCGTCGAGCCCAAACCGCGCGAGCTGCGAACGCACCACCGTCGGCGTCGCCCGCGGCATCACCCGCGCCATGTGATCGACAGGATTTTCCTCGAGAATCAGTTCATCCGTCTGATGCTGAGCGAAATAGCCGACCCGCAGCTTCGGCCCGCGCCGCAGTTCGCCGCGCAATGGATCGAGACGCCCGGCCAGAAGTTTCGCCAGGGTGGACTTGCCGTTCCCGTTGGCGCCAAGCAACGCGATGCGATCATCCATATCAATGGTCAACGATAAATCGCGCAGAACCGGCACACCATCGTAGCCAACATCGACATGCTGCAATGCGAGAATTGGCGGAGCGATCCGTGTGGGCTCCGGAAAGGCAAATCGGGTCGGCGCGTCTTCGATGACATTTTCGATTTGCGGCAACCGCGCGAGTGCCTTGATCCGTGCCTGAGCCTGACGTGCTTTGCTGGCCTTATATCGAAAGCGATCGATGAAACTTTGGATATGTGCCCGTTCCGCCGCGATGCGTTCCACCGCGCGCGATTGCTGCAACGCCTTTTCAGTGCAAATCCGCACGAATTCATCAAAGCCGCCGGGGGTCAGCGATAACTTTCCCTTATCAAGGTGCGCGATCGCTTCAACCGCGCGATCGAGCAGGCCGCGATCATGCGAAACCACCAGCGCGGCACCCGGGAATCGCGCGAGCCAACTTTCCAGCCACAACGTTGCCTCCAGATCGAGATGATTGGTCGGCTCGTCGAGCAGCAGTAAATCGGGATTGGCGAACAGCGCGGTCGCCAGCGCCACGCGCATGCGCCATCCACCCGAGTACGAAGCAACCGGCCGCGACTGGGCCGCCTCGTCAAAGCCCAGTCCGGCGAGGATGGTGGCGGCGCGGGCGGGCGCGGAGTCGGCGCCGATCGCGCGCAGCCGCTCATGGATTTCGGCAAGCCGAAGCGGATCGGCATGCTCGGATTCGGCGAGCAAATGGAGGCGTTCGGGATCGCCTTCCAGCACCGTTTCCAACAGGCTGGCGGGACCTTCCGGCGCTTCCTGCCGAACGGTCGCGAGGCGGATGTTCCGGGCGAACCGCATCTCCCCGCCGTCGAGCGCGATGTCGCCCATGATGGCACGGAGCAGCGTCGATTTGCCGGCGCCGTTGCGGCCGACAAGACCGATGCGGCGGCCGGGGTCGATCGTGAGATCGGCGGCGTCCAACAACAGGCGGCCACCAAGGCGGATGATGGCGCCGGAAATGACAAGCAACGACATGCGGGGACAGCGGACCAGTAAAGCAGTGCGATGGGATGATCCGCTCACCCTACCGCATTTATCCCGGCGACAGAACCGTGCCCGCGTGCGCGGGAGCGGCGGGACGGGTTCCTGGCTTCGCCCATCCCGCGCGAACCGCGTTGTCGGCTACGATGCCTGCAGTACCCGCGTTGGCGGCCTCCAGCGCGGCGTCGATCTGAGCCTGCTGCGCCGCCGTCGGCGCCACCCCGGACCGCAGCAGGTTCACCGCGGTCTCACAGGCAACGACCAGTTCGGGAACCTGAATCGCGAAGCCCATGAGGGCCTGAATGATCGCGATGATTGTCTCGACTTGCATGACGATTGCTTTCGGTCCGGGGCCGGGGTGCCGAATGGGGCGCCCCACGGACCAATGGACGTATCATTGGGAGAAGCCGCGGCGGGTGACGGAACGGCGCCCGAGGGAACGGCGCCCAAGGGAACGGCGCCCAACGGAACGGTGCCTTGAGGAACGGCAGGGGGAGTGGCGGCGGGGAGCGCCGGGATCGATGCCTCGAGCGCCGCCAGCGCCACCTGAGCCGCCGCGAGTGCCGCCGGTGCGCCCGCCGCCGAAGCGGCCTGCAACGTCTTCACGGAGTCATGCGCCTGTTGCGCGTAACCCTTGATGCTCTGCCTGGTGGCGGCCACCGAGCACGAGGGCGCGGCGATCGGACACGCCGGAAGCCGCGTATAGTTGAGCGCCAGGGTATCCGCGATGGTCACCCCTTCCTCGAGCGCGGCGACGTCCGCCGGGCTGACGGGATCGAGCATCGCGTTCATCGTGCCGCACGCCTCGAGGACGAGCACGCAGGCGATTGGGATCAAAGGTTTCAATAGACTGTCCTTCGCGCCGGACCGCCCGGCCTGGCCGGTGAGGTCGCGGCTCATGGGTACGATCATCGCGCGGCGGCTTGATCCTGGCGTCGCGACGCGGACCCGTGACGCATCCCTCATCGCGCCAGTCCTCGGGTGGCCGCGGGCATGGCGGTGCCCGGCCCGACACCATGAGTGCGCGTATCGACCGCGCCCACGATCATCCGGGCCATGTCGTCAACGTTCACGTTCAGCGCGGCCGCGGCGTGGGGAACGGCATTGATCGCGTTGGCGGCCTCGGCGCGCACCGCCGCGTTGGCGACATCGACCTGCGCCGTCCGCATCGCGCCCTGATCCAACGTCGTCTCGATCATCCCCGCCGCGGTGCGTACCGCGCCAAGCACGGTCGCCCGCTGCTGATCGGTCAACTGGATTTTGGTGCGCGCCTGTAAAGCCGCGAGCGCTTTGGGAACGTAAACCGCCAGCACGCCGGCGATCGCCGTGCCGATGGCCGCGAAGATCGGTTGCATGATGGTCGCGAGATCCGGCGTGTCGACGGCTTGCGCCAAAGCCGGCAGCGGCGCGAGAACGGCGACCACCGCCAGGGTGGCCAACCAGGGCGCCAACCCGGATGCCACAGCGGTCAATCGTGGGCCGTCCAACCGTTTTATTAACCAATTGTTCAATATATGTTCTCCAGAATAATCGTGGATGTCCGTCTTCAAGGAATTTCGTCTGATCATACTATCGCGTCAAGGTTATATAGTCCTATATCCTCACCGATCTCCCCGCGGTAGGGTCTCGCTGGCGAATCAGCCGAGAACAATCCGGGAGCACGTCATGAAAATCACCGCCGTCGAGACCTGGTGGACCCGGATCCCATTCGACATGGGCGGCAAACCCGCCGTCATGGGCGGACTGAACTGGCAGACCATGAACTCGGTCTGGTTGCGCATCGTCACGGACCAGGGGCTGGAGGGCTGGGGCGAAGGCTTCGGCCATGCCGCCGCCGCGACCACGATGGCGGTGCTGAATACGCAACTCGCGCCGGCGCTGCTCGGCCAGGACGCGCGCGACATCGCCGGCCTGCGCCTGCGTCTGGGCAAGGCGTTCCATGGCTTCGGCCGCAACGGACCGCACGTGTTCGCCCTCTCGGCGCTGGACATCGCGTTGTGGGACCTGGCCGGCAAGGCGGCGGGCCTGCCGCTGTGGCGGATGCTTGGCGGATCGCCGGTGGCGTCGATGCCCGGTTACGCCAGCCTGTTGCGATATGGGGAGGCAGGTTCGGTCGGTGCCGCGTGTGAGCGGGCCGTCGGCCTCGGCTATCGTGATATCAAACTGCACGAAATCACCGTGCCCGAGGTGGCCGCCGCCCGCGCCGCGATCGGCCCGGACGCGCGACTGATGGTCGATACCAACTGCCCATGGACGGTGTGGCAGGCGATCGACATCGCGCACCGGATGGAGGATTTCGACCTGACCTGGTTCGAGGAACCGGTGTGGCCGCCCGGCGATTACGAGGGTCTCGCGCGGGTGCGGCTGGAAGGCGGTCTGCCGATCGCGGCCGGCGAGAACGCCGCCGGATTGCACGACTTCCGCGCGGCCTTCGAGGCCGAGGCGCTGGATGTCGCGCAGCCCAGCGTGATCAAGATTGGCGGGCCGTCGGCGATGGTGGAGATCGCGGCGATGGCGAAGGCGTTTGGCGTGCGCATGGTGCCGCACAACGCGTATTTCGGCGCCGGCTTCCTGGCGTCGCTGCATTGCAACGCCGCGCTCGCGCCCGATGCCCCGTTCGAGCGGCTGTTCGTCGATCTGGAAGCCAGCCCGTATCACGACCTGGTGGTCGCCGAGAATGGACGGGTGACAGTGCCCGACGGTCCCGGTCTCGGTCGAGATCCGGACATGGCGGTCATGACGCGATACCAGGTGGCCGAGCCTGGGGTCCATCGCGCGTAGGGGCGGCGCCGGGCGGTCACGCGCGCCGCATCGCCGGCGGGGTAATCGCCTGCGGGCATCGCCGGCGGGGCAATCGCCGGCGGGGCAATCGCTTGCCGGAGGGTTCGGCGCGTGGTAATGCGCCCGCCCGCACCCGTTGGGGGATAGTTTAGCGGTAAAACTCCCGGCTCTGACCCGGGCATCCTTGGTTCGAATCCAGGTCCCCCAGCCAATTCTCGGATTTTTTCCCCGCGATATCAGCGTTTAAGGATATTTTGCGACGATCGAGGCCCGTCGCGCCATGCACCGTGTGGCCAACCATCCGCCCGCCGCGAAATGGATGAGTCTCAGTAGTAGCGTCCGCTGATCAGCGATGCTAAACAGGTCTCATGAAAGTGTCCTTGTCGGCATTGGCCCTCCTCACGGGTCTGGTTGGATGGGATGGAACGGCGCTCTCCTACGACGTCGTGGGGGCGGGTGCGTGGTCCTGCGGAGCGTGGACTGACGCGCGGAAAAACCTGAAGTCAGACACGACCGAGCAGTGGACGCTGGGGTTCCTGTCCGGCATCGGCTTCGTCGGCCGGCGCGGGGAGCCGTTGCGCGGACTGGCGCCTCAGGATGTCGCGGAGTGGTTGGACCGGTATTGTGGTTCCAACCCCAGGGAGACCATCGCGCGCGCCGCTGAGTTGTTCGCCGCGTCACGACAGGTATTCTCGGCTTCATCGACGACGGAGACGACAACGCCGGCGGGCAGCCGCTAAGGCAATAGGCGCGGCCGCTCGCGGCGCGGTGCCACGACCGGAGAGCGAGGCGCCGATCAGACCAGTCCGGTCATGGCCGCCCGCATGCGGTTCTCGATCTCCGGTGTGCAGGCGATGACCGGATTGCCGTTCATCAACCCGTCGCCGACCAGGAATTCGCTGGTCCAACCGCCGGCTTCGCGCACCAGGAGAATCCCCGCCAGGACGTCCCAGGCGTTGATATGCAACTCCAGGTAGCCGTCGTTCAATCCGTCCGCGGTCTCCGCGCAGCCCAGAGCGCCGGAACCCAGCCGGCGAAACTCGACCCCATCGCCGATCAATCGCTGGATCAGCGTGCCATGGCGCGCGATCGGACGGCGCGGCGACCAACCGAGCTCCACCACCGGCGACGCGCCATGGCCGAGTTTGCTGACATGGGCCGGCACCCCGTTTAACCATGCGCCGCCGCCGCGACGGGCCGTGAAAGCCGGTTCTCGTCCGGCGCGATGATGACGCCGCTTTCGATTTCTCCCGCGGCGACCAGAGCGATGGAAACGCACCAACGCGGCGTGCCGTGGATAGAGTTCACCGTGCCGTCGATGGGATCGACCACCCAAACCAGGTCGGCCGCGACGGCGCCGTCCTCCTCGCCGATCACCGGATCGCCAAATCGTTCGCCGATGCGCCGGCGGATCATTGCTTCCACGTCATGATCGGCTTTGGTCGCGTAATCCATCGGATTTTTGGCTTCCGGCGTGCCGACTACACGGCGCAGCCGCAATGCCCGCGCACCGCCTCGCGGGCCAGTTCGATCGCGAAATCATGCCGCGCGGCCAACGCGTCGGTCATGCCGCGTCGGCCCGCGGTTTGTTTGCCGAGGCGCGGCGGGCGCGGTTTTCATCCACGTCCCGCCGGATCGTTGCAACTTCGACACCGGCCCGCTTGCGAGACACGGTCGTCGTGGCGCGGAACAACTCTCGGTAAGGCCGCGTTACAGTGCCAAAGTGGGGTGCGCGGCGGCGATGCCGGTCAGCGCGAGCAATGCCAACAGCAACATGGCGCCATAGGCGGCAACTCGCAGCCATTTCGCATTCAAACGAAGCATCGGCGGTTCCTCCCACATCATGCGCGCTTCACGCGCTTATCGCTGGACCTTAGCAGACCGGCGCGCCGTGCGAAGCCCAAAACGTTGTGCTTACTCGTATCGCAGCGCTTCGATGGGATTGAGGCGCGCCGCTTTGCGGGCCGGGTAGAAGCCGAAGAAAATTCCCACCGCGGCGGAAAACAAGAACCCGCCGACGATCGCGGTAAGCGAGATCGGCGCGGGCCAGCCCAGAAACAGCGACACCATCCAGGACAACGTGACGCCGACCACGATGCCGGCGACGCCGCCGCTCACGCTGATGAACACCGCCTCGGCGAGGAACTGCAGCAGCACGTGCAGCCGGCGCGCGCCGATCGCCATGCGCAGTCCGATCTCCCGCGTGCGCTCGGTGACCGACACCAGCAGGATGTTCATGATGCCGATGCCGCCGACCAACAGCGAGATCGAGGCCACCGCGGCGAGCAGAAGCGCCATGATCCGGCTGCTGCTTTCCGCGGTTTCGGCGATCTGGCTTAAATTGCGCACCGAGAAGTCCGCGGTGTCGCCCGGCCGGATACGATGGCGACGCAACAACGTATCGGTAATCTGTCGCAGCGCCGGCTGGACCGACGCGGCGCTGACCGCCTGGACAAAGATCTGATTGACGAAGCCGGTCAGCCGCGACTGCAGCCCATACGGATTAGGCGGTGGCAAGTACACCCAGTTGATCGGCGTTTGCTGCTGGCTCGGCGCGGCGACGCCCAGGACCTTGCGCTCGCCGGTGGTGAACGGGATCATGACGACATCGTCCTGATCCTGGCCATACGCGGTCTGCCCCTTGGCGGCCAGCAGACCAATGACCCGCAGCGGCACGCCCTTCACCTGCACCAAAGCGCCAATCGGATTTTCGGTTGGGTCGAACAGTTGCGCCGCCACCGTCTGTCCGAGCAGCACCACCAGCGCCGCTTTGGCATCGTCGTCCACCGTGATCGGTCGGCCGGCCGCGATCTGCCAGTTGGTGACCGGCGGGTAGTTGGGACTGACGCCCTGGATCGTGGTGCTCCAGTTCTGATTGCCGAACTGCACCTGCCCGGCCTGGCGGATCAGGTAACTGACGCTGCCCACCGCCGGGTCCTCGCGGCGGATCGCCCGCGCATCGCCCACGGTGATGGTCGAAGCACTGCCGGATCCGGCCCTGATCCCGCCCGAGTTGGTCGCGCCCGGCACTACCACCAGCAGATTGGTGCCCAGACTTTCGATCTGCTTGCGCACCGCCTCGTTCGCGCCCTGGCCGACGGCGACCATGACGATCAAGGCGGCGACGCCGATGAACACGCCGAGCATGGTCAGCGCGGAGCGGGTCCGGTTGCGCCCGATCGCCTGGATCGCGGCGGCGGCGATCATCAGCGCGAAAGCCCAGATGGCGGTGGCCCGCGGCGCGCCCGCCGGCGCTTCGGTCTCCGGCTTCCGCGCTCCGGCTTTCTGACCTGGCGCCGCGGTGGCCGGATGGCTCGGCCGCTCGTCGGAGATGATCAGGCCGTCGCGCATCGTCACCACGCGATTGGTATAGTCCGCGATATCCGGCGCATGGGTCACGACGACGATGGTCACGCCGCGCTCGCGATTTAATTTCACGAGCGTTTCCATGATCTCATGTGACGTGCGCGAATTGAGGTTGCCGGTCGGCTCGTCCGCCAGCAGCAGGCTCGGGTTGTTGATCAGCGCGCGGGCGATCGCGACGCGTTGCTGCTGACCGCCGGACAGCTGCGCCGGTGTGTTGTGTTCCCGATCGCGCCAGACCCAGCAATTCCAAAGAGGCGCGCGCGCGGGAGACGCGCGATGCCCCGTTCACCGGTCCGGAGCTGGCATAGAACAACGGCAACGCGACATTCTCGATCGCGCTGGTGCGAGCCAGCAGATTGAAGCTCTGGAACACGAAACCAAGCCGCTCGCTGCGGATCCGCGCGAGCGCCGGTTCGTCGAGGTCCGCGACATCGACGCCATCCAGGAAGTAACGTCCGCCGCTGGGCCGATCGAGCCCGCCCAGCATCGCCATGAGGGTCGATTTGCCGGAACCGGAAGAGCCCATGATCGAAACGAATTCGCCGCGTTCGATCACCAGGCTGACGCCGGCCAGCGCGTGCACGTCGATGTCGCCGACATGATACGTGCGCGTGACGTTCTCGACGCGGATGACGGGTTCGCCGCGGAAGACGGGTTCGACGCGAAGTCGGGGTCGGGCATCGCCGCGGTTCCCGTGTCAGAGCCGCGGCAGCGGCAACGCGCCATGTGCCGCGGCACCGCGTTGCTCGGCCGTGATCACCTCATCGCCCGGCTTCACATCCCCCGAGACGATCTCCGTGAAGCTGTCGTCATCGAGACCCACGACGACCGGCACCGCGACCGGTTCGCCGCCGCGCAACAGCCAGATCCGCGCGCCGCCGGGTTCGCCGGCCGCGGTTCCGGCAGGCATGTAGCGCAGCGCCTGATCCGGCACGCGCAGCACATCGGCGCGTTGATCGGTGACGATCTGGGTGGACGCGGTCATCCCCGGTTTCAGCGCGAGGTCGGTGTTGTCAACGCCGACGACCACATCGTAAGTCACGACATTCTGCACGGTTTGCGGCGACTGCCGCACCTGCGTCACGGTACCCTGAAAGATACGCCCAGGCCAGGCATCCAC
>CAVRDN010000132.1:0-32024 GCA_963719675.1 uncultured Alphaproteobacteria bacterium | reverse complement strand
AGGGTTCGCAGCCCACGCCTGAAGCGGTGCAAGCGCTCATCTCCGCCCATCTGAGGACAAAGACGGTCGCGGAAGGTGATCTCTCTCTCTCTCTCTTCTCGCAGTCTCTCTCCCTCTTTTTCTGTTCTTCCTCTCTCTCTCTCTCTCTCTCTCGCAGTCTCTCTCCTCTTTCTGTTCTCTCTCTCTCTCTCTCCCCTCTCTCTTTCTCGATTTCTGACCTGCCACGCAGGACTAGAGAAGGAGTGGAAGAAGTTGGTCGGCATGAGCGACACGAACGCCCGCTATCGCTATGTCTCACACGCCCGATCGCTCCCCACATACGGTGCTCGCTTCCCCTCTGTCTCTCCTGCTCTTCTGGCCCAACAGTCCTCTATCTCTCCCTGTCTGGCTGTGTGTGCGCGCGAGTGAGAGAGAGTGATACATCTCTGGATGTAGGTGTGTGTGGATCTCCCCCCCCCCCCCCCCCCCCAACCCCTCTTCTCTCTCCCTCTCCTTCCTGCCGCCCCCCCCCCCCCCCCTCACTCGATGGCAGGGGTCACGACGTTCAACGTACAAGGGAAGGCGGTGGCTGGTGCAGGTGCGGCGAGGAGCATTTCGAGGGCCAGAAGATTGGAATAGCAAAGGACCAGATCCTCTTTATGCATCCTGAGACAGGTTTTCTCTCCTCCTTCCGCCCTCCCCCCCCCCCCCCCCCCCCCCCATCTCTGTGCTCTATCGTGTTCGGTTCCAAGGCAAGATCGGCGGCGGTCAACGGCGAGCCGTCATGGAATTTGACGCCAGAGCGGATCTTGAAAGTGTATGTCGTGCCGTTATCGGTCGGGGTCGGCATTTCAGTGCACAGATCGCAAACAAAATCGGTCGTTGAAGAAAGGTTTTCGGGGTTGACCTGGATCAACAGGCTATAAAACGGCGACGCACTATGCGCGGTGGCGAAGGTCCACTCGCGATGACCATCGAAGCTGGGCGGCGAATCCGTCGGTATGAGATAAGTCAGAATACCGCCGCGCTTTGGCGCCTCGGCGGCGAGCGTTACGCTCACGGCACCAATGCTCAGCATGATGAGGACGGATCCCATCAGCCGCGATGCGATCTTCATCCCGCGCTTCTCCCCGTGTCCATTTGAGCACCCTCCCTTGGCCGACGCCAGACGCTTACGCTCGCAGGGTTCCCGCGATGGCCATCGTCGATCCCGATTACGTCGAACAAATCAGAGGAAGTCGCGCGCCCGCTCGATATCTTCGAGATCGCCGGTATGCGAGACCAACAGGATCTCATCGAAACCGATTTGCTGCAGCCGCTTCAACCGCCTGCGCGCCTCGTCCGGCGGACACACCAATGACGTCGTGACCTCCGCCAGAGCAGCCGAACCAGGCCGGTTGGCGAGGTCGACCGCGACGTTGGCGAGAACGGCATTGGTGCCGCCGGCCTCGCGGTAGATGCGCATCCCGTGCTCGAGATCGTCCCAGCTGCTGTACCGGCCGGAGGGTGTCCAGCCCTGGCACTCCTGGGCGGCGAACGTGATCCAGCGCGGACTGCGCCACGCGCCCATGAGGATCGGCGGTCCGCCCTCGCATTCCGGCCACAGCGACAACGTGCCGCCGGCATTGGTGGCCTCACCCCGCCAGGCCCGGCGCATGGTCTCCAGGGAACGCTTCATCGCGCCAAAACGGTGATCGTAATCATAGCCGAGAAGCTCGAAGTCCGCGCGCGTCGAGCCGCTGCCGACCCCAAGCCGCAGTCGATTCCCCGACAAGCGCCTGCACCGATTGCACGCGATGGGCCAGTTCGATCGGGTGCCGCAGCGGGAGTTGCAGAACGGAGATGCCTAGCTCAACCCGTTCGGTCACCGCGGCGAAGACCGATAATTCAACCAATGGGTCGAGCGTCGGCCGTCCCCGGCCCAGCGAGTCACCAACCCAGATGCCCGGAAATCCGGCCGCTTCGATGCGGCGGGCATAATCAGCCATTCGGTTGAGCAAACGATTATGCGGTTCAACGCCAGGAATGGCGCGGATCATGGTGCTGACTTTCATGGTCGTCCTCCGTTGAACCGTCGCGGCCAGGTTGGGCCATTATTCGCCGCACAGTGCCGCCAAACCTGGCTGGGTCAAGCCCGGCCTTTAACTCCGCCGGAAAAATCGGTTGGCGTTCTCCCACAACAATTTGCGGCGCCGACGGTCGTCCAGGCTCGACCACTCCAGGATATTCGACACCGAGTCAGGAAACTGACATTCCGAATGTGGATAATCGGAGGCGTACATCAGCACGTCGTCACCCATGAATTTCGTGACATGTTCGAACATGTCCTCGCCCTCGTGATGCTCGATGCTGCAAAAGAATCGTCCGCCCGTCATGTATTCGCTCGGCTTCAATTTCAGTGGCGCGGTGCCGCCGACGTAGATCGCCTGCTCGTCCATGCGCCGCCCCCAGAACGGCAACCAGCCAAAGCCGCATTCGAGCACGCCCATGCGCAGCGCCGGATAACGGTCGAACACGCCACCACCGATGAACGCCGCGGCGAAGCGCATCGCGCCCCAGGGATGCGCCGCGAGGCGGCCGAGAAAGATGTTGTCGTAGAGATCGCGGTAACCGGGATAGTACGGCGGGGTCCAGGTAAAGCTGTGGTTGGCGATTGGCAGGTCGTATTCCTGCGCTTCCCGCCAGATCGGCTCCAGGCTCGGATGATCCGCCGGCAGTCCTTCGGCGAGCAGCGGCATCACCGCGACCGCCCACTTCGCCTTGCCCCATGCGCGGATTTCGCGCACGGCCTCGTCCACGCGCCGGGTCGAGGCAACGATCGGACCCGTCAGCCGGTCGGGATGTTGTCCGCAGAACTCGCTCATGTGGCGATGAAACGCGCGGATCAACGCGACCTCGATCGACGTGTCCTCGACTCCGACAAGGCTCAGCCAGGACGTCGGAATGAGAAAATGGACGTCCGTGCCTTCATCGTTCATGTCCTTGACGCGGTTGTCCGCCTGATCGTCCTGAATGCCGGGGCGCGGCCTCGCGCTGCCCATCCATTTCGAAGTCACGGCCGCTGAACGTCTCGCGTGGCGCCTCCTCGCCGAGGATGCGCCGATAGTACTTCGTCCCGGCGCGATAATTATGCAGATCGCTCGGCCCCTCGACCGCGCGGCCGATTGGCGCGCGATACTGCGCCAGGTCCGGTAGCCGAACCCGGAAGTCCGGATCGACGTATTTCTCCAGGACTTCAGCGGCGGGATTGATATGCGTGTCGGAATCATAGACCTGGAAGCCGTTTTTCATCGGTTTTCTCCCTGGCTGCGCACCGGGGGCCGGCATTGCCGGCAGTCCGGCGATTGTTCACTCCCACGAAGACTGTAGAAGTGTTCATCGTGGTTTGTCGACTGTCCGCTTCGTCGCATGCGATGCGAGATGAAGTACACGATGAATGCGCGGCCGATTCGACATGCCCATACAGGAGGTGCCGATGGATCCCGTTCTTTCGTTTCGCGCGATGGCCTACAATAACGCCTGGGCCAATCACCGTCTGCTCACTGCCTGCGCCCGGTTGTCGCAGGCCGATTTCACCGCCCCGCGCACCGGCTTCTTTCCCACCTTGCGCGCGACGCTCAATCATATCCTGATCATCGATCGCTTTTACGTGGATGCCATGGAGGGAGGGGTGCTCGGCCCGGCCGCCTGGCGTGAACGCGAACCCTGCGCGACCGTCGCCCTACTGCGCACCGCGCAGTCCGAGATCGACCGCCGGCTGATCGCCATTGTCGAGCGCCTCGACCCGGCCGGCCTGGAGCACATCGTTGACGTTCAGCGCGGCGATCGTGTGCAGCGCGAACGGATGGATCGGCTACTGTTGCATTTGTTTCAGCATCAGATCCATCACCGCGGTCAGGCGCATGCGATGTTGAGCGCGACCGATGTGGCGCCGCCGCAGCTCGACGAATTCTTTTCCGTCGCGGAAGCGCCGCTGCGCGCGGCTGAGTTCGCCGAACTTGGTTGGTCCGAGGCAACCGTGTGGGATCGCGCCGCTCCGCGCTGATCGGGACATTGAGCCCGGTGTCGAGAGTGTCACTCGCCGATGACGAGTTGGTCGTCCACCGCTTTGACTCCCGGCGTGGCCCAGGCGGCGGTTTCCGCGACTTCGCGATCCCGCCAGGTCTTGACCTTGCCGCGCAGCAGAACCCGGCCGTCCTCGACCGAGATCGAGATATGGGACGCGGTGAGTTCGGCTTCGCGGCGCAGCGCGACCTCGATTTTCTCGCGGACGACCGCCTGATCGGTGGTCGACCGGGCGATCGGAATCACGCCGATATCGTCGACGATGTCGATCACGCCGCTCAATTGTCGAACGTCCCGCACCGCCGCGCGCTTCTGGAACGGATGCGCCACCGTGCCACTGAGGGTAACGGAACCTTTCTCGACCTTGAGGCGGATCTGGTCGTGCGGGACGTGGACATCCCAGTGCAAAATCTTCAAGGCCCGTTCGGCGATTTCCTCATCCGACTGCTTGTGGGATGCAGGTGGGTGAACCGCGATTTCCTGAGCGATGGCGAGGACGCCACGAACACGGCGTACCGCCCGCTCAACCGCGTGCTTTTCCGCCATCGTCGAGACGATGCCGCTGAGCGTGACAACCCCATCATGCGCCGTGACGCCGATGCGCGCGGCGTCGATTTCCGGGACCGCCTGTAACTCCCCCATCACCGAGGCCTGTAGCGTTCTGTTGTCCGGCATTTCCACCTCCCGCTTCGCGCATGTGGTCCGTGCAGCCGGCACCATCGGCGTCCCCGTATCACTGCCTCACCATCGGCGAGCCCGATACGGATGCATTGATCCCGGTCAATCCGTGAGGACGTTAATTTGTTCCGGTCGAATCCACGATGACAAGCAAATTTCCCGCCAATGGCGTGGGCATGCGATCCGGCCGCGGAACGCCGAACCAGCGCGGATCGGTTCGCGCCGCTCTCTCCTGGTCCGCGTCGAGCACGCCGTGCTGACGAAGCCAATCAGGAACAGCAGACTCGATCGCATTAACGCCGGTCCCGGATGGGGAATGCCGCTGCCGGCGGCCCGGGCGCACGACACGCATCGCGCGACGGAGCGTGTCGTGCGATGCGTGCACCGGCCGAGCGCGAAACGGCCTGATCGTTCCGCGAATCATGCGGCGGTAAGAAGCGGCTTTCCGCCGGCCGCCCGTCGCCCGAGTGTGACCATGCCTGGGCTCAGAAACCCGCCGTTTGTCCGCCAGGCCCATTCTTTCTCCCGCGATCGGATGACCCGATGCGAGCCACCTACCGCGCGCCGGGGTGTCCGCCATTAATCTGGATCAATTCCGTGACGATGAATTCCCGATTGGCTTTGACAACGATGTCGGCGGGGTTCCGGCAGGTCAGAACCGCAACGCACCCCACAGGGTCAGAAACAAGCCGTTGTTCGAGGCGGCACCTCGGGCCGCGCCATTGAATTCCGTAAAGGCGACGTATTGCGCGGCAACGCGCAGATTAAGGAATTGCACCGGTGAATTGGCTCCGAGCCAGGGAACGTAGCTGACTCCGGCTACGACACCCGCGCTGTTCCGGAAGCTTCCGGGAAAAAAGTATCCCAGGGTGTTCATGGATCCCGCGATCCTGAAGTACTGGATTGTTGACGTAACGGAACCAGCGAAACTCCAGGTCGTGGCGGCGAAGAATGTGTCGTGTCGAGCGAGCCCGGCGGTGCCCGCCGCAAGGTAGCGCGCATCGTACACTCTCGCATCGTGCGGAAGGCCCACCTCGGCGGAGAGGACGTCGCTGATCGCGTCGCCCGGATCGGCAATGAACCCACGGCGCCCACCGATACCCGTGCCGGCGACATCGGCTGTCGTCGCCGGGGGCTGACCGGCACTGGATATCGCGCCCTTGCGCATATCGAGCGCACGCATCGCAAGGGCACCGACGCCAGGTGTCCTCATCCCGCGCGCGCTCAGCCCAGGACCTGTCCCATCGTCATGCGACCCGTATGCGCCGATTTGGAGGAAATGCCGCTGCAGGTCCTTCTGCACGGCGAGATGCCAATACGGGACACTCCCCGCGAAATCCCACGACACCGCGCCGTTCACCTCGGGTTGGTCGCGCGGATCCTCCGCTCTCGGTTCCAGCCGCTCGAGCGTCAGGGCGCTCTCGTCACCGGCCGCGTGAAACGCCCACGTCATGGCGCCAACATTCACGGCCAGCAACGTGCCGAAGTTCCGCGGGACGAGAGAGGCGTCAACGCCGGGTGGCCGGTCGAACGCAATCGACTCGTTCAGCGTGAACCGAAGCAAATCGCGGTTGTCGATCGATGCGGCGGGCATGGCCGCCGGCGACGATGCCGAAGTAGCCGCTGTCGGTCCGCCCGGTTTGATCAGCAGATTATATGGCTCCAGCGGAGGCCCAAACGCGCTGACGTAGCATCCACCACACGGACGCGCGATGTGCCGAATAATGTCCGGCGTCGCCCGCGCCAGGATTGCCACGCCCCAGCACGCCAACGCCAGTGCGATGACGCTCGCCCCGACTCGCGGGAAACCTGGTACGGCGGTGACCTGGGTGAGATCGGACGACGGATGCATCGCATCGGGCTCCTGGTGG
Source organism: uncultured Alphaproteobacteria bacterium (assembly GCA_963719675.1). GTDB lineage: Bacteria > Pseudomonadota > Alphaproteobacteria > Acetobacterales > Acetobacteraceae > Rhodopila. The sequence continues at coordinate 25,431 of CAVRDN010000132.1, read as the reverse complement.
CACCGATTTGCGCCACCGCATGAGCGCGAGCGTGGCAGAATTAGATTGCCGAAAGGTAAAGCTCCCGCTGAATTACCGGCGGGAGCGTTTCTCGGCGTTCCGGCGAAAGCCGATCACCGGATGGCGCCCGTCGCGATCGAGGCCGGTGATTTCCCAGGGTGGATTTTACCGGTTGTTAAAGTCCGTGGCGCAAACTTCGAGATCGGAAACCGGCCTCGCGCGGTCTCGCCGCTCGCGGCGGTACAAGGTTGACACGCTCGTCGCACGGATCGCGACCACGCACCACTTTCGGCATCGGAGTTTGTTCATCTCCTCCTCGCGCCATTCAATCGTGGATGACGGAACCGACCAGTTCGCCATCGCGCTGGCTCATCACGAAGCGGGCCGGGTCGATCTGGCACAGGCGTTGTATCGCAGCATTTTGTCGCGTGACCCCAACCATGCCGAAAGCCTGCATCTGCTGGGCCTCATCATCGCTCAGGCGGGCGAGCCCGGCGTTGGCGCGGAAATGATCATGCGGGCCATGATCCTCGTCCCCGGACAGGCGCCGCACTACAACAGCCTTGCCACGGCGTATCGGTTACTTGGCCGCGACGAAGACTCCGTGATCGCCTGGCGCGCCGCCGCCGCGATCCGTCCGGCATCGGCGGAAATCCACAACAACCTGGCAACCGCGTTGCGGGCATTGGGTCAGGACAAGGACGCGGTCGCCGAGTATCGGCGCGCGACCGAATGCGCGCCCGAGATCGCGGAAATCTGGTACAATCTGGCCAGCACGCTCGCGGAATCCGGCGGCGCCGGAGACGTGGAGGCGTGCTTCCGTCGCGCCATCGGTTTGCGGCCGAACTTCGCCGATGCGCTGGCCAACTACGGCGCCTGGCTTACCGCCCAGGCTCGCTGGACCGACGCCGAGGCATGGTTGAGCGAGGCAGTGCGGCTCGCGCCCAGCGACCCACGAGGCTGGAACAACCTCGGCATCGTACGCCAGCAACTGGGCCGCGTGCCCGATGCCGAGGCAAGCTACCGTCGGACCATCGCGATCGACCCGAATTTCGCCGACGCGCACTACAACCTCGGCTGCCTGATGGCCGGCGACGGTCGCGCGGATGACGCGGTGCGTTGCCACCAGTCCGCGGTCGCCGCCGACCCGCTGCATGGTGCCGCGAGGCTCGCGCTTTGCACGGCACGGTTGCCCATTCTGTATCGCACCGAAGCGGAAATCGGCGATCGACGCCGCGATTATCTGACTGCGCTGAACGACCTCACGAGCGCGGCGAAGGAGCCCGCCGTGGCGCGCGCGGTGGCCGCGGCGGTGGGCACCTCGCAACCGTTCTTCCTGCCATATCAGGGGATGAACGACTGCGAACCACAGGCCGCGTTCGGCCGCCTCCTGTGCGGTCTTCTCGCGGACGCGGCGCCGAGGTCACCGCTCGCGACGCGCCCGATGCTAGGCGAACGGATCCGCGTTGGCATCGTCAGCGGATTTTTCCAGGACCACACGATCTTCCGCCTGTTTCTCGACGGCTGGCTGTCCGAGCTGGACCGCGACCGCTTCGAGGTCATCGCCTTTCACACCGGCACGGCCCATGACGCGACCACCGCGCGCGCCGTCGGCGCATGCGATCGGTTCCGGCAAGGGATGCGATCCGCCGCCGCGTGGCGCGACGAGGTTGCCGCCGCCGCGCCGCATGCCCTGCTGTATCCCGAGATCGGCATGGACCCCATTGCCGCCAGCCTGGCGGCGCAGCGCCTCGCGCCAATGCAATGCGTTACCTGGGGACACCCGGAAACCACCGGTCTGCCGACGATGGACGCCTTTCTGTCCGCCGATCTGATGGAACCGCCGGATGGCGACTCCCACTATACGGAGCACCTGGTGCGGTTGCCGGGCCTCGGGCTGCACTACACGCCGGATGCCGATACGCCACCGCCGCTCGACCGCGGTACCCTTGGGTTGGATCCGGCCTGTCCAGTATACTGGTCGGGACAGGCGTTGTACAAGTATTCGCCGGCATTCGATCACGTATTTCCGCGGATCGCGAGCGCGGTCGGGGCATGTCAGTTCGTCTTCATCGGTTTCGCCAAAAGCGATGCCGTGACCGCGACATTCCGCGACCGACTGGACCAGGCCTTTGCCGCGTTCGGGCTGGAGGCACGCCGTCATTGCGTATTTCTGCCGCCAATGCCGCAGCGGCGCTTCATCGCGGCGGTCGGCGCGGCGGATGTCGTTCTGGATACGCCGGGCTGGTCGGGCGGCAGATCCACGCTGGATTGTCTGGCCCAGAACCCCGCGATCGTAACACTTCCCGGGCCGTTTATGCGCGGCCGGCATACCGCGGCGATCCTGCGGCGAATTGGGTGCGAGGAAACGATCGCGGCTTCGCTCGACGACTATGTTTCGATCGCGACACGGCTTGGGCTCGTGACCGACTGGAGAACGCGGGTACGGCTCGCCGTGAAACGCGGGAAACATCGCGCGTATCGGGACCGCGCGCCGATCCGCGCGCTGGAGACCTTCCTGATGAACGCCGTGACGCGACCATAGACCCACCGCGGTGCCCGGCAGACCCTGCCGACCGGGCCCGGTCACCAGGCACGATATGCCGGGCAACATTATGGCGCACTGACGGAACTTCCCCGCTTTGCCGCTGGCACACCGGTTGCACCTTCAGACACGACACCAACCGGTTTCCACGATGTTCCATCCGCCTCTCACTGTCTGACGCGCGAAACCTCGCCCCTTCCAATCCCGCGTGCCAGCGCCTGGCCTTTGGCCTGGACACGAGACGACGGAAGGGCCTCGCGAACCCACCACCACAGGAGCCTGACGCCATGTCCATAGGCAGTCTTCAGTCCGATTACTGGGCCAATCAGTGGGCCAGTTCCGCTGCTTCGGCATCGGCGAACTCCTCGCCCTGGAGCACCGGTTCCACGGCGGCACCGGGTGTCGCCACGCCGGTGCAAGGGAGTTTCGATGCGCTCCAACAAGGCGGCCCATGGTCGAGCCAGGATGATACCGGAACTACCGGAGCCTCCGCGTCATCGAGCAACCCATTGCAGAACCTCGCGGCCGACATCCAGGCGATGCTGATCCAGGCTCAGAGCACCGCGGCCACCGAAAGCCAGACGGCGACCGCGACCACGGCCGCTCAACCGGCCACCGCGGTATCCGCCACCAGCGGGGGCACGGCCGCCGTTACTCCCGAACAAAAGCTGGCCACTGATTTGCAGACGCTGCTGTCCGATTTGCAGCCCGCCACGACACCGGCCACGCAGACCGCGAACGCAAGCGCCACCGACGCGACCGGCCAGACCGAGCACCACCATCATCACCATCATCACGGGGGGGGCGGCAACGCGAGCGCGGCGACCGATGTCGCCAGCACTTCGACGACGTCCGGGACGACGGCGGCGACCACGGGTTCGACCACCAGTGGCGATCAGACGGCATCGCAGATTTTCGCCGCCGACATCGCGCAGGCATTGCAGGCTTACGGTGGCGTGAGCCCGGCCACGACGACGTCCGTGTTGACGATGTAGAAGCCACCGCTCGTCAAAGCCTTTCGCGCGACGGTCGCCTGGCGCGATCGTCGCACGAGATGGCCGGCGCGCCGGAGCCCTGATCCGCGACCTTCCGGCGAGGGCGTGTCATGTTGGCCGCGTCGCGAAGCGCGGAACGCGACGCGCGCAAACGCCGGCGCGCGGGAACCAGTGGCGCGATTTTAAATGCTCGATGGTTGCGGTGCGCGGCAACCTTGGCGCACTGTCGCTCTGATCCTGAGGTGGAGGGGAGACCGGTGATGTCGTGGCGCCAGACCAGATCAATGGACTTCAGAACACTCATAATGCTGGCGAGCGTGTGGCTGTTCATTTACGCGGCATGGTTGACGTCGATTGTGTTTTGCTCGGCCAACGCTCAACGCGGGTTGCTGATCGCGGCGGCGGCGTTCTTTCCCATTGGCGTCGTCCACGGGATTGGCGTCTGGCTTGGCGGCTGGTAACAGCCTCCGAACCGCGCCCCATGAGCGAGGGAACTCGGCGAGCGCTCGCGAACCCCTGGCCAGGGGCGCCGTTCTCTCCCCGCGGGCGCGAGGAAGGAATCCGCCACGCCATGAGCGCTTAACGAGACCACGTCTCGCCGGTCGATATCACACCGAAACAGTCCGAGGTGCCCCAAGCTGCCGTGACAGCGCCTGTGCCGTGCGGGTCACAACCTCGATCGTGCGAGACCTGACCTCGGTCGTGTAGCGTCCGATCGGGATCGAAACGGTTAACGCGCCGAGCACTTCGTTCGCCGGCCCACGCACCGCCGCGGATATCGACGCGCCCTCATCGATCCGCTTGTTATGGGTCTCGGCGTAGCCGTCCCGCCGGATCTCGGTGATCGCGCGCCACAGAATCTGAGCGTCCACTTTGGCGCCGGGAAACGGCGGCACGAACTCGGTCCGGTCGAAGTAAGCGGCGATTTCCTGATCCGGCATCGCCGCCAACAGGACACGGCTGGTACTGCCGACGTAGAGCGGCGTCGGTTTGCCGATGGCGACCACGCGTCGGATATCGCGCAATCCCTCCAGTTGGTCGAGGCTGATCCGTTCGTCTCCGACACGAACCGCGATGTAGACCGTCTCGTTCAGTTCATCGCGGATTTGCCGCATGAACGGACGCGCCTGGCTGACGAACCCGGTGGAAGTCTTCGCCACCTCGGACAACGCGATAACGCCAAAGCCCAGTCGATAGAGGCCGGTCACGGGGTTCTTCATCGCCATGCCGCCCTTGCACAACGTCGCCAACAACCGGAACGCCGTCGCCTTATGTAGCTTTGTCAGTTTGGCGATGTCGGTCAGCGACAGTTCCGGTCGCTGATGGGTAAACGCGTTCAACACGTCGAGCGCCCGTTCGACCGCCGAGACGTTATAGCGATCGGCATCCGTCCCGGTCATGGCAGCATCCCTCCCGGTCTGTGTTAGCGCGGACCTTCGGCGCCGTCGGGGTTTACCCCGCTTGACAGGCCCGCGGCCACGGCGGAAAGATCGAATAACAAAACACAGTTTCATACAGTGAAACTTCGGAGGAGTCCAGACCCTTGGCGCATCGGCTCGCCACATCGCCGCGATCGTTACGACGCCCGAATCCCTTGGGCGGCGAGGCATGACCGGCATGATGGAACCCGATACGCGACCGGTCATCGAAGCGATCGACGTCGATCACCTGTACAGAGGTCAGACCGGCTGGAACCACGCGCTGGACCACCTCAACCTGACGGTCACCCGCAACGAACTGGTGTGCATCCTGGGCCCCAGCGGCTGTGGCAAAAGCACCTTTCTGCGCATCGTCGCCGGCCTGACCCACCCCACGAGCGGCAAGGTTCTGCTGAACGGCAAGCCCATCAAAGGACCCGGCCTCGATCGCGGCGTGGTGTTTCAGGATCCCGCGCTGTTCGCCTGGCTGACGGTGGTGCGCAACGTCGAGTTCGGCCTGCTCATGAGCGGCTGGAAGAAGCCGGCGGCGAGAGAGCGGGCCATGCACGTTCTCGGCACCGTCGGTCTCGCGCGCAATGCCGCGCTGTATCCGTTCCAACTCTCCGGCGGCATGAAGCACCGTGTCGCCGTCGCCCGCGCATGGGCTTTGACCGACGCCGCGCTGTTGCTGATGGACGAGCCGTTTTCCGCCATCGACGCGATCAACCGGATGACGCTGCAGGATTACCTCGTCAACACCTGGGTCGAGGAACGCCGCACCGTTGTCTACGTCACGCACGATATCGAGGAAGCGGTTTATCTCGCCGACCGGATCATCATTCTGAAGCCGTCGCCAGGCCGACTGGCGGCTGATCTGCGCGTGGATCTGCCGCGACCGCGCGATCGGCACGCAGCGGACTTTCTCTCGATGAAATCGCAGGTTCTCAAGGAGATGCAAAACCATGGCATCGTACCCGACTGACACCGAAAGCGCCTCGGCCCGCCTGCAAAAACTGATCCACCGCAAGGACCGGGTGCTGTCGGTCCTGCATCCGCCCTCGGCGACGTTGGCGCGGATCATGGAGAAAAGCGGCTGCGAGGCGTTGTTCGTCGGCACCGGTGGCGTGGTGGGCGCTTACACCGGTCTCGCCGATGTCGGCACTCTGGCGATGACCGAATGCGTGCAGATCGCCGGGTGGATCGCCAATGCCGTCTCGACGCCCGTGATCATGGACGGCGACACCGGCCACGGCGGCGTGATGGCGGTGCGCCGCATGGTGCGCGAGTGCATCCGCGCGGGCATCGCCGGGGTTCGCATCGACGACCAGCCGATCGAGGGCAAGCGGCGCACGCAAAGCGCCGGTGTGGAGGTCGTGCCTCTGGAGCAGGCGATCGCCCGGTATCGTGCCGCCGTCGATATGAAGAACGAGCTCGATCCGAACTTCGTCATCATGGCGCAATGTTATGCCCGCGACGCGGCGAACGGCGGCCTCGACGACGCGTTGCAGCGGCTGGCGGCGTATGAAACCGAGGCCGGCGTCGATTGGGTGCAACTCGAATCCCCGCATTCGCCCGATGAAATCCGCATGGCGCGCGAGGTCGTCAAAGGCCCGCTGTCGTTCATGAAAGGCAAGCTGCCGCGCTATCTGTCGCTGGAGGAGCATATGGCGCTTGGCGTAACGATCGCCTGGCTGCCCGGGCTTTACGCATCACATCGGCTGGGCCGCGCTCTCCGACTTCATGGCGGATTTCTCGAAGCGAGGCGTCGCCGCCTGGGAAGACTTCGTCGAGAGCCGCAAGGATCGTCCGTATATCATTCCGGAAATGCCGGCCGACGGCGAGGGTCTCGATAAACAGCGCATGCTCGAGGAACGCTACCTCTCGCAGGCCGCGACAGCGAAATACAAAAAAAGCCCAGGGGGCGAGTTGACGTGAGACGAGTGCGCACCGAAACAGACAGGAGGTCTTGATGGCACGCGGCGGATACAAGTTCTTCGACACGGATGCGCATGTCGGTCCCTATGTCGATGTTCTCGAACCCTACCTGACAGCGGACGATAAGTCCCGGCTGGCGAAGTGGGACCAGTACCGGGCCACCAGTCGGAACGGTCACGTATCGTACAACAAGGGCCAGCGCGTTTATCAGCGCCGGCTTTATACCGAAGCGGCCGAGGCGACTCCGGCCGGCTACATGGCCGGCTTCACCGGCGTGGCGCGGAAAAAGCCGATTTCCCCGGATGTCGATCGCTCCTCGGCCGCGCGCATCGCCGACATGGACTACGAAGGCGCGGACGTGAACTTCATGCTGCCGTCCGGCTGGTTCGGCACGTTCACCGCCGGCGACGACGTCGCGCTCGAAATGGGCATGTATCAGGCATTCCATCGCTGGATGAACGACTACTGCACGCCATACCCGGACCGTTTGGGCGGCGTGCTGCTGGTCAGTTCGCGCGACGTCGAAGGCAGCGTCAGGGAAATGCGCCGCGCCGGCAAAGAGCGCTGGGCCTGGGGCGTGCTGGTTTACGCGCCATACGGAACCCCGATCGACCTGCCGTCGCTCGATCCGATCTGGGCGACCGCGCAGGAACTCGATTTATCGGCGGTGCTGCACACCTTCACCGTCATGCCGCCTTACGCGCCGGGTGGGCTGGACACCTGGGACAACCTCTGGCTGCAACGCTCGGCGGCGCATCCCTGGTGCGGCATGCGCAACATGGCGGCGCTGATCGGCAGCGGCCTGCTCGATCGTTTCCCGCGCCTGCGCCTCGGCTGTCTGGAAGCGGGCCATGGCTGGCTGCCATTCTGGATGGCGCGCCTGGACGAGCACATGCACACGATCCGCAGCGCGCTGCCCGCCGATCTGAAGCAGACGCCGAGCGAATACGTCATGAGCGGCCGCTATTATCAGAGCATCGAAGTGTCCGAAGGCGAACAGGTCACCAACATGGTCGCTGACATCGTCGGCGAGAATGTGCTGATGTATGCGTCCGACTACCCGCACGGCGAGAGCGCGTTCCCGGAATCGACCAACATCGTGCTCGGCTGGAACAAAATGCCGGCGGAGCGTAAACAAAAGATGTTCTGGGATAATCCGGTACGCTTTTACGCCCGAAGTGGCCTGTCGTAGGAGGAACGGCTCCATGCGCGAATCCCCGCCTCGCCGGACGTCGCGGCGATGAAGCGACGCGTCTTCCTGGCAAGCGCCGTCGCGGCGGGGATCGGCGCCCCCGATGCCCGCGCGGCCGACCGCATCCAGGTCGGCATGCTGAAGCCCAATATCGTGACCGCGATTTATTGGATCGCGGTCAAGACCGGGGCATTTCAAAAGAACGGCCTGGACGTCGTCGAAAACCCCTTCCCGTCCGGCCAGACCGAGGCGGGGATCGAACAGTTGATGCGTGGGAGCCTCGACTTTTATCTCGGCGCCAGCGGTGAGGTCGCGCACGCCGACTCGCGTTATGTCGAGGCGGGGAAACCACCGCCGATCGCACTGATCGAAGGCGGCATCGCCGGTGGCTCCTTCTTCGTCCTGCGCGATGAGCAACAGGGCAAGACGTTGGACGATCTGCGCGGTAAACCGCTCCAGATCGGCATCTCCAACCCGTCGTCGTACCACCTGATTTTGCTGCGCGCCTTCCTGCGCGAACGCAACATGACCACGGACGATCTGGGCTGGCGCTTTCTGACCATCGGCGGGCCCGAAATGTTGCCCGCCATGGCAAGCAAGCAGTTGGACGGCTTCCTGCATGACGCGTTGACCACGACCCTCGCGCTGCGGGCCAAACTCGGCTTTATCTTCATGAGCAGCGATCGCGGCGATATGGGGAAGCGGGCGAAACTACTGCCAGGCACGGGAGTCTGCGCCAATCTCGCGTTCACGCGCGCGCATCCGGACGTGACGAAGCGCTTCACCCAGGCCCTGCGCGACGCCAGTGCCGCCTATGCGGCCGCCCCGAGAGCGGAGATGGTCGCGATCATGTCCGAATGGTCGCGACAGGACCCGGCGGTGATCGAGGATATGTACGACCGGTTCGACCCTCGTATCGGCATGACCCGTGAGGCGACCGAGGCCTGGTGGGACATACTGGGCAGCGCGATGCTGGCCCGGGGCGAAATCTCCCCGAAACTCACCGTCAACGACGTGTTCGATCTACAGTTCACACGACAGAACTCATGAACTCGATCCAGGATATCGAGACCGCGACGGTCCGTCAGCCCGTCGAGGCCGCGACCGACCGACCGCACACCGATTTCGCGCGTCACGTCAGATCGGAAGGTCGCCGGATCAGGGCGCGGCGCATTCTGCGTGGCGGCGCCGGCGTGCTGCTTATCCTGGTCGCATGGCAACTGATGTCGCAATGGCTGGATCTGGAGCTTTTGTTGCCACCGCCATTGACCGTACTGCGTAACGTCGTCGTCACTCTGTCCGTCTCCGACCCGCACTGGCTTTATGGGCCGAACATCTACGTCCATCTGTGGCACAGCTTCCTGCGCGCGATGACCGGCTTTGGTGCCGCCGCCATCATCGCCATCCCCCTGGGCCTGGTACTGGGCCGCGTCGTTTCGTTGCGCGAATTCATCATGCCCAGCATCAAGGGCATCTATCCGATTCCAGGAATCGCGTGGATCCCGCTCGCGATTCTGTGGTTCGGCCTGGGCAATGCCGCGGTCATATTCGTGGTTTTCGCCACCACGTTCTTCCCGATGTTCTTCAGCACCGAGGCCGGTGCGCGCCAGATCAATCCAACCGTCCTCGACGCCGCCCGCTGTTTCGGCGCCCGCGGCGTGACCCTGTTCTTTCGTGTCGTGCTGCCCGCGACCGTGCCCTACATCATCACCGGCCTGCGCATCAGCCTTGGGGGCGCGTGGCGCATGATCGTCGCGGGCGAGATGCTGGCGTCGCAGGATGGCATCGGTTACGTCCTGATGGAGTCGCGCTTTCAGTTCAAGGCCGTCGATTTGATGACGGCGATGATCCTTGTGGCGATCGTCGGTTATGCGACCGAAAAGCTCATTGTCGATACCATCGAAAAGCGCACCCTGGAGAAATGGGAGGTCCAGCCGTCATGACCGCGCGACGGGTCCGCGGTCCCCAGGATCAGCCCGTGATCTGCCGGCGATCGTGACCCGAGCGCCCGGTTGACAACCATTGGCGATGGCGCTGGTTGCTTCGTGGCAAGCGGACGACGGAGGGCAACATGATGCGTGTCGTTGGGATCGACCATTTATCGATCCGCGTGAGCGACTATGAAAAATCGAAGCAATTCTACAGCCGCCTCTTCGCCTTCCTGGGCTTTGAGTTGTCCGACGAATACGAGGACGCCATTGGCTGGACCAATGGCAAGAACTCGCTACTGGATCAGCCCGGCGGACGCCGAGGGCCGCGCGCGGAAATATCGCATCGGCGACGTCGGCTTCCATCACTATGCGTTTCGCCTTCGTAACCGGAAGGATGTGGATGCGTTGCAGACATTCTTGCGCGATGATCTCGGCGCCACCATTGTCGATCCGGCAGCGGAATATTATGACGACTATTACGCGGTCTTCTTCCTCGATCCGGACGGCCTGAAGCTCGAGGGCATGAAGTACGGCGAACGTCAGGCGCGCGCGAAGGCCGCGGCGCGGAAGCGGAAGGTCTGGACTGCCAGTTCAGCCCATTCCCCCGCCTCGCCGGTTCGCGCCTCGCGGCGAATATCGCACCAAGGTCGTTGGCATGTCGTGGCAAGAAAATCTCGGCCGCGAACTGACGCGAACACTCGCGCGGGCCCAGGTTGGAGGTAATTCGCCGTGCGATTTTTACTTCCGCCGCCCGCCCAACTTGTCGTGGGCATTGACAAACCAGTATTCCGCGCGCGACCATCGTCTGGAAAGCGAAGAAGACCCCCGGTGTCGCCCCCTCCATCGATGGTTGAGGCAGGCGGAGCATGGCCAGGTCTTCCGATTTGCGTTGTGCGCCGGCAGACCACCGATGGAGGAGTCAGCCTTTGGACCATGACTGCCACGACAGCCACCTGCGCTCAGGTCCCGGTTGCGATCATGGCCTGTCGTGCCGTCCGCGCGCTGCATCCGACCACCACCGCCTTCACGAAATTCTCCTCTCATGCCGCGTGATCGGTCCGTCGCATCAGCGACAGGCTCGCGGCGGTGCGAACGCACCATCCCCGATCCAAAGACTATCACCCGCCTCCCAGACATAAACGCCCTTAAGGAGAGTCCCTCATGCCGACCCGTGTCCAATACCCCGACGAGATAGAGCCTCTGGTCCAATTTATCGAGGAAACGCCTCGCACCGATATCGTCGATCGTACATTGGAGAAACTCCGCGCCGGGGTGCCGATCGAAACGATGCTCATGGCTTCGGCCCTCGCGGTGACACGGTCGTCCGACCTTCCTCCGGGTCATCATGGCGGCCCGCTGCATCCTGTCGCCGGGCTATATCCGCTCTGGCAACTGACGGAGCGCCTGGAAGGTGAGGACAAGTTCCTTCCCGTGCTGCAGCACGTCGCCCTGTCGAACAAGCACGTGCACGACCCGGTGACCGCGCCGTTCGCGCTGTTGGAGTTCGACCCGATCGACGCCGATGGCGTCGCGCAGTCCAAAGCCGAGTTCCTCGCCGGCGACGGCCAGGGCACGATGGCCAAGGGCACTGGCCTGGAGGGCGCCAAGGAAGCCTTCATGAAAGCCGTAAGCCGGGGCGAGACCAACAAGGCGGACCATCTGTTCCTGTGGATCTGGGACAACATGTCTCCGATCGAGGCATTTGACCTGCTGATGACCGTCGCGATCCCGAAGAACGGGCTCGACGACCACTACTTCATGTATCCGGCCACCGCCTGGCGTGCGCTGGAAACGTTCTTCGACAAGCAGTACCCTGAAAGTGCTGATGCGGCCGGTGGTGCGCTATGTGACGCGCTTCCCGACCACGCGGTCGTATCCCGAGATCGACCGTCTGATCGAGGAGCATGGGTTGCTCGGCCGCATTCTGCGCCAGCGTACCGGCGACGACGAGACCCCCGCCGTCGGCCGGCTGGGCGAGGCCATCCGGGACTGCGACGACTTCAACGAAATCCCGAAGATGATCGCGAAGGCGTTGGTGGACGGTCTTTCCATGGAAGGCGCCGGCGAGGCGCTGTCGATTGGCGCGGCCGGCCTGTTCATGCGCTCGCTCACCGGCAATCCGATGGACGTGCATCTGCACACCAGCGTCAACATCCGGCGCTGGCTGCTGAAGCTCGACGGCCTCAGCATGAACAGCAAGCTGTACATCCTGCTGACCTGGCACATGGGCCCGGAAATCAAGTCGACGCAATTCCGGATGGAGCCCGCCGGCGCGCAGCCGGATCCGGAGGCTGTCGCGGCACTGCCGCATCGCACCCAGGCTGAGCTCCTGGATGCGATCACGCAAAGCATCTACAACCAGCCGGCGACCGACTGGTCGCAGGTGACCAATCTGGGCCGCATGCGCGCGGTGCCGGAAGTCAAGGATACGATCAACCTGGCGAGCAATACATGAACCTCGGCTATGATGCCGAAGGCGTTCATGGACATGCTGGGTCAGATCGTATGCCACGACAACTTCACCGAGATGCATGCCTTCAAGCATCACAACGCGGTCGTGGAAGAGTTCTATGCGACGCGTGAGCCGTGGCGTTGGATGCACCTGGTGTGCGGCGCCCAGGCGGCGGCGGTTTCCTTTGGTAAGAACATGGAAATCTTCGAGGAAGCTCTGGAACTGATGCACGCGGCCTGATTTCGGGAGCGGGACCGGGGTGGTGTCGTTACCTCTCCGGTCCGGCCTTCCGGCCGCGTTCGTTTCGGAAGGTTAACTGTTATTCGGAAAACACGCTGACGCCGGCACGTTAAAGCCGGCCCCCAGCGACGTCAGCAGAGCCGGTACGACAGTTGTGAAATCGTAGTTGATCGACACGTTCGAAAAGCCGGCCGCTCCGCCGCAAACCGCGGCATTGTTCAGCACGATCGTCGAGGCGGTGATGACCACGCCGCGGGCTGTGGCCACGCTTACCACATAGGCAGTCGTATTGCCGGCACTGTAGACGCCCCCCACGGCGCAGGATGTGGCGCGCAAGCCCATGCAGCGGGAACCTTCGGAGGCGGCCTCCTGCAGAACCTCGGATATCCAGACCAACCTGCCGAATTCCGCGAACCCGATGACGATCAGCACCATCGCCAGGGCGCAAACCGCGAACTCTACCGCCGTCGTTGCCGATCGCGCGCGGAAAAGGCGTGCGAAATGCCCCGAGCATTCACCATCGCGACGCGTCGCCGAAACACCGGCAGGCGAGTGCCGGTTCATTGTGCCTGCACGATTGTGCTTTGGTTCAACGTGATGTCGCCAATCGTTCCGTAGATCGTGAAGATCGCGGAGAACGACCGCGTGCCCGCGATGGTCACGAACTTGCCGGCCAGCGTACCGCCCCCTCCCGCGCAGGCGGAACCGCAAGTGACCGCGGAACCCCAGATCCAGCTTCCGGATACGCCGGTAGGACACCAGCAGCTGTTCGCGTTCGCCGCCGTACCGCCCCCGGTCGTCGTGCCGCCGGCGGCCACGCTGCTGGGGCCGTCGTTCACGGTCACCGTCGCACCGGCCCAATTGGCGCCGTTGGAGTTGGCGACGATGCCGCTGAGCGTGGCGGCCAGGGCGGCGGCGCTCGTGGAATTGATGCTCGCGGCGTTATCCAGGGCGTATTGCGCGGCGGCGGCGACCGAGGAAGACAGTTCGATTTCCTCGCGATAAGCCCGCCCGAAGTCAATGATGCCGGCGAGCAGAATCATCAGCATCGGCGAGATCAGCGCCAGCTCCACCGCGGCCGTACCTTGCCGGCGCCGCACCAGGCGCCGGAACAATTTGAACCGGCTCATCGCGGACGGCTCATTGCACCAGCGCCACCGTGCCTACGCCGGCGAGTCCGGCCAGACCCGCGCATGTCGATGCGAGTGCCGAGCCACCGGATAACGTGATGGTCGAGCCAATCAACTCCAGGCATTGCCCGGCGGCACTGCCGACGTTGCCGGCACCGCTCAGCGTGATCGGTCCGTTTGGGAAATAGAATACGCCGGACAGTGAGTTGCCACTGGCGCCCTCCGAGAAGCTGGCGCCACCAACGCCGATGCTGGCGACGACCAGATTTTGCAGCACGCCGGAGCCCGGTCCGGTCAAGGTCACGTTGGAGTATCCGGCGGCGACGCTGAACGTGCCGGAAGTAATGACGCTGACACCGTTTCCGGTCACCGAGCCACCGCCTCCACCGCCTCCCAGCGTGACATTTCCCGCGACCGTGTACACGCCGGAACCGAGCGTGGCGGTCCCCGCGAGACTGAACGTGCCGTTCAGGTCGTGCGCCGGCGCCGCGCTCAAGGTCAGCGTGGTGCCGCCAGAAGTGGAGATCTTCCCGGCGGCGAGGAATGTGCCGCTGGCCATGTCTCCCAACGTAACAACGCCTGTCACGGACAGAGCATTGCCGGCGCTACCGGCGCCGATGTTGAAGCTGTTGGCGGAACTACCGGCACCAATACTGAGAGTGCCACTGTCGCAATTGCAGATTCCGCCCGCCAGCGTGAACGTCCCCGGGCCGAAGGTCAGCGACGTACCGTTGTTGCAGATGCTGTAAAACGAGCCGGAACAACTGATCGTGCCCGCGCCGATATTGAAGGTGCCGGCACCAAATGTCGTGGTTGAACCGCCGCCGGTGGCGATTCCATCCGCGACATTGTAGGTGCCTGGGCCAAAGGTTCCCCCGGCACCGCTGGTGAGATCGATCGGGCCGCTGAAATCGTAGACGTTGGTCGCCGAACCCGCCGCCGCGAAACTTAGCGTGATGCCGCCGGACAAGGTAATGGAATTGAAGTGATAAGTCCCGCCCGGCGGACAGGTGACGGTCCAGGTTGAACCGGCGTAGCTGCCGCTGCAGCCCGCCGCCGTGAGCACGCTACGCGGCGGTTGCGTGGCGCTGTTGGTGTAGCCAAACGGAAGATTGCTGCCACCGGCGACCACCGGTCCCGCCGGCCCGGTCAACGTCGCCACGCTGGCCAGATGCGTGAACGCGCCCGCGACCGACGCGTTACCCGCCAACGGGTCCGCCGTCGCGACCTTGATGATGTTAACGGAAGCGGTGCCCACCGGGGGCTTGATGCCGGCGCAAGGCTGGCTCGGCACGGCGGCCGAGTTGTAATACAGCGTTTTCGTCGTGATGGTCGTGCCGCAGGGGACCGAGACCGCGGCGTCGGAGGCGACCGAACAGTTGGCGCCGGTGATGGCGGTGCCACCGCTGAGCGTCACGCCGGAGCCGGCGGCATTCAGCGCGAGAATGCAGATCGACGCCCCCGGCTTGACCTCGGCATACGAGGTCGCGGTCACCGGAAGGGTCGATCCACTTCCGAACACGCCGGCCAGATAAAGCCGCGCGGCGGTGTTGATCGTCACCTTCACCGCGCTGTTCCCGTCACCGCTGGGAGACGCGACGAGGCCGGCGACCGCGGAGGCGGCGGAGATCCCGTTCATGGCAACAAGATTGCTGACCGCCGCGTTCATCGTCGTGGCCGAATTGCTCGCGTTGTAGGCGAGCGCCCCGGCATAGGCGGCACTATCCGCGGTGCGCTGATCCGACACTTTGGCCAGATAAGCCGTGCCGAGATCCACGCCGACCGCCGCCAGGCTGGCAAGCATGGCGATGACGGCGGCGCCGACCAGCGCGATGCTGGCCCGCTGCCTTGGTGAAGCGCGGGAGATCGCGGCCCGCGAACGCTGTCGCAGGGCGCTCATCAAGGGCCATCGGGCCTGTCTGGTGGGTTCAATTGGCGGCATGTCCGCCTCCGTCACTTGTGGGTCGTATCGAGTGGGTCGCGTCGAGTGCCTGGTATCCCGCCAGCGCCGCCGCCGCGTCGGTCGCGGAAAGATCGGTCAGCAAAAGCTTCTCCGCCTCGCGCGGATTGCCGGACAGCGCCAACGCCACAGCCAGATCCTGCCGCACGCGCGGCGTCGCGCCCGGCAGCGTTCCCGGCCCGCGCAGAATCGCCACGGATCGATCCGCATGGCCGCTGAGCGACAGCGATAATGCCAGGTTCACGGATGCGGCCTTGTCGCCCGCGTCGCGGTCCAGCAGTTTCTGGTAAATGGCCTGCGCCACGTCGTGCCGGCCCTGCAGATCCAGCGCCACGCCGAGATCGTTGAGCGCGGTACGGTCGTCTGGCGTTTTGACGAGCAGCCTGGTGAAATTGTGCTCCGCATCCACCGCGCTGCCACGTGAAAGCTGGAGCCGCCCCAAACCGAGCAGCGCCACCGAAGCGGCTGGATCGACCGCCAGCGCGCGCCGCCACGCCTCCATCGCCGCGTCGGGCTGATTTAACTGCTCAAGGGCGGTGCCCTGACGCTCCAGCGCGGCGAGGTCGCGCGGATTTGACTGCAGGATCGATCGTGTAACGTTCAGCGCGGTTTCCGGCATGCCGCCGCTCAACGCGGCATCGGCGACGGTGACGCTGGCCGCTCCGTCGCGCACCTCCGGCGCGCGAGACGCCGAGCAGGCGGTCAGTAGCAGCGCGAACAGACCGATACCGATGGCGGCCGGCCCTCGTGGTCGGGTCATCATCCTGTCACCCTTGGGCGTGGGTTTGGTGTCGCTCGAGCGGTCATCGGTGCAACGCCCGGTAAACGTCGACCATCGCCGGCCCGGCCACGATCATGAACACGCATGGCAGGATGAAGATGATCATCGGCAAGGTCAGCAGAACCGGCAGCCGGCCCGCTTTGGATTCGAATCGCGCCAGCATCTCCTGTCGCTGTTCGGCCGACAGCGTACGCAGCGCCGTGGTGAGTGGTGTCCCGTACTGGATCGACTGGACCAGCATCGCCGAGAGGCGGCGCGCGTTTTCGAGACCCGTGCGCGTGCCGAAATTGATCAGCGCCACCCTGGTGTCGGCGTTGACCTGCATTTCGTGGGCGGTGCGGGTCAGTTCCTCGGCCACCACCGGATGGGCGTGGTGGATCTCGATACCGACCCGCTCGACGCTGGCCTCCAGACCGAGGCCGGCCTGACCGCAAATCACCATCATGTCCATCGCATCCGGCATGCCGGCTTCCAGTGCGCGGAGGTAACGCTTCCGCAACTGACGCACGACGACGTCGGGCGCCAGCAGCCCGACCGCCCCGGCGACCGCGAGGAGTGCGCCGGGATAAGGCAGATTGACGCGCGGCAGCAACTCCACGACGAACGCCGCCAGAGGCAGTCCAACGACAAGCAGCAGCTTGGTGCCAACGAACAACTCCAGACCGCGGGCACCCCGAAAGCCCGCCACCTGCAATGTCTGACGCAGCTCCCGCAACGTCCTGGCCGACAGAACGCCGCTGCGCGCGATGGTCTCGCCAACCGTGGTGACGATCCGCAACAGCGGCGGTTGACCCTCGCCCGCCTCGGGTTCGACCGAACCGGCGCCGAGCCGCACCATGCGCAGGCGCGCCGACAGCCGATCCGAGCGCCGTAGATCCCGCAGCAGCAGCATCGCCAACCCGAGGACCAGCGCGAACCCAACGCTCAGCACGGGCGCCAGCCAGGGAAGCGCGCCGGCCATCACGACAACGCCCGGCGGATCATGCCGCGCATCACCAACAGGCCGCCGCCCAAAAGCGCGATCGCGGCGATGAGGACTTTTTCGCAGCCGGGATCGGTGAACAAGCGGCCAATGTAATGCGGGTTCAACACCCCCAACGCACCGCCCGAAACGAACGGCAACGAGGCCAAAATCATGATCGATGTCTTCGCCTCGGCCGCCAGCGCGAGCCCGCGGGCCTTTAACGCCAGCCGCCGGCGCATCACATCGGCGAGACCTTCCAGTGCCTCGGACAAGCCGCCGCCGGTCCGGCTTTGCAGCGCCAGCGCGGTGGCGAAAAAGCGGTATTCCGCCAGCTTGTTTCGCTCCGCCATTTCGCGAAGCGCGTCTTCCAACGTCACGCCGATCGAGACCCGGTCATACAGCAATCCAAATTCCGGTCCGGTGGGCGGCGTCGCCTCCCGCGCGACGGTGTGGATCCCCTCGCTCAAAGGAATGCCGACCCGCACCGCCCGCACGATCATCGCGAGCGCGTCGGGGAACTGCGCGTAGAGGGTGTCGCGCCGCCGCCGTTCGCTCCAGTGGAATACGAATCGGCTCAGCATGACCCACAGCACCGGAACGGCCAGAAGCGACCAGCTTCCGAGGAAAATGCCCAACATTTCGGCGACGGCGCGGGCGAACACCATGGTGACGCTCAGCACCGTCCACCAACGAAACGAATAATGCGCGGCGCGTGTTGGATCGTAGCCGAACAGCCGCGCCGCCGAGGCGATCAACGATACCATGCGCACCGAGCGTTTGGCCTTGTCGCGGCCCATTTCGACGAGAGGCATCGCACGCACATAAGACGCCACCACGTGATCCAGCCGCTCCTCAAAGCGTCTTCGCCGCTTCTGCTCGGCCATGATCGCGCTGACGCCGATCGCCACCGCGCTCAACACGCAAATGCCCCCGGCGAGCAGCGACAGCAGCAGGTTCATGGTTCCGGCTCCTCCAGCGCGGAGGTCCAGGCGCGGTCGAGGCCGAAATACGACAGACGTTGATGGAAACTTGGCCTGGCGCGATTGACCCGATACCGGCCGACCAATCCGCCCGCGAGGGTTTCGCCCTCCACCTGATAAGAAAAGACGTCGTTGAGGATGACGGTGTCGCCTTCCAGGCCGCAGACGTCGGTCACCTGAGTCACCCGGCGCTTGCCGTCACGATGCCGTTCGACCTGAACGATCAGATCGACCGCGCCGACGAACTGCTGACGGATCGAGCGCGACGGCAATCCCATGTTGCCCATCTGCACCATGTTCTCGATCCGGGTGACCGCGTCGCGCGTCGTATTGGCGTGGACGGTCGACATGCTGCCGTCATGGCCGGTGTTCATGGCCTGGAGCATGTCGAACGCCTCCGAGCCGCGCACCTCGCCGACGATGATGCGATCCGGCCGCATGCGCAGCGCGTTGTGGATCAGATCGCGCTGGGTGACCTCGCCGCGTCCTTCCAGGCTCGACGGACGGGTTTCCATGCGCACCACGTGTGGCTGCTGCAACTGCAGTTCGGCCGCGTCCTCGATCGTGACGATGCGCTCGCCGTGGTCGATCAGCCGCGACATGGCATTCATGAGCGTGGTCTTGCCGGAGCCGGTGCCACCGGAAATCACCACATTCAGCCGGCATCGTCCCGCCACTTCAAGCACGCGGGCGACCGCCGGGGTCAGTGAGCCGTAACCGATCAGCCTGGCGAAATCGATATGCTGGCGCGAGAATTTACGGATGGAGATATACGGGCCATCCAGCGCGAGCGGCGGGAAGACGATGTTGACGCGAGAACCATCCTTGAGACGCGCGTCCACCATCGGGCTCAACTCGTCGATCCGCCGCCCGATCGCCGACGCGATCCGCTGCGAGATGTTGGCGACGTGCGCCGCGTCCCGAAAACGGATGTCCGACAGCACCACTTTGCCGCCGCGTTCCACGAATACCCGGTTGGGCCCATTGACCATGATATCGGTGATGCTCTCGTCCTCGAGCAGCGGCTCCAGCGGGCCGAGGCCCAGCATGTCATCGACGAGTTCACTGGCGAGTTGATGCTGTTCGCGGGCATTCAGTTGGAAGCGGCGCGCTGTCGCGATTTCCCCCAGCACCCGCTCCACTTCCACGACCACGCGGTCGGCGGACATCGTGGCGATGGCGACCGGATCGAGCTGTGCCAGGCAAGCCATGCGCAACTGTGCCGCGGGCCCGCTGCGATCCGGGCGTTGCGTCTGGTCCGGGGCCTGATTGGACGCCGCGTTTTGTGCCAGCACCGGCGTCGGCGCTTGCTCGGCCGGACTGAGCGGATCGCGGGCCGGCGCGGGCGGTTCCGGTTGCGGGTTACGCCGGCCAAAGCTGGTGGGCAGGCCGCTCATGATTTCAGGCCCAGAAACCGGCGCAACCGTCCGCCGCCGCCTTTCTCCGGCACCGCCGGCGTATTGCTGTCGAGCAGCCGCACAAACGCCACTTCACGCGCCAACAGCAGGATCCCATTGCGAAATCCACCGCGTCCCGCCATCGCCGCTTCGCCCATGCTGGCAGCCTGGCCAACCACTTTGGGCAGGTCCGGGATGATGACGTCGGGCTGCATCTTCAGCCCTTCCCCCACTGCCGCCGGTTCAGACCTCCAGGCAGATTTTCGCGGTTCAGCACCAGGACGGCGCGGGCCACCTGCTTCGGCGCGTTGGGCAATGCCATCAGGCGGAGCGCGTCACGCACCGAGCCGAGCGTCGGATCCATCACCACGACGCGCTGATGCGCCATCGCCAGCAGGTCGCGATGCAGCGGCAGCGCCGACCACGGGACGTCGATGACCACGAAATTATAACGTCGCCGCAATGCTTCCAGAAGTCGTTCGGCGGCATTGGGCGTGTAGTCGATGACCTCGGTCAGCTTCTCCTCGCCGGCCAGCACATGCAGCCGCTGGCTGACCGGTTGCGCGGCGCGTTCGACGAACAATTCGTCGATGCGGTCCGGCGCCTCCAGGACGGTACGCAAGCCGGGTCCGATCTTGGCGCCAAGCAGCATGGCGGCGGTGCCGCGATGCAAATCGGCATCCAGCAGCACGGTATGGCGGCGCGCCTCGACGCCGAAATGCCAGGCGAGGTTGGCGGCGATGGTGCTGGCCCCGGTGCCGCCGCGCGCGCCGGTGACGGTGACGACGCGGCCGCCGATCACACCTTCCGCCGCCTGGCCACCTTTCAGGATCAGCGGCCCGAAATAGCGCGCCACCATATCGCGCATCAGTGGCTGATAGAGGTATTCCATCACGCCCAGACCGTGTGTCATCTGGCGATAGAAATTGAGGTCCTCGCGGTCGCCGATGACCAGCACGCGCACATCCGGTTCCACGACGTCGGATAATTCGCTCAATGCCGACAGGGGCTGGTCTTCACCGCTGACATCGACAATCAGGACGTGCGGCGTTGGCATCTTGTGCAGGGCCACCATCGCCGCGCGGATCGTTCCGCGGCGAATTTCAAACCCCCGCGGCACCGCTTCCAGCAGCCCCTCGCGAAGTGCCGTTTCCGTGTCCTGATCGCTGACGAAGGCGATCACACGCGGCCGGTCGGGCCGCTCGCGTTCCGGTGTCTGCGTTTCGGTCAGGACGGCGTCGGACGGCATTATTGGCCAGTCCCTGGCGACGCCGCCGCAGCCGGAGGTGCCGGCGGCGGCGCGCCACTGACCGGAACGATCTGCGCCAGCCCGCTGTCGAGGAGTGGCCGCACCCGATCCTCACGCAACCGCGTCAATGCCGCGGCCGCCAGGCCGCCGTCGGCGCGCGCGGCCGGCGTCGATAACGCCAGGTCGGAAGGTCCGGCCACCATGGCGTTCAGGTCGGCGTCGTTCGCGCCGTTCGGCCGCCAGACACCCTGGCGCAAATATGGGTCCGTGCTGTCGCAGGCCGCGAGAACGCCTCCAACGAGGCAGAGCAGCATCAGCGGGTAGGCCAGGCGTGTCATCGTCAGGCCCTCCTCATCGAATTACGAAGCCGGCGTCGCCGGGAATGCGCGGGGCCGCCGCGACCGTGCCGGGAGAGCGCGCGCTTTGCCGCAGCAACAGCAGGCGTTCCAGGTCGCTCGGAGGTTTCCAACCGTCGGTCGGCAGCTTCAATTGCGCCGGACCAGCCGTGCCGCTCACGAGGTACGGCGTGACCACGATCACCAGTTCCGTCTCGTTGCGTTGGAACGAGTCCGAACGAAACAAGGCGCCCAGGATCGGCAACTCGCCGATGCCGGGCAGCGCGTTGCCAACCATCGTGCTGGTGTCCTGCAGCAGCCCGGCGATCGCGAAACTCTGCCCGCTCGCGAGTTCGACCGTCGTCTCGGCCCGTCGAACCGTCAGCGCCGGCACCTGGATCGTGCTGTTGCCGACACCGAGCTGCACCGCTCCCGACCGTGGTCAGCGCACTGACCTCGGGACGCACCTTCATGTTGATGCGCCCGCCGGAGATCACCGTCGGCACGAAGGCCAGGCTCACGCCGTACTGCTTGAACTCGATGCGTGATCTGATTGTTTTGTTGGGCGACCGGGATCGGGAAACTCGCCGCCCACCAGGAAGCTCGCGGTTTCGCCGCTCATGGCGGTCAAATTCGGCTCCGCCAGCACGTGCACCAACTGGTCCTGCGCCATCGCATCGATGACACGCGTTGATATCGAGCGTGCGGCCCGGGGTTGGAAAGTTATAGCCCAAGGTGGCGGTGCTGGCGGAGACCGTCGTGACGGCGAGTGGATTGGCGGTGACGAGTCCGATCGCCGCGTACTTGCCGAGGCTGGCCAGGTTGGACCAGTTGATACCGAGTTGGCGGATCACGTTGCGGCTGACCTCCGCGATACGGACCCGCAGGTTCACCTGCTGGCTGCCATCCACGGTGAGGCGGCTTTCCACGTTTTGCCCAGTGGCCATGAATTCGCGCGCGGTCGGATTGCCAGGTCGGCGTCGGCCGCGACGGCGACCGCGCCCGTGACCACCACCCCATTGGGTTGCGTAATGACGTGCACGCGATGGCCGGCGATCAATCGGTCAATCGCGCTCTCCACCTGCGTGGCGACATAACCGGAGGGCCGCACTGTCACATGGTCCTCGGCGATCGCCGCGCCGTTGTCGTCGATCGCCGCGATCGTTGTGCGGCCCGGCGCGACGCCGAGGACGAACAGCGAGGTCGGCGACGCCGGACGCACTCGGCCACGCGGGGGTCGGCGGCGAAAACGCTCGCGGCCGGGGCAGGCATCGAAACGATCCGGCCAGTTCCGGCTTCGAGAGCGAGGGATTGCACCTGAACCGGGCGAGCCGGCTGCCTCGCCGTCGCGCCGGTGGCTGAACCCGCGGGCCCGCCTCCAGGCACCGTCCGCATCGGGACCATGCCCAACGGCGCGCCTCCTGGGCCACCCGGCGAAGGACCAGCCGACGGCGGGCCACCGGGAGCGGAGCCAGCGAGGGGAGAGCCAGCGGAGGAAGCGCCATTGGCCAAGGGGGCGACCGCCCGCGGCGCTATCCCCGGGACGAGCGCCGCCGCCGCGTAGGCGCGCGCGACGGCCTTGCGCATGTCGCCAGGCTGAACGAGTTGAGCGTGCGCGGCGCCGGCGAGGAATACCCAGGCGGCGAGTAACATGAGACGAACGATCGGTCGATGCCCTGTCGTCAAAACCGGAACTCCTTCCCATCGGTGGTCCCCTGATAGACCCGCATGATCCGGCCCGCCGTGCGGCCCTGATTGAGCGCGGGCGAGACATCCCCGCCCCAGGTCGTCTCCGGCTTCTCACCCTGCGCATCGGGAAGCGCGTCGGCCGCGCGCACGATCAGAGAAAGATGGCCAAGGCGGGCGGCCAGCGCCACGCGCTCGGCCTGCGCCTCGGTCACCTCCAGCGTGACCGTGTGGGCGGCCCCTGGTCTGTGCTGTTGCCGGTGGCCCCTTGCATCAATTGCTGGTCGATCGCGATGACACGGACATCGCCCAGTACGGTCTCGGCCGAGGCGCGGCGGGAAGCTGGCAGGGTTTGATCTTCGGTGACCTGCGTCAGCAACACATCGACATGATCGCCCGGCCAGATCAGCCCGGCGGTTCCGCTGACCGCGTCCACGCCCACCGTCGTCGCACGCATTCCCCCCGCAGCACAGCGGCGAGGAACCCGTGATCGCCGGGCCGCAGCACGTCCTCCGGCAACAGGATATCTTTCGGCTGCAGGCTACGCCGGATCATGGCGCCAACCAGTTCCGCGCGCGCCGGCGGGGTATCCGTTCGGGCGCCCGCCGGGACATCGGATGTAGCGACCTCGCGCGGCTGAATATCGTCGTATTTCAACAGGTAACCCGCATGCAGCGGGTGCGCGGCGGCCAGCACCGCGGTCATGGGTGGTGGCGCGGCCGCGGTTGCCGCCGAGGCCGTTGCCTTCGCCGGCAGCTGCGTGCCGATCCAGACAACGATCCCGAGGCCCCCGAGGCCCAGCACGATCGCGGCCAGCAAGGCGGTGCGCAGGGACATGGCGCTACCCGTAAGGAACGTAGAGGGTCAGGAAAACGCCCGCGGTGATCGCGCAGGAATACCGGCAGCGACTGGCCGCGGCGGATCCGCCGTCGCTCCACACGCCAGATCCGCGGCAACATGCCGGCATGGGAAACCGGTGCCGGGCGCCATGGCGCGGCGACGTCTGGCAGGATCCGCGCCAGAGCCAAATAGACCAATGCCAGCACCCCGCCGGCAATGGCCGTGCTCAGCATCAACTCGGGGAGCGCCGCCGGAGGAACCAGCAAGGGCGCAGGCGCCGAGCAACTTCACATCGCCGCCGCCGATCCAGCCCCGG
The DNA here is from genome assembly GCA_963719675.1 of uncultured Alphaproteobacteria bacterium. Lineage (GTDB taxonomy): Bacteria > Pseudomonadota > Alphaproteobacteria > Acetobacterales > Acetobacteraceae > Rhodopila. The sequence continues at coordinate 1,085 of CAVRDN010000132.1, read as the reverse complement.
CGCCAGAAATACCATGCGCAGGCGAACACCAGCACGGCGCCAAACACTGCCTGAAGCAGCCGTCCGTCCATCGCGTTCAGTCCCAGTCCGGCGAGCGCCACGATCAGCGACATGATGTTCGGAACGGTACGCACGGCCACGTCGTGCGCCGCGGCGAACAGCAGAGCCATTGCCGCGGCGAACAAGATGATTGAGTGCAACATGGCGGGATCGGTCACCGGTTTTAGAGACCTTGCCTGGATGTCGTGGCGGCCTCCCGTTTCAGGCGGCCGCCGCGGTCTTGATCACAGCGCGGCTGCGATGGCATTGAATTTCGCGGTAAGCGCGGTACCAAGCGCGGTCACCGATCCGATGATTCCCACCGCGATGAGACCGGCGATCAGACCATACTCCAGAGCGGTTACGCCACGTTCGTCCTTGACCAACGCATGCAGGTTGTTGAGGAACGTAAACATCTTAGGTGTCCTTGCTACTTCCGCGCGGCGTTCCAGTTGCGCCAACGCGCGGACCCAATTAAAAGTCTTGCCTGAGCATTCTGCCGGCCGGCTGACGGACACTTCGCTTCGCGGCTCCGTCCTGAGACCAGGTGGGCTTCCTCCGGCGATTACCGGCTCACCCTCCATCGCCTTCGATTTGCAAATCTAAACCTGGAAGATTAATCAATCGTTAATGCCGTCGAAGTTTGTTCGCGTAACTCAAAGATTTTTCGCATGCGCGAATGTGCGGCTCCTGGTTGCTGGTGAAATTGCTGGCGCCGATGAAGGGCTCGCCGCTGCCCCGGTACATTTGGTTCAGCGCGTTGTAGGCGGCCATCGAGAGCTGCACGCCCACCCGTTCCGTGATGGGGAAGGTCTTCACAACGGTCAGATCGAGATCGCTGTAAGACTGGCCGTGAAGCAGGCTTCTGCTCGAGCCGGGATAGGGATTGTTCACCGACTCCGCATAAGCCATGTTGTTCACAATCCAGTGAGCGCTCGTTGGGCTAATGGGCGTACCCGGACTGTAGACCCCACCTGGGCCAAAGCCATCGCTTCCATAAACCACCCACTCCGGCGTACCGGGAAGCGGCGCGCCGGTGCTGGGAT
>CAVRDN010000131.1:0-28456 GCA_963719675.1 uncultured Alphaproteobacteria bacterium | reverse complement strand
TGACCGCTGGACAGATTACGTATTGCTACCGAGGGCACCGGACCATCGGGCCCCTCCACCATCACCAGATAATTCGACTTCGCCGTCGCCTGATCACCGGTCACCGTGACCACCGAGTTCATCACGTAATGCATCCGGCGCGGCGTTTCCGGCACGGACCGGGTCAGCCACGCGGCGATCTCGGCGGGACCGCGGGCGGAGCGGTAAGGCGCGATCCACTCGCCGTCGGCGGCGAACAGGGCGCTCAGGTCGGCGAACCGGCCCGTGTCCATGTGGAAGCAATAGAGGTGGAGCACTTCCCGGATCGCGTCTTTGTCGGTGTCCATCAGGCATGCCCTCCGCGCCGCGCCGCCAGTTCGGCCGCCAGGGTCAGGGCGGCGATCAGGCTCGATGGATCGGCCATCCCCTTGCCGGCGATGTCATACGCCGTGCCGTGATCCGGCGAGGTGCGCACGATCGGCAAACCCAGGGTGACGTTGACGCCATGGTCCATGTCCAGCGTCTTCAGCGGGATCAGTGCCTGGTCGTGATACATGCAGATCGCCACGTCGTAGCGCCGCCTGGCCGCCGGCGTGAACATCGTGTCGGGCGGCCAGGGGCCGGAAACGTCGATCCCCTCGGCGCGCAGCAAATCGATGGCGGGTTGGATCATGATGGTTTCCTCATCGCCCAGAGCGCCCTGCTCGCCGGCGTGCGGGTTGAGGCCGGCAACGCCCAGGCGCGGCGCGGCGAGACCGAAATCGCGGCGCAGGGCGGTGGCGGTGGTGCGGGCGGCATCGACGATCATCCGGGTCGTCAGCATGGCGATCGAGGCGCGCAGCGAGGCGTGCACCGTCACCGGCACGACCTTCAGGTGCGGACTGGCCAACATCATGATCTGCTGGCCGACGGCGCCGGTCAGCGCGGCGAGGAACTCGGTATGGCCGGGGTAGTGGAAGCCCGCCTGATACAGCGCCGCCTTGTTGATCGGGTTGGTGACCATCGCGCCCGCCTCGCCGGACTGGCAAAGCGCGGTGGCCTGCTCGATCGAGTTCACCACGGCGGCGGCATTGGCGGGGTTGGGATGGCCGGGGATCGCGGGCTCGACGAGGCGGACGGGCAGCACCGGGAGCGCGTCCGGCCAGATCGAGACAGCGTCGGCCGCGCGGGCGACGATCCGCACCGGCACGTCCAGGCCGAGCGATGTTCCCAGTTCCGCCAGTCGTTCAGGGTCGTCCAGAGCCACCAGACAGGGCCCGGCCTCGGTCGGGCCGGTCGTCGCTGACCCGGCCTTGGTGAGCCGGGTCCGCATCAGCCAGGCACGGAGCGTGAGTTCGCCGCCGATCCCGGCGGGGTCACCCATGGTAAGAGCAATCGGTCGCATCGGTCAGATATGCAACGCGCGTCCGTCGACCGCCAGAGCGGCTTCCTTGACCGCCTCGTTCAGGCTCGGGTGGGCGTGACACGTGCGGGCGACGTCCTCGGCCGAGGCGCCGAATTCCATCGCGAGGGCCAGCTCGGCGATCAGCGTGCCGGCGTCCGGGCCCACGATGTGCGCGCCCAACAGCCGGTCGGTGGCCTTGTCGGCGAGCAGCTTCACGAAGCCATCGGTGTCGCCCATGGCGCGGGCGCGGCCATTGGCGGTGAACGGGAACTTGCCGACGTTATAGGCGATGCCGGCGGCCTTTAGTTCCTCCTCGGTCTGGCCGACGGAGGCGATCTCCGGCCAGGTGTAGACCACGCCCGGAATGACGCCGTAGTTCACGTGACCCGCCTGGCCGGCGAGGCGCTCGGCCAGCGCGACGCCCTCGTCCTCCGCCTTGTGCGCCAGCATCGGACCGGCGATCGCGTCGCCGATGGCATAAATGCCGGGGACATTGGTGGCGTAGTGCGCGTCGGTGCGGACCCGGCCCCGCTCGTCCAGCGCGACGCCGACCGCCTCCAGCCCGAGACCCTCGACGTAGGGCCGGCGGCCGATCGCGAGCAGCACGACATCGGCGGCGACCTGTTCCGCGGCGCCGCCCTTGACCGGCTCGACGGTCAGGGTGACCCCGGTCTCCGACGTCGCCGCGCCGGTGACCTTGGCGCCGAGCCGGAACGTCAGTCCCTGCTTCGCCAGGATGCGGCGCGCCGCGGTGGCGAGTTCGGCGTCCATGCCGGGAAGGATGCGATCGAGGAACTCGATGACCGTGACGCGCGCGCCGAGACGCCGCCAGACGCTGCCGAGTTCGAGGCCGATGACGCCGGCGCCGATCACGACCAGATGGTTCGGCACCGTTTTCAGTTCCAGCGCGCCGGTGGAGGTAACGATGCGTTGTTCATCGACCGCGACGCCGCGCAGCGGGGTGGACTCGCTGCCGGTGGCGATGACGATGTGTTTCGTTTCGTAGACGGTGCCATCGACATCGACCTGGCCCGCTGCCACGATGCGGCCGGTGCCCTTGAGCCAGGTGATCTTGTTTTTGCGGAACAGAAACTCGACGCCTTTGACGTTGGCGCCGACCACGTCATCCTTGCGCGCCTGCATCTTCGCGAGGTCGAGTTTCACGGTGGAGAAGCGATGCCGTGGTCGGCGAAGGCGTGGCCGGCGGCTTCGAAGTTCTCCGATGACTGCAGCAGGGCTTTCGAGGGAATGCAGCCGATGTTGAGGCAGGTGCCACCGAGAGTGGCGCGCTTCTCCACACACGCCACCTTCAATCCCAGTTGCGCCGCCCGGATCGCGCACACATACCCCCCTGGGCCCGAACCGATAATGATGACGTCGAAGGATGTCGCTCATGGGAGGGGCTCTGCTTTGGGTCCTGGAGTGGCGTGGCGCCGATGGTCGTTCCGGTATCGTGACCGATCTGATTTCGTACAGTGTCAGATCGGTTTGTAATCGGTCATGGACCCGGGGCAGGCCGCATCTTGTCGCCATGGCTCGGCGATCGCTAGAGCGTGCAAATGCGTCGACAGTGCCGCGGGCTGCCGCTGTCAACGCGAATGACACCGGTGCTCCGGTCGCCCTCAGCAATCGATTTAAGGCCGGAGGCGCCCATGCGCGCGGTGGGATCGAATGGTCTGGCCGACGCCATCAGTTCTTACTGCTTCGTCCGGTGTCGCCGTCTGAAGCCACCAGCGCGACGCCTTGACGGCAACATGTTATCCGAAGCTCATGCGCATGCGGCGCAGCGTCGCCGAGCACGACGAGGCCCGGCCAGCCAGGAACATGGTCAGATTTCCAACAGCAACCGCCGCGGATCCTCGACGCCTTCCTTGACCCGGACCAGGAACGACACGGCTTCCTTGCCGTCCACGATCCTGTGATCATACGACACCGCGAGATACATCATCGGCCGGATCTCGATCTTGCCGGCGACCGCCATCGGCCGCTCCTGGATCTTGTGCATGCCGAGAATCGCCGACTGCGGCGGATTGAGGATCGGCGTGGACATCAGCGAGCCGTAGATGCCGCCGTTGGTGATGCTGAACGTGCCGCCGGTGAGGTCCTCCAGCTTCAGGTGCCCGTCGCGGGCGCGCTTGCCGAAATCGGCGATGGCGCCCTCGATCCCGGCGAACCCAAGTTGATCGGCATCGCGGATCACCGGCACCACGAGGCCCGACGGCCCGCCCACGGCGATCCCCATGTTCACGTAGTTCTTGTAGATGATGTCGTCGCCGTCGATCTCGGCATTGACGGCGGGAAACTCCTTCAGCGCGACGCAGCAGGCGCGGACGAACACGCTCATGAAGCCGAGGCGGACGCCGTTGTGTTTCTTTTCGAACGCATCGCGGTATTCGGCGCGCAAAGCCATCACCGCCGACATGTCCACCTCGTTGAAGGTGGTCAGCATCGCGGCGTTGTTCTGCGCCTCCTTCAGCCGCGCGGCGATGGTGCGGCGCAGGCGGGTCATCTTGACCCGTTGCTCCCGCGGGTCCTCGGCGCGGGCCTGCGCCGGCGCGGCGGGCGCGACCGGGGCCGGAGCGGGACGGTTCAGAAACGCCAGCACGTCGCCCTTGGTGATGCGGCCGTCCTTGCCGGAGCCCGGACCGATCGCGCCGGGCGCGAGTTGCTGCTCCTCGATCAGCCGCGCGGCGGCGGGGAACGGTTCATGCGCCGGCGCTGACACGGCGGCGGACGGCGCCACGGCTGTCTGAGCCGCCGCGGCGGGCGCCGGGGCGGCCGGGCGCGAGACCGGGCCCAACGGCCGCGGCGGCGGATTGATCCCGGCGGACGGATTGGCGGCGGCGCGCGCCACCGGCGAGGGCGCGGCGGCCGGCTGGGATGGCGACACGGGTGCCGGCACCGGGGCGGCGGTAGCCGGCGCGGTGGCCGATGCCGCTGACGCGGCGGCGGATGCTGACGCGGCGGCGGATGCCGACGCGGCGCGGGCCTTCGGGGCGGCGGGCTTCGGCGGGGTGGCGGCGGGCGCGCCGACCGTCCCATCCAGCACGCCGAGCAGCGCGCCGACCTCGACTTCGCTGCCCTCCGGAAAATTGATCGCGGTCAGCACGCCGGCGGCGGGCGAGGACACCTCGACCGTTACTTTGTCGGTCTCCAGTTCGACCAGCGGCTCATCGGCGGCGACGCGTATCACCGGGCTGCTTGATCCAGCGGGCGATCGTCGCGGTCGTGACGCTCTCGCCCAGAGTGGGCACTTTGATTTCGGTTGGCATCGGTGGCGCTCCTCAGCCCAGACCAAGAGCGGTCGTGACCGAGCCGAGCCTGCTGCGCCATGTGGCGTGCGGGCAAGACCGGTCGCGGGCGACGCCGCCGCCTCGCGGCCGACATAGACCGGGCGATACGATTTCATCTCCAGGCGATGCAGCACGCGCTCGATCCGGCGATCGACGAAGGTCCAGGCGCCCATGTTCTCCGGCTCCTCCTGGCACCAGATGACGTCGGCGTTGGTGTAGGGCTTCAGCAGCCGGCCCAGCGTGATTTCCGGGAATGGATGGATTTGTTCCAGACGCAGGATGGCGATGTCCTTGATATCCTTCGCGCGGCGTTCCTGCAGCAGATCGTAGTACACCTTGCCGGAACACAGGATCACCCGGCGCACCTGCTCGGCGGGCGCGATCTCGTCGATCTCCGGGATGACGAACTGGAAGCGGGTGCCCTCGGCTCATGTCGCGCAGCGGCGAGACCGCCAGCTTGTGGCGCAGCAGCGATTTCGGCGTGAACACGATCAGCGGCTTGCGGAAGTTGCGGTGCAACTGGCGGCGCAACGCGTGGAAGTAGTTCGCCGGCGTGGTCAGGTTGCAAACCCACATGTTGCGCTCGGCGCAGAGCTGCAAATAGCGTTCGATGCGGGCGGAGGAATGCTCCGGCCCCTGCCCTTCGTAGCCGTGCGGCAGCAGCATCACGAGGCCGGACATGCGCAGCCACTTGGTCTCCCCGCTGGCGAGGAACTGATCGATGATCACCTGCGCGCCGTTGGCGAAATCGCCGAACTGGCCCTCCCACAGCACCAGCGTGCGCGGGTCGGCCAGCGAGTAGCCGTATTCGAAGCCCAGCACGCCGGCTTCCGACAGCAGCGAGTTGTAGATTTCGATCTTCGCCTGATCGGGCGCGGATGTTGTTCAGCGGCACGTATTCGTGCTGGTTGGTCTGATCGATCAGGAACGGCGTGGCGCTGGCTGAAGGTGCCGCGCTGGGTATCCTCGCCCGACAGGCGGACGCGGCTGCCTTCCAGCAGCAGTGTGCCGAACGCGAGCGCCTCGCCGGTCGCCCAATCGATGCCCTGGCCGGTGTCGAACATGGCCTGTTTGGCTTCGAGCTGACGGGCGATCTTGGAGTTCAGGTCGAAGCCGGCGGGCACCCGGGCCAGCGCGCGCGCCGATCTGCTTCAACGTCGCGTCCGGGACGGCGGTCGGGCCTGCTCGGCATGTTCGAGTTCTGCTTCGCGCCGGCGTGGAAGCCGGCCCAATGGCCCTCCAGCCAATCCGCCTTGTTCGGCTTGTAGGATTTCGCGGCGGCGTTGGCGTCTTCCAGCGTCTTCATGAACTCATCAAGCATCGCCTGCAATTCCGCCGCCGGCACGACGCCCTCGGCGGCGAGCCGTTCGGCGTACAGCGTCCGCGTGGTCTTCATCTGGTTGATGGCGCGATACATGATCGGCTGCGTGAACGCCGGCTCATCGGTTTCGTTGTGGCCATGGCGGCGATAGCAGACGATGTCCAGCACGATGTCGGTGGCGAACCGCATGCGGAACTCGGCGGCCATGCGGGCGCAGAAGATCACCGCCTCCAGGTCGTCGCCGTTGACGTGCAGGATCGGCGCCTGGATCGATTTCGCCACGTCGGTGCAGTACAGCCCGGAATAGGCGTGCGCCGGCACCGTGGTGAAGCCGATCTGGTTGTTGACGATCAGATGCACGGTGCCGCCGGTGCGGTAGCCGATCAACTGGCTCATCGCCAGCGTCTCGTAGACCAGCCCCTGCCCGGCGAAGGCGGCGTCGCCATGCATCAGGATCGCCATGACGGAGACCGCGCGTTGCGGTGTCGCCGGCGCTGTCCTGCCGCGCGCGCACTTTGCCGATCGACGACCGGATCGACCGCCTCCAGATGCGACGGGTTGGGCTGCAGCGACAGATGCACGTTGGCGCCGGCGATTTCCTGATCGGTCGAGGTGCCCAGGTGGTATTTCACGTCGCCGGAGCCTTGCACGTCGTCCGGCTTGAAGCTCTCGCCGCCGAATTCGGAGAACAGCGCGGTGAGCGGCTTCTTGACGATGTTGACCAGGGTATTCAGCCGGCCGCGATGCGGCATGCCGATGGCGACCTCGCGCACGCCGCCGCGCACGGCGGTCTCGATGATCGCGTGCATGGCGGGGATGGTCGACTTCGCCGCCCTCGAGGCCGAAGCGCTTGGTGGTGACGTAGCGCTTCTGACAAAACGCCTCGAACCCTTCGGCCTCGGTCAGTTGACGCAGGATGGTGCGCTTCTCGTCGGCGTTGAGAGCTGCCGAGCCAGGGCGCGCCCTCGACCTTGCGCTGGATCCAGGATTTCTGGTCGGGATCCTGGATGTGCATGAACTCGACGCCGATCGAGCCGCAGTAGGTGTCGCGCACGATCCGCATGATCTCGCGCAGTGTGGCGGTCTCGCGGCCGAGCACGTTGTCGATGAAGATCGGCCGGTCGAGGTCGGCGTTGGTGAAGCCGTAGCTGCGCGGGTCAAGCTCGGATGCGGGCCGGGGATTTGCAGGCCGAGCGGATCGAGCCGCGCCTCCAGGTGGCCGCGCACGCGGTAGGAGCGGATCAGCATCAGCGCGCGGATCGAGGCGATGGTCGCCGCGCGCATCTGCTCGGTGGAGGGCCGCGGCGCCGCGGCGGGCCGGGCTGTGCCGGTCGCGGACGGGATCGTGGTTTCCGGCGTGATCTGGGGAGCCCAGGAGGCGCCGGCGACGTCTGCGAGGACGGCGCGGGCCTCGTCGTCCATGGCACTGAACAGGTCCGCGAAGCTGGGATCGACGGAGGATGGGTTGACCGCCCATCGGGCATATTGCTCGCCCAGAAACGCGGCATTTGCCCCGCTGAACGCCTGCGCCAGGATATCCACGCCCGCCATTGCCTACCGTTCCTTCTTGCTCGGTTCGCCGTCCATAAAGATGCGTCGTCCGCGTCGAAAGCCCATGCCCCCCAGCCCAGACCCGCGGTGCGGGCATGGACGGTCCGCTTCGGGTATGCCGTTGCCTCGCCGCCTCCCGTCCGCTCCGCGGCCCGCTGCCGTTGTACCCTCTCCGGGCTGGCGTCATCGCGGCGAGGGGAAAACGCCACCGGAAGGTGGCGGAACGAGGGCAGCCGGAGGATCCGGCAAAGTGCGCATGTATGCAGCCGATTGGGTGCGCACAAGCAAAACACGCGCCATTGCGACACACGGATCAGCGAACAAAACGAGCCACGGATGTGGCCCCGTAACGCATTCCTGTCTATCGCCAAACAATTACGTTGGGCTTAACGCCCGGACCTCACAGGACGCCTGGGCGGGGCGGACGCGGACCGCCGGGGGCTGGGCTTGCTCGCCCGACAGAAGGCGGCGGAGCGATGAAATCGTTCGAAACCGCACTGATGCGTCCTCGAAACCAGGCGACGTTCCATCATCGGCATCCGGACGCCGTGACGCAGATCGAAAGCGCCACAACGAAAAGCGCGCCGCGGGTTTGTTCCCGCGGCGCGCTGTCGTGTCCCCGCGCTCGGTTACGTGTGGATCAGGCCTCAGCCATGCGATGGCTCGTCCGGAGCGACCGGCGGACGCGGAGCCTGGCGGCGCTCGGCCATGAACTGGTCGAATTCGGACTTGTCCTTGGCGAAACGCAGCCGCTCCAGGAAGCTGGAGAACTCATTCTGCTCCTCCTCCAGACGCCGGAGGGTCTCGGCGCGGTATTCGTCGAACGCGTGATTGCCGCTGGACGGCGGGGTCTGGTCGCGATGGCCACCGCCATTGCCACCCCAGCCCCAGGCACGGCCCCACGGCATGCAGGACTGCCACGAGTTGCCGCCTTGCGACTGGCCGTCGGGGCCCTGCGAAGCCCAGCGCCGGCGACGGCAACCGAAGCGGCCGGTGGCGGCCATGTAGACGATACCGGCCAGAGCGGCCGGCCAGAACAGCATGCGGCCGATGTGGCCGGCGGCGAGCAGAAAGACGATCGCGGCGATGGCGATCGGGCGGCCGAACCCGGCGGGGTGCCAGTACGGCGCCTCCGACCACGGCTGGTTGCCTCCGTTGGGTGCGCCCCAATTGGGTGGTCCCCGTTGGAACCCCCATTTGGCCTCCCCCAGGTGGAATTTTGCCACCCCTGGTTCGGATACGGCTGGTTGGCGGCGGTGGTCATGGCGTCCCTCATGTGAATGTAAGACACATTTACATATAGCGGCCGCGGCACGGCCGTCAAGCGGATCATGTCGAAATTGTGATCCCGAGGCCCTGAAGATAAATCAGCACCGACGCCTCCAGCAGATCCTCGGCGGACATCGGCAGCGGGCGGCGCGACAGATCGGCGCGGCCGAACAAGGACGCGATCCCATGCGCCGTGGACCAGATATGCAGCGCGATCATCAACGCCGGCGGCCGCGGCTGGATGCGGGCGGCGGCGGCCAACCGGTCGGCGAGCGCGCGCAGCACGGCGAATGCCCGATCACCAGCGGCCTGCAGGTCGGGGAACGGTTCGCGAGCGATACGGGCCTCGAACATGGCGGCATAGAAGGCGGGTTCCTCGCGCGCGAAACCGAGATAGGCGCGGCCGACCGCTTCGGCCGTGCGGGCCGGGTCGCCTTGCGGGCCGGAGGCCAGCGCGGCCGCGAGGCGTTCGCGGAACTGGTCGAAGCCACGCGTGGCGACCTCGGCGAGCAGCGATTCGGCGTCGCGAAAATGGCGATACGGCGCAGCCGGGCTTACACCGGCGAGGCGCGCGGCCTCCGCGATCGTAAATCCAGCCGGCCCTTTGGCCCGGATCAAATCCTGCGCCGCCTCGATCAGGGCCTCGCGCAGGTTGCCATGGTGGTAGCCGCGGCGGCTGGAACCGCCGGTTGCGTCCCGAGGGGGATCTCGGGGGGAGTCTCGGTTCGGGTCGCGGGTCCAGCTCATGTAAGGGACGTTTACATGGGGATCGCGACGGGGGCCAGAAAGGGATTGGGGTGCTCGCGACGGCGCGCGACCGACGCGCGGACAAGGGCGCGGGCTTCGGAACCACGCCTGAACGATCGTTCGCGGCCGACGGCGGACAGCAACGGCGGCGCGTCGGGACCTGCCGGACATGACATCCGCCCGCGGGGGCCTGGCCCGCCGCAAGGGCAGATGGCGCAGGCGAGCCCGCCCGCAAACCCGGTCAGATCACATCGCACGGACTCGCGAGGGCCCCACGGTGCGGCACTGCCCGTCGTGCCTCCTCAAGCCTGGCACCGTTCATGACCAGACGCGCTGCCCCGTGCGTCTCCCACATCGTCGCCGCATCCTGGAGCGTCCGTGTCGCGAGGTCCGGCACGAGCCGCACCATCCCCCGCTCGCACGAGAAGTTCCCCCGGTCGCCCATGTCGAGGTAGCTCTCCACGGCGAGCCCCTCGGCGAGGATTACCGCATGCGCCGACAGTTCAACGTGATGATAGATGATCGACCGGCGCTCAATTTGTTGAATGCTCGTCCCGTTTACCAGCAGCTTCACCGGCACCAGCCCGTCGTTCACGAACACCGCGTGATCGGGGGACAAATACAGATCCCGCCCAGGCCGCCCCTTCCCGAACGCACCGGCGGCGACGCGCACCGGCCACACCGTCTCGGGCCGCGGGTGCCGCGCGCAGTTGACCGCGCGTCGTCCGATCCAAACGATTGGTTCGGACGCGCCATCCGCGGTCAGGATGCAGCGTCGCCGACCCGTAGGTCCTCGACCCGCACCAGCCCGTTCGCTGTCTCGATCCGCGTGCCGGCGGCGAAGCACTGCACCGGCATCTGCGCCGCGGCCGCCGTCGCCCCGGCGTCCGAGGCCTTCGATCCGGACTTTGTAAAGAACGCCAACGACCCCAGCGAAACGTTGCCGGGCCCAAACAAATCCACCGTGTTGCCGTTCACCACGCTCGCCGAAGACACGGCCATGTTGTCGAACTGGATCTTGTCGCCGGCGACATACCCCCAGATCTCGGCCGCGAACCCGCCCGCCTGGAGTCGAATTCTCGGCCCCCGGCGTCAACCACCGGCGCCGTGCCGCTGACCCCCGCCGAGCCGTTGTTGACGATCTGGCCGATGACGAGCGTATCGGTCGCATCCTCGAACACGATCGCCTGGCCGGCATCGACGGTGTTGGCGTTGACGATCAGCGTGCCACCCGAACTCAACTGCCACTCGCCCTGATCGCCGTTGACGTTGATGTTGTTCTGCGCGTCCGACACCGAGGTGCCGGTCAACATCATCGGCGTGTCCCACGTCCCGGTCCCCGAAACGATCTGCACCGCGCCGATGTTCTCAACATAAAGGTCGTACAGATTCGATCCGAGACCGGAATTGCTCTGCGTTGTCACATCAACGAACGGCGGATCCACCACACCGCCGTTATTGTTGAACGAGGCATGGCCGTTCTCGACCACACCGGCGTTGGATTGCAGCGTCGTGCCCGCACCGATCGTCAGCACGCCGCTACCCCCGCCGGCCACACCAACATTCAACACGCCGCCGGTGGCGACGCTCAACTCACTTCCGGCGCCTTCAACATCGACGTTGCCCGACGACAACGAACTCGCGTTGCCGATGGTGACATCCAATGCGCTGACGGTGGCGCCATTGAGGATCGACACCTCGCCCGCCCCTTTATCGCCCACCGTCAGGCTGCCGGTCAGCGTCAGCGCCGAGCCGGTGCCGGCCACCGAAATCACCCCACCTCCCCCGGCGGCGGACGCCTCGTCAATGCTCGCGGCGGTCACCACCGCGCCCTGTGACAGCGACAGCGACCCCTCGCCGCCCGCGCCAACGGTCAGCGCGCCGGCGACGGTGAACGAGGCGCCGGCGCCCGTCACCGCGATGTCCGAGCCCGAACCGCCCGAAGCGGACGCGATCACGGCGGCGGCGGCGGTCGCGACGGCGCTGCTCTCCACCGCGAAGGATCCTGCCCCGGCGCCGCCGACCTGCAAGGTTCCGGCGGAACTCCAGGACGCGCCGGTCCCGTAGACCGTCACGGCCGCCGCCTGCGCCGCGGACCCCGACACCGTGTCCGTCGTTGCCTGGCTGACGACGCTCGCCCCCCCGGGCACCGCGAGCGGCTGATCGAACCCCACGGAGGCGCCGGACGCGATGGTCAGATGGCCGCCGGAACCGAGCGCGATCTTCTGACTCGCGGCGACCGAGCCGGTCAGCGTCAGCGTGCCGCTACCCACCGTGACGCCGCCACTTCCGGCCAACGCCGCGATCGACGCCGTCTCAAGCACCAACCCGATCGTGCCCTGGTTGGTGACGGTGCCGGCATCGGAAAACGTGCCATTGTTCGCGGTCAGGCGGCTGTCGGACTGCACGTAGAGCTGGGTTCCGGCGGCGAGGCTGTTGCTCCCGCCGAGCCTCCAGTACCGCGCCCGGCAGGATCGTCGTCCGCGCGAAATTCACGAACTGCGAGCCGAGGCCGGCGAGCGTGCCGTAAGCGGCGCCGGGAGCCGCGTTGGGCGGGGCGCCCGGCATCAGCGCCAGCGTGCTGATCGACGTCGCGCCGATCGTGTTGCCGCCATTCACCGTGCCGTTGAACACCGCGCCGGGATAGACCTGCAGCAGATTTCGTGGAGCCAGCGGCCAGCTTCACCGCGCCCTTCCCCGAAATCGTCCCGCCGCCCTGGGCCACGACGGTGCCGCCCGCCGTGAGGTTGATGCCATACGCGCTGGTGCCCGTGATGACCCCGGCGTTGGTCACGTTCACCGCCGCGTTCTGGGCCAGGATGCCGGCCCTGCCGCCGATCGCGCCGCCGCTCAGATTGATGAGGGCGCCGCCACCGTGCAGCCTGACATCATAGAGCGAGGTGCCGCCGGTGATGATGCCGGCGTTGGTGACTGTCGCCGCGAGATAGCTGTTGACCACGTAGCCGTCGCCCGCGATCGTGCCGCCGCTTTGGTTGGTGAGGCTGGCGGCGGGGGAGGCCAGTTCGACGCCAGTGCTTGACGTGATGAGCCCCGCGTTGACGACCGTCGCGGAGACCCCGCCGACCACGAAAACCCCGGCGAAGTTGCCTCCGCTGATCGTGCCGCCGTTCTGATTGGTGACGGCACCGCCGACGTCGAGTTCCACGGGACTATGACCGGACGCACTCACGGTCCCCGCGTTGGTAACCGTCCCGGCCGCGCCCTCGATCAAAATGCCACAGTGGCCGCCATAAATGGATGCGACCGCCGCCAGATTGGCCACCGAGCCGCCGTCCTTGAAATAAATCCCGTTGCCAAACACGGAGAGGCCGGTGGTCCCCGCGTTCGTGATGCTGCCTTCGTTGACGACGGTTCCGGGCAGGCTCGCGTAGATACCGTTGGCGCCCTCGATCAGCCCGGCGCCGAGATTGGTGACGCCACCGCCGGACAGCAGCTTCACGCCAAAGCCCTCGGGGCCGGAAATGACGCCCAGGTTGGTCACGCTGCCGGTCGAGCTGCCGGTGATGTCGATGCCGTCCTTGCCGCCGCTGATCGTGCCGCCGCTTTGGTTGCGGATGCCACCGCCGGCCTGGAGGACGATCCCGTCGCCGGTGGACGAGGTGCCTGCGATGACCCCGGCATTGGTGACCGTCCCGGCGGCGCCGGCGATCTGGATGCCGTTATTGTTTCCGTAAATCGACGCGAGTGCCGCGAGGTTGGCGACCGAGCCGCCGTCGTTGAAACAGACCCCGTCCGCGCCGCCCGAGACGCCGCCCTCGTTCAACACGATCCCGGGCGCGGCCGTGTTGGCGTAGATCCCGAATTTCCCGCCCGAGATCGATCCCGTGCTCTGGTTCGTCACGCTACCGCCGGCCAGGAACGCCACGCCCGCTGTCGTGGCGCCGTTGACGGTGCCGGCGTTGCTGATCGTCGCGGCGACGGGGGAGATAACGATGGGGAGACACAACGATGCCGCCCCGTCCACCGCCGATCGAGCCGCCGCTCTGGTTGGTGACGCTGCCTCCGCCGGCGAGCCAAACGCCATAGTTGACGGCGCTGCCCGTGATCTGGCCGGCGTTGACAACGGCTGCGTATTGTCCGGTCTCGACGCCGTAATAGTTGGACACGACCGTGCCGCTGCTTTGATTCGTGACCGCGCCCGGAATTTCGAGCAAGATGCCCTGGCGACCGGCCGTGACCAGTCCGGCGTTGACCACCGTCCCGAATAACCCGCCCAAGAAGGCTATTCCGAGGGTCGTGCCGCTGATCGTCCCGCCGCTCATGTTGGTGACCGCGCCGCCCGACCAGAGGCCGACGGCGTGACCCGCGTTCGCGTTGAGGAAACCGGCGTTGACCACCGTCCCGGCCGACGCGCCCGTTATTTCAATGGCATAGTAGTGACCGAGGATCGACCCGCCGCTTTGGTTGACGACGGTGCCGCCGTCCCTCAACGAGACGCCGAATTGTGACAGCGCGGTTATGGTGCCCGCGTTGGTGACCGTCCCGCCACCGCCGGTGACGAGGATGCCGTTGTTCCCGCCGGAGATCGACGCGAGCACCGCGAGGTTGGCGACCGAGCCGCCGCTCTTGAAATAGACCCCGTCCGCGCCGCCCGAGACGCTGCCCTCGTTCACCACCGCCGTGGCCGTGTTCGCGTAGATCCCGTAGTTCCTGCCCGAGATCGATCCCATGCTTTGGTTCGTCACGCTACCGCCGGCCAGGAGCGCCACGCCGGCTGTCGCCGCGCCAAAGATTACCCCCGCGTTGACGACGGTGCCCACGGTTCCCGTCACCTTGACGCCGTCCTCGCCGCCTCTGATGGCGGCGAACGCGGCCTGGTTGATCAGCCCACCGCCGAGGAAATACGCGCCATACCGCGTGATCCCTTCGACATACCCCGCGTTGTACAGCGTGCCGATGCCGTTGGAGACGACGTCGCCGCCGTTCTCGCCTTCAATCGCGCCGCCCTCCAGGTTGATCACGACGTTGTCGCCGTGGATCCGCACGCCGTTCTGGGAGCTCGCGGCCGTCGACAGCAGAGTGCCCGCGTTGCGGACCGTGCCCCCTCCCACGATATAAACCGCGTTCTGGTAGGTCGACTGAACGATGCCATAACCTGTATTGCGGATGGAACCCGCGCCAGCGATGACGATCTGTCCCTGGATCGATTTGAAATTACGGATCGTGCCCGCGCCAGCGAACGAGATGGCGGTGTTCTTACCGGCGATGACCCCGTAGTTTGTCACGTACCACGCCGTGGAGGCGGGGCCGCTGATGCCGGGAGTGGTGCTGGCGATCGAGCCCACGTACCCCGTCGTCGCGACCGTCACCGGGTTATTGCCCGCGACAAGGCTGACGCCCGCGTTGGTCGTGCCCGAGATCGTCAGTGCCATGGGTCTTTGTTCCTCCTGTTATCGTGGCGGAAACCGCCGACGTTGCAGCGGACGTGAAGCGTATCGGAGGCGTGGGTTCGCCGCGGGATCGCATCGCCGCCGTTGCCGGATGGCGGGATGACGCCGACGGAGGTCGTGCCGGAGATGGTCAGAACCGTTTCACCCTCCCGCGATCTGGCCCTCGGCGCGTGGCGGCGATCGATCGCGCGTTCCGGAGTCGTGACGCGAACGAACACACTCCGGACCCGCCGATCGGAGACACGGTAGCCCAGCGTTTCCGAAGAATGCCCGACTTCGCTCCGTGCCAAGAGCGGGGTCGCGGTTTTGGCTGGATTTGAGCTATTTTAGGCCGAAGTTGGAGCCTGGCCCGCGCCGCCGCGATGCGCCTCGGCGCGGCAATGAGATCGCGGCATGGAGGCCATCCTCTGGGCGACCCGGCCGCGCGCCGCCCGGAGCGCCTCCCCGGTCAGCACCAACGGCGCGCAGCCCCTGGTCTCCCACCGCGCGGCGCCGAACGCCGGAAACAACCGCGTCGTCGCGCCGTCGAAGTCCATGCGGTCGCCGCTGTCGAGGTAGCTTTCCACCGGCAGACCCTCGGCCAGGATCACTGCGTGCTCCGGTAGTTCCACATGAAAATACCGCACGCGCGGGCGCGGCGTCTGAACGATCGTCGTGCCATTCAACAGCAGCTTCACCGGCACCAGCACATCATTCACGAACACCGCGTGATCGGGGGAGAGATACAGATCCCGGCATGGCGTTCCCGCTCCAAACGCGTCCGCCGCGACGCGCACCGGCCACGCCGTCTCGGGCCGCGGATGCCGCGCGCAGTCCACCTCCCGTTGCCCGAGCCAAACGATCGGCTCGGCTCCGCCATCGGCCGTCACCAGCAGGTCGCCGACCGTAGATCCTCGACCCGCACCAGCCCGTTCGCTGTCTCGATCCGCGTGCCGGCGGCGAAGCACTGCACCGGCATCTGCGCCGCGGCCGCCGTCGCCCCGGCGTCCGAGACCTTCGATCCGGACTTCGTAAAGAACGCCAACGACCCCAGCGAAACGTTGCCCGGGCCAAACAAATCCACCGTGTTGCCGTTCACCACGCTCGCCGAAGACACGGCCATGTTGTCGAACTGGATCTTGTCGCCGGCGACATACCCCCAGATCTCGGCCGCGAACCCGCCCGCCTGGAGCAAATTCTCGGCGCCTGGCGTAACGACCGGCGCCGTGCCGCTGACCCCCGCCGAGCCGTTGTTGACGATCTGGCCGATGACGAGCGTATCCGTCGCATCCTCGAACACGATCGCCTGGCCGGCATCGACGGTGTTGGCGTTGACGATCAGCGTGCCACCCGAACTCAACTGCCACTCGCCCTGATCGCCGTTGACGTTGATGTTGTTCTGCGCGTCCGACACCGAGGTGCCGGTCAACATCATCGGGGTGTCCCACGTCCCGGTCCCCGAAACGATCTGCACCGCGCCGATGTTCTCGACGTACAGGTCGTACAAATTCGATCCGAGACCGGAATTGCTCTGCGTTGTCAGATCAACGAACGGCGGATCCACCACACCGCCGTTATTGTTGAACGAGGCATGGCCGTTCTCGACCACACCCGCGTTGGACTGCAGCGTCGTCCCCGCACCGATCGTCAGCACGCCGCTGCCGCCACCGGCCACGCCGATGTTCAGCACGCCGCCGGTACCGATCGACAGCTCGCTGCCCGCGCCCTCGATATCGACGTTGCCCGAGGACAACGCACTGGCGCCGCCGATGCTGACACTCAACGCCGAAACGATGGCACCGCCCAGGATGGAGACCTCGCCCGCCCCCTGATCGCCCACGGTCAGCCCGCCGGTCAGCGCGAGCGCGGAGCCGGTGCCCACCACCGAGACCACCCCGTTGCCGCCCGCCGCCGCCGCGAGGTCCAGCGTCGTGGCGCTGACCATCGCGCCCTGGGACACCGAAAGCTGGCCGAAGCCGGCGTTGCTGACAAGTAACGATCCGGTGATCCGCAGGTTCGAGCCCGCGCCGGTGACGTTGACCGAGGAACCGGAGGCACCGGCGTTCACGCCGACTTCCATACCGACCGCGCCGTCCTGAGACTCGGAGACCGTGCCGCCGCTCGTGATGTTCAGCGTGCCCTGGGCATCGTCGCCGACGAACAGCGATTCGGTGTTGGCGATTGTCGATTTGGTGCCGGTGACATCGACCTCGCCGGCGCCCCCGGCCGCGGCATGGCCGATCTCGATGCCGTTGCCGTCCTGGGTGTTCAGGATCGTGCCCTGGTTCTCGACGATCATCCGCCCGCCGGCGACCGCGAGTTTGCCGCCGTCTTCGACACCGATCCCGCCGTCGACGAGGAATACGCCGCCGACGTCCAACGCCCCGTTCAGGAGCATATTCGCCTTGGTGGCGAGACTGTTCTGGCCCGTCAGCGCCCACTGGGCGTTGGCATCCGCGGTCACCGAAGCGAAATCGGTGAACTGCGACCCAAGACCGGTCAGTGTGCCGGCCGACGCGGCGGAGGCGAGTTCAAGTGTGCTGACGAAATTCGAACCGATCGCGTTGCCGCCGTTTACCTGGCCGATGAACGTCGCGCCGGGCTCGTCGACCAGGACCCCGGGACCGCCGTGGCCGAACAAGACTGCGTAGCCGGACGGGCCGGTCGTGGCGATCAGGCCGGCGTTCACCACGGTAACCGTATTTTCACCGTTATAGGCCCCGGCAAAGACACCGTTCACGCCGCGGATCGTCCCGCCGGACTGGTTGGTGATGCGTGAACCGCCACCCTGACCGCTCTGCAACGCCGTCGTGGACGAACTGGTGATGAGGCCCTGGTTCGCGACCGACACGTAAGACCCGGCGATGGCGGGGCCGGTGGCGCTGATGACCGCGTTGCTCGCGTTACTCAGCCGGAGCAGACCGTGGCTGACGATGCCAACAGGCCCGTTGATCGTCCCCAAATTCGTGACGAGCCCATTCCCGGTCGCGCCGAATCCGACTCCATAGCCGATGCTCGCGGTGATCTGGGCGCCCTGCCCATTCGTGAGGACACCGCCCGCGCTGCTGAACTGCACCGCGCCATAGAGGGTCGGCTGGCCCAGGATCGATGTGCCGTTGGTAATGATGCTGCCGTCGTTCACGACATTCGGCTGTCCACCGGCGACGGCGGGCGGGCCGGCCCGCACGCCGAACTGCGCGCCTCGGATCACCGCGTTCTGCTGATTGGTCACCACCGCGTTCTGCGCCAGGCTGACCGCGCCCGCGCCCAGGCTCGTCGCGGTCCCGGAAATCGTTCCGCTGTTGGTCAGCGTGACGGCCTGTCCGTTTTGCTGATAGGCGGCCGACACCGGCGTCGCCCCCGAGATCTGTACCGCCGACGCGTTGCTCAAAAAGCCGCCACCCGTCACCGAGGCGTTGCCCTGGAAGGAGCCTTGGTTGATCGCCGTGCCGGCTACGAACAGCGACCCGCCGGTGCCGATCGAGTTGGCGCCGGTCAGGATCCAGGTCGCCGCGGAGGCGACCGTGAAACCGGTGAAGTTGTAATACTTCGCGCCGATTCCGCTGATCGTTCCGGCGCTGGTGCCACTCATCATCTCCAGCGTGGAGGCGGACGTGGCCCCGATCGTGTTGCCGCCGTCCACCTTGCCGCCGAAAACAGCACCGGGGGTGATCGACAACTGGTCCGCGAACCCGGGGGAGAGTTCCAGCGCCACGGGATTCGCGTCCTCGGCCGCGATCTTGCCGGTGTTCACGACCGCGGCCGGGCCGCCCCGCATATAGACGCCGGCGCCGCCGTCGATGGTGCCGCCCAGATTTTGGATCGTTCCGCCGGCCGACAGGGACACCTCGAAATGGCTCGTACTGAAGCCCAGAATCTGGCCGCTGTTCGCGACCGTCGCGACGGCGCCGCCAACATAGATAGCCGTCGCCGCGGTGATGGTCCCTTGCGATTGATTGGTGACGGTCCCGCCGTCAGTGAACCGGATTCCGTATGACGCGTTCGCCGTGCCGCGCATGATTCCGTAGTTCACCACGGTTGCCAGGGCGGCGGTCGCCAGCACGCCGCTCTGGCTCGCGGTGATCGACGCGCCTGTCGCGTTGGTCAGCACTCCCCCCACGCTCGGCAGCGTCACCGTGGCGAGGATCTCGCCGTCATTGGTCAGCGCGCCGCTGTCGCTGACCGTCGTGCCTGACCCGATCGTGCCGCCGTTGGCGAGGGTCCAGACCGAGGACTGATCGACAAGGAAGTTGGCGAAGTTGGTGAAGTTGATGAAATCGTCGCTCAGGCCGACGAGCGTGCCCGCCGCGGTGCCCGCTCGCAGTTCCAATGTGCTGATCGCGGTGGCGCCGACCATATTGCCGCCATCGACGCCGCCGAAGAATGAGGCGCCTGGCTGTAGCATGAGCCGGTTGGTGAACCCGGAAGCGAGTGCCACCGCCACCCCGACGTAGTGGTTTTGGTTGAGGATGAAGCCGCCGTAGATATAGCCGTAGTTCTGCACCGTTCCTGGGCCGCCGGCGATCGAGACGCCGTTGGCGCCCCTGATCGTCCCGCCAGCGGTGTTGTAGACGGCGCCGCCACCCTGGATGCCGACCCCCAGCGAACTGCCGCTGATCGTTCCGCCGGAGAAATTGCTGACCGAGCCGCCCGTCGCCAGGCTGACCCCGTAGGTGCCGCCGCTGATAATGTGGTGGTTGGTGATCGACCCGCCGCTGACGCCCGAGACGCCGATGCCGCCGATGGTCCCGCTGATCACGCCGGACCCCGTGTTGCTGATCGCTCCGCCATGCGCGAGGGTGATGCCCTCGGTTACCCCGCCGATGGTGCCGCTGTTGGCGACCAGGCCGTCGCCTTGCATCGACACGCCGATGCCGCCGGTAATGTGGGCACTGGCCTGGTTGGTGACCGATCCGCCGGGCCCGAGATACACGCCGGCACCGAGACTGTTGCCCCCGATCGAGCCCGAGTTGGTGACCGTGCCTGATTCGTAGTTCATCTCGACGGCCGTGGCCGCGGTGATCGTGCCCTTGGACCCGTTGGTGATCGTGCCGTAGCCGATCAGCACACCGATGCCGTTCGCGCTTGTCGAGCCGGAGATCATCCCCTGGTTGTCGACGTAAGCGATGCCATGCTGGATCTTGATCGGCGCCAGGGCGGTGATCGCGCCGGTGCCGGTATTGGAAACCGCACCGCCCGCGTTCGAATAGAACCCGAAGCCGGTGGGCACCGAGATCGAGCCCTGGTTGACCAGCGTTCCGGTGGCGAGGCCGCTGCCGGACGCGCCATGGAATCGGACCCCGAACACGTTGCCCGTCCCGACCGCCGTAATCAGACCCCCGGACTGGTTGGTGACGGCGCCGCCGTTGAACAGATAGACCGCCGCGTTGTTCGCGATGAGCCCCTGGTAAGCGTTAATCGTGCCGGCGTTGACCACGGAGCCTTTGGTCGAGGTCTTGTAGCCGATGCCGACGCCGAAATGCGGCCCCTGGATCACCGCCGTGGATCCGTTGGTGACGAAGCCTCCACCCAGTAGCACCCCCGCGCGCGCGGCGGACGCCGAACCTTCGACCACAAGCGGGGCGGTGGAGCCGAACGCCTCGATCGCGGCGTAGTTCTCCACCGTGGCGCTGCCCGGCGCGCGCACGCCGCGGCCGCCGGTGATCGCGGCGGTCCCTTGATTGATCACCGTCCCGCCGCCGCCCAGATAGACGCCGGCGACCGAGGCCGCTGTGGTGCTCAGCAGCAGACCCAGGTTCGTGACCGTCGCGCTGCCCTTGAAGAACAGCGGAACGATCCCCTGGATGACGCCCTGGGCCCGATTGGTGACGACGCCCTGCGGCACCAGCTTGATGCCTGTCGCCGCCTGGATCTTGCCGTCATTGACGATGGTGTCCGCCGGCAACGTGATATTTCCGGGACCGGAATGCGGGTCGTAGATGCCGATCGGACTGCTCGCGGTGCCCGCGCCGATCGTGCCGCCGGCGGCGTTCACGACCTCCGGCCCCCTCACCCCCGGCATATCCGTCGCGTAATAGCCGATCAGCGTCACCTGGGCCTGGATCGTGGCCTGGTTGGTCAGGGTCGCCGCCGGATCGACCACCACGGTCGTACCCAGCGCGACCGAACCGCTGGTGATCGACCAGACAGCGGCGGGCTGGACCTGGATCTGGTTGAAATCGATGATCTGGGTGCCGAGCGAGCCGATCGTGCCCGCGGCGGTGCCATTTTGCAGCTCGAGGATGCTGGAGTTGGCCGCCCCGACCGTATTGCCGCCGGTAACCGTCCCGGTGAAGCCGGCGCCGGGCCCGACCAGCACCAGGTTGTTGAACCCGGGAGTGAGGGTGACCGCGTAGCCCGCGGTGCCGGCGTTGATCTGTCCGTAATTCCAGACCGTGCCCGCGCCGCCGCTGATCGAAACAGCCTTCGCGCCCACGATCGTGTCGCCGGCCGAGTTGATGACCCGCCCGCGCGCGCTCAGACCAACTCCGAGATTCCCGCCCTGGATCACACCATCGTTCAGGACCAGCCCGTAGCCGCCGCCGATGGCGACGGCATAGTTGGCGGCGATGGTGCCACCCTCATTGGTCAGGCTGCCGCCGCCCAACAGGAACGCGCCGGCCACGCCGCCAGTGATCTGCGCCTTGTAGTTGTAGACGTAACCCGAGCCGTTCCGGATCATCACGCCGCCATAGGCACCGCTGATCGTCGCCACCGGCTGCGCCGCCTTCGACGAGTTGGTGACCGTCCCGCCGGCGTTGAGCGTGACGCCGGCCAGCCCCTGCGTGGTGTTATTGGACCGGATGCTGCCGCTGTTGCGCACGGTCGAGAGCGCGCCCTCGTAAACGCCACTGCCGCCGCCGCCGCCGCTGATCGTGGCGCCAGGTCCGTTGTAGACATCGCCGCCGGCCTTCAGCAGGAGGCCCGGCTGGGAGGAGCTTGTGCCGGTGCCGAGGATGACGCCCAGGTTTCGCACCGCCAGCGGGTTCGTGCTGCCGAAAATCGGTTTCGCGCCGGTGATCAGCGCGCCGCTCGCGTTGCTGACCGAGCCGCCCGCGAGCAAATAGAGACCATAGCCGCCACTGATCGTGCCGCCCGACAGGTTGGTGACGCGGACCGACTGATTGGCGAAAATACCCTTGGCGAACGCGGCAGCCGCGAGGATCTTGCCGGAATTGTAGATCGCGTCGCCGGTGGAATCGACGATGACGCCATAGGCGGCACCGGCGGCGCCAAGGACGCCCTGATTGGTCAGCGAGAGCCCGGTCTGGGTAATCTGGCCGTAGCCCGCCGACATGGTCGTTCCCGGGCCGATCGTTTCCGTGGTCATGCCGCCCCCTCAGGTGCCCACCGTCTGGCCTCGGGCGTTTCAACGCGGGCCCAGGGATTATGTGACATCGCGAGAGATTTGGAAGGACCGGGTGCCAGCGGATCGAGGGTCAGCAGGTGCCGCATCCCGGCGGTGTTCCGCCCACTCAATGGTCATGGGGTATCGGCGTGCCTTGCGACCGGTGTGTTCCAGCCAAATCCGGCGCCGACGGGCATATCGGGTGATGCTCCGTTTCCAGCCCTCCCGCGCGCCAACCGGCCGCGATTTGTCGGCGCGATCCTGACGATGCGCGGGCCCGTTCGCGAATGGGGCCCCGGCTTCCCTCGCGGTTCGCGGCCCCCGGCGGAATTTCGCGCCGCGATCAGAATCCGACATCGCATCGGAACGACCCTTCGCTCCCGTCGTTAGCTTTCGTGCCGGGGCGAAAAACCCCTCGCCGAGATTTTCGAAAGGCATCACACATGACCAGATTCTTACTGGCCGGCGCCGCCGCGCTCGGCATGATGACCGCCACTGCGATGGCGCAAAACGGCTCGATGAGTTCCAGTTCGGAGACGACGACCACAACCACCGTGCCGTCCGCTCCGGTCATAACCACGACCACGAAAACCACCGGCCACGCCACCAGGGTCGATGGCGATCGCACCGCGACCGCCGCTGTCGGTTATAAGGACAGCGCGGGCGACGCGACCAAGGAGACCATCACCAACACGACGTATCCGCTGACCAACCAGATCACGACGGTGAAAAAGACCCGGCAGACGGTCAACGGCGTGACCACGGAAACCGTGCAAACCACGCAGACCTACCCGCACGTGGTCGGCCGGCCGGATACTCCGCCGCTGGTGACGACCGAAACGCACGTCGTGAGCGGCACCAACTGAACGCGTCGTTTCCGTAACGAGACGGGCATCGGGGCCAGCGCGAGGGGTGGCGAACGCATCCAACCGCGCGAGGCCCGAGCCTGCTCGCGCGGTGTCCGCCCGTCCCAAGCCCGGCGCCTCTGAGCCCAACCGGCCTGAGCCCAACCGGCCTGAGCCCGCCCGTCCTGAGCCCGGCGCCTCTGAGCCCGGCGCCCCTGAACCCGACGCTTCGGAGTCCGGGCTCTCGGAGCCAATTCGATCCGGGCCGGGTTCACGACGCTTCTGGGCCGCCGCGGTGCTGACCGGCGTTGGAGCCGGGCTCGCCGCCGGCGCGCTGACCGGGTTGCTGAAACTGGTGCAACACGTCGCCTGGGGCGGCAACGGTCTCGACCTGCTCGACGCGGCGAGCCGGACATCCCCCGCGCACCACGTCATCGTGTTGCTTGGCGCCGGGTTGCTGGTCGGCGTCGGCCAGTTCCTGCTCAGCCGATTGTCGAGCGCCAACGGCATCGAGATCACCACCGCCATTTGGTTCTACGCCGGGCGATTGCCGCCCTGGCGCACACTGGCGAGCGCCACGCTGTCGATCCTCATCGTCGGCATGGGCGCCGCTTTGGGCCGCGAGGGCGCGCCGAAACAGGCCGGGGCGGTTATCGCCAACGGGCTCTGCGACCGTCTGGGCCTCCCGGATGACGAACGCCGGCTGCTGGTGGCATGCGGCGCGGGGGCTGGCATGGGCGCGGCTTACGGCGTGCCGCTCGGCGGCGCGTTGTTCGCGGTCGAGGTTCTGCGCGGCGCCCTCGCCCTGCGCTTCGTGCTGCCCGCCCTCATCACCTCGCTCGTCGCGACCGCCGTCTCCTGGGCTTTTTTGCCGGATGCGCCGACCTATCGAATCCCGGTCTACCCTGGTTCGGTGTCGAGCGCGGCATGGGCCTTATTGGCCGGGCCGATCATCGGCCTCGCCTCGGTCGCCTACGTGCGCTCGGTCGCCTGGGCCGATCGCCATCGGCCGCGCGGCTGGCGGCGGCTGGTCCTGCCCGTATTGGCCCTGAGCTGTCTGGGCGGCGTGTCGATCCCCTTCCCGCAGTTGTTGGGCAACGGCCGGGATGTGGCGGAACTGGCGCTCACGGGCGGTCTTGGCGGGTGGTTGCCGATGGCGCTGTGTCTGCTTCGGCCCGCGGCGACGATGTTATGTCTGGGCGTCGGCGCGCCGGGCGGTTTGTTCACGCCATCCCTGGCCACGGGAGCGATCCTCGGCGCGGTGCTGGGTCTGCCATGGGCATGGGTGTGGCCAGGCGTGCCGCCGGGCCTGTTCGCGTTGGCGGGCGCGGCGGCCATGCTGTCGGCGACCACGCAAGGGCCGGTCTCCGCCGTGGTGCTGATGATGGAGCTGACCGGTTACGCGCGCGCGGCGATCGTGCCGCTGCTGCTGACGGTGGCGACGGCGACGCTGGTGGCGCGGATGATCGAATCGCGCTCGGTTTACGATGCGCGGCTGACCGACAAACAGGTGCGGGAGAGGCAGCGGGCTCGCGATCATACCCCGGTGGCGCCCGCGCCGGGCGCGTGAGGGCACACGTTCCCGAACTCAGGTGCTCGCGCGGGGCGGACGCGGGGTCGCGACGTTACCCCTTCAACACCTCGATCATCGTCGAGCCCAACGCGGCGGGGCTTTCCGACACGTGGACACCGGCGGCGCGCAGCGCCTCTTTCTTCGCCTCGGCGGTATCGCGGCCGCCGCTGATCACCGCGCCCGCGTGCCCCATCCGCCGGCCGGGCGGCGCGCTGGAGCCGGCGATGAACCCGACGGTCGGCTTCTTCACCGAGTTATGCGCCAGGAAATCGGCCGCGTCGGCCTCGCTCTGGCCACCGATTTCGCCGATGAGAACGATCTGTTTCGTCTCCGGATCGGCGAGGAACATCTCGAGTACCTCGATGAAGTCGAGACCTTTGACCGGGTCGCCGCCGATCCCCACGCAGGAACTCTGGCCCAGTCCGACGGCGGTGGTTTGCGCCACCGCCTCATAGGTCAGCGTGCCGGAGCGCGATACGATGCCGACCGAGCCCCGCTTATGGATATGACCGGGCATGATGCCGATCTTGCAGGCGTCGGGGGTAATGACGCCCGGACAGTTCGGTCCGATCAGCCGCGACTTCGAGCCGCACAGCGCCCGCTTCACCCGCACCATGTCGAGCACCGGAATCCCGTCGGTGATGCAGATGATCAGTGGAATTCCGGCGTCGATCGCCTCCAGGATCGCATCGGCGGCGAACGGCGGGGGGACGTAGATGCCGGTGGCATCGGCGCCGACCGTGTCGCGGGCCTCCGCCACCGTATCGAACACCGGCAGTTTGAGATGCTTGCTGCCACCCTTGCCCGGGGTCACGCCGCCGGTCACTTTGGTGCCGTACGCGATCGCCTGCTCGGTGTGGTAGGTCCCCTGCGCTCCGGTGAACCCCTGGGTTATGACCCGTGTCGCGGCGTTCACCAGAATGGCCATGTCAGGCTGCCTCTTTCACGGCGGTGACGATTTTCTCGGCGGCGTCGGCGAGATCGCTGGCCGCGATGATCGGCATGTTCGATCGCGCCAGGATGGAGCGTCCCAGTTCGACGTTGGTGCCTTCGAGGCGGACAACCAGGGGGACTGACAGGCGGACATCGCGCGCCGCCGCGATGACGCCCTCGGCGATCACGTCGCACCGCATGATGCCGCCGAAAATATTCACCAGAATACCTTCGACGTTGGGGTCCGACAGGATGATCTTGAACGCGGCGGTCACGCGTTCCTTGGTCGCGCCGCCGCCGACGTCGAGGAAGTTCGCCGGCGACATGCCATAAAGCTTGATGATGTCCATGGTCGCCATCGCCAGCCCGGCGCCGTTCACCATGCAGCCGATGTTGCCGTCGAGCGCGACGTAGTTCAGGCCGTATTTCTCAGCCTCGAGTTCTTTCGGATCCTCCTCGGCCTCGTCGCGCAATTTCTCCAGTTCCGGATGGCGGAACAGCGCGTTGTCGTCGAAGCTGATCTTGGCGTCGAGCGCGATCACCGCGTCGTCCTTGGTGATGACCAGCGGGTTGATCTCGACGATCGAGCAGTCGAGGCTGGTGAACGCCGCGTAGAGTCCGTTGACGATTTTGCCGAAGGCGCGCGCCTGCTCGCCGGCGAGACCCAGGCCGAAGGTCAGATGGCGGATGTGGTGGCCGGAGAGGCCGCTGACGGGATCGATCGCGGCGCGCAGGATCTTCTCCGGGTGGTGCGCGGCGACTTCCTCGATCTCCATGCCGCCTTCGGTCGAGGCGACCAGCGTGATCCGCGACGTCGCGCGATCGACCAGCAGGGAGAAATACAGCTCGCGGGCGATGTCGCAGCCGGCCTCGACATACACCCGGTGCACCGGGCGCCCGGCGGGACCGGTCTGCTTCGTCACCAGCACGTGGCCGATCATGGCATCCGCCGCCGCGCGCACTTCCTCGATGGAGCGGGCGATGCGCACACCGCCCTTCCCCGCCGGATCGTCCGCGAAGCGCCCGGCGCCGCGGCCGCCGGCGTGGATCTGCGACTTCACCACATAGACCGGACCGGGGAGTTTCTCCGCCGCCGCGACCGCCTGATCGGCGGTCCAGGCGACGTATCCATCCAGAACCGCCACGCCATGGCGTTTCAACAACTCCTTGGCCTGGTATTCATGGATGTTCATTTTCTGCCCCGATCGGATGGAAGGCGACGGAACCTGAATTCGTCCAACACGCCATGCCCGCCGTCAAATTCGTCATGCCCGGGCTCGGCCCGGGCGTCTCGCGCCGCACCGACGATGCCGCCGGCCCGCGCGAATGCGCCCAGGACGAGCGGCCCCTGGGGCAGGCCCGAGTATGACGAAGTGGCCCGGGATGACGAGATGGCTGGAAGGGTCATCGGCTCCGCTCAGGCCCGTGCCTCAGATCAGTTTCTTCGCCGCGTCCACCAGTTCCCGGACCGCGGCGCACGACTTCTCAAACGCCGCCTTCTCCGAAGAGTTCAGTTCGATCTCGACAATTTTTTCGACGCCGCCGGCACCGATCACGACGGGCACGCCGACATACAGCTCGTTCATGCCGTACTGGCCGGTCAGCCACGCGGCGCAGGGCAGCACGCGCTTCTTGTCCTTCAGGAACGCCTCCGCCATCGCGATCGCCGAGGCGGCGGGCGCGTAGAACGCACTGCCGCGCTCCAGCAACTTGACGATCTCACCGCCGCCGTTGGCCGTCCGCTCCACGATCGCGTCGATTTTCGCCTGTGTGGTCCAGCCCATCTTGATCAGGTCCGGCACCGGGATCCCCGCGACGGCCGAGTAACGGATCAGCGGCACCATCGTGTCGCCATGGCCGCCGAGCACGAACGCGCGCACATCCTCGACCGAGACGCCGAATTCCTGCGCCAGGAACAACTGGAAGCGGCTGCTGTCGAGCACGCCCGCCATGCCGACGACGCGGTTGGCCGGAAGTCCCGACTTTTCCTTCATCACCCAGACCATGGCGTCGAGCGGGTTGGTGATGCAGATCACGAAGGCATCCGGGCAATGCGTCTTGATCCCCTCCGCCACCTGCGCGATCACGCCGGCGTTCTTGCCGATCAGGTCGTCGCGCGACATGCCCGGCGTGCGCGGGAAACCGGCGGTGACGATGACCACGTCGGCGCCCTTGATCGCGGCGTAGTCGGACCCTCCGGTCATCAGCGAGTTGAAGCCGTCCACCGGTCCGGACTGCATGATGTCGAGCGCCTTGCCGGCCGCCACGCCACCGAACACGTCGAACAGGACGACATCGCCCAGTTCCTTGAGGCCGATGAGGTGGGCGAGCGTGCCGCCGATGTTACCGGCGCCGATAAGGGCGATTTTGTTGCGGGCCATGAGGCAATCCTTTCGAGACGCACCTCCCGGCGCGCCATGCTGACACAAATGCATTGGCCGATGTCTTGGCCATTGGGGGCCGCTCACCCACGATCGGGCCGGCCCTGAAGCGTCGTGTAGCTAGCGGATCGGACCGAAACCGGCAAGCATGATGCGCTGCAACATGAAGAGCGTCAACGCGGTGGTCGACACGCGTTGGTCGGGGCGGCGCTGAGCCGGGTCGGCACGATAGAATTATTTGGGAGAAGCAGAGCGACAGAGAAACGGAGAAGCGGCGCAGTATTTCGCGCCCAGGCGATTGGCCGCGTACCAAATTGCGTTGGCGCCCGGGCGGGACGGGCCGCGGGGTGGTCGCGGCCTGATGGAAGCCGGCCTGATGTGAGCCGCCATTGCCTGGATGACGGGCGCGCGGCAAACTCGGCGGGCGCGTGGGTCGTCCCGG
>CAVRDN010000130.1:0-18160 GCA_963719675.1 uncultured Alphaproteobacteria bacterium | reverse complement strand
CGCTCAGCCAGTTACCGAGCAGGACACTTCGGTTAAAGTCCTCGAGACGGGCGTAAAGGTTATCGACCTGCTCGTTCCGTTTCCTCGAGGTGGCAAGATGGGGATGTTCGGCGGTGCTGGTGTCGGCAAAACCGTCGTTATGATGGAGATGATCCATAATATTGCTATGCAGCACGGCGGTATTTCTGTTTTGCGGGAGTTGGCGAGCGGACCCGTGAAGGAAACGACCTATATCACGAAATGAAAGCCTCTGGCGTTCTTGCCTCGCGCCGGCCTTGTTTACGGCCAGATGACCGAGCCTCCGGGCGCCCGTGCGCGTGTTGCCCTCTCTGCGCTTACGGTCGCCGAATACTTTCGCGACATCGAAGGTCAGGACGTTCTTCTCTTTGTTGACAATATTTTCCGTTTCGCCCAGGCAGGCGCTGAAGTTTCCGCGCTGCTTGGCCGCATGCCCTCCGCAGTTGGTTATCAGCCAACCCTGGGTACTGACCTCGGTGAATTGCAGGAACGAATCACTTCGACCGACAAGGGGTCGATCACTTCCGTACAGTGTGTCTACGTACCCGCTGACGACTGACTGACCCTGCGCCTGCTACGACTTTCGCCCACCTTGACGGAACGGTTGTTCTCTCTCGCCAGATTGCTGAACTTGGGATTTATCCCGCCGTGGATCCGCTTGACTCCACTTCGCGTATTCTCGACCCCAATGTTTTTGGCGCAGATCACTATTATACGGCGCGAGAAGATAACAAATGGTGGTGGTTGTGTTATTGACTTCTTACTTGGTTCGGTTTCGTATTGCTGACGGCCGACCGGGCGGCCTTGGGCAGACGGTCCGCCGGCTCGGCTGGTTCCTGGCCGTGTGTGCCGAGGTACTCGCGGAGGCTGAACGGATGGACCACCGCCTCCATGGCCCGGCCGCGCATGCTGGTCGCCACTTCGCGGCTCAATAGCGCCGCCGACGAGCCGGACACGAAGACCTCAACCTGCTCGTTGTCCAACAGCCGCCGCACGAACCGCTCCCACCCCGAGACGTTCTGGATTTCGTCCAGCAGCAGCAGGACCCGCCGCCGGTTGCGCCACTCCGGGTGGAGCCGCAGTACTCCTCCACCACCAAGTGCAGGTCGCCCGCCTTCATATCCGCCAAACGCTCGTCCTCGAAGTTGAAGTACAGCAGCCCTTCGCGGGGCACGCCCCGCGCCAGCCGATCCCCCAGCACTTGCCACAGGAACGTGGTCTTGCCGGAGCGGTGATTTGCCGATAACGGCCACCGCCTTGCCGGGGACGCCGGGCAGTCGCACATCGCGGCGGGTCATTGCCGGCGGGGCCGTCGCCAGCGAATCAACGATCTTTTGGCGGATCAGGTCTCGCATAGATCATGTCCCTATCAAACGGATACTTTATCGTCATATTGTCCTTATGGCAAGGACTATTTATGCCAGCAATCGGCTTCCTACAAGGCGAACTTCACTGGCCATCGCCCCGTCCGTCCGTGCGGCTTGGGGCGATTGGGTCATAGATCGCACTTCGCTCTGAGAGACAGGAACTCTCGTTCGGCCTCGGCGATGCTCTCACGCTTGGCGGCCTCGGCTACAACGGCTGCCTCGGCCGGCGTATCGAACACGCCGAGATATACCAGGCGGGCGTCTCGGCAGATCACGGCCCTATACCGGCTGCCTCTCCGATACACATTTGGCGGAAGGTCGCGGAGCTTGTGGTGAGTCCGATTGCGAGCATTCAGCCTGCGGTTGGCCAGCCGGAGGTTGCTGCGGCGGTTGTCCAGCCCGTCGCCCGAAATGTGGCCTGCCTCCAGACCTGGTGGGGCCTTCAGAATCTCGCGGTGCATCTGTATGCAATGCGGGCCAGGACCATCACCAGATGATCGGCACCGCATCGCATACCACGAGCGATGGCCTTTTGCGGCGAACCACTTCCAGCCGATCAGCCGGTCGTAATCGGCGTCATCCACAACGGCCACCTTGCCCTGGGTCAGTGGAATGGTTTTCACGGCTCACGCTCCTGCCAAATTGGCATGGAAACCGGGGTCGAAATGCCCCGAAATTTGAGCGAAGAAAAGTTTATAGGCTACCCCTCCCGGTTTGCCGCGGTGCATTGTTATCTTTCAGCAACGCTTCGCCGCGCTCCGCTTCCAGACGCGCGAATTCCGCCCGCGCCGCGCGCGAGGTGACGTCGGCGATGTTGCCCGCGCGTGCCTCGTTCAGCGCCACGTCCGCCTCCTCAACTCCGGATTCCAGTTGCGCGATGACCTGGCCTTTGGCGACCTTGTCGCCGCGGTCGACCGAAACGGAACGCAAGGTCGTCGCGACCGGGCTGCCAATGCGCAACCGTTGCGACGGATTGATGACGCAATCGAACGTTTCCGCCGACGCGGACGGCGCGAAGCTCAGCATCAGCCATGCGCACGCCCCCGCCAGCAGCACATTCCGGAACGGGATACAATCCGACAGTCGTTTCATCCGCCCATTAGCGCATTGGCGCCGCGGCCCGTAAACCCCGGGCCTACACCCCGGCCCGTGAACCCCGGGTGGACGTAGCACCGCCCGCGCGGCACGCCCGGACAGGCGGGGGTGTCCGGCATGAAGCCTCTCCCCGGGCGCGGCGCGGTTGTTTGACGGATGGACACGCCGGCGGCATCGTCGCGCCGATGCACGCTGTATCATCGGCACAGGTATCACCCGAGGCGAGAGAATGACCCAAAGCACGCCACCGATGACCCTCGAACAGCGTATCCGCCGGCTGGAGGATATCGAGGCGATCCGCCGGTTGCGCAATCGTTATCACGGCAGTTTGAATGAAGGCCGTTATGCCGACTGCCGCGCGCTGTTCACCGACGACGCGGTGGTGGAGTTGGGGTATCTCGCGCGTTACGAGGGCATCGACGCGATCGACCGCGGCTTTCGCGCGATGGGGGAACGCGATCGCTTCTTCATCAAACAGTTCATTCACAGTCACGATGTCGATGTCGATTTCGATGGCGAGAGCGCGACGGGCACGTCGTATCTGGAGGCGCGTTACGGTCGTTTCGGTGTCAGTTACGTCGTCGCGGGCCGTTACGACGACGTCTACGCGCGGGTCGACGGCGCGTGGAAGTTTCGCTCGATGATCGCGGAGTTCTTCTACACCGTTCCCAACGCGGTCGGATGGACCGGCGACGAACTGCATTATCTGCGGCCGAAACCCTGACCCCGGCCGCGTCCAACAAGGAACTTTCCCGATGCGCTATGGCTTTTATCTTCCTACCCGCGGACCCACCGCGACGCGTGAGGGCGTTCTCGCACTGGCCCGGGAGGGCGAGCGCCTCGGGTTGCATTCGGCGATGATCGCGGACCACATCGTCTTTCCGGTGGCAAGCGAGTCCACCTATCCCTACACCGTGGACCGCAAGCATCCCGGCGGCGGCGACGCGCTGGAAACCTTCTCCATCCTCGGCGTGGTGGCCGGCGCGACGGAGAAGTTGCGTCTTGTCACCTCGGTTCTGGTGCTGCCGTATCGCAACCCGGTATTGACCGCGAAGATGGTCGCCTCGCTCGACGTTCTGTCCGGCGGCCGCGTCACGCTCGGCGTTGGCGTCGGCTGGCTGAAGGAGGAATTCGAGGCTCTGAACAGTCCCGATTTCGAACGTCGCGGCGCGGTGACCGATGAGTGGATCGCGATCTTCAAACAGCTCTGGACCCGATCGCCCGCGAGTTTCACCGGCCAGTTCTACAACTTTGACAACATCCGCGCCGAACCGTTGCCGTTGCAGAAGCCGCATCCGCCGATCTGGGTCGGCGGTCATTCGCGCGCCGCGCTGCGCCGTACCGCGCGGCACGGCGACGGGTGGCATCCGGTTGGCGCGATCGCCGCGTCGCCGCTGCCGCCTCAGGAAATGCGCGCGCATCTCGATACGCTGAAGCGCCTCACGGAGGCGGAAGGGCGCGATTTTTCGACCCTGACCATCTCCTATAAAGCGCCGCTGTACGACACCGGGATCCCGGATCGCGACGGCACCCGCCGCAGTTTCTCCGGCGGCGCCGACGAGATCGCCGGCGACATCAGAAGTTTCGCCGCGATCGGCGTGCACGAACTGATCTTCGATTTCCGCGGCGAGTTCGATCGCCGAAAGTATCGAGCATCTGCAACGCTTCGCCGCCGAGGTTATGACGCTGGTGGGTGACTAACGCCGGCCGAACCGTCACGGCGACATTTTCGGGCCTGCCGCACGAATCCGCCGACAGCCCCAATCGGGCACATTCCGGGACCGAAAGGCCAACTGTTCCTCACTTCGCGGGTTGGTCGAAACATCGTTGCCGGCGTCGTTGAAGTGCGGGTCGATCGACGCCTGCCCGGTGCCGCGCCCGAACCAGATTTTTTAGCTGGCGGCTGGTGGTTGGGAGATCGTTGGTCTCCGCGATCACCCAGACGCCGGCTTCTGGTGATTTCTGAATGCGTGATGACTCCGCCTATCGAATTGGTCCGACATGGACCGCCGCCTGTCGCATCAATGGCGACGCCAGCAGAGCGAGCGCGATGGCGCCAACACCAAACATTCTCATGGTCGTTTCTTCCCTTTGATGTTTCGCGGCACGGACGGTTCGGCCATCCCCGCCTCCGCCAGTGCTGTTTCGCGTCGCAGGCGAGCGGTCGCGATATGCCGCCGCATCAGCATCTCGGCCAGATCGGGATCGCGATCCTCGATGGCCGACACGATCCGTTGATGCTCGATGACGGCGCGACGGCCGCGCGGCCGGAGTCCGGGAGGGAGGCCGCGATAAAGCCGGAGCAACGGGTAGAGTTCGGCGCACAGCAGGTCGATCAACATCGGATTGCGGCTGCATTGCGCGATGTTGAAATGAAAATCGTGATCGTGACTGTCATCGACATCCATGATCGTGCTGTCGGTGCCGCTCAACGCCGCCGCGTCGACCGCCGCCCGCAGCCGCGCGGATTCCGCGTCGGTCGCGTTGCGCGCCGCGAGCCGTGCCGCCATGCCTTCCAACGCCTCGCGCACGACGAACAGTTCCGCCAGCGCCTCCATCGACGGCCGGACAATTCGCGCGCCCTGATTGGCCGTGCGCGTGATCAACCTGCGTTCCTGCAAGCGGTGCAGCGCCTCGCGCAATGGCCCGCGGCTTACCCCGTATTGGCGCGCCAAAGCGGGCTCGCTGATCTTCGATCCCGCCGCCAGGTCGCCGGCCAGGATCGCGGCGCTGAGGCGGCGATAGACCTGTTCCGCCAGCGTGCCGCCGTCGGTCTGTTGACACATTTCGGCCAATTCGCCCATTTCGACGCGGTTTCCTCGGCTTTCGCGTGGAAGTGTTGACAGATTGGTGGGCACGTGTCTACCGTCCCGGCAACTGAGGATGGAAACGATGGACGCGGTCGAAACACGGTCCCCAGGCGCCAGGATGCGCGCCTTGCTCGCCGAGCCAGGCATCATGATCGCGCCTGGCGTCTATGACGGGTTCAGCCTGCGCCTCGTGGAGCAGATGGGTTACAAGACCGCCGCCATCTCGGGCGCCGCGCTCAGCGAGAGCGATCTTGGCTGGGCTGATATCGGCATCATGGGCTACGCGGAAAATGTGCGCGCGTCCGCCGCGCTTGCCGCGATCAGTTCCATTCCGCTGTCGGCCGACGGCGACACCGGTTACGGCAACGCATTGAACGTCTACTTCACCGTGCAGGGCTTCGAACGCGCCGGCCTCGCCTGCCTGCTGATCGAGGATCAGGTCTGGCCGAAGCGCTGCGGCCACATGGAGGGCAAGCAGGTCATCTCCGTCGAAGAGGGCGTCGAGAAGATCCGCGCCGCCGCCGAGGCGAGGCGCGATCCCGATTTCGTCATCAAGGCCCGCACCGACACGACAGCGATTCACGGCGTGGCCGACGCGATCCGCCGGCTCAATCTGTACGCCGAGGCTGGCGCCGACCTGCTGTTCGCCGACGCGCTGCTGACCGCCGAGGACATCGGCACCGTGGCGCGGGAGGTGATAAAACCTCTGACCGTGAACATGGGCTTTGGCATTCGCCAGCGTCCGACGACACCTTTGCTGTCCGCGCGACAACTGGAAGACCTTGGCGTCAAGGCGGTATCGTATCCGCGCATGCTCACCGCCGCCGCGATTCAGGGCATGAAGAACGCGTTGGAGGTGATGGGCCAGTCGATCGCCGAAGGCCGCGTGATCGATCGTCCCGACCTCCTCGTTCCATTCTCCGAGCTTAACGAACTCATGGGACTGGGCAAACTCCGCGCCATCGAACGCTCCTTCGCTACGGCTCCGGCGAACAATCCATGACGGATACGTTTCAAACCATCCGCACGCTGGCCACCGCGGAAGGCGATGTCGCATTCTACAGCCTGCCCGCTTTGGGTGAGGCGCTGGGGCTCGATCTCGCACGGATGCCGGTCTCGTTGAAAGTGCTGCTGGAAAACCTGACGCGGCACGAGGACGGCGTGACGGTGACGGCGGACGACGTCGCCGCTTTGGCCCGCTGGCCCGATCCCGTCGCGTTGGGGCGGGAGGTCTCGTTTCACCCCGTCCGCGTGCTGATGCCGGACTCGTCAGGCGTGCCGCTGCTGATCGATCTCGCGTCGATGCGCGACGCCATGGTGGCACGCGGGCTCGACCCGCGCCGCGTCGATCCGGTCATCCCCACCGAGTTGGTGATCGACCACTCCGTGCGCGTCGATTTCGCCGGCACGCCGGACGCCTTCGCCCGCAACCTTCGCGCCGAGCTTGAACGCAACGCGGAACGTTACGGTGTCGTTCGCTGGGCCATGGATCAGTTCGAAAACCTGCGGGTCGTGCCGCCCGGCAACGGGATCGTCCATCAGGTGAATATCGAGCGTTTCGCACAGGTCGTGGTCCGCGCGACGCACGATGGGCGCGCCTTGGCTTATCCGGACAGCCTCGTCGGCATGGACAGTCATACGCCGATGGTCAATGGACTCGGCGTGTTCGGTTGGGGCGTGGGCGGCATCGAGGCGGCGACCGCGATGTTCGGGCAGCCCGTGGGCCTGCCGACGCCGCGCGTGGTGGGCTGCCGCCTGGTGGGCGCGCCGCCGGCCGGCGTGATGTGCACCGACATCGTGCTCGCGCTGACCCGCTTCCTGCGAGGCTCCGACGTGCTGGCCGCCGTGGTCGAATTTTGTGGGCCGGCGTTGGATCATCTGTCGCTGCCGGATCGCGCGACCATCGCCAACATGGCGGCGGAGTATGGCGCTACCATGGGATTCTTCCCGATCGACGCTGAGACTTTGCGCTATTTGCGGCAGACCGGTCGTCCGGAGGGCCAGATCGACCTGGTGGAACGTTACGCAAAAGCCCAGGGGTTGTGGCGAGGGGATGAGCCGGCGTTTCGGACAGTGCTGGAGTTCGACCTCAGCGCGGTGGAAGCCGTCGTTGGCGGGGCCGTCCCGGCCGGAAAGCCTGGTCGCGCTGCGCGACGTGCCGCGACGCTTCCGCACGCGCGTACGCGGCGAATGGCGCGGCGAATACCGAGGCGCCGCCGGTGGCGGAAACCGCGCGGCCGTTGCGACATGGCGACATCGTCATCGCGTCCATCGCCTCCTGCACCAACACGGCGAATCCATTTCAGATGATCGCGGCGGGACTGCTCGCGCGGAACGCGGTCGCCAAGGGGCTGCGCGCGAAGCCCTGGATCAAGACCTCGTTCTCGCCAGGCTCGCGCGTGGTGCCGGCGATGCTGAGCAAGGCGGGTGTGAGCGCGGCGCTGGACACGCTCGGCTTCAACCTCGTGGGCTTCGGCTGCATGAGTTGCGGCAGCGGCTCCGGTGCGCTCGCGGAGGACGTCGCGAGCCAGATCGCGGCGCGTGACCTGGTGGCCGTTGGGCTGATCTCCAGCAACCGCAACTTCGACGGCAGGCTGAACGGATCGGTGCGCGGCACGTTCCTCGCGTCGCCGCCTTTGGTCGTGGCGTATACGATCGCCGGATCCATCCTGCATGACCTGACGCGTGACGCATTGGGCGTGGCGCCGGATGGGCGGCCGGTGTTCCTCGTGGATGTGTGGCCGGGCGATGCCGAGATCCGCGCCACGCTCGATGCCGCGCTGACCGGCGATTTATTCCGGAATGCCTACGATGTGTTCGCCGATCCCGGCCCGGAGTGGGCGAACATTCCGCACGTCATCGGCGCCGGTTTTCGACTGGGATCCTGGCAGCATGTTCTTGCGCCGGCCGCCGTTCCTGGATGGCGGCGACGAGAATGGCTCGGCGATCCTCGGCGCCCGCATGTTGCTGATGCTTGGCGACGACTGACGACCGATCACATCTCGCCGGGCAGCACGATCCCGGCCAGCACCGACGCGGGCGCTTATCTGATCGAGCATGGCGTGCCGCCGGGAAAATTCGGCACCTACATCGGCCGCCGCGCCAACCACGAGGTGATGGTCCGCGGCACCTTCGCCAATGTTCGCCTGCGCAATGAGCTTGTGCCGGAGCGCGAGGGCGGCTTCACCCGCCACCAGCCCAGCGGCGACATCATGACCGTGTTCCGCGCCGCCGAACGCTACCGCGCCGAGGATCGGCCCGTCATCGTCGTCGCCGGCCGCAATTACGGCTGCGGCTCCTCGCGCGATTGGGCGGCCAAGGGCACCAGCCCTGCTCGGCGTGCGCGCGGTGATCGCCGAAAGCTTCGAACGCATCCATCGCTCGAACCTGGTCGGCATGGGCGTGCTGCCGCTGCAATTCCCGCCTGGCATGACGCGCCGCAGACGCTTGGTCTGACCGGCGACGAAACGTTCGACATTCCCGATATCGCGGCGGCGCTGGTCCCCGGCGCGACCGTTCCGGTTCCGGATAAACCGCGCCATCCGGGCTACCGAGACGGTCATGCTGACGTCCCGCGTCGATACGCGGCGCGAGGCCGAGTGGGTGCGCAGCGGCGGCATCCTGCCGTATGTGATGAACGAATTGGCCGCCGCATGAGCACCGCGACCTCCAGCCTGACCGCCCGTGTTTGCGCGCGCATTGTCGCCATGCGGGCGCGCACCGCTCGCGGCGAGCCTGCTGCCCGGCGGCGCGACAATTGTTCCTCGACGGCGTGGCGGTCGCGGTCGCCGGCGCGCGGCTGGAGGAAGCGCCCCGCATTCTCGCCGCGCATTTCGCCGACCCGTTGACCGGGACCGGCGGCGGATCGGCGGCGTCGCTGCTCGGCCTGAACGCGCGGCTCGGCACCGTGCAGGCGGCGCTGGTCAACGGCGCGTCCATGCACGTGCTCGACTTCGAGCCGATGTGGCTGCCGGCGACCCACGCTTTGTCCCCCGCGCTCGCGTCGGTGTTGGCTTTCGGCGAAGTACTGGGCTGCGACGGCGCGAAGGTCCTGACCGCGATGGTGCTTGGCATCGAGATGCAGGGACGCCTGCGCCAGGCGGCCGGCGCGCTCGAATCGCATGAGTTGCGCTTCCATCCGCCGGGCTTCGTGGGTCCCATCGGCGCGGCGGTCGCGGCGGGTCATCTGCTGGATTTCGACGCCGGGCAATACGCCAACGCGATCGGTATCGCCGGCTCCCGCTGCGGCGGGTTGTTCGTCAATCTCGGCACGATGACCAAGGCGACGCATTGCGCGTACGCGGCGGCGCTCGGACTGGAGGCGGCGTTGCTGACGCGACGCGGCTTCAGCGGTTGCCCGACCTTGTTCGATCCGGCACCGCAAAGTTACGAGGGCGCGTTCTTTCCGCATGGCCTGGACGGTGACGCGCTGCTGGCGTTCGGCCAGACCTTCCGGATCGTCGACCCCGGTTACGCGATCAAGATTTTTCCGGCGAAGTTCTCCACGCATTACGCGATCACCGCGGCGTTGATGGCGCGGCCTCAAATCCCCTCGCCGGATGCGATCCGCTCGGTGCGGATCACCGCGGCCGACGTCCCGTCGAGCGACCGGCCGCGGCCACGCAGCGGGCTCGACGGCAAATTCGGCCTGCAATACACCGCCGCCGCGGCGTTGCTCGACGGCCATGTCGGGCTCTCGAGTTTTACCGATGAGCGGCTGGCGCGCGCCGACATGCGGACGCTGCTTGGCAAGATGGAGGTGAAACTCTCGCGCGACATCCCAAGTATCTACACGGCGGGGCGTTATCTCGACCTGGAGGCGACGCTCGCCGACGGCACGGTCGTGCGGACCCGTTGCGAGCGGCCGCGCGGTTCCTGGGGCGCCGCGCCGATCACCGAGGCAGAGCATCACGCCAAAGCGCGCGATTGTCTCGCGACATATCTGCCGCCCGCTGCCGTCGCGTCCTGCATCGCGCGGTGCGACGCGATCGACAGCCTGGACCCGGAGGGCCTGCGCGCGCTGCTGCGCTTGGCCAGCACCGGGGAGTCATAGGCTTGTTGTTGATCGACAACGACGTGGTCGCCGCCGTTCTGACCACGAAGGACTGCATCGAAGCGCAGGAGCGGGCGTTCGCCGGCATGCTGACCGGCGCCTCGGTGTGCCGCCCGCGGCTCGACACCTTTGTACCATGCGAACGTGAGGACGGTTATTACCGGTTCGGCTCGATCGAGGGCGCGACCGGCGGCATCCACGCGGTACGGCTCAAGTCCGACATCATGACATGGCCGAAGACCGCAGACGGCGGTTGGTCGGAGAAGAAATACTGCATGCGGCCCGGTACGTATTGTGGCCTCGTGCTGCTGTTCAGCACCGCGAATGGGGAGCCTTTGGCGATCCTCAACGACGGCCATCTGCAGCACATGCGCGTGGGCGCGGCGGCGGGGGTCGGTGCGCGGTTGCTCGCCCGCGCGGATGCGCGGCGTGTTGGCATGATCGGCTCGGGCGGCATGGCCCGCACCGCGTTGGAGGCGTTGGTCGCCGTGCGGCCGATCGAGACCGTGCGTGTCTACAGCCGCGATCCCGCCAACCGAAGCCGCTACGCCCGCGAAATGTCCGCTCAACTCGGCATCGCCGTCGAGCCGGTGGCAACCGCCCGTGAGGCCGTGCGCGGCGCCGACATCGTGGCGGGAACGACGGACAGCATGCTGCCGATCGTGGAAGCAGACTGGCTGGAACCGGGGATGCACATCGTCGCCATCGGACCGCTCGATTTCGCGCCGGAATGCGAGCCGCGCATCGATGTCGTGGTGCGGCAGGGCGACGAGGCATTCGATCTGCCCGAAACGGGACAGTTTCGCCGCGACCTTGGCCATAGCCGGAGCGCCTTCGTCGGCGGTTCCCCCGAGGAGCAGACGCGACTGCCACCGGTTATCCGCAAGCAACGCTCCGGGCGATCCTGGCCATTCTACGCGGACGTTGTCGCCGGACGTGCGCCGGGCCGCACAAGCCCGCGGCAGATCACGCAATATCGGCCGGTCGGCAACTGGGGTCTGCAGTTCGCGGCCTGCGGTGGGTTGGCCTATCACGCGGCCAAGGCGCGCGGACTTGGCCGCGTGCTGCCAACCGAGTGGTTCGTCCAGACCATCAAGAATTGATGCCTTCCTCGCGCCCCACCTTCGCCTTCCGCGGCCGGACGATCGAGGTCGACGTTCCCCACCTCTCGTTCGCGACGGCGATCGCCGGGTGGTGCGTCTGGTTTTGCCAGGATGCGTGGCGGGCGCAACGCGATGTGGAGAACCTGATCCTTATCGTGCCGGTTACCGCCGCGGCGGTTTTGTTTTACGCCGCCATCGCCGCCGGTTGTTTCCATGCCGTCACGGATGGCGAACCGCGCGCGCGGCTCGCACCGGGTATTGGGATGAAAATCGCCGGAACGATGGCGCTGCTTGGCGCTTATGCCGCGGCGGGTCCGTTGATTGGGTTCGACGTGGCAACATTCGTCTATATTCTCGCGATGCTGCTGTTCCTGGGCGAGCGGCGCATCCCGGTCCTGGTGCTCGCACCGGTGCTGTTCTGCGTCATCGCGATCTGGTGCTTTGGCACGTTGCTGGCGACGCCGCTGCCGCTGTTGTTTTTTGGCGACGGATCGTGATCGACATCCACGCGCTCGCCGCCGCGATCCATTTGCTTGGCGGCTCGTGGCAGCCCTGGCTCGTGGTCGTACCCGGCATCCTGATCGGACTCGTGGTCCACGCGGTGCCTGGCCTGACGACATCGATGGCGCTGGCGATTTGCCTGCCACTGATCCCCTACATGGATTTCCTGCAAGCGCTGATCTTCATGACCGCGATGTACGCCGGCGCGCTGTTCGGCGTGGCGATCCCGGCCATCTTGCTCAACGTGCCCGGCTCGGCGGCCGCGGTCGGTACCACCTTCGACGGCTTTCCGATGGCGCGCGCCGGTCGTCACAATGAGGCGTTGGGCCTGGCGCTCGCGTCATCCTGTGCCGGTCAGACGATCGCTTACCTGTTGCTGCTGGTGCTCGCGCAACCGATCGCCGCCTTCGCGATCAGGCTGGGTCCGCCGGAGATCCTCGTCGTATCATTGTGGGGGATGACGTTGATCGCGCGCCTGCGCGGGCGGCATCTCGCGCGCGGTCTGCTCGCCGGTGCGTTCGGTTTGTTGCTCGGCACCGTCGGGCTCAGCGTGCGCGGGCGCCGCGCGCGGGACGTTCGGGTTCGATCTGTTGCTTGACGGGATTCCGATCGTTCCGGCGATCGTCGGATTGTTCGCGGCGGCGGAACTGTTCAATCTCGTCGGCCGCGACTACATCGTCGCGGATGTGACGCGGCGGCGGGTGGACGCCGGACGCATCCTCGCCGGCATGCGCGACACGTTCCGCTATCCGACGACATTGCTGCGCGGCGCGTTGCTGGGAACCGGCATCGGTATCCTCCCCGGCGGTCACGCGATCGCCAATCTGCTGTCGTATTCCGAAGCGAGGCGCGCGGCAAAGGATCCCGAACGTTTCGGCACCGGCGATCCGCGCGGCATCATCGCCGCTGAGTCCGCCAACGCGAGTTCGGAGGGCGGGTCGATGGCAACACTGCTCGCGCTTGGCATTCCGACGGGTGGCGCGACGGCGGTCATGCTGGTGGCGTTCAGCATGCACAACATAACCGGCGGCCCCGCGTTCATGCGCGATCACGCGGATCTGGTTTACGCGGTCATTCTGTCGAGCCTGGCCCAGGTGGCGATTTTGGCGGTGGTGGGGTTCGGGTTTATTTTCGTGGCCGGTTACGTCGTGAATGTGCGGTTGCGCGTGCTGGTCACGGTGGTTTTGGCGATGGCGGTCGTCGGCAGTTTCGCGTTGGCGCAGAACATGGCGGGACCGTTGACGCTCGCGGTCTTCGCGGTGATC
Source organism: uncultured Alphaproteobacteria bacterium (assembly GCA_963719675.1). GTDB lineage: Bacteria > Pseudomonadota > Alphaproteobacteria > Acetobacterales > Acetobacteraceae > Rhodopila. The sequence goes on along the minus strand of CAVRDN010000130.1, from coordinate 4,948 downwards.
GGATGGTTGATGCAGCGCTTCGACTATCCCGTGCCGGCCGTGGTCGTGGGTCTGCTGCTCGGCCGCCTGACCGAAGGGGCCTTGTTGAGAACTTATCAGATGAGCGGCGGCGACATCGGCTTCATGCTGACCCGGCCAATCGCGCTGATCATGCTGGCTTTGCTGGTTGTCTCGCTCGCGATTCCGTATTTGCGCGCGGCGCGCCCGATCGAGGTCAGCCGGTGAGGAAAGTTTGGATGACATGAATCGCAGAAGACTGCTTGGCATGAGCGCGGCGACGATCGCCGCCGCGCGCGTACTGACCGCCCGAGCCGACACCTGGCCGCGACGTCCGCTGACCATCCTCGTGCCGTTCGACGTCGGCGGCAGCGCGGATCGCCTCGCGCGCGGCTTCGCGCAGTTCATGCCGAAATATCTCGGGCAACCGATCACGGTCGTCGATCGCGCGGGGGCGGGAGGATTGATCGGCACCAACTGGCTGCTGCAGCAACCGGCGGACGGCTATACCGTCATGCTGACGCCGGCGACGCCGTTCATTCCGGTCAACATTCTGGTGACCAACGCGCGCTTCACGCTCGATAGTTTCACCTTCGTCAACGCGCAATGGACCGACTTCACGATCCTCGTGGTGCCGAAAGACCGGCCCTGGCAAACTGCCGCGGGACTGATCGAGGCAATTCAAAAAAATCCAGGCAAGCTCAGCACGAGCGCGGATTTCGGCTCGGTCGGTCACATCACGACCATGGCGTTGCTGGACGCGCTTGGCCTGCCGCCGACGGCGATCCGCATCGTCACCTTCGACGGCGCCGGCGCGATGCGCACCGCGCTGGCCGGAGGGCAGGTCGATTTCAACATCGGCCAGGCCGAGGGCGCCGCCGTCATCCGCGACTTCATTCGGCCGCTGGCGGTGTTTCTCGATCATCGGGTGCCGGAGTACGATGTCCCGCCGATCAATGAGGTGTTGAAGGCCTGGCATACGTCGGTGCCGCTCATCAACGGCTCGGTTCGGACGTTCGTGTTTCCCGCCGCCTTCAAGGCGAAGCATCCCGAGGATTACGCGAAGTTCGTTTCGGCTTATCGCGCGACGCTCGATGATCCGGACTTTCGCAGGTTCCTGAAGGATAATCAGATGGCCGGCGACTGGGTGGGCGAGGCGCGCACGACCGAAATCATCCGCGCCAATTTCGATGGCCTGAAGAAGTACAAAGACCTGATCAAACCGTAGGATCTCCCATGTTCCGCCGTCATCATGTCATCGCCGCTGTCGTGTTCGCCATGTTCGCGGTTCAACCCGCGTGGGCCGGCGACATCGTCGCCGATTGGGCATCCGTGAAGATGCCGCCGCCGCCGCCGTTGAAGCCGGTGAAGGTTGACGCGGGAGCGACCGCGCTGCTGCTGCTCGACTTCGACACGAAGACCTGCAACGCCGAGAAGCGGCCGCGCTGTTCCGCGACGTTGCCGGACGTCGCGACGCTGCTCGCGAACGCCCGCACGCACGGAATGACGGTCGCGTCCAGCACGGTGCTCACCGGTTCGGTCGCGGACGTGCCCCCTGGGCTCGCGGCGCACCCCGGCGATCCGGTCGTCCGTGCCGGTGTCGATAAGTTTCTCGGCACCGATCTCGCCGATGAACTTAAGGCGCGCAATGTCCGGACCGTCATCGTCACCGGGACGTCGGCGCACGGCGCGGCGCTTTACACCGCCAGCGCGGCGGCGTTGCGTGGCTTCAACGTTATCGTGCCGGTTGACGGCATGTCGGCCGAGGATCCGTTCGCCGAACTCGCAGCGGCCTGGATTCTGGCGAACGCGCCCGCCAGCGTGTCGAGCCACGTGACGCTGACGCGGATGAACATGATCGGTTATTGAGGTCAGTCAGGTTTATGCGCGGCAATGAATGGTCCGGACGTTGCCCCAGGTGGCGGCCAGCCTGACCAACGCAGTACGCCGTCATGACCGGTTAGTGGGGCCGTCGGGACCGCCGGTCGTAGTCGTCAATAGATGCCGGGAAACTCGCCCGATGCTCAGAAGCTTTCTTGTTTCGCTGCTTTCCGCGCTGATCCTCCTGATCACCTCGGGGGCCGATGCGCAGACCGTCCTTCGCCTGAACGAACTCGGACCCGAAGCGGGACCGGAGGCCGCGGCTCTGCGCGCGTTCAAGGACACCGTCGAAGCCGCGACGCAAGGCAGCGTCAGGATCGAGCTTCATTACGCGGCATCGCTCGGCAATCCCTCGACCTCGCTCGAAGCCATGATGTCGGGCGAGCTCGACCTGTTTTCGGGCGATCTGCGCTTCATGTTGCCGGTCATCATCGACGAAGTGACCGGCCTCGATCTCCCGTTCCTGCTGCCGGGCAACGCCGCCGCCCGACCCTATCTTGCCTCACCGCTGTTCAGTGAGGGACGTGATAAAGTCATCCTTTATCGTCACATCCGCATTCTTGAAACGGATGCCTTCCGAGGACCGGAGCGCATGATGGCGGCCGCGCGGAAGGTAACTTCGCTCGACGATTTGCGTGGCCTGCGGCTCGCCATCTTTCCGGGTCCCACGAAGGCCGGCGTTCAACTTTGGCGAGCGCTTGGTGTTTCCGTCGTGGATACCGCGTGGTCCGACGCGCGAGCCGCCCTGGATCACCACCAGATAGACGGCGTGATCGCACCCGATCTCGGGTCGCTGATCGCCGCGCGGATCCCCCGTGCGGCGCCGTTCATCGGTCCATCGCACGACCATCCGCAAATCTGGCAGATCGCGATCTTCGATGGCGTCTGGCGGAAACTCGACGCCTCGCAACAGGCCGCCTTCACAAAGGCCGCCGCCGAGGCCGCCACCATCTACAATCGCACCGCCGAGGACGCGATGAACCGCGACCTCGCCGCGGTTCATGCGACCAAAAACGCCGTGCCCATCTCGATCGATCCGGTTCTCGCGCATGAGCGTCTGCGTGCGGACTACGCTGAACTCATTTCGGAGGGCGCCCTGTCGCCGCGGGTCCGCGACACGGCGAACGCCGCGATCACCCAGGCCGGCATCCAGCTCTCACCGTATCCGGTGAGCGTCGGCCAGGAATTTCGCGATTGCCCGACCTGTCCCGTGATGGTCGTGGTTCCAGCCGGTGCGTTCGTCATGGGATCGCCGCCGTCCGAAAAAGGCCGCTTCGACAACGAGGGCCCACAACGCTCGGTCAACGTTTCGCATCCCTTCGCGATCGCGAAATTCCCCGTCACCATGGGCCAACTCCGCGCCTGGCAACCCGGGCGTGGTCCCGACCCCATCGACGACGATCCCGCGGTGATGATCACCTGGGCCGACGCCGGCCAGTACGCCGCGTGGCTGAGCGAGAAGACCGGCCGCCGCTATCACCTGCCGACCGAAGCGGAATACGAGGTACGCCGAACGCGCGGGCACCGCGACGCCGTATTACTGGGGCGACACGATCGGCGTGAACAACGCCAACTGCTTTGGTTGCGGCAGTCGCTGGGATGGCAAGGGCAGTTCCCCGGTCGGCTCATTCCCGCCAAACAGGTTCGGTCTTCACGACATGACGGGGAACGTGTTCGAGTGGGTTCAGGATTGCTACTTTGACAGCGAAGCCGATGCGCCAATCGACGCTTTCGTCGCGCGAGAAGCCCAGGATCGGGAAGTGTACGCAACGAACATTGCGCGCGAGCTCCTGGTTCAATCTGCCAACGTTCCTGCGTTCCGCTTACCGCTTCCACGAATCGCCGGAGTCGAAAAACTCGCGCCGTAGCTTTCGTCTCGTTGCCGATTGACACCGGTCACGGTTGAGGCGCGAAGCCCGCGCGCCTTGCCGGACACCGCGGTGCGGCGGTAACCTGTTATGACGAACAGAGGAACGACACCATGCCGGACACCCAGATCCTGGCGGAACGGCCAGACCAGGATCAGATCGCGGACATACGACGCGATCGTCATCGGCGCCGGCATTTCCGGCATGTTCATGCTCTACCGCCTGCGCGAACTGGGCATGACCGCGCGCGTCTTCGAGGCCGGCACCAATGTCGGCGGCACCTGGTACTGGAACCGCTATCCCGGCGCCCGTTTCGATTCCGAAAGCTGGACCTACGGCTATTCGTTTTCCAAGGAGCTGATGCAGGAATGGGACTGGAAGGAGCATTTTTCGCCGCAGCCCGACACGCTGGAATACCTGAACCATGTCGCCGATAAGTTCGACCTGCGCCGCGACATGCAGTTCCGCAGCACGGTCACCGCCGCGCACTGGGATGACGCGGCGAACCAATGGACCGTGACGCTTGGAAAGCGGCCAGCAGGCGACGGTCGCGGTTCCTGTTCACCGCCATCGGCATCCTGTCCGCCCACACGCTGCCGGCCATTCCGGGCCGCGACAGTTTCCGCGGCCCGGCCTACCACCCGGCGCGCTGGCCGCACACGCCGGTGGATTTCACCGGCAAGCGCGTCGGCATCATCGGCACCGGCGCCACCGCCATCCAGGCGATCCCCGAGATCGCCAAACAGGCGAAGCACCTCACCGTTTTTCAGCGCCGGCCGAACTGGGCCGCGCCGCTGCACAATTCCAAGATCGGCAAGGCAGGAGATGGAGCAGATCAAGTCCCGCTATGACGAGATCTATGCCCATTGCGCCGAGACGCCGATGTGGTTCATCCACCAGGCCGACCCCCGCAAGACCCTGGACGTGCCGCCGGAGGAGCGTGAGGCGTTCTGGGAAAAGCTCTACGCCGAGCCCGGCTTCGGCATCTGGCTGGGCAATTTCCGCGACATCCTGGTCGACGAGAAAGCCAACGCCGCGATCAGCGAATTCATCGCCAGGAAGATCCGCCAGCGCGTGAAGGACCCGCTGGTGGCGGAGAAACTGATCCCGAAGGACCACGGCTTCGGCACCCGCCGCGTGCCGCTGGAGAGCGGGTATTTCGAGGCCTACAATCGCGAAAATGTCACGCTGGTCGATTTGAA
>CAVRDN010000129.1:0-30282 GCA_963719675.1 uncultured Alphaproteobacteria bacterium | reverse complement strand
ACGGCTACGCTCAGTGATTTCGCGGCGCCGCTCGCGCGGAGCCGGTTCCGTCACCATCTCGTCAAACCAGTGGACCCTAACAGCATACTCGCGCTTCTTGGCGTCACTGAAGTCGGCGAAGCCAAGAATCGCGCAAAGATCAACCCCAGCCGCCCGTAACGGCAGGCCAGACGATCTTGAAAAGCGAGCCGCAGTCCAAATTATCCCGTCGTCGACGCCTCTGGCTCGATCTGAGGCGAACCACGTCGCCACTGTCCTTGTATGGGTCCAGATTTTCAGTTCTGCGCTACGCCTTGACAGGATTGGATCTTGAGCCGAATTCTGCAATTGAAGCGACTGAGTTCGGGTCGAGGGTCGTTCGGCAGCTTCCCAGAGCGGGCGCGCAAACGCTTCAAGCGATATCAAGTATTTAGGACACTCTTGCCCGGCGACGTTCGTCGTTTCAGACGGGTCGTCGCGCAGGTTGACCCAGAAACGGCCCTAGAAATACCGCTCACCCGAGCTCGCTGAGTTGTCTCCTGTACATCAACGATAATTTCCGATCGCCCGTCCGGACCGCCCAGCCCTTTCTACGAACTTCCATGCTGTAGACATCGTGAGCGAAGCCGCGGCCGCCGGAGTCGTTACCCCGGATCAGACTTTTGCCGTCTCGCTCAGCCTTGGGGAGGCTCACACCGCACAACTCGGCGATCGTCGGTCGCCAGTCGCAGCCGTACGCGACCTGTAGCGGACATCGTTTTCAGGTAGTTGCCCTGCCAGCTCCGATCGCGGGTACGCGTATTTCCTCCTTCAAGAGGCTGAATCGCCGCGGCGGACCTGCACTTCCACCGCCAAAATAGCCGCTCCTCGGTCGAATGACCATGGTCTGACTGGAATATCACGAATGGTGCTGCTCCGAGTTCAGCCGTCGAGTTTTTCCAGCGACCGTCCGATTCGCTCATCCATAGTCAACAGAAGCGCCGCATAAAAGGTTACGGCGGATATTGAACGCGTGTGACGTTCAAGCCACTTGGGATCTCCCTGAGTCGGGGTAATGGCGGCTCGAATTGATCGCGAAAATGGCGAGAATCGGCCTGTTTTCGTTCTGTCACATGAAGCTTGCGGCTTCGTCGACCATCAGGTCGGCGAAGAATTTGACCGGTGCGTGTACCTCGCGGCTCTTCCGTTGCAGATCGTGCCGGTTCGGACCTTGCCAATAAAAGAAATGTGAATAATTTCGATACAGCCGCCTATGTGGCCGAACGAGAAATCGAATGCCTTAGCCCAAGGGCATGATGTCGGGCAAATCCTGGCCAGGTGCCCAGCTTACCAAGACGTCGGCCGGTTCATAGCCACCATTCTGAGCATTTTCGGCGAGCATGATTTCCGTCGCTGGCATTTCAGGCGTCGGCCGCCTGCGATGGTGCGTTACTTGGCATGCCGGCCAGAACCGGATGCCGGCCCGTTCATAGTCGGCGCGTGACAGCGAGCGAACCGGCGATGCTTGCATAGAATTGAGTGAATCGCACCCCACTCTGCGCCAGTGCATCAAGGTGCGAGCATCTCGATGTACCGTCGCGCCGGACAATCCGGTGAGTCAGCCGACCCTTGATCGTCCGTCAGGATCACGATGACGTTCGGATTCTGATCGGTTCCCCCGGGCCGAATTCGTGGCCGTGGCGCCGTAATCATTAGCAGTAGCCTACGAAGGGCAAAAGTTCATAAATGATTTTCCAAGTTCGCCATCCAGAATCGGCACCTCGACGATCCTTTGCGCGACTATCGACGGTATTTCTCTGGCCGCGGTCCCGTCCTTGGCGTCATGGTTAAGATTCGAGCGACGTTTACGGGCCGCCCTCCGATCGATCGTACGATCCAGGTATTTTGTTTTGAACCGCTTCGGCGATGCACATTTCCGGAGTCTCGATCGTGTCTAGTTCGGTAGGCTTACCTTCCTATGCACAATTGATAAGTCAGCACCGGGCGTTTGGCCCAGGAATTCCGAGCGATCGTCGCGACTTTGCCGATACGTTCGGTAGATCGCGTTCTGGACCTGGCGTGCGGCGACGGTGCATTTTCTCGATGGTTTGCTGAATCGGAATTAAATATAATCGCGGTCGATGTCTCCGGGAATTTCTCGAGTTCGCAAGCTGACGTCCGACGAGGGCCCCATCCCGAACGCGTCCATCTTATCCAGGCAGATTTCCGTCGCCTTCCGTTCGACGACAATTCTTTTGATCTCGTCTGGTGTGCGCAGAGCCTTTAAGCTTGCCTGACCCATTGGAAGCGGTGCGAGTAATGCGGCGGAAAAAAGAAGCCAGGAGGCATCGTGAGGGTAATCGAAAACGACGAGTTGCATCACGTACTACTTCCCTGGCCCATTGAAATTGAGTTGGCTCTCTGTCGCGCGAGCTTGTTGCGCATGTCGAGCGTTCTCGCAAGCCGCGAAAAATCTATGTAGGTCGGCAGCTCCGTGGACTTTTCCAGACGGCCGGTTTGACCAATTGCCGCGTGCGGAGCTGGACGTTCGATTGCCAGGTTCCGCTTCGAGCCTCACGAGCGGGCCAGTTTTTGGCTCATCACCTCGAATGGGCCTGCGCAGAGCGAACCAGGCCCTATTTTAACCCTGAAATCGTCGATGATTTTGAGCGTTTGGTCTGCCCTGAGTCGGACCGATACTTGCTCGACAACCCCGACTTCGCCGCAACATGCCTGAATTTTGTGATTTGGGGTACGAACCCAGGGGCAGCTCGAGCTCATTGCATATCAGAGAGACACAAAGCGACTCTGATCCACCTGATGAACAATTCCATTGATATGCATTTCCGATTGGAACAGGATCACCGTGAGCCCGAAGCCGTCTGCGTCTCGTGGAGCCGTTCGAGGAGTTTGATCGATTCCGCGACAATTGCTTCGCCGGTTCCAGGCTCGAGGAAGCTATGGAGTCCTGTCCAGGTCTGGTATCCCCCGAGCCCGAACGCGGCACGATCGGGGATGTAGCCGATGTAGTCGTTGGCCAGCTCAAATACATAGGTATATCGAAAAGGTGACCGGCGCTTGATCTCCTGGCCAAGCACCGTGAAAAACTCACCCGGCACGCCCACGATGGCGATATCGCCGATGCACGATCGCCTGGAGCCAGGTTTTGCGCATTGCCCTTGCTGCGGCTCCAGCTCCTTGCGCATGGCACGGAATGTATCGATGACGAATTGGGCTCCCTTCTTGTCGCCGATCCTTTTTGTGCAATAGGCGGCCACGGCCCTGTCATCAGCGACCTCATCGAAATGGCGCACGTTGAAGGCGAACTCGCTTCGAATGCCCTTGACATGGTTGACCGATCGCGGCTTTGCGGCTTCGAGAGCCCTCGTTACGGCGTGGCGTGATCCGAAGCGTCATCTCCGGCGGCGGCAGATCGAGATTATGCGTCGAGCCTGATGCGCCCTCGAAGAACAGGAATGTCCCGCCGTCTCGTTTCTCCAGATTCTGAGCTGCGAGTCCGTAAAAGCAGGGCGACCGGACGCCCGGCTTGTGAGTTCCGATCGTGTGGGTCGAGTGGTTGAACATCACGGCCTCCAGCGAGCCGTTCGGGCGCCGGAAGGCCCAGACCGGCAGCTCCGGGTCGAAGGGACCCGTCGGCCGAACAACGTCGTTGTGCAAGCCGGTCCAGAAGATCGTGCCGTCGGATAGAAGCAACCGGCTGTTTCTGCCCACGGACGACTCTTCTCCCAGCCGGAAGCTCATGGTCGCCGGCCCGAGCCGCTTCGCTGCGGCGGTCGGTCGCCTCGACGATCTTCTCGCCAACCTGGCGGGTAAACGCTTCCTCTCGCTTGTAGCCGTGGACGGTGACCGTCGTGGGGGCACTGTGGGTGTGCGTCGCGTTGATCAGGATGTGATCGAATGGAATGCCCAGCCTCATGCTCGATACGCCGGGCGGCTTGATCGAGGATATCGCGATTGACCATGAGAACGTCGCAGGCGACGAGTGCGACTCTGGCCCCCTGCGGATCTTCGATGACCACGGCCGCCGCACGGAGCTCCCCCTCCTGCCCTGACGCCTTGCCTGGACCGATCCCGCCGCCGATGACCATCGTATCGTCGGCGACCAATCGAGATGCCGATGCTCCCACTTTGAGCTCACCCGCGGCGGTCAGCGGAGTCATGCCGGATATCAGGAAGAAGACCCAGAATCAAGCGTTTCATTGGATTTGTTGCCTCATGTGATGGTCGGCGAAGTCCATCATGGATTCCCAGTCGTCGCTCGTGACCTGATGTTTGCCTGGACGGATAGTGGTAGCCGATGGTGCTCTTGACCAGTTGCCTGGGGGCTGGCGTGGGCATTTCGGTAACGGCCAGGCCGTCGGTGCCGAGCAGGCGGTAAACGGGATCGGCAGCGAGGGCTGCGAGGAATTCTCCCCTGGGATCGGCATGCAGGTCGTCATTGGCCGAGCAAATCAATACGGGCCGGGGCGCGATCAGTGCGATCAGCTCGTGCTGGTCGATCGGCAACTGATCCTCATGGCCGTTGTACCGGCGGAAATTGGTGCAGAACCAGTGAGGGAACGACGTGTTGATTTGCTGGACAGTCTCGCCGAAATCGCGGCGTGACAGGGCCGCACCGCCGCATCCCGATTGAACGGAGATCACGATCGCGAACCGCGGGTCGATGCGCACCGGCCCAGAGTGTTGCCTTGCCGAGCCGCGAATGGCCCATGACGGCGACCTTGCGAGGGTCGATCTCCGGTGTGGTTTCAAGATAATCGAGAGCCCGGCTCAGGCCCCACGACCATGCCGCGATCGAGCCCCACTCGTCGGCTGCAGGTCGGGTCTGGCCGCGGTTGGTAGAAAAGCGGGTGAATCCCGTTCTTGAACCCGTCGTCATAATCCGGGTCAACGTCGCCGTAATAGAATGTCGCCAGTGCGTAACCACGGGCGAGGATTCGCTCGACAGGCCAGCTCGACGAGTCCGTTCCTCGCGATGACTCGGTTGCCTGGTTCTTGCACGACCCCTTTGCCATTCGGCCGCATCCACTGTCGCGAGCAGCGTGATTCCCGGGTCGGAGTGAATCGTATGGTTTCCCCGGAAGTTCATCCCGAGAAATGCCGGGACACGCGTTCCTGCGGCGACCTCTCCTGGGCAGGTAGAGCAAGAGGTCGATCTGAGGACCGTCTGGCTTTCTCGGAAAATACGATCGTCACTTCGCGGCGAATGGCGGTACCGCCCAGAGCCTGCGCGATCTTCCGATTTCACCTGAAACCGGGGTTTGAATCGGCTTGGCGCGGTGTCGGGCACCTTGCCGTACATGTGGGTCTCAAACAGCCGCAGCAGTTCGGGCCGCCGCTCCTCATTCCACTGGGCTGCTGTCACGACTTTTCGCCCGTCGCCGAACACCAACGGGTCGGGCAAGGTATACGGCCGGACCTTGCTCTCGTCGAGGTTGCTGACTGTCTTTTGTCGCGCAGACGGCGCTGTCAGACCGGGCCGAAGAGTGTAAGCGCCACGCCGAACATGGCATGGACAATGGCTTGTATCTTGAGACCGCCTGTTTGCCGAAAGCCGAGGCATCTTGAGTTACTTCCTTGTCGGGGGAAAGCGGAGTTCGCGGCCGATGAAGACGCAGCCATACGCCTTGGCCATTTGTTTCATCATCGCCGCCTCGGAGATTCCCATCCAGCAGTGTCCCTGCTCCGGGGCCGTAAGTAATCGAGCCTTCGTAGGCAGGCTCGGCGTGGGACAGGAAGGCATCGAGTCTGTGGACGGCGTTGTTGAGGAAGTAATCGTCGGCCTCGCCCACCCAGATGTGGAGCTTCCCCTTGAGCTTGGGGCCCGAGCTCGGGCCAGTTTTCCTCGAGGCGGCGGCGGAGGTCGTAGCCTTTCCAGTGCGCAGCCGCCTTGCGGTCGATCGACTCCGGTTGTCGGGTTCCAGAGAGGAACGGGCTGGCCGTCGGCAGCCTCGCGGCCCGTATGTCGCGTTCCAGGCGCCCCACTGGCCGCCGGAAAGGGCCCACGAGTCTCGTCGGCCGAGCACGTTTTCAAGCTGGCACTCATGCCGCATGGTATAACGAACATCGCCCGAAACCTCGCGCGAGGCCGGCCGCTCGAAGCCGTGCCGATTGACATAAGCATTGTCATCATCATAAATGTTCACAAGCTGGAATGAGCGGAAGTCAACGCTGTCCGGGCAAAAGCGCCCAGGCACCGTTGAAAAACTCGGGATAGAAAATCTGCAATGCAAGCGCCACCCAGCCCCCTGTCGAGCCGCCGTCGACCACGCGGGCGCGTCCGTCGCCGATGCCGCGGAATTTCTTTTCAATCAACGGGATCAACTCGCGTGTGACGGCCGCGCCATAGGGCCCGTGGTTGGCCGAATCAATCTGGTACGGGTCGCCCAGCGGCCCTGCACCATCCAGGTGAACGAGGATCATTCGAGGTGCGTCATCGGCCATCCAGGCGCGGTGAAATCCTGATTCGGGGTTCATCATGTCCCCGACGTCGGTAAACCGCGAGCCATAGCCGCCGATGTGAACCCTGACCGGGTAGTGCTGCTCTGGATGGCGGTGAAATCGCGCGGCAAGATCACCCCGGCGCGAAGGGCGATCGGCCGTCCGTGAAATCGCTCAAAAGCCGCGACGGGATTTTCAGGTATTTGACCAGTTCCTGATCGGCGGGAAGAGTCTCCGCCGGCACCGACTGCGTTAGCTCCAGCTTGACAGTACCGCCCGTCGGCCGGTCGAGCCGCGCGGTCGTGACGGGGCTATACAGGTCTCCGGGTGCATTGGCCATGTTCAGGTCGAGGTTGGTGTGCAAGAGGGCCTGAATCGCGTATGTTCCCGGCCGAAGCTGGCTCAGGCTGCTGATGGGAAAGATGGCCGACTGATTGTCGAGCACCGCGACAGTATCAGGCTCGAGCCGGTCGACATCACGGCCTAATAACGGTGAGGCGTTGTTGCCAGTCTGGCCGACCGACAGCCGCGGCTCGGCGGTTCCGGGCTTTCCAGAATGACCAGCAATCGACCCGAGGATGCCGGCATGATCGGGTTTGCGGAGTCGCTTCGGGCGTGCTTCAGGCGCACCCGCCGAGCCGGACCTCGAATTGCAACGAGCTCGGCTGGGCGGCCACGGTTTCGGCGGCGGTGACAAGCATCGCAGAGCCCGAGCAAGGAGACCAGAGTGGCGCGTGCGGCCCACCCGATGATGCACTGCGGGTTCATAAAGGCTACCTCTGGAGACGAAATCGCTCGATCTCGCCTGGCTTCGGAGCGCATCCTACCGCCCTGAAGTAATCGAGCGGAAGAGGGAAGACCGCGGGGAGCACGATCGAAAGTCAGTGATTGGCGGCAACAAGACACGGCGGTAGCGGCGAATATTTCCGAGCCGATTTGCCGGGTCAAATTGCCGCGTTCGACCGAAAACTCGGCGATTGTTATGATGAGGCTTGCCGTACTGCCGGACATCGATTTCAGGTTGGTCTGGAATGACCTCTGTCGCGCAAAATGTGGCACAAAGTGGCAGCTTTTTTGGGGCCTTTTGTGCCACATCAATTCGCTCAAAACAGCCTGCATATCGCTGCGATTTCCGGGCTTGCGACCAACGTGGTCAGCACAACTTAACTCTTTATTGCAAAAAGAGTTCTGTCGCTGTCTATGGCTCGAGATGCGTCGCCGATCCGGCCGCTGGAAGGGCCCGATGGGAAGTGCTCGCGCGAATGGCACAAAGTGCTGCCTTGTGCCACAGCCCTGAGATATGTTGTTCGCGTTGATTCGTAGGCGCTGCCCCGAGCGCGAAACAGGGCGTCAACGAACCTAATTTTCTCTTCGCGGCCCGCGGTGCCGGAGGCGGCCATGATGTTGACGCTTGGTGCCCCACTCACGGTTCTCAGCCCGGGGCCCAGGCTGGCCGGCGTTGCCCTCGAAGGGCGAAAGTTGATGAGAAAGTGTACACCATGTCTTGGACTTGGCAAATCGCTCCCGCAGATTTTCGGAAAGCCGCCCAACGCCTGATCGGCTGCCCGTAAACCGATGAGCTGGTCGACGCTGTCAAGGCAACCGTCGCGGTGCCCGGCATTCGTGAACGTGACCGGTGCGGACTGAACGCCCGCGAAATCGATCGAACCCGCAAAACTCGCAACAACCGTATAGCTCCCCGCTCGCGGGCGCGAAGACGGCGGTGCCACTTTTGTTTGGTGGACCCTGGAGCGCCGCTGTCCCGTACTTGCACACCTTCCAGGTCTCTGGTACCTGGCGCTCACCGTCGTGCTCCAGACGTTGTCGACCACGTTGCAGATGCTGAACCGGCAAATGCTGGCCGCGGCGTGGCAGATAGCGCGGTTGGTGCTGCTCGTCGGCGCGGCGATTCTGTCCTGGCGCCTGGGCCTGGCGGCGGTGGACGCGCTATGGATTTGCTCCGCCGCGCAGGCCGTCGCCTGCGCCGGCATGCTGGCCACCATGGCGATTTGCATTCAACGCCGCGCCGTGGCCTCGCTGCTCGCGGCGCAGGACCGAGTCGCGCGCGCCGGGCGTCGTACCGGCAATTCAGCAGACCGGACCTGAACCCGATGCATCGAGAATGAGGACCCGCATGCGGACATCGATCGATCGTTTCAGTTTCGCGCCCAGCGCGCTACGCCTCGCGCGCGGGCCTGATTCACTCGGAACGGCTTTCCTCTGGGCATTGCTCATCGCGGCATGTCTCCGCGCGTTTTCATTCGGCACCACTGGGCTCAACTGGGATGAGACTTCTACATCGTCGTCGCGCAGCGCTGGCTGCACGGCGGCGTGCCGTATGCCGCCGTCTGGGACATTCATCCGATGGGCGTGCCGGCGTTGTTCGCATTGGGCACCTGGATCGTTGGCGACGGCTTGCTCGCGGCGCGTTTGCTCGGGTTGATCGCGGTGGCCGGGACCGCGGCGCTGCTGTACCGGCTTCCTCGATCATTACGCACGGCTCAAACTCGCGGGTTTGATGGCCGGCCTGTTTTATCTGGCCTATATGTCGCGTCCCGAGGGACTGGCGTCTAACACCGAGGTGTTCAACAACCTCGCGGTCACCGCGGCGAGCTATCTGTTGGCCGGACAGTTGCTCACGCCCGCGGGCGTGACGCGGCCGGCGGTGATGTTCGCCGCTTCGTTGCTGCTGGGGATCGGTCTGCAACTGAAATATGTCGTGGTCCCGGAGGCAGTCGCGTTATGCGGCACGGTGCTGCTCTGGCAACTGCGCGCCGGGGCTTCGATCGGCCGTACGATTGTTCTGGCCGGTATCGCCATCGCCGGCGGTTTGCTGCCGACCGTCGTGGCGTCGGTGTATTACTGGTGGGCCGGCGCGTGGCAACAATATGTGGACGCCACGCTGCGCGCCAACCTCGCTTACGTGGATGAGCGGCTGGCGCTCGGCACCATCGTCGCGCGATTGCGCTATGGATTGCTGCCGATCTCGGGATTGTTGGTCTGGCCGGTGGTACTTTATGCCGTGCGGCGCCATCGTATCTCGCGCAGCGGCATCAAATCCTCTGTATGTGGCTCGCGGTCTGGCTGATCGCGGCGTGCATCGACGTCGCCATGCCGTTGAAGTTCTGGAAGCACTACTTCAACGCGCTGGTGCCGCCGCTATGCCTGATGGCCGGCCTCGCGCTGACTTTGCTGGCGCGCGAATGGCCGATCCGGTTCGCGCGTCTGGTCGCCGTCGGCGTGGTCCTGACCCTGGTGCCGGCCGGCGTGGAAATGGTCAGGCACGCCTCCGACAGCCGCACCATCGACCGCGTCAACGTGCCGCGACAGATCGCCGACCGCATCAAGGCGGTTGGCACCGACCGTCACGACGTTTACGTATTCAATTACGATCCGCTGGTTTATGCCTACACCGGCGCCGCCCCGCCGTCGCGCTTCGTGCTGGGTGTCGAACTGTCCGATTTCAGCGCCAGCGCCGGCACGAGCGGCGCGGCGGAGATCGGCCGCATCCTGGACACGCGGCCGCGCTGGATCGTGATCGCCGAACCGTCGCCTTATACGTACAACGATCGTGTCAAACGGGAACTCGCGGCGGCGTTGCGCGATTATCAACTCGATTCCACGTATCAGGAGACGGATTATATCCAGCCTCCGATCGAGGTGCTGCTCTGGCGGCGGCGTTCGCCGGATGACGGCTGACGATCGGGATGGCGGGTGCGCCACGGTTGCCTGACGCGGTTGGACCAGGGGATGGACACTCCAAGATGTGACTGGACTTAGCGCGGTGATTCGTGGCTTGCTATCACGAAATGCCGTGCCGCTTCGCATCGCGACGACGTTGATGTCGCGACACCTCGGCCGGCCCGTCACGGGGGTGTCACGACGGACAGTCAGAGCAGACCATTGAGGATTGCGCGCATGGTCCAGATGACCCCAGGTGATTTGCCAGGACTTCCGGTTGAGCATCTCGCCCGTTTCCTGTTGGAGTGCGCCAGGGCGGATCCCGCGTTGCTCGCCCGTTCCGACGCGCGGCCCAGGACCCGGGCGGGACGCGGGGATCCGGTTGCCGCCGGCACAATCGATCGAGGCCGCGGCGCTGCCGCTTCGGCTGCCGGCGTCGCGGACCGATCCCGAACTGGAGGAACTGGTCTCGATCGCGGTCGCCTGCGCGCGGCGGGCCGAGGACGCCTTGCAACACGCGCGGGATGTCAGCGCGACCGCGCGGCGACGGATGTCGATCGTCGCGGCGGTCACCGGGTTCAGCGTGCTGGCGGCGGTCGCGGCACTGTGGTTCGACCGCTATGACCCGAGCGCCGAGGCGCGGCTCGCGGACCCGCGCCTCGCCGAGGTGTCCAGCGCGATGCACGGTGTCTCCGAACTGCAACGCAAAACGTTCGCGCAACTGACGGAGGTGCGCTCCGACATGGCGGCGTTGCGGGATGCCGCCGCCAGTGGCACGACCAACAGCGCCTCCAGTGAGGCCGCCACCAGCGGGGCCGCGCCGGGCGGTACAGCCGCGGCGCAGGCGGTTTCCGCCACTGGCCATGAGGCGGCTGTCGTGCCGGAGAGCCCGCCCAGGTCCGAGGTCGCGGGCATGATCGCGCCGGCGGCGGCGGCTGACCGTCCGGTTTTGGCGAAGTCAGGCGCTGAAGCCGAGTCCGGGGACACGGTCGCCCCGGCTACGCTTCCGGCGTCCCCGCCGCCCGCGATGGCGGGGGAGGGCCCGGTTCGGGTGAGTTCGGTGACGTCGCCGGCTGTGGCGGAGCCGCGCAAGGTGCCGGAACCGGCGCCCGTCCAGGCGCGGGTGGCGGAAGCGCCGCCGCCGGCCAAGACCGAGCCCGCGCCGGGCCGGTCTGGCACCCAATTCGCCCTCGGGTTTACCGGGAGGCCCGGGTCTATCGGCCGGTCAGGCGGGTCCGGTACTACATTCCCAGCCCGCCGATGGTGCTGGCCCAGATGGCCGCCGATGTGCGGCGCAACCTCTACGCGATCTTCCACTGAACCCCCGAGTCCAGACATGTTGCCGCGCCAGTCCGAACCGCGTAACGCCAGTCCACCCCAGAGCGCTTCCGGGCTCGCCGTCGAGGAAAGACGGCAACTGCTGACCTGGCTCGAACTCGGCCCGCGCGGCCGGGATCGACGCGACCGAGGACCTCCGCGCGCGGCACTGGCCGGTGGCGATCGGCGGCGGGCTGATCGGCGTGTTTCGCGAGGGCGAAACCACGGCATCATGGCTCATGATCGCGCAGGACGGGCTTTGGACCGTCGTTTCGGTGGCGGAGGGCACGGTGCTGGCGACCCATCCGACCCTGGCGGAGGCGCTGACGGTCATTCATCGTCCGCCCGTGGGAAGCGCGTTCCACAGGCACTTCGGGGCGGGACTATCCCGGCTCGAGTAAGGCGGTTCCGGATCGGGCGATCTGCCCGCCGGCGTGCCGGATGGGACCCGGCCGGAGCGAACCTGGATTATCTCAAACGAACCTGCTAACTCCCCCTCCGGACGGCGAACCCGGGTCAGTCACCGGTTCGTCCGGCCGAGCGCGCACCGGGGGTCCGGTGGCAGAGTGGTGATGCATCGGACTGCAAATCCGCGTATGCCGGTTCGATTCCGGCCCGGACCTCCAACGCCCATTCCGCCCCTCCCGCGTTCAGCGGCCGGAGACCGCGGGCCGCACCGACGCCAAACTTATGTCGGTCCGGAGAATCAATGAACCGCCGGCCCCGCCGATAACGGAACGCGGCGCCACCGCTCATCGTCCGATTGAATATCTCGCGTTGCCCAGCGCCGCGTCAATCATCGCGACGAGGGAACATTATCGCCCGACTCGCGTTGCAACTCTGGCGTCCAGGAATGCACGAAACCGGCCGGCGCGCGGAGAGCGTTTCATGAGCACGTCGACCATCGTCCCGCCGCTCCAGCCGGGAGGAAGTCCGGCCCGGAAAACCGCACAGTTTCTCGATGCGCTCGGCCCTGGGCTGACCACCGGCGCCGCCGACGACGATCCCAGCGGCATCGCCACCTATTCGCAGGTCGGCGCGCAATTCGGGTACCAGCTTGGCTGGACCATGGTGCTCACCTATCCGCTGATGTGCGGCATTCAGCAGATCAGCGCGCAGGTCGGCCGGGTGACGGGCCGAGGCCTCGCCGCGAACCTGCGCCTGCATTATCCGGCATGGGTGCTGCATGGGCTTGTCGGCCTTCTCGTGATCGCCAACACGCTCAACATCGGCGCCGATCTGGGCGCCATGGCGGCCGGGCTGCGGCTTCTGGTGCGCGGTCCGGCGGTGCTGTTTGTCGTGCTGTTCGCGGTCGTATCGGTTTTACTCCAGGTGTTCGTGCGGTATTCGCGGTACGTGACGATTTTGAAATGGCTGACGCTGTCATTGTTCGCTTATGTCGCGACCGCGTTTTACGTCGGGGTGCCGTGGCGCGACGTGGCCACACAACTGGTGTTCCCCCACATGGCGATCGACGGCGAGCACATCACCGCCATCGTCGCGGTCTTCGGCACGACCATCAGCCCCTATCTGTTCTTTTGGCAGGCCAGTCAGGAAGTCGAGCGCACGATCGAGGAACCGGGCGCCGAGCCGCTGCTCCGCGCGCCGCGGCAGGCCGACGGAGAGTTGGATCGTATCCGTATCGACACCTATGTCGGCATGGCGTTTTCGAACATTGTCGCGCTGTTCATCATCATCACCGCCGCGGCGACGTTGCACGCGTCGGGCCACACCGATATCCAGACCTCGGCCCAGGCGGCGGAGGTGTTGCGGCCTTTGGCCGGGCCGTTCGCGTTTACCTTGTTCGCGCTGGGCATTATCGGTACCGGATTGCTGGCGCTGCCGGTGCTGGCAGGCTCGGCGGGATACGCGCTGGGCGAAGCGTTCCGGTGGCGCACCGGCCTCAATTGGGAGGCACGCTCCGCGAAGGCGTTTTATACGACGATCGCCGTCGCGACCGCGGTGGGCGCGGTGATGAACCTGTCCGCCGTCGATCCCGTGAAGGCGCTGTTCTGGTGCGCGGTCATCAACGGGGTCGTCGCGGTTCCGGTCATGGTTTTGTTGATGCTGCTCGCGAGCCGCCGCCGGGTGATGGGCCAGTTCCGGCTTGGATCTCCGTTGAAGGCGGTTGGCTGGATCGCGACCACCGTGATGGCGCTGGCGGCTGTCGGCATGGCCGTCACCAGCGTGATCTGACGCGATGTCATCCTCAACCGCGCCCGCTCCGGGAAGCGAGGCAGCCTCGGCCGAAACCGCGCCGGTTGTCGAAGTGACGATCCAGGAGTCGTCGAACACCATTCAATTGCCGTCGGACCCGCTGCTGTTTTTGCAGGCGGCGCAGTTCACGCTGCTGTTCGTCGCCGCACTGTATTTGACCCGCACCATCGTGTTGCCGATCGTGCTGGCGATCCTGCTGAAGTTGCTGATGCAATCGGGAGTTCGCCGGCTGGAGCGGATCCATGTGCCGCGGGTGATCGCCGCGCTGGCCATGATCACGGTGCTGTTCGTTACGCTGGTGTCGATGGGAACCGCGCTGTCCGGTCCGGCGCACGACTGGGTCGCCAAGCTGCCGGAGAGTCTGCCTCGCCTGCAGGAACGCCTGAGCTTCGTCAGTGCACCGGTTGAATTGGTGCAGAAGTTCATGCGCCATGCCGAGAGCTATATCAGTCTCACGACCTCGCAGGTGGAAACCGCCGCCTCGCCGAACCCGTCCGCCTCCTCGATGACGTCCGGGTTGTCGGAGGTTCTGTTCGCCGGCACCGCGAGTTTCGCCAGCGGCCTGTTCATGACGATCATCGTGCTGTTCTTCTTGCTGATGTCCGGCGACGTGTTCCTGCGCCGGTTGGTGGAGATCCTGCCGCGGTTCCGGGATAAGCGGGCCGCGGTCATGATCTCTCAGCAAATCGAAAGCGACATCGCCGCGTACTTGAAAACCATCACGATCATGAACGCCCTCGTCGGCATCGCGACCGGCCTGGTGACATGGTTCATGGGCCTGGATAATCCAACGCTGTGGGGCGTTCTGGCGTTCTTCCTGAATTATATTCCGATCATCGGGCCGATCATTTGTCTCGTGATCCTGCTGCTGGCCGGATTTATGAGCATTGACTCCGCCTGGGGCGCGTTCATGCCGGCGGCGGGGTTTTTCGCCATTCACCTGATCGAGGGCCAGTTCGTCACGCCCATTCTCGTGGCGCGACGATTTACCTTGAACCCGGTGGTGGTGATCATTTCGCTGATCTTCTGGTACTGGATGTGGGGCGTGCCCGGCGCGGTGCTGGCGGTACCGGTGCTGGCGATGATCAAGATCATCTGCGACGGCATCCCATCGTGGAGCGCGATCGGGCATTTGATCGAGGGGTAGGCTCTTTCTTTCAAATCCGATCACGCGATCTTGAGGGCGCCGTCGGCGGCCAGCGTATTCAGTCCGGTAAGCGTGCCGCCCAGGCCCAATAAGACGGCGACCGTGCTTCCGCCGCCGTGTCCCGTCGGATCGAAGTTGAGGAGTGCGTCGGCGCCCTGATCGACGATTGTCAGGTAGTGGCCCAGCTCGGCGATATTGTCCGCGGGATCGACGTGCGCGGCCAGAAGCAGGGACCCCAGATCCAGGCTATCCGCCGCCGGATTGAAACCGGACACCTGATCCACCGCATCCGCGCGCACCATGAGCGTGTCGCCGCTCGCGCCCGCGGTAAATTGGATCGTGTGCGCACCCGAGCCGGGATCGATCAGTTGATCGGAACCCGTAACAGTGATGACGGCCGGATCGCCGGACGTCGCGGCGGTCTGATGGCCGCTCGTCGTGCTCGCGATGTACGTCGTCGTCGCGTTCATGCCGGCGGTCACGGACGCGTCGTTCAGGGAAATGCCATCGACCCCGCTCAGCACGCCCTTGGCGGCGGTTACGAACGAGGCCGGCAAGGGCGGTTGGCCCAGATCGGCGGCGCCCGTCCTGGTGGTGAAATCGAGCGCGACGGTGACCTTGTTCAGCAGTCCGGTCGCGTCGGTCCCGGTCGCGCCATTGGCGATGTCCAACGCGGCGGCGCCGAGCCCGACGACTCCAGTTTCGATCTGGTTATCCCAATAGCTGAGTCCCGCGCTGTCGGCTGCCCGGTCGAACAGATTTTCATAAACATTGCCGACGAAACTGTTGATCGTGTCCGCGGCCGAGGGTGATGTCGGATTGAAGCCGGGCAGGCCGAAAATCGGGTAGAGCGCGATCGTCTCCGCCTGCTGCGCGAATGAGTTGGCGATGTTGGTCAACGCGACTGAAGCGCTCTGGCCGGATTGTTGCGCCTGCGTGTCCTGCCCGATCCAGTAAGTCAGTCCGGGGCTATCGGCGGACCGGTCGAAGTAGGCGATGTAGAGCAGCTCGATTTGCTGACTGACCGCAAGTCCGCCGATCAATCCCAGCGGCGCGTCCACGGTCAGCACACTCGTGGCGTTGTCGGTGGCGGACGCCTGGGCGGTATCCGTCGCGCTGATGGTGAATCCGGTGGCGACCGTTTCGCCCGGCGCCTGATGCGGTGTGGGCGCGAACACCAGTCCATCGAGAGCGCTCGTTACCGCCGCGGGGGTGCCGCTGACGCTGTAGACGCCGGTCGTGGCGTTGTAGCTGCCAGCTCCAAGGTTGGTGAACTTGCCGTTGCCCGCGCCGGACAAAGTCACGTTGACCGTGTCGATTGGGTCCGGATTGGCATCGGAAACGGTGACGCCCGCGAATGGCGCCAGGCTTGTGCTGTCGGTCGCCGCCTGATTGGGGGTCGTTCCAGTTATCAGCAGCGTGGAATTGACATCCTCGATCGCGGACACGCTCGCGGATTGCACGTCGAATGTATAGATCTGATTGGCGGCCATCGTTGGCGCGGGCAACAAACTGGTCCCGGCGTCGTAAGCCCAGATGTTGAGATAAAATTGCATCGCGGTTCGCGGCACGCTCACGGTGCTCTGATTAACCAGCACACCGTTGATGAACCACAGCACTTCGTTCGGGAACCACTCCATTGTATAGGTCTGGTACGACGTGAGGCTCGGATCGGTCACCAAAGCCGGACTTCCTGGGCTGTTCGCCGGCTGGTTCAGGTAGATATTCGTCTGCTCCTGGTTGGGGTTCGTGGCCGCGAAATCGGATCGCGATTTCGAAATCGATTTCGTCATGCAGTCCGGTCGTGGCATCGACGCCGTAAGCGAAGATCCCGCCGACCATCCCAGGAACGGCGGACGTCAGTTTGGCGACCGCCGTGAACGCGATGCCCTGGCCGGGCGTATTGGAAATGAAGCTCTGGTTGCTGTAGATCGCCGCTCCCTGAAACGACTGCCCTTGCGGATTCCCGGTTGGGTTGTACGTCTGTAGTTCCAGTTGCAACGCGCCATCTTCGACATCGGGGGGATTTGGTTGCGTCTCCGTTCCCTGATAGCCGGAGCCGCCCGCCGGCGGAATGAATTCCGCCCCGCCGGTTGGTTCGCTCCATAGGCTGGAACTCACCGGGCCGGCGGGATCGGCGGCGAAGTCGTCCTGAAACAAGGGTGGTGCCAGTACCGGGGCCAAATTGATGGACATGACCTGCTCCCTGGCCGCCTGAACTGGGCAGGCGGCTGTACTTCGCTCTGGTGGCGTCTTTACGGCAGGAATATCATCACTACTGCAAACGCGTCAAGTCTACTGCGACGAAGACACGACTTCACCGAAAATCCTTCCGATTTGTGACACCGCTGATCGTCACTCCGTTGTCCGGTCCGCCGGCATCGTGGTTGCACTCTCGGAACAATCCCTCAGCCGGCCTCCGCGGTCACCGGTTCGCCGGCGCGCCCCGCGTTCGGATCCGGAATGTCGAGGAACAGCGCGCACACCACCGCCGAGATCACGCACAGGAACGCGAGGCCATACAGTCCGCCCGCGTAACTGCGCGTCAGGTCCTTCACCACGCCGACATACCAGGGACCGAAGAAGCCGCCGAGATTGCCGATCGAGTTGATCCACGCGATCGAGGCCGCCGCCGCCGTGCCGGTCAGGAACATCGGCGGCATCGACCAGAACGGACCCTTCGAGCCGTAGAAACCGAACGTCGCGATCGACAGGCCCACCATCGCCCACCACGTGCCCATCGTCATGCCCGCGATGATCAAACCGATCGCCGATACCGCGCAGGCGCCAAGCAAATTCCACCGCCGCTCGTTCATCCGATCGGACACGATGCCCCAGACCACCAGGCCAACCCCGCCTGAGATATACGGGATCATCGTCAGCCAACCGACCGTCATGTTGCTGGTCACCCCAATCGACTTGATGATCTGCGGCACGAAGAACAGCACGCCGAGACTGGCGACCACGATGCCGAAGTAATTCAACGCCAGCAGTAGTACCTTGAGGTCGAACATGCCCTGCCAGATGCTGAATTTGCGCACCGATTCCTTGGCGATCCGTTCCGATGCCAGCTTCGCGCTGAGCCACGCCTTTTCTTCGTCGGTCAGGAAATTCGCCTGCGCCGGATAGTCGGTCAGCACGAACAACGTGACGATGCCGATCAGTACGGTGGGCACGCCCTCGGCGATATACATGATCTGCCAACCCTTCAGGCCCCACATGCCGTCGAGACCCAAAAGCGCGGTCGAGACCGGCGCTCCCGCCGCCACCGCGATCGGCAGTCCGATCAGAAAACCGGAGACGATGCGCGCGTGATGGTAAGTCGGAAACCAGTAAGTGAAATAAAGCACGATGCCCGGGAAGAAGCCCGCCTCGGCGCTGCCGAGCAGGAACCGCACGACGCTGAAACTGGTCGCGCCGGTGACCAGGGCGGTGGCGCCCGCCAGCAGTCCCCAGGTGATCATGATTCGCGCGATCCACACCCGCGCGCCGACCTTCTCCAGAACCACGTTGCTGGGAACTTCAAAGATGAAGTAGCCCCAGTAAAACGTCCCGACCGCGAAACCATAAACCGTCGCCGACATGCCGAGGTCGCCGCGCATCGTCAGCGCCGCGAAGCTGCCGTTGATGCGATCGATGTAAGCGAGAAAGTAACTCAAAACAGCGAACGGCAGCAGACGGAGATAAATCTTCCGCATGGCGGATTTCTCAACCGTGTTCATGCACGCCTCCCAGGATGGTCCGCTTCGGACGGGGACTGCCGAGCGGGACTCAGATTGTTGGTTCGCGGCGGCCGGAACATTCGGTACGGATCAGGCAACAGCACCGCGCCGGGATGCTATACGGTCATTGTGGCGCGATGCAACGTTTGGTTACACGACCGCCGGACCGCCGCCCGGTTCCCCGGCTCGGCCGATGTCGGGTAAGATGGATCGAACCTTGTCGAGTCGCGCATGTCCCCACCGTCCTCGCCTCTTCGCATCGGCGTCGCCGGTGCCGGTCATTTCGGCCGCTATCACGCGTTGAAAGTCGCGGCGTCCGGACCGCGCGCAGCTGGTGGGGATTTACGATCCCGACACCGAGCGCGCCAAAACCGTCGGCTGGGAAGCCGGCGCGCCGGAGATGACGTTCGAGGCTTTGTTGCCCGCGATCGACGCGCTGATCGTCGCCGCTCCGGCGGAGGCGCATTTCCAACTCGCGGCCGATGCGTTGCACGCCGGGAAGCACGTCCTGGTCGAAAAGCCGATCGCGGCCACGCTGGCCCAGGCGGATGAACTGGTGGAGATTTCGCGGGCGAGTGGGCTGGTGTTGCAGGTCGGGCATCTGGAGCGGTTTTCCGCCGCGTATCTTGCTCTGTCGGGGCGGTCGCGCCAACCGCTTTATATCGAGGCGGTGCGGATTGCGCCGTTCAAGCCGCGCGGCACCGATGTGTCGGTCATTCTCGATCTGATGATCCACGATCTCGATCTGGTGCTGGCTCTGGTGGACAGTCCGATCGAGGCGGTGGACGCGGTCGGCGCGCCGATCGCCAGTCCGTTTGAGGACATCGCCAATGCGCGGCTGCGCTTCGCCAACGGGGCGGTCGCGACGATCACCGCCAGCCGGGTCTCGATCCGGACCGAGCGGCGGATGCGCATTTTCGCGCGTGACAGCTACCTCGCCGCCGATTTCTCCTCGCGCAAACTGACGGTGATCGGACGCGGGATCGGCCAGCCGGTGCCGGGCGTCGCCGGTGTCGGGATCGAGGAAGCGTCGTGGGAAGATCATGATTCGCTCGCCGCCGAGCATACCGCGTTTTACGAGTCCGTGCTGAATGGCGCGCCGGTTCTGGTTGGTCCGGAGGCCGGACGGCGCGCGCTGGCGGCGGCGTTGGCGGTGGCCGAGGCGATGGCCGTGTCACGCGCCAGGATGGTCGCGGGCGGTTTGCTCGATCAGGTCCAGAACGGCGGCGGCGGCGGCGTCTGAGGGCGACCCCTCGGGCGGGCGCAGCATCGCGAGTGGGGCGGCGAAGGCGGCCCGTTGCGCGGCGGCGCCTTCCGGGGTCAGGATGATTTCCAGCGCGGCGGCCAGCTTTTCCGGCGTGGCATCGTTTTGCAGCAGTTCCGGAACGATCTGCCGGTCCGACAGCAGGTTCAGGAGCGAGGCATATTTCACCAGCGCCATTCGTTGCAGAAGCCAAATGGTGACGGGATTGGCGCGGTAGGTCACGACCATCGGCACGCGGGCGACCGCCAGTTCCAGCGTGGATGTGCCGGATTTGGTCAGCGCGGCATCGGCCGCCGCGAACGCATCGTGCTTGTCGGCGGTGTCCGAGACGAGGATCGGCCGCCGCGTCCAGGTGAGGGTGGCGGCGGTCACGGCGTCGGCGACCGGACCCGCCAGCGGCACGACGGGTACGACTGGTTCGCGCAGCCGATCCAACGTCGCGCGCAGCACCGGCAGCAGGCGTTTGACCTCGCCGCGCCGGCTGCCCGGCATCACGATGAGGATCCGCGCGTCCGGCGCCAGACCGTGCCGCGCGCGAAACCGTGCCGCGTCGCCGGTGTCGCAACCGCTCTCCAGCACCGGATGGCCGACGAAGACGGCGGGCAGGTTGTGCCGCGCGAAGAACGCCGGCTCGAACGGCAGCAGGCAGAGCAGCCGGTCCCAGAGCCCGGGATAATGCTTCACCCGGCCCTCCCGCCAGGCCCAGACCTGGGGCGCGACATAGTGCGCGCGCGGGATGCCGAGCGGGGCGATGGCGCGCAGCACCCGCAGCGTGAACCCCGGGGAGTCGATGGTCACCACGACGGCGGGGCGCTGCGCCGCGATGTCGTCGGCGGTCTCGCGGATGCGGCGTTTGAGTTGGCGTAGGCGAGGCAGGACCTCGAGAAATCCCATGACCGACAGGTCGCTCATTGGGAACAGGCTGGGGCAGCCGGCGGCGGCCATTGCGGTGCCGCCGATGCCGGCGAAGCGCGCGTCGGGGCGGCGACGGAGAATGGCGCGCATCAGACGGGCGCCGAGGATGTCGCCGCTGGGCTCGCCGGCGATGAGGTAGATCAGCAAAGGGTCAGGGCTCCGCCCTGAAACCCGCCAGGGGCTTTGCCCCTGGACCCCATCAAAGGGCGAGGCCCTTTGAAATCTGTCCATTGGCGGTGCAACAAGAGGGGGCCGACGGTGGCGTATCGACGTTCGTGTCGGCCCACGCCTGTTCCACTACCAAAATGAATGGTTCCAAGGGCCACTGCCCTTGGTGGGGATCCAAGGGGCAACGCCCCTTGGTCGGGGTCCGGGGCGGAAGCCCCGATGCTTTGCCGATCCAACATCTCGCCCGCGATAGCCCATTGCGCCGAAGCCTGTCATCCTGCCGCCGAAGTTTTGAGGGGCGTTCGGATTCCATGTCTCGGCTTGTCGTTGTCTCCAACCGGGTCGCGCCCATCCAGGAGGGCGAGGCGACCGCCGGCGGTCTGGCCGCCGGCGTGCTCGACGCGTTGCGCCAGAAAGGCGGCCTGTGGTTGGGCTGGAGCGGCAACATTCGCGACGTGCCCGAGCAGCAACCGGAGCACGCGGTCGGCGCGATCTCGTTGTTCACGATCGATTTGTCACGACAGGACTACGATCAGTACCTACCGCGGCTTCGCCAATGGCACGTTGTGGCCGGTGCTGCATTATCAGATCGGTCTCGGCCGGTTCGAGTGGCCGGATACGAAGGCTACCGGCGGGTCAACGCGATGTTCGCGCAGGCGCTGGCGAAGTTGGTGCGGCCGGACGATCTGGTTTGGGTGCATGATTATCAGTTGCTCTATGTGGCCGAGGCGGCGCGCGACGCCGGTCTGACCAACCGCATTGGCTTGTTTTTGCATACGCCCTTTCCCGCGCCGGGTGTGTTCATGACCATCCCGGCGCACGCGGACCTGTTTCGCGCGGTGTGCCGCTACGATTTGTTGGGCTTCCAGACCGAACTCGATCGCGCCGCGTTCATCGATTACGCGGTGCGGCATGCCGGCGGGTCGGTGCGCGGCGACATGGTGTCGATTTACGATCGCGTCCTGCGCACCGGCGTGTATCCGATCGGCGTGCATGTCGATGAGGTGCGTGCCTCGGCCGAGTTGCCGCGCAACCGGCGGCAGGCGACGCGCATCCGGGCGGCTCTGCTGGATCGCCTGATATTGAGCGTGGACCGGCTGGATTACTCGAAAGGCCTGCCGCAACGGTTCGCCGCGTTCGAGCGTTTTCTGGCCGAGTATCCGGCGCATCACGGCGTGGTGACGTTCATGCAGATCGCGCCGCCGTCCCGCTCCGATATCGAAACGTATCAGGTCATCCGCCGGCAACTCGAGGGCGAGACCGGACGCATCAACGGCCGCTTCGCCGAGGTGGACTGGGTGCCGTTGCGCTATTTGAATAAAAGTTTCGAACGCAACGTGCTGATGCCGCTCTACGCGGCGGCGCAGGCGTGTCTGGTGACGCCGCTGCGGGACGGCATGAACCTGGTCGCGAAAGAGTTCGTCGCGGCGCAGGACCCGGACGATCCCGGCGTGCTGATTTTGTCCGAGTTCGCCGGCGCGGCCCGGGAACTGACCGACGCGCTGCTGATCAATCCGTACGATGAGGCGGGCGTGGCGGCGGCGATGAATCGCGCGTTGCTCATGGATCTGGAAGAACGGCGGGAGCGTCACCAGGCGATGCTGGCGGTCATGCGAAAGAACAGCCTGGAGCGCTGGCGCGATCGGTTCGAGGCGGATTTGCGCGGCTAACGTTTATCGCGCGCGCCGCTGGAGTCCGCGGTCCGTGTCAGCGGGCCAGGCTATCGGGGGGAGCGGAGTACCGGACAGCAACGCATAGGTCCCGCCACTGTCCAACGCGCCGCCCGCGCGCGGGACAACCTCAACCGGACGGATGGCGGCGCCGCTCCTCAGGCCACGCGTGGCATCCATGAGCGCGGTTATCAGGCCATATGTCGCCGGCCACCCGCGGCGACCGTCGCCTCGGGACCCGGAACGCCGGCGTGGGAGATGTTCGCGGCGGCGGGCAACGCGGCGGCCGGAGAAGGTGCCGCGGGCAGGGTGTGTCCGTGCACAACCAGCAACGGAGCCACCGGCCTGGCTTCCACCGATGCGACCGCGATCTCCGGCGGCGCGGACCGCGACCGTGTATCCGAAGCGCGCGGCGTCGCGGGCGGTTCGGCGGCAACCTGCGCCGCGGTGGTCTGCGCCGCCTCGCTCGCGCGGACCTCGTTGCGCTTTCTCACCTTCTCAAATTTCGACACCCATTGATGCAGGGTCCGGCTCAGCGCCATCGCCGAGGCGCGGGCCTTGATCTGGATCGCGACCTCCCGCGTGAGATCGCTGGCATCGCGCACCGCGGCGTTCAACAGGAATTGCAGCATGACACAGTGACAGGCGAGCATGGTTTCCATCGCGTCACGCGGATCGAAGGCGCAGACCATTTCGACGATGGCGTCGCCGCGAACGCGTGCGTCGGCTTCGGATTCGTGGGGCGGGGTCGTCGCTTCGACGACACTGTTGAGGAGGTAAGCGCTGAGGTCCATGGCGGTTGGTCCGGTTATGGTGGCCGATGCCATGGACGATAGGGCGGGCGACATACCGCGCCAAGAACAAAATAAGAACGAACCGGCGCGCGACCGAACGGGCGGGGCCGGCCCGTTCCCCGGACCGGCCCCCTGGCCGGGTGATCGCCGCGCCCCCCTTGTCAAACGGCGGCGGTCACGCGGCTTCCCGCCGCTGTGTGCTCTCGTTCTACGCCGCCAACTTCTCCGTCGCACGGCGCACGCGAGGCATCACCAACCCACTCATCAACTCCATCGAGCGCAGCACTTTGCGGGTTTCCAAACCGCCAATCCGGGTCCAGCACAGCAACTCGTTGAAGCCGTATTCCTCGATCAGCGCGGACAGTTTCTCGGTGCAATGATCGACGTCGCCGCACACCATCAGCGGCGAATTGGCCAGATCGTCGAAATTCAGCGTCTCCGCCGTGCCGCGGGTCTGTGTGTATAACTCATAACTTTTAATCGCCGCCTGGCCCGGCGGGAGGTGCGACGTATTTCGCGATCGTGCGATAATACCAGGTGCACGGACCCGCGTAATCCTTCCGCGCGCCATCCATCGTGTCCCCGGCATAGACTTTCAACAGCAGCGCGATTTTGCCGCCGGCCGGATCCAGACCGACCTCCCGCCGTCCGGCGCGATAGTCGGCGATTCCGGTCTTGGCGCCTTCGGCCGACAATCCGAACGCACCCGACATCAGCACGTTGAACCCGTAACGACCCGCGAGGCGGAACGATTTCCGCCGACAGGCACGCCATATAGATGGGCGGATGCGGTTGCTGCAACGGCTTCGGACGCACCACGAGATCGTCGACCTGGTAGTATTTGCCCTTGAAGGTTACCCGCTCCTCGGTCCAGCACTGGCGCACGAGATTGATCGCCTCGTCGAACATCGCGCGCGACTCGCCTTGTTTGTCCGCCAGACCGAAGCCCGCGTATTCGCCCGGTTGATAGCCGCGGCCGACGCCCAGATCGACGCGTCCATCCGACATCAGGTCGAGGAAGGCGAAATCCTCCGCCACGCGCACCGGATTGTGGAACGGCAGGACGACCACGCCGGTGCCCAGCCGGATGCGTTTCGTGCGCGCCGCGACGGCGGCCAGCGAGACCTGCGGCGAGGCGCAGTAGCCGTATTCGGTGAAATGATGTTCGGCGGGCCAGACGCTATCGAACCCGAGCGTCTCGGCCTCGTACATCAGTTCCATCTGTTCCTTGATGACCTCGTGCTCGGTCTTGCCCACCGGATTCTCGAACAAATGCAGCATGCCAAGTTTCATGGCGTTCTCTCCATCGACGTTTGTCGCGATTGTCCGGTCAGGGCGAGGCGACCGGCAGCCGCGTCGTGACGGCGATGGTGGTCAGGTTAAAGGTTGCGTCTTTGACATGGATCAAATGATTTGGAGTAATAACGAAACGGTCGCGATATCGACATTGCCGGATCGCGCCCGGATGACACCGCCATGAGCGACGGTGAACGCGCGTCGGATGCCCTGGCCGGAAACCCACGATTTTATGTCGGCGTTCATCCGCGGTTGAGCGTCTTTCCGGGGGCCGCCCGCTGAAAATCAGCTCATCGCGCCATTGATCGAAATAATCTGCCCGGAGATGTAGCCCGCCTGTTCCGATGCCAGGAACCGCACCAGGTCCGCGACCTCCTCCGGCGTGCCCGCGCGTTTCATCGGCACCAGCCGCGCGATCTGCTCCGCGTTGAACGCCGCGTCCGCCATCGGGGAGGCGATGATCCCTGGCGCCACCGCGTTGACCGTGATCCCGCGGCTCGCGAGTTCCAGCGCCAGCGACTTCGTCGCGCCATGCAGACCGGCCTTCGCCGCCGCGTAATTCGTCTGGCCGCGATTGCCCATGACCGCCGCCACCGAGGAGACATTGACGATCCGTCCCCAGCGTTTGCCGATCATCGGCAGCAGCAACGGTTGCGTTACGTTGAAGAAACCATTGAGCGAGACGTCGATCACCCGCGACCACTGCTCCCGCCGCATCCCCGGCATGACCGCGTCGTCGTGAATGCCGGCGTTGTTGACGAGGATCTCGATCGCTCCGCCGGCCAGGATGCCGGCCACGCCGGCCGCCGCCGCCGCCGGATCGGTGACGTCGAACGTCACCGCGTCCGCCGTCCCGCCGGCCGCCACGATCTCCGCCGCGAGCGCCTCCGCGCGCGCGAGGCCGGTGTTGGCATGCACGAACACATGCCGGCCCGCCGCCGCCAGCCGCCGGCAAATCGCCGCGCCCAACGCCCCGCTACCGCCGGTTACCAAAGCCCGCCTCATGTCCGCCCGCCGGCGTCGAGCACCACCGCCACACGTCCCGACACGAGTGTCATGGTCGCGTCCCGCAGCGAAAACCGGTAGACCGCGCCCGATGCATCGGCCGCCAGCAGCGTGGCCGTCACCTCCAGATCCTCGCGCGCAAGATCCAGTCGTTCCGCGTGACAAACCACATCGCGCACGCTCGCGAGGTATCCCGTCGCCGGGCGCCGCCCGGCGGTGAGGCCGAAATGCACCGCCATGGCCTGCGCCGCGTATTCGACGCCGCAAACCGCGTCGAGGCATCCGTCGCGCGCCAACGGGTTGCTGGCGTCGCGATGGCTGCCGGTCACGCAGGTAATCGACAACGCGTCCCAATCGCGCACCGCGTCCAACAGGCACATGGCGCCCGCGTGCGGGATCAGCGCGGCGATCCCGGCTTTGCCGACCAGGCCGGTCACGCCGGTTCGACCTGGATGTCCGCCGCGGTTCCGGCCGCCGCCGCCAGATGGATCGTTTCGTGTCCGCCGCGGGCGATCGCCGCCAGCAAAACCAAACCGCGCGCCGCCGGATTGCCAAGCCGCAATCGTTCCAGCCGCGCGTCCGCCATCCCGCTCGCGGCGCTGTCCGACCGTCGGCGCGTCCCAACAGGCGTGATCCCCAACGAACAGACCGTCCCGGCGGTGGGTTCGGGCGTGAGGACGAGGGCCGTGGCGAACAGCGCCTCGATCCGCCGCGCGCCGTGCAGGGGTTCCGGATACGGCACGTCGTACGCGGTCAGCGTCACCGGCCGCCGATCGACCGTCGCCTGCACCGCCGCGTCCAGCAATCCGGCGGAGAAACTGTCGTCGAACGCGCACAGGCTGGTGCTGGGTTCGCGCGACGCCGTCGCGACAGCCCAATACCCGGCCGGCGCGTTGTGCACCGAGTTGTGGAATCGGGTCGGCGACACCTCGCGCCGCTCGCTCGCGAGGACGCACAGAATTTCGTGCACCGTGTCGCTGTCGCCATTGGAGGACGCGAACACCATCGCCATGCCGGCCGGGTCCCGTGCGGCCTGTGTCAGCGCCTCATGGCCGGCGCCGATGGCGAGGCGGATCGCGGTTCCGGCGCGGCGCCGCTCGGCCGGCGGCAGCAACGATACCGGAGGCGGCACGAACGGCGCGGGCTCATACGGCGCTGTCCCGGCGAGCACCGCGCGCGACGCCGGCCACCCGTCCAGACCCGGACCCGCGATGCCAATGCCTTCGACGAAGACCGTGATCATCGCGCGCGTTCCAATGGACGTCCCAGCACCAGGCTGCAATTGCTGCCGCCGAAGCCGAACGAGTTGCTCAGCACCCGATCGACGCGCGCCGGTTCGCTGACGCGGAGATAACGGCCGCGAAACGCCGGATCGATCGTTTCGGTATGCGGACTTCCCGGCAACAGCCCGTGCCGGATCGCCAGCGCGGAGATGATCGCCTCGACGATCCCCGCCGCGCCGAGCGTATGACCGGTGTGGCCCTTGGTGGATCCGCGCGGCGTGGCATCGCCGAACAGGCCGTGTACCGCGGCATCCTCGGCCACGTCGCCGACCCGCGTCGCGGTGCCGTGCAGATTGATGTAGTCGATATCGGACGGTCGCAGTCCGGCGCCGCCGAGCGCTCGTTCCATCGCCAGCCGCGCGCCGACGCCCTCGGGATGCGGCGACGACATGTGATAGGCATCGTTGCTTTCGCCAATGCCCAACAGATGCACGGCGCCGGTGCGCTCCGCCGCTTGCGCCCGTTCCAGCAGCACGAAGCCCGCCGCTTCGCCGATCGAGATGCCATCCCGGGCGACGTCGAACGGCCGGCAGGGACCGGGCGCGTTCAGGTTCAGCGAATGGAATCCGTACAGCGTCGTCAGGCACAGCGAATCCGCCCCGCCGACGATCGCCGCGTCGCATAATCCCGCCGCGATCATGCGCGCCGCGTTGCCGAACGCTTTTGGCCGACGAGGCGCAGGCGCATGAAACCACGAACGACGGCCCTTCGATCCCCAGCCTGACGCGCAGATACGCGGCGAGCGACGCGGTGTTATGGGTTTCCTCGTAATGAAACGAGGCGGGCAGCGCGGTGTCGCGCCCTCCCGCGCGTCCATACGGATACGCCTGTTCCGTCTGCAAGATCCCGGATGTGCTGGTGCCGACGAACACGCCGATCCGGTCCGCGCCGTAACGTTCCACCGCCGCGCGAACGGCGTCGTCGAACCCGTCCTCCCGAATCGCGAGTTCCGCCAGCCTGTTATTGCGGCAGTCGAACGCCGCGAACGCCTCCGGCAACCGGGTCGTGTCCAGGGTTTCGATTTCGGCGGCCCAGGTTGGGAGGGTCGACGGTCTCGAAATGACAGGGCGCGAGGGCGCTGTAACCGGTCGTCAACGCCGCCAGCGTCGCTGCCTGACCGAAACCGACGCCCGAGACGACGCACATATGGCTCAATACAAGGTTCCGCATGGGTTCAGGATCGTTGGCCAGGCACAGCGGACAGAACGTGGCGGGCTTCGTCAAGCTTCGCCTTCGCGGCGGCAATGGTCCGGGTATATTTAAGATAAAACGCCGCTCTGTCGCCGCCATTGGCGGCCTCCGGCGGCGTCCGGGCCAGGATCGAGCGTACAGCGCCGAGAAATACCGCAGGTTCGCATTCAGGTTGGTGTAGCGCGGCTCGCTGAAGATCGTCTCGAACCTGCGGCTTGTAGGGACCGAGCACCGGGTCGTCGTAGAAGATCAGGCGCAGTTTGGTGTTGTAGACCTCGTTGCGCCGGATCGCGTGCTCCGCTTCGGCGAGGCCGCCCGGTCCGGTCGGAATTCATGCCCTGCTGCCAGCATCGCCGCGCGCGCCGAGGCATCGTCGTACAGCGCGTCGGGGTCCGCGATCGGCAGATCGTTGGTGCGGCGCATCAGATTGACGAACTCGTTCTTCGGCACCGGGAAATCGAACGCCGAGATCAGCAACGGCCGGCCGGTGGGCCATATCGGCCACACGCCCATGCACGGCGAGCACGTTGTGCGCCAGATGCGCGCAGTTGTTTTCCAGCACGTTCCAGTTGAACACCTGCGCGCCGGAGCGGTACGGCGCGTTGACCTTGTTCAGATAGTCACCACCGCCGCCATCTTTCGCGCGATCCACCGGCACGCGCGCGCAATAGCGATCGCGGCCGAATTCGACGGCGTAATCGGTCGCGACCGACATGTCGTACATGAAGTCGGTTTTCGACATTCCGGCGGGCTGGTCGCCGAACACCTCGCGTGGAACACCATGCCGTCGAGGATTCCCATCGCCTCCGCCTTCGCCTGCGTTTTCAGATAGGCTCGCTCTGGTCAGCGGTTCGCCTGGGCGGAAGGTCGCCACGGATGACGAAATCGCGGCCCTCCGTCGCGATCCAGTTGGCGTTCCGGTAATGATCGTTGACGCTGAGCCCGACGCCTTCGCCCGGCTTCGGATCGCCGTCGTCGCACAGTGCGACGACGGGATATCCCGCGTCTTTCACCCGGCAGACGCCGTTGAGCTAGAGCACCGAATGCCCGCCTGGTCCGCCGGGCACGATCTCGGCGCCGAAGCCGGGTTTCTTGTCGATTTCCGACAGCGCGCAGAACTCGGCGTACCAGGGGTAGACCGACACGTAGCGTGGCTTCGTCGATCTGGTTTTCCGGCACGTGGAAAGTGGTATCGCCGCAGCCGCCGAGCCAGACCGTGGCGCAGACGACCCAGACCATCAGGCGTCGGGGCATGGAGATCGCATCCGGATTATCAGGGAAATCGTCCGGCGAAGGCGCACGCCGCCATGCCGCCGTCCACGAGAAGTTGAGCGTGGTTCACAGGTCTCCCGCCGCCGCGCCGCGGTCCAAAGCGTTGGTGCGGCGCGCCGACCGCCAGCATGCGCCGAACCTGAAGCATGCGCCCGCGCGATGCAAGGACGCGGTGGGCCCGATGCGAGGTCGGTCTCAGCGGTCAGCCGGACACGGTTCGCCGTTCCGCCGTTGAGCGGGCCGCGACCGTGCCGCCTCGGTCACGCGTGGCGCCCGTTCAGTCCCGCGACATCGAGCAAGCTCGGCCATAGCGCGGTCCAGGTCGTCCAATCGTGCGCGCCGTTCGTGACGACGATCCGCGCCGGCGACAGTTGCGGATACAGCAGCCGGCTCGCATCGGCGTAGCGGTCGGCGTCGCCGTCGCCGAGCGCCAGACGGCTCCGCCCTCCGGCCGCGAAGGGCCGGGATTTGAGCCACGCGAGCAGCCCGCGCTCGATGTCCGTGCCGCGCGCGACGCCCGGCTCCCAGGCGGCCAGGCCGCCGGCCGCGACCACCTCGGCGATCGTGCCGCGGGTGGCCAGGAAGGGCGCCAGCAAAATGACCCCGTCCACCGCGCCGGGGTGCGCCCGGCAGGCCAACAGCGTGCCCATGCCGCCGAGCGAGATCCCCGCCAGCCACAGCCGCGCGTAACCACGCGCCATCGCCGGCCCGAGCACCTGGTCGTGCAGGCGCGCGGCGACATCGCCGTCGAGGTAATCGTCCGATCGCAGTCCAACCGCGATCGCATCCACCGGCATGTCGCGGAGCGCGTCGATGAAGCCATGCGGCGAAGTCGGCGCCGCCAGGTGCGCCCCCGGCAACAGCGCCGGCGGCGTGCGCTTCCCGGCGGTCCGCTCCAGGGTCGAAGACGTCTCCAGTGC
>CAVRDN010000128.1:0-6742 GCA_963719675.1 uncultured Alphaproteobacteria bacterium | reverse complement strand
GAACGAAGGCAGCACAACCATCGTGATCGGCCTGGACAACCGGCACCGTGCCACCGCCGGAATGCCCGAGCAGACTGTATCCGGCAATCGCCACCAGAATGCCGAGACCGCCCGCCCCCATCAGATAGAGAATGCGCTTCGTCCCGGGGTCGATGCCCTGATCGTCGTCGCGCGACGGCCGATACATTGGCCCACTGACATGGGGTCCACCGACATGGGCCACCGACATAGGGTCCGCTGGTATGACCCCCGCTCATTTGGGGCGCCCTGATCTGGGACGCGTCGATTTGGGGACCGCCGATCTGGGGGCCCGAGACCTGAACCTGATCCGACATGGTCGTCCTTTCGTGATGCTCTCTCGCCAAGGGCTCGCGCCAGGGGATTTCATCGTCACCGGGTCAACGCATTTCCTCGACGGGTTCGACCCCCATGACCCGCAGGCCGGAGCGAATGACCACTGCCGTCGCCGCCACCAGAGCCAGGCGGGCACGGGTTTCCGCCGGCCGGCCGGCCTGAAGGAATCGAAGCGTGGAGTCGTCCCTGCCCCGGTTCCACAGCATATGAAAGTCGGCCGCCATGTCATAGAGAAAAAACGCAATTCGGTGCGGTTCGCGTGCGAGCGCGGCAGCCTCCACGGTGCGTGGCCAGGTGGCGAGGCGGCGGATTAACGCGGTCTCCGCCTCGTCCGTGAGACTGCCGAGATCGGCGACCGCCAGAGCCTCCGGCGTCAGGTCCCCGGCCGGCATGGTCTCGGCCGCGCCGCGCAGCACCGAGCGGCAGCGCGCATGCGCGTACTGCACGTAAAACACCGGATTGTCCCGGGTCTGCGCCACCGCCTGATCGAGGTCGAATTCCATTTGCGCGTCGGCTTTACGCGTCAGCATGGTGAAACGGACGGCGTCGCGACCGACTTCCTCCAGCAGATCGCGCAGAGCGACATAGGTTCCCGCCCGTTTCGACATTTTGACGGGCTCGCCGGCGCGCATGATGTGCACGACCTGGCACAACACCACCTCAAACTTCGCTCGGTCGTGCGAGATCGGCGCGCACCGCCGCCTTCATTCGCGGCACGTAGCCGCCGTGATCGGCGCCCCAAACGTCGATCAGCATATCGAAGCCGCGCGCGACCTTGTCGGCATGATAGGCGATGTCGTTGGCGAAATACGTGTTGCTGCCGTCGGATTTGCGCAATGGCCGATCGACGTCGTCGCCAAAGTTGGTGGCGCGGAACAAAGTTTGCGGCCGCGGCTCCCAGTCGTCGGGCGTCTTGCCCTTCGGCGGTTCGAGCACGCCCTCATATATCAACCCATCCGCGTGCAATGTGTCGATGATCGCATCGGCGGCGCCCGACGCGACCAGAGGCTCGTTCCGAACTGAAAACGTCCTGCTGAATGCCAAGCAGCGCGAGGTCTTCGCGCACATCGCGCATCATCGCGTCGATGGTGAAATCACGCACGATGTCGAGCCAGACGTCCGGCGCCTCGATCGTCTTATCCGGTGTCGCGAGCGCGGAACCATGCGCCCGCGCGAGCGCATCCCCCACCGGAACCAGATAATCGCCGCGATACTGCAGGCCGCCCGGAACGGCGTCGGAAAATTCCTCCTCCGTCATCGCCGTGCCGATCGCCTGCAAATATCGCCAGTACGCGGCCCAGGCGAGCGCCGTCACCTGCGCGCCGGCATCGTTGATGTAATACTCCTTGGTGACGTCGAACCCGACCTTGGCGAGCAGATTCGCCAGCGAGTCGCCGACCACCGCGCCCCGGCAGTGGCCGACATGCATCGGGCCGGTAGGATTGGCCGACACATACTCGACATTCACCCGGACGCCGCGACCCGTGGCGGAATCGCCATACGCCTCCCCGGCCGCCAATATCGCCGGCACCACCGCGCGAAACACCGCCGGATCGAGCCGCAAATTCACGAACCCCGGACCCGCCGGAGTGGCCTCCGCGATGGCCGGATTGACCCGCAATGCCTCGGCGATCACGGCGGCCAACTTCGCCGGCGGTTGCCGCGCGGGCTTCGCGCACACCATCGCGGCGTTGGTCGCCATGTCACCATGCGCGACCTCCCGCGTGGGCGAAACCTCAATGCGCGCGAGGATCTCATCCGGCAGGCCGGGCACGACAGCATGCACGGCGGCGAGCACGCTCTGGCGGATGGTGGCGAACAGGTCGGTCATCAGATTCCCATCGTTCGAGTTTGGGCAGGGCCGGGGCTTCGCCCCGAGACCCCACCAAGGGGCGCCGCCCCTTGGATCCCCGCCAAGGGCAGCGGCACTTGGAACCATTGATTTGGTTGGTTCTCTGAGGAGGGCCAACCCGGACCTGGCAAACGCCTCGGTCGGCCCTCCTCAGAGAACCAACCAATGGACGGATTGCAAAGGCACTGCCTTTGCTGGGGGTCCAGGGGGCAACGCCCCTGGCGGGTTTCAGGGCGGAGCCCTGACCCCTGCCCAAACTCGACCGACGGATCGATCATCACCCGTTCACCGCGATATCGGTCAGGCGGCGGTGTTCGTCCATCGCGTAGCGATCGGTCATGCCCGCGACGTAATCGCCCACGACGATCGCGGCGCGGTGCGTGCCGCCCTCTCCGGCCCGCGCGCGCCAGTCGTCCGGCAGCAGCGAGGGATCAGCGTGCAGAATGCGGAACACTTCCTCGGTCAGGCGGCGGGCCTTGGCGCTCATGCGATTGACGCGCCAGTGGCGGTACATGCGGGTATAGAGGAAATCCTTGATCGCCTGATTGGCCTCGGTCATCGCCGGGCTGAACATGACGACCCGGCTGCGCGAGCGGCGGATCGCGTCCGGGTCTTTCGGGGCGAGTTTGGTCAGGCGGGCGCGGGTTTCCTCCAGCAGGTCCGTCACCAGCCGGTCGATCACGCGCCGGATCGTTTCGTGCCGCAGGCGTGGCGGCGGCATATCCAGGCTGGCCTGGCGCGCCTCGGCCAGCGCCGGCCCGACGATCGGCAGATGCCGCAGATCGTCAGGCGTGAACAGCCGCGCCCGCATGCCATCATCCAGATCATGCGCGTGATACGCGATATCGTCCGCCAGCGCCGCCACCTGGGCCTCGGCGCTGGCGTGCGTGCCCAGGTCGAGCTTATGCCGCGCGTTATAGTCCGCGATGTAAGCCGGCGGATCGCGCAACGGGCCGTTGTGCTTGGCGAGTCCCTCCAGCGTTTCCCAGGTCAGGTTCAGCCCGTCCCAGCCGGCATAGCGGCTTTCCAGCAAGGTCACGATCCGCAGGCTCTGGGCATTGTGATCAAAGCCGCCGAACGGCTTCATGCCCAGGTTGAGAGCCTCTTCTCCGGCGTGGCCGAAGGGCGGGTGGCCGAGATCATGGGCCAGCGCGAGTGCCTCGGTCAGGTCCTCGTCCAGTCCCAAAGCGCGCGCGATCGAACGGCCGACCTGCGCCACTTCCAGGGAGTGGGTCAGCCGGGTGCGATAGAAGTCGCCCTCGTGATTGACGAAAACCTGAGTTTTATACTGCAGTTTACGAAACGCGGAACTATGGATGATGCGGTCGCGGTCGCGTTGCCAGGGCGAACGGCTGGCGCCCTCCGGTTCGGCATACAGCCGGCCGCGGGTATTCGCTTCGGAGACGGCATAGGGCGCCAGAGGAATACGGCCGGTCATCGGGGCCGCTTACACCCGCGACTTCAGGGGTTCAACCAATGAGGACTTCAATTCCCTGTCGGGAGCCCCTATGTTTCCGGCATGGGACAATTTGCCGTGACCGAGCGGGCCGCCGCCCGCATCGCCGAGATCGCCGCCGCCGAGGGTAACGAACTGGCCTTGCGCGTATCCGTGCTGGCCGGAGGTTGCAGCGGATTTCAGTACAAGTTCGAGCTGGACAAGGATCAGCAGCCGGACGATCTGGTGATCGAGAAGGCGAACGCGAAGATCCTGGTTGATCCGTCGAGCCTCGATTTGCTCGCGGGGTCGGAGCTGGATTTTACCGACGCTTTGATGGGCAGCCACTTCGCGGTGAAGAACCCGAACGCGACGTCGTCGTGCGGCTGCGGGACGAGCTTCTCGATCGAGTAAACTCCGTCCGCGAGCATTCCCGCGCCATTCTGGATTGGTCGCGATCGTTTCACCGGAAAGAAGGTGCGACCGGCCCGATGCGCCCGGCTCTTGTTGCCGGGGCTCCGCGCGTGTGGTTCCGGCGCGGGACACGCGCCGCGGCAACGGGAACCTGACACCCGCGTTTTTGTCGGCGCGCAACGTCGCGATGTTCAACGCCCCCTCGCCTCCGAGGCAGCGACGCCGTGACCCAGGCGTGAGGTCAGCTCAGCCGGCGTTTCAACGTTTCATTGACCAGCGCCGGGTTGGCTTTGCCCTGCATCGCCTTCATCACCTGACCGACGAAGAAGCCGAACAGTTTGTCCTTGCCGGATTTGAACTCAGCGACCTTGTCCTGGTTGGTGGCGATGATCCTGTCCACCGCGGCGTCGATCGCACCGGTGTCGGTAACCTGACGCAGTCCCTTCGCATCCACGATCGACGCAGGATCCGCTCCTGTCTCGACCATCGCCTCAAACACCTCTTTGGCGATCTTGCCGTTGATTGTGTTGTCGCCCATCAAATCGAGCAACGCGCCAAGATGCGCGGCGCTGACCGGCGGATCCTCGATAGTGCGCCCCGTCCGGTTCAACGCGGCGAAGAAGTCGCCGGTGACCCAGTTGGCGGCGATCTTTGGGTCCCTGCCCTGCGCCACGGTCTCGTAATACAGCGCGGTCGCCTGCTCCGCGACCAGCACGCCGGCGTCGTACGCGCTCAGGCCGTAGTCCGTCATGAACCGCGCCTTCTTCGCATCCGGCAATTCCGGCAGCCTCGCCTTCAGGTCGTCGATCCAGGCCTGATCCAGCACCAGAGGCAACAGGTCCGGATCCGGAAAATACCGATAGTCGTGCGCGTCCTCTTTCGACCGCATCGCCCGCGTCACGCCGCGCCCGCTGTCGAACAGCCGCGTCTCCTGCTCGACAGCGGCGCCGCTTTCCCAGACCTCGATCTGCCGCAGCGCCTCCGCCTCGACCGCCTGCATGACGAAGCGGATCGAGTTCACGTTCTTGATCTCGCAGCGCGTGCGATAGTCTTCGCCCGGCTTGCGCACCGACACGTTGACGTCGGCGCGCATGGAGCCTTCCTCCATGTTGCCGTCACAGGTCCCGAGATACCGCAGGATCGAGCGCAACTTCCGCACATACGCGCCCGCCTCGTCGGGCGAGCGGATATCCGGCTCCGACACGATCTCCATCAGCGCCACGCCGGCGCGATTCAGGTCGATGAAGGATTTCGTCGGATGCTGATCGTGCAACGACTTGCCGGCGTCCTGCTCCAGGTGCAGCCGCGTGATGCCGACCATTTTGGTGGAGCCGTCGGCGCGTTCGATCTCGATCTCACCCTTGCCGACGACCGGGTGCTCGAACTGGCTGATCTGATAACCGGGCGGCAGATCGGGATAGAAGTAGTTCTTGCGATCGAACCGGCTGATCTTGTTGATCGTCGCGTTCAGGCCAAGACCGGTCTTCACCGCCTGCTCGACGCACACGCGGTTCAGCACCGGCAACATCCCCGGAAACGCCGCGTCAACGAAACTGACCTGCGTATTCGGCTCCGCGCCGAACGCCGTCGCCGCGCCGGAAAACAATTTGGACTGAGAAATGACCTGAGCGTGGACCTCCAGGCCGACCACGACCTCCCACGTCCCGGTGCGCCCTTCCAGAGTGTAGTCCATCTCTCAACTCCCGCGCGTAACGTTGGCAGAGCGGAAAACCGGCAGCGCGTTCCAACGCGGCGCCACCGCGAACATCGTTTCCTCATCGAACGGACGCGCCATGACCTGCAATCCCAATGGCAGCCCGTCCGCGTCCAGACCGCACGGCACCGAGGCCGCCGGCACGCCCGCCAGATCCGCCGGCACCGTGAACAGGTCGTTGAGATACATGGTGATCGGATCGTCCATTTTCTCGCCCTGCGCGAACGCCGCCGACGGCGCGGTCGGCGTCAGCAACGCATCCACTTTGCCGAACGCCTCGGTGAAGTCGCGCAGGATCAGCGCGCGGACTTTCTGCGCCCGCAGGTAGTACGCGTCGTAGTAGCCCGCCGACAGCACGTAGGTGCCGATCATGATCCGCCGCCGCACCTCGGCGCCAAACCCCTCGGCCCGCGTGCGCTCATATTGGTCACGCAGGTCTTCGCCGTCGGCGCGTAGCCCGAAACGTACGCCGTCATAACGCGCGAGATTTGATGACGCCTCGGCCGGTGCGATGATGTAATACGTCGCGAGCCCGTACTTCGTGTGCGGCAACGACACGTCGACGATCTCGGCGCCCGCCTCGCGCAGCCAGGCGACCCCTTGCTGCCATAGGTCTCGATTTCGCCCGGCATCCCGTCGGTGCGATACTCCTTCGGCACCCCGATCCGCAGACCCTTCAC
Source organism: uncultured Alphaproteobacteria bacterium (assembly GCA_963719675.1). Taxonomy (GTDB): domain Bacteria; phylum Pseudomonadota; class Alphaproteobacteria; order Acetobacterales; family Acetobacteraceae; genus Rhodopila. The sequence continues at coordinate 293 of CAVRDN010000128.1, read as the reverse complement.
CGAGCGTTGGCAGGCGGCCTCGAAATCCGGCACCGGAATGTCGGCGCTGGTCGAATCCTTCGGGTCATGCCCGCCATCGAGCCCCAGGATCGCGGAGTCTCGCACTGTGCGGGCGAATGGGCCCGGGTGGTCCAGCGACGAGGCGAACGCCACCACGCCCCACCGCGAGCACCGGCCGTACGTCGGCTTCACCCCCGCCAGCCCGCAAAACGACGCCGGCTGCCGGATCGAGCCGCCGGTATCCGTGCCGGTCGCCCCCATCGCCAGCCTCGCCGCCACCGCCGCCGCCGACC
>CAVRDN010000127.1:0-12443 GCA_963719675.1 uncultured Alphaproteobacteria bacterium | reverse complement strand
TACGACCGTGAAGGTCTGCGCGGCAATTTCACGCGCATGATTGGCAGTTTCTCCATTCTCATTGGCGCGATTGGTTCGGTTGTCGCTGCCGCGCTGGCGGTCGTGGGGGCGGCGGACGCGGTGTTTGAACTGCTTGGCGGCAACGGGATTTTCCGTCACGCGCGCGACTACATGGGCGCGAAATCGGGCGAGAAAGAATCGGCCAAATCGTTAGAGGAAGCAACGAACGCTGAACGGGAAGTGCTTCACCGGAAGGTCGAGGAACTAACCAAGCTCGGGAAGATCAGCGATAAACAGGCGGAACAATTGGTCAAGGACATGCGGCCTGAAAACGGACAGGCGGGTCTGTTGAAGGTGATGAACGTCATCAACCCGCTGCACGGAGATCGACGACATCCTGTCGTAGCGATGGCGTGAGAAAGCGTCGCGTGTCTCGTGAATGGTCCGGGGCTCCGGCGCATGCCGGCGCCGCCGGGGGGATCAGTGTTGAACGGTCCCATTTGTCGCGAAGCCCAATAAGCTTTCGTCCTTGGAACAAAATCCGGCGATTACCAGGCGCCGATCAGCCCGCCCATGAGCAGCATGGAAATCAACCAATAGGCACCGTTGATGCCGAACAACGCGATCGGCCGGCCCTCATAGACCGTTGTCGAAATCAACGTCGTCGCGACGAAGCCGAGCCACAGAAAGAACGACACGCGGGCACCGGGGATCAGTCCCACCGCGCCGGTGAATTTCAGCACATTCGCCAAAACCCACGCCAGCACGAAGCCCGACAGAAAATCGGTCACCATGCCCGGCACCATGCGTTGCCGAAACGCCTCGGGCGTGACGCCGACCAGCGCGCGCCAGCGCGGCCCGAACACCGGGGGTGAATACCACACGCCGCCGACCACGAATTTCACCACGGCCGCGCTCGAAACCGCCAGCCAGTTGACCTCGAACCCATGCATATTACGCTCCCCCGCCACGCATGATGGCGCACGGGAGGATATCATGGCGAACGAAGAAACCGAAAAGAACGCGATCCGCGAATTGCTGGCGACCTATTGCTTTCACCTCGACAACTATCGCTTCGCCGAGATGGCGGCGCTGTTCACCGAGGACGGCACCTGGGATACCGCGTTCGGCAAAGGCACCGGCCGTGCCGGCATCGTGGCGCAGGCGGAATCGATCGGCACGCCCGGCGCGCCGCGGCCGAGCCGCGTGCATCTGACCACCAATATCGTCATCGCGCTGAACGGCGACACGGCGACGGTGCAATCGAACTGGACCGTCATTCAGAACAGCGCCAACGGCCCAAAGATCGGCTCGGGCGGCGCGTATCAGGATCAGGTGGTGAAGCAGAACGGCCAATGGCTGTTTCGCTACCGCAAGATCGACCGGTTCCTCGCGGACGGACTGATGTAGGCCGCCTCCCCTGGCCAACCGGCGCCCGAGGCTTTAACCCTCGGCGAAACTCGAGCGGAGACCAACACCATGAACGGCGCCGAAAGTCTGGTGCACTCGCTGCTGAAAAGCGGCGTCGATACCTGCTTCTCCAACCCCGGCACGTCGGAGATGCACTTCGTCGCGGCGCTGGACCGCGTGCCCGGCATGCGCTGCGTGCTCGGCCTGTTCGAGGGCGTGGTGACCGGCGCCGCCGACGGCTATGCCCGCGTCACCGGCAAGCCCGCCGCGACCTTGCTGCATTGCGGACCGGGCCTCGCCAACGGCCTGGCGAATTTGCACAACGCGCGCCGTGCCGCGACACCGATCGTCAACATCGTCGGCGATCACGCGACCTATCACCGCCCGCTCGACGCCCCGCTCACCGCCGACACCGAGGGCTGGGCGCGCGGCGTCTCCGGCTGGGTGCGCACCGCGATGGACGTGAAGACCGTGGGCCGCGATGCCGCCGCCGCCGTGCAGGCCGCGATGATCGCACCGGGCCAGATCGCCACGCTGATCCTGCCCTCCGACACGTCATGGAACGAAGGCGGCATTCCCGGCCGAGGCGTTGCCGCGCGTGCCGACGCCGCTCGCCTCACCCAACCAGATCGAGGAAGCCGCGAACGTGTTGCGCCGCGGCGGCAAGCGGTATCGTGCTGCTGCTGGGCGGCGAGGCGTTGTCGGCCGAGGGCCTCGCGCTGGCGCACCGCATCGCCGCCGCCACCGGCTGCCGGCTGGTCGCGCAAGGCTCCAACGCCAAGATCGCGCGGGGCCAGGGCCGCGCGTCGCTCGACCGGGTGCCCTATGTGGTCGATGTCGCGGTCAAGGCCATGGCGGACACGAAACAATTGCTGCTGTGCGGCGCGCGCAAGCCGGTGACGTTCTTCGCCTATCCGAACAAGCCGCAGACCTCGATCCCGGATGACGCCGAAATTCACATCCTGGCCCGTCCGGAACAGGATCTGGTCGAGGCGCTGACCCGGCTCGCCGACATGCTGCACGCGCCCAAAGTGGCCGCGCCGGACAACGGCCCGCGGCATGAAGTCGGACGCGGCCCGCTGACCCCGGAGTTGGTCGCCTCCACCGTCGGCGCGCTGATGCCCGAGGGCGCGATCATCGCCGACGAATTGGTCACCTACGGCCGCGGCTTCTTCGCCAACACGAAAGCCGCGCCGCATCACGATTGGTTGAACGTCACCGGCGGCGCGATCGGCGGCGGCATGCCGATGGCCACCGGTGCCGCGATCGGCGCCCCTGGGCGGCGGGTCATCAACCTCCAGGCGGACGGCTCGGCGATGTACACCGTGCAATCGCTGTGGACCCAGGCGCGCGAGAACCTGGACGTCACCACGGTTTTGTTGTCGAACCGGAAATATCAAATTCTGATCGGCGAACTGGCCAATGTCGGCGCCAACCCCGGCCGCACCGCGATGGACATGCTGGATCTCGGCAATCCCGATATCAACTGGCCAAAACTGGCGAACGGCATGGGTGTCGAGGCGGCGAGCACCGACAGTTGCGATGTGTTCGCCGATCTGCTGGCGAGTTCATTGAACCGGAAAGGACCGTTTCTGATCGAACTGCTGATCTGACGCGGAGGACGCCGACGATGGACACACGGATCGACGAAATCGCCGCCGGATTGTTTCGCTTCTCGACGTTCGTGCCGCATATCGCGCCGCCCGCCGGGTTCACCTTCAACCAGTTCCTGGTGATGGGTGACGAACCGCTGCTGTTCCATCTCGGTCACCGCAAAATGTTTCCGCTGACGGCGGCCGCGGTCAGCCGCGTGCTGCCGTTGGAGAAACTCCGCTGGCTGTCGTTCGGCCATGTCGAGGCCGACGAATGCGGCGCGATGAACGAGTGGCTCGCCGCCGCGCCCAACGCGGAAGTCGTGCACGGAATGATCGGCGCACGGGTGTCGATCGACGACCTGGCGGACCGGCCGGCACGGACGCTCGACGATGATGAGGTGCTCGACACCGGCGGCGGCCGGTTGCGGTTCCTCGCCACGCCGCATGTGCCGCATGGTTGGGAAGCCGGTCTTTTCCTGGAAGAAACGACCAATACGCTGTTGTGCGGCGATCTGTTCACGCATCCTGGCAATGGACCGGCGGTCATCGAAGCCGATGTGGTCGGCCCCGCGATGGAAGCCGAGGATCTGTTCGGTTTCAGCAGCCTCAGTCCCGCGACCGGTCCGACATTGCGCAGGCTCGCGGCGTTGCGGCCGGCGACGCTGGCATTGATGCACGGCTCGTCGTTCCGCGGCGACGGCGAGGCGGCGTTACGGCATCTCGCGGATCGTTACGATGCGCTGATCAAAGCAACGTTGGCGGAATAGCGGCGCGGGGAGTGCCACTCAGGCAGCGGGCACGCGCCAACATTGGGTTCCTTTCGCGATGGCGGGTCGGCGGGATCGTAACGGCGCCCCGGCCGTCAGGCCTCGCGCAGCACCGCCGGAGTCCAGTTCGCGGCGCGACGCGCCATGCGCGCGGCCACCGGTTCTTCGTCATGATTGGGAAACGTCGATGCCGGCGGAAACGCCGCGCGATCCTCCAGGCTGTTCACATTGATCACCGCGCGCATACCGTTCGCGGTCTCGCACACGGCACCGATGTAAACGCCGCATGTTTTGCAAATCAGATAGTCGGCGGTGCCGGACGCGAAACGATACCGCGCGACCGAAGACCAGTCATCCGCCCGGATATCCACCTGACCCGCCGCATCCGACGTCGTGCGCGTGGCATGCGCGCGACAAAACGAGCACGCGCAGGACCGTGTCGGATTATCCGCGGGCGGCCGTGTCAGCCGCAACCGCAGCCGCAGATTGCCGCAATGACAGCCGCCCTCGTGGTCCACGCGTCACCCCGGCAGATGCAGCTTCGCGTCGGTCCGCGCCTGCAGGTCCTCGAACGAAAGTCCTGGCGCCATCTGGCGAACGACGAAGCCGGCATCGGTGATGTCCACCACCGCGAGGTTGGTGTACACGCGCTTGACACAGCTTTGCGCGGTCAGCGGATAGGAGCATTTCGTCACCAGCTTCGGCGTGCCGTCTTTCGTCGTATGCTCCATCAGCACCCACAACCGTTTCGCGCCCGCCGCGAGGTCCATCGCGCCGCCGACCGCCGGCGCGGTGTCGTTCTCGCTGGTGGCCCAGTTGGCGATGTCGCCGTTATCGGCGACCTGAAACGCGCCGAGGACGCAAAGATCCAGATGTCCGCCGCGGATCATCGAGAAGCTGTCGGCGTGATGGCAAATGCTGCCGCCGGCGCGCAGCGTGATGTATTGCTTGCCGGCGTTGATCAGCCACGGCTCGATCTTGTCCTTCTCCGGCGCCGGTCCCATGCCGAGGATGCCGTTCTCGGAATGAAAGATCACCTCGCGGTCGAGCGGGACGTGATCGGCGACGGCGGTCGGAATGCCGATGCCGAGGTTGACGAACCAGCCCTCGGGGATGTCGTCGGCGACCAGCTTCGCCATCTGGGGACGGCTGTACGGTTTGAAGGCGGTGGCGGCTTCGGACATTGGCGTCTCCTTCAACTGGCCCGCCACGCGGTGGCGGTCGTTGTCATTCACAATTCAGAACGTTCCCGGATCGCCATACGGCACATGCAGCACGCGATCCACGAAGATGCTCGGGGTTACGACATGATCCGGGTGCAGCTCACCCAGTTCACGAATGTGTTGCGATTGGACGATGGTCAGTTCCGACGCCATCGCGACAACCGGATTGAAGTTCCGCCCGGCGAGCTTGTAGGTCAGATTGCCCCAACGGTCGGCCTCCCACGCTTCCACCAGGCCGACGTCGCCCTTCAGCGCGTTTTCCAGGATGTAGGTGCGGCCGTCGATCTCGCGGTGTTCCTTGCCGATGGCCATCTTGGTGCCGACACCGGTGGCGGTGAAGAACTGCGGGATGCCGGCGCCGGCGGCGCGCATGCGCTCGGCGATGGTGCCTTGCGGGACGATCTCCAGTTCGATCTTGCCGGCCCGGTACAGTGTTTCGAACACCACCGGATCGGACGAGCGCGGGAACGAGCAGATGATTTTCCGCACCCGTCCGAGTTCCATCAGGCGCGCCAGCCCGATATGCCCGGACCCGGCGTTGTTGGCGGCGACGGTGAGTTCCTTGGCGCCCTGCTCGATCAACCCGTCGATCAGCGCGTTCGGCTGCCCGACTGACCCGAAGCCCGCGAGCAGCACGGTCGACCCGTCCTTGATGCCCGCCATGGCGTCGGCCATGGACTGGACGATTTTATTGATCATACGACATTTTCCATTGACTCGTTTCCTCTCGTCCCGGCGCGGGGCCCATGCTATCCTGCCCCGGCAGGTGTGCCAATCCGCTTGGGTCAGGGCCTGATTTCCGGGACAAAATGCCCCACGCGTTTACCTGATTTTAAGTGTTCAGGGGCATTGTAAGCATCATGTTATCGCCAACCTCCCTCGCCGGCCTGTCGGTCACCCCGGATTGGGTGCGTCCCGTACGAGCCGTGAGCCCATCCCAGGGTCCATCTTCCGGCGCTTCGCAGGGTACGTCACAGCCCGGCGCCCCCCTCGCTCCGCTGGCGTTGCCGGGCGGCAATGGTCAGACCGATGGCAATCCGCCGTCCCGGTCCCTGCCACGCGGGTCGATGCTCGACCTTTCGGTCTGAACTACGCCCCCGCCGCGCGACAGGCTGTCGCGGCGGCGGGTATCGCGCCGCTCCGTTTCGCCTCCGGTCAGCAACGGCCACGGCCGCCTCGCCGCGTGCCCGGCGCTCACGACAGTTCCCCGTGCTCCGCCCGACCTGTAAGGTAACGCCGCTCTTCCGCGCACGAGAGCGATGTCCGCCCCAACAAACGGCCCGGTCACCATGACGCCTCCGCTGCTCTACACCGCCGAACTCGACCTTGCGGCCGAGGACATCGACCCGTTCTTGCAATGGTACGCGTATCGGCACGCGCCGGACGTCTATCAGGTGGGATTCCAGACCTGCACCTGTTACCGCGTGCTCAACGGCGACATGACGTTGTTCGATCTATACGAGATGCCAACCTGGGATCTGTTCGAGACAGAGCGCTATGCGGCCATGCGCGGCCGCGATCCTGTACATGGACGCGCTGATGGAGAAGCGGCGAAACAAGGCGCATACGGTGTACGAGCAACACCTCATCGCGCCGGACGCGGCGGGTCCGTGTCTCGACGCCGACTGGATCTCGGTGTTTCGTTTCGCGGTGCCCGAGGAGGCCGATGAGGTCATCGCCGATCTGCTGACCCGGCATTGGCCGCTGCTGCTGTCCACGGGAATAAAGCGCATCCGCTTCGCCACCCGCGGCCGGGACCATCCCCGCAACCCGACCTTTCGGCCGCGCTGCATGGTGCTGGCGGAGTGGGACGAGCAACCGTCCGACGATGCATCCGGCATCCCGGACCTGCTGTTTGACGCGGCCGGCGACGCCATCGACGACGATACCGCCTTCATCGGGCAGCGCGTGTATCCCTGGCCGGACCGTCCCGCGTAACCGGCACGAATCACCGGAACGGCGCGGGCCCTCCCCTCGCCCCGCCGATACGGATCACCCGGACGAGCCGTGTCCCGGGACCTGAACGCTTTTCGCCAACGGGTGATGCGCTTCCACCAGCTTGCGCAACCGTTCGGCCAGCACATGCGTGTAGATCTGCGTGGTCGCGATATCCGCATGCCCCAGCAGCATCTGCAAACTGCGCAGATCCACGCCATGCGCCAGCAGATGCGAGGCGAACGAATGCCGCAGCACATGCGGGGAGACCCGCGCCGGATCGAGCCCCGCCTCCAGCGCCACGTGTTTCAACAGCAGAAAGAACGCCTGGCGGGTCAGCGGGCGCGCCGGGTCGCGGCCAGGGAACAGCCAGCGGATCCGCTTGTCGGACAGCGCGGCGAGCGCCGCCGCCGCGTCCTTCGCCTTGTCCGACAGCGGCACCATCCGCTCCTTGCCGCCCTTGCCGCGCACCATCAGCACCGCCGCGTCGCCCGCCAAAGCGGTTCGCGGCAACGAGAGCAACTCCGTCACCCGCAGCCCCGTCGCATACAAAATCTCCAACGCTGCCCGCGCCACCAGGCCTGTGCGGCCAGGCAGACGCGCGGCGGTGGCGAGTAGACCGTCCACCTCATTCTCCGACAGATATTTCGGCAGTACGCCGGGCAGCTTCGGCGAATCCAGCAAGCCGGTCGGATCGTCGGCGCGTATGCCCTCGCGCAACAGGAAGCGGTGGAACTGGCGCAACGCCGACAGCCGGCGCGCCGCCGAGCGCGGTTTCAGGCCCTGAGCGCCCAACTGCGCCATGTAAGCCCGCAAGGTCTCGGCGGAGGCGGCGGCCACCGCCTCGCCCCGGCCCGCGGCGAACGTGGAGAAGTCGTTCAGGTCGCGGTCGTAAGCGAGCAAGGTATTCCGCGCCGCGCCTCGTTCGGCGACGAGCATTTCCAGGAATGCCTCGCAATGGCGATTCCGGCCGTGGCTCAGTCCATGCGGACGCCGCCGGTCCGGGCCACTCAATGCGCCTGGAATTTATCGTTCGGAATGGTTTTCTCGATCGGTTTCGAGGCCGGCGTGGGCGGGTTCAGGCCCAGATAAGCGAGCCCTCCGACCGCGCCCAGGATGACGATCGCCAGCACGATCAGCAGAATGCGGCCTCTCACGCGGCGTAACTCCTTTGTCCCATGCCGGCGGGTCTCACGCCGGTGTATGTCTCGTGCCGGCGAGTCCCGCATCGGCAATTCGGGCGAACCGGCGTGGCCCGCTGAACGCGCGATGTGCTAGCCTTGCCGACCATGACACGCAACACCGCCACGCTGCGCGAGGTTCTGGCGGTTCCCGATTCGCTTCGGGGGCGGCGTATCGTGCTGGTCGGCCTGATGGGAGCCGGCAAAACCTCGATCGGCCGGCGGCTGGCGGCGCGGCTTGGCCTGCCGTTCCTGGACGCCGACGCCGAGATCGAACTGGCGGCCGGGTGCACCATTCCTGAACTGTTCGCCCGCTACGGCGAGGCCTATTTCCGCGACGGCGAGAAAAAAGTCATCCGCCGGTTGCTGGCGGGCGGCCCGGCGGTGCTGGCCTATGGCGGCGGCGCGTTCATGGACCCGGACACACGGCACGCGACCCGCGAGCGCGCGCTGTCGGTCTGGCTGCGCTGCCCGTTGCCAACCCTGGTGCGCCGGGTCGCCAGCCGGGAGAACCGGCCGTTGCTCGCCAACCAGGATCACGCGGCGACGCTGGCGCGGCTGATGGCGCAACGCTACCCGATTTACGCGGAAGCCGACGTGATCGTCGATTGCGGAGATGAAATGCCCGAAATAACGACCTCCCAGGTGGTTGACGCCCTGACCGCCTACGCCCCGCCGCGCCGGCTGCCGGTGGTGCTGTCCAGCACGCGCTATGACGTGGTGATCGGCGATGGCCTGCTGGCCCGCGCCGGCGCGCTGCTGGCCCCGGTACTGCCGCAGAAGCGAGCCGTGGTGGTGTCCGACGCCAACGTCGCGCGGCTGCACATGCGGACCGTGCTGGACGGCCTGACCGAGAACGGGTTCCAGACCAGCACGGTGATCGTGCCGGCCGGCGAGGCGACGAAAAACGTCGACTCCTACGTCTCTCTCGTCGATCAGTTGCTGGAGGCGCGGGTCGAGCGGCGGACGGCGGTGATCGCTCTGGGCGGCGGCGTGGTGGGCGACCTGGCGGGGTTCGCGGCGGCGACGACGTTGCGCGGCCTGCCGTTCGTGCAGATCCCGACGACGTTGCTGTCGCAGGTGGACAGTTCGGTGGGCGGCAAGACGGGGGTCAACACGAAGCGCGGCAAGAACCTCGTCGGCGCGTTCTATCAGCCGCGGATGGTGCTGGCGGACACCGGCTCGCTGGCCACGCTGCCGCCGCGGGAATTGCGCGCCGGCTACGCCGAGATCGTCAAAGCCGGCCTGATCGGCGACGCCGCGTTCTTCGCCTGGTGCGAGCGGCAGGGTCCCGCCATCGTCGGTGGCGATCGGGCGGCCCAGGCGGAGGCGATCGAGCGGGCCTGCGCGTTCAAGGCGGCGGTCGTGGGCGACGATGAGCGGGAGGAAAAACCCAACGACGGCCGGGCGCTGCTGAACCTCGGCCACACCTTCGGCCACGCGCTGGAGGCGGAGTATGGCTACGATGGCGGCCTGTTGCACGGCGAAGGCGTCGCCATCGGTCTCGGCCTCGCTTTCCGGCTGTCCGAGAAACTGGGCCATTGTTCCGCCGAGGACGTGGATCGTGTGCTGTCGCATGTCGCGGCGGTGGGCATGGCGCCGGATTTGCGCTCGCTGAACCGGCGGTTCTCCGCGGCGACGCTGATCGGGCACATGCGGCGGGACAAGAAAGTGCGCGATGGGGCGCTGCATTTCGTCCTGGTGCACGGGATCGGCGACGCGTTCACGTCGAGCGACGTGCCGCCCGGACGCGGTGGAGGAGTTGCTGCGCGAGGAAGGCTGCGGCGCGTAAGCGGTGCGCCACGGTCGGTATATGAGGAAGGCCGCGGCGCGTAAGCGGTGCGCCGCGGTCGGTATATATTGATACAAGACCGTCATGGCCGGGCCTGACCCGGCCATCTGTCGCGGCACGTTGACCATCCATGACGGTATCGAGGCCGAGTGGCCGGACAGTGACACTCTGACGCGGTCCGGCATTCAGGCACGCGCCGCGCGCGGGAGACGACCATGCGCCTCGCCACCTTGATCCTCTTCGTCCTGCTGACCGGGATGCCGTGGACCTCGCAAGCCCAGAACTGCGCCAACGCCGAGACGCAAATGGCGATGAACGCGTGCGCCGCCAGCGACTTTCACGCGGCGGACGCGCGGCTGAACGCCACCTATAATGAGGTCATGACCCGGGTGCGCGGCCTCGATGACGCCAGGAAACTCCTGGTGACGTCCGAACTCGCCTGGGTGCGGTTTCGTGACGCGGAGTGCGCCTTCGCGACCAATCAGGTCAGCGGCGGCAGTATCCGGCCGATGATACAGTCGTCGTGCGAAACGGACCTGACAAAGCAGCGCACGCGGCAGCTTCGCGCGTACCTCGACTGTCGGGAAGGCGATCTGAGTTGCCCGTTGCCGCCTGATGCCGCCCCGAAAAAATGACGCGCTGTCGGCTTACCGTCATGGCCGGCCACCTCGCGCCGGCTCGCCGGCCGGCTGTGCCGGGGATCTCCGGCCAGCCTACTCCGGAATGATCCCGCCATCCACGTTGTAGTTCTGGCCCGTGATGTTCCGCGCGCCCGGTGAGGCGAGGAACACCGCCATCGCCGCGATATCCTCGGGATCGTTGGCGCGGCCGCAGCGGAATATCGGCGGCGCGCAGGCGCTGCATTTCCTCGACGCTGACCCCGCGCTCCCGCGCCCGCACCGCCAGTTGGCCTTGGACAACGCGGTCCGCGTCACGCCTGGGCAGATCGAATTCACGTTGATGTCGTATTTCGCCAGTTGCTGCGAGGCCGTGCGGGTCAGGCTGATCACCGCCCCCTTGCTCGCGGCATAGGCGGCGTTGGAGGTGCCCGCGTAACCCTTCCCGGCGATCGAGGCGATGTTGATGATCCGGCCCGAGCGTTTCGGGATCATCTCGCGCGCCACCCGTTGCAGGCAGAAGAACACGCCCTTGGCGTTGACGCGGTGGATACGGTCCCAATCGGCCTCGGTCAGGTCCATGATGTCGGCCCGCCGGGTGACGCCGGCGTTGTTCACCAGGATGTCGATCTGGCCGAACGCCGCCAGCGCCTGCTTCACCATGGCGTCGATCTGCCCGAGATCGCCGACGTCCGTTGGCACCGCGACCGCTCGGCGCTGGAACGCCGCGATGGCGTCGGCCGTCGCCTGAGCCCCCGCCGCGTTGATGTCGGCCGCCACGACGGACGCGCCCGCCTCGGCCAGCGCCAGAGCGCACGCCTTGCCAATGCCGGACGCCGCGCCGGTGACCAGCGCGACCTTGCCGTTGAGGATCATGTTTCGCTCCCGTACCCCCGCCATCGGGGGAGTTCAGACCGGGGCGGGTTTTACACCATGCGCCGCGAACCAGGCGAGCATGCGCTTCCAGCCGTCCTCGGCGGCCTCCTTGTTGTAGCTTGGCCGGTAGTCCGCGTTGAAGCCGTGCCCGGCGTTCGGATAGATCACGATTTGAACCGTCTTGTGGGCGGCCTTCGCCTTCGCCTCGGCGGCACGCACGTCGTCCATCCTGATGCTCTGGTCCTGGCCGCCATACAGCCCGAGCAGCGGGCATTTCAGTTGATCGGCGCCATCGGCCGCGGTCTTCGGCTGAATGTCGGAGGTCGCGCCAGCCACCGGGCCGTACCAGGCGACCGCCGCCTTCACGCGTTTGCTGTTCTCCGCGACCAGCCAGGTCTGCCGCCCGCCGCGGCAGAACCCGGTCACCGCCACATGAGCCAGATCGCCCATGTTCTTGCCGGCCCAGGTGATGGTGGAATTGACGTCCTCGAGGAAGCGGGCGTCGGGAGCCTTCAAGATCACGTCTTTGAAGATCGTCGCGCTGTCGGTCATTTTCGAGAGATCGCCGATCCGGGCATAATACTCGGTCGCCACCGCGAGGTAGCCGACCTTCGCGAGGCGGCGGCAGATATCGGCGATATGCTCATGCACGCCGAAGATTTCCTCGATCACCACGACGACCGGGAAATGGGTGCCTTTGGCGGGACGGGCGAAATACGCCGGCAGGTCGCCGTCCGAGGTCGGGATCTTGGTATCCCCGGCCACCAGACCGTTGGTGTCGGTCGTGATGGTCTGCGCCTCGACCCGATCCACGGCCAGCGTGAAGCCGCTGATCAGGCTGGTCATCATCAGGCCGCGGCGCGCGAGCGGGTATTTCCGCAGCCCGGCGATTTCGGAAACGTCGTTCATGGTGGTGCTCCTTGTGTCCATGGTCGCGAACGATGAGGGTCTCCCCGTGTTCCGATGACGGTCGCGACACCGCCAAAATTCCCCCAGATCGCAAGGCAGCGACCCGCAAGGCAGCGACCCGCAAGGCAGCGACCCGCA
>CAVRDN010000126.1:0-79653 GCA_963719675.1 uncultured Alphaproteobacteria bacterium | reverse complement strand
ACGCGACCAGCGCATCCATTTCCGTCACGTACTGACCGTTGCCCGGCACCACGACCGCTTTCGGATAGCGCTTCAGCAACGCCGCGCTGTCCGCCGCCGGATCCGCCTGGGCGCGCAAATCGGCCGCCGCGTTGGCGATCATATCGTCGGTGTAGGGCACGCCGACGGTCCGCTGCGCCTTCAACCGCGCCGTCAGATCGTTCAGTTCCAGCGGCGTCTCTTCAAGGAACGCGTAGTGCGGCATCAGCGATTCCGGCACCACGCTCTGCGCGTTGGTCAGATGCGCGTAATGCCAGTCGTTGGAGTATTTGCCGCCGACCCGCGCCAGATCGGGACCGATGCGCTTCGAGCCCCACTGGAACGGATGATCATACATGCTCTCGGCCGCGATCGAGTAATGGCCGTAGCGTTCCACCTCATCGCGCAGCGCGCGGATCATCTGGCTGTGGCAGACGTAGCAGCCTTCCCGCACGTAGATGTCGCGACCGCGCGCCTCCAGCGGCGAGTAGGGCCGCACCCCGGTCACGTGCTCCACTGTCGTTTCGATGGTGAACAGTGGAATGACCTCCACCAGCCCGCCGATCGCGATGACGAGCACGGTGAAGATGATGAACAGGAACGCGTTGCGCTCCAGGGTTTCGTGACGGATGAACATCGTCTTATTCTCCCCCCGGGGCGGGGACGAGGCCCACCGATGTTTCAGCCGCCGGGCCGCGAACGGTCCGGATCAGGTTGTAGACCATGATCAGCGCGCCGCTCAGGAAGCACACGCCGCCCAGCAGCCGGATCACGTAGAACGGGTGCACGGCGCTGACAAACTCGGCGAACGAGTATTGCAGGAAGCCGAACTGGTCATATGCGCGCCACATCAGGCCCTGCATGATCCCCGCGACCCACATCGAGGTGATGTAGAGCACGATCCCGAACGTCGCGATCCAGTAATGCCAGGAGGCGAGCCGGACCGAGTAAAGGCCGGGACGTTTCCACAGCACGGGCACCAGGTAGTAGATCGCGCCGAAACTGATGAAGGCGACCCAGCCGAGCGCGCCGGAGTGCACATGCCCGATGCCCCAGTCGGTATAATGCGACAGCGCGTTGACCGGGCGGATCGACATCACCGGCCCCTCGAACGTCGCCATGCCATAGAAGCCGACGGCGGTGACCGAGAAGCGCAGGCCCGGATCGGTCCGCAGCTTGTCCCACGCGCCCGACAGCGTCATCAGACCGTTGATCATGCCGCCCCACGACGGCATCCACAGCATCACCGAAAACGCCATGCCGAGGTTCTGCGTCCAGTCCGGCAGCGCGGTGTAATGCAGGTGATGCGGTCCAGCCCAGATGTACATGAACACCAGGGACCAGAAGTGCACGATGGACAGGCGGTAGGAGTAGATCGGCCGGCCCGCCGCCTTCGGAATGAAGTAGTACATCATCCCGAGGAAGCCGGCGGTCAGGAAGAAGCCGACCGCGTTGTGGCCATACCACCACTGGATCATCGCGTTCTGCACGCCCGAGGCGATGTTATAGCTCTTGGCGGTGAAGAAGCTGACTGGCATCGCGATATTGTTGCCGATGTGCAACACGGCGATGGTCAGGATGAACGCCATGTAGAACCAGTTGGCGACGTAGATGTGCGGCTCCTGCCGCTTCACCACCGTGCCGATGAACATCAGCGCGTAGAGCACCCAGACCAAGGTCAGCAACAGGTCCAGATGCCACTCGGGCTCGGCGTATTCCTGGCCCTGGCTGAACCCCATCACGTACGACAGCGCCGCCATGACGATGAAGAACTGGTAGGCCCAGAAGATGAAATTCGCCAGCGTCTCGCCGCCGAACAGGCGCGCGCGGCAGGTGCGCTGCACGACGTAGAACGAGGTCGAGAACAGCGCGGACCCGCCGAACGCGAAGATCGCCGCCGAGGTGTGCACCGGGCGCAGCCGCCCGAAATTCGTGAACGAGATGCCGAGATTGAGCGCCGGCCAGGACAACTGCGCCGCGAGCAAGACTCCGACCAGAAACGCGACGATCGCCCAGAATATCGCCGCGATCAGGAATTTCTTGACGATGTCTTCATTGTAGCCGTCATCTGGCCATTGCCCGACCGTATCGAAATGGCGCTTCAGGAGGCCGAAATCGAAGACCACGGCGAACGCCAGCAGCGACAGGCCGAACACGTAGATCTCGTTGTCCGTCGCTCCGGCCGCCTGGATCAGGCCAATCAATCCCAGCACGGCGACCAACAAACCGACCGCAGCGTCCCCCGCACGGATTCCGCGCATATCCTTCTCCTCAACTATCTCGTCGAGTTAACCTGCTGGACATGCGGCGGTGCGGCATTGATACAGATCAACGGGGCGCCGGCCGAAACCGGGCATACGGGCAATCGTGCACGACGTTCTCTCGCAATTCGCCGCGTGGTGCGGCACTCCGGGCGCGGTCGGCGGGAGCGTCGCGGTGGGCATGTTATTGGCCGGCGCCGCCGCCAGCCCGTTGCACTGCGCGCCGATGTGCGGCGGATTCGTGCTCGGTCAGGTCAGCGACCGGATGGCGCGCCTGCCCTCGGCGCATCTCAGCGAATGCCAGCGGCTCCGCTCCGCCGCGCTGACGCCGTACCATCTGGGCCGGCTGACGACGTACAGCGCGTTGGGTATGGTGGCGGGCGGCGGCGGGATGCTCACCCAGCGGCTGACCGGCGGCGCGGGGGTGTTCCTGCTGCTGGGCGCGGCGCTGCTGGTGCTGCAGGCGGCGCGGCGGTTGCGCCCGGGCTTCGCGTTACCGCTGACACGCACATTGCGCGGCTATCCCCTGGGCGTGGCCCTGGGGTTTTTGCCATGCGGGATTCTGTATGCCGCCTTGGCCGCCGCGGCCGCGACCGGATCGCCGGTCCGTGGCGCGCTGGCGATGTTTTGTTTCGGTCTCGGCACGGTGCCGTCGCTGGTGGCGGTGGGACTGTTCGGCGCCGCCGCCGGCCATCGCTTCCGCCGCGGCATGACCGCGCTGACACCGGCGGTGTTGCTGTTCAACGCCGGGCTGCTGACGGCGCTGGGGGTGAAGCTGCTGATCGGCTCATGAGCGGTCCGCGTCACGAGCACGCGCGGAGCCGCCCGCGCGCGCCGGCATTGTTGGTCTGAATGCAATAGTCTCGTACCGCGGGAGGCACGCTCGGCCAACCGACCGGCCCCTTATGGCCGACCCGCGGCCAGCTTTCCGCCCGCCGGCTACTTCGCCCAACCAAACAGCGCGTAGCATGCCTCGGGCAGCCGAGGCCGCGGTTTTGGCGGACCCGGCGGCGGCTTCGGCGCGTTCAACTGGTCGAACCACCATTGCAGCGAGGCATCGCATCCATCGCCCGGCGGCGGCGGCGCGCGCACCACGCAATCAGCCTGCCCAGGCGGGCACTTGAACTCGATATGCATGTGCGCCGCGTGGCCGTACCAGGGCCGGATGTAGCGCAGCCAGGAGCGGTCGCCGGTCACCGTCCGGCACAATTGCCGCTTGATCGCGGGATTGACCAGAAGCCGGTCCACGCCCGGCAGGGTCGCCGCGAGCCAAAGCAGCCGCACCACACCGTCGTTCCACATCGACGGCTCGATATCGCGGTAATCCGGCCGCACCAGGCTGGCGATGCGGATCTGTTCGCGCTGCTCGTCGCTCAGATAGCCGCGGCTTCGCATGTCCAGCGCGACATCGGCGTCCAGCCCGACCTGGTGCGCCGCGTGGCCGCCCGGCATCGGACCGCCACGCGGCAGTGAGATATCCTCGATCAGCAAGGGCGGCAGACCGGCGGCATGGGCTTCGCGGCCCAACGTCTCGATGACGCCTTGGATGGTGATTCGGCGCGCCGTAGAAATGGCTGAGCGAGCTGTGGATGGTCTGGTACCCGTCGCCCTGCGCCGGCATGCCGACCGCGCCGGCGATGCAGCCGCCGTTGGCGCCGCCGCCGATGATGTGCAGGGGACCCGGCGCCGGCGGGCCGAACGGACCATACTGCTGCGCCGCGGCGGCGCGCGCCGAAAGCAGGACAAAACCGAGCAGCAGCAGCCGGATCACATTCAAAATTGTCGCTCGAACACCGTGATGACGTCGCCGGGCTGAACCAGCGCCTGGCGTAAGGCTTTGCCCTCCACCGAGTCGCCGTCCACCGCCCGGACGACGGAAGCATAGTCCTCGACCGCGCGATAGGTGAAGCCGCCGGCGACGGCGGCGGCCGATACCACGGTCATCCCGGGTTCCCAGGGATACTGGCCGGGCTTGTTGACCTCGCCCAGTACGTAGATCGGCCGATACGCCGCGACCTCCACCGACACCGAAGGCTGCTTCAACATGTCGCCCTTCCTGAGCGCCGCCGCCACCGCGGCCTCGAGTTCCAGCGGCGTGCGGCCGGCGGCGCGAACCGCGCCGGCGAGCGGCAGGGCGACGGTGCCGTGATCGCTGACCCGAAACTCGCCGGTCAACGGGTCCTCGCCGTAGGTGATGATGCGCACGGTATCGCCGGGGCCGAGCCGATACTCCCCGGCGGCGGGCGATGGCAGCGCCGCCAGATCGCGACCCGGCGCGCAACCCGCCAGCAGCATCGGAAAGAACAGCGCGGCCAGTACCTGGCAGGCGGCGGAACGTCGGAACGGCACGCCACACGCCGTCATCACCGGGTCGCCGGCCGGTCGACGCGGCGTGCGCGAGACAGGCCGAGGCTTCCAACGATGGGCATGCGCGGCGCGGTTTGGACAACGAAAGCACGGGGGTCCTCCATTTTTGGGTGAACCAACCAGGAGGGCCCATCCGTAGCCCCGACACATGGATGAAGCGTTAAATACGCCGGCGATTTTTTCCGCGCCCTGTTAACCGGCCATTCACGCCGCCCCCGGTAAGACAACCGCGTTCCCACAGGTTCCGGTCAGGACGCGGCGTCATCCAGCGGCATGAGAGAGACCCACCCAGACCCCGCGATCCGGCCGGCACCGCCAAACGGACCGTCGACGCGCTCGCCGATCGGTCGCGCGCCCATGAGTGAGGTCATGCACATGCGTGCCACGATCGGCATTTTCCGCCGCCATCTCTGGGCTTTCCTGCTGGTCGCCGTCCTGGTGCCGGCGTGCGCCTGGATCGCGATCCAACGCACCACGCCGCGCTACACCGCCAGCGGATCGCTGATTTACGAACCGAGCGACTACAAGGTCCGCGAACTGGAAAGCATTCTCCGCACCGACCCGACCACCGAACTGGTGATGGCCTCTCAGGCGGAGGTGCTGCAGAGCCTCAAGATTGCCCAACGGGTGGCCGAGCGCGGCAATCTGTATGCGAATCCGGAGTTCAATTCGACGTTGCGGCCACGCTCCTTCGTCCGTGTGCTGCGCGATCGCGCGCGGCTTTGGGCAGCCTCGGCCGCCGGCGCCGGCGCGCCGGTCCCGTTGCCCTATGGACCGCAACCCGATCCCGGACGGGACGCCACCATCATGGCGGTGCACAACGCGCTGCACGCCGAGCCGCTGCACGCATCGCATGTGATCGAGGTGACGTTCGCCGCCGAGGATCCGCTGGTCGCGGCGGCGGCGGTCAACAACGCGATGGACATCTACATCAAGGACCAGTTCACCGCGAAAGCCGCGGCGGTCCGGCGCGCGACCCTGTGGATGGACGATCGGGCCGCGGCTTTGCGCGCCGAGGTGCGCAAGAGCGAGGACCGGATCGCGGCCTACCGCGCCGAGCACAATTTCGCCCAGGGGATGCATGCCGGACTGGGCGCGGAGAAGATCTCGTATTTGAACGAGGATCTGGTCCGCGCGCGAGCCGACCTGGCGGCGACGGACGCGCGGCTCGACGCGGCGCGCGGGGGCGCCGGCGCGGCGGCGCAGGCGGCGATCGCGCCCTCGGTCGTGACATTGCGCGCCAATCTGGAACGGGTGACCGCGCAGGCGCAGGCGCAAACGGCGCGGCTCGGCTTCAATCACCCGGACGCCGAAAGCGGCCGTCGTCAGGTGGCCGAAGCGCAGCACGCGGTAGACGCCGAAATCGCGCGGGTGGTCGCGGCCACGGATCAGGACCGGCGCGCGGCCAATGACCGGGTGACGACGCTGGAGCACAACCTGCGAGACGCCCAGAAGGACGCCGACGCGGAAGCCCGCGCGAGCATCCCGCTGAACGCCATGGAGCGGGATTCCGAAGCACTGCGGTCCCAGTTGCAGGCCATGCTGGAACGGATCCAGCAGACCGCGCAGCAGCACGCGCTGGAAACGTCGGAGGCGCACGAGATCTCCCTCGCGCTGGCGCCGCGGGAGCCGAGCTGGCCGCGGCCGGTGCCGATGATGGCGGCGGCGGCGGCGGCGGGCGTGCTGCTGGGGCTGATGCTGGTGCATTTGCTGCATTTGACCGATTCCACATTGAACAGCGGCGAGGACATCCGGGCGCTGATGAAGCTCCCGTGTTTCGCGCTGGTGCCGGAACTGTCCCGTCGCGAACTGAAAAGCGCGTCGATCGAGGAATTCGTGCTGCGCCGTCCGTTGACCGCTTACTCCGAGCAAATACGAGCGGTTCGGGCCGGCCTCTGGCTGGGTGTGGAACGGCCGCGCGTGGTGGCGATCACGGCGGCGCGGCCGGCCG
Source organism: uncultured Alphaproteobacteria bacterium (assembly GCA_963719675.1). Lineage (GTDB taxonomy): Bacteria > Pseudomonadota > Alphaproteobacteria > Acetobacterales > Acetobacteraceae > Rhodopila. Next base: position 73,056 of record CAVRDN010000126.1, on the reverse strand, counting down.
AAGGGAAGTCCGCGTTGGCGTTGTCGCTCGCGCGCTCGGCGGCGCTGAGCGGTGAGAAGGTGCTGCTGATCGATTGCGACATGCGGCGGCCGTCGCTGGGCCACCGGCTGCACGCGGACCGCGGCCCCGGCCTGGCGGAATTGCTGCACGGCAAGGTCGGGTTGGGGGACGTGCTGCACAACGATGCGCTGGGCGCCCCCGGCGGCGGGATGCACTTCGTGCCGGCGGGTCAGGCCAGCGGCGACACGTTCGGCCTGTTCATGGGCGAGGAAATGACGCGGCTGCTGATCGAGGCACGCCGGCAATACGCGCTGATCATCCTCGAATTCCCCGCCGGTACAGGCGATCACCGAGGCGCGTGTGCTGGCGGCGGTCGCCGACGGCACGATCTTCTGCGTCCGATGGCGCGTCACGCCGCGCGACGTGGTGACCTACGCGCTGGAATTGCTGGAGGACGCGCACGCGCAAATCGCGGGCGTCGTCCTCACCCGGGTTGACCCACGCGCGCATGTGCGCTCCGGCTACGCTGACGCGGAGGTGTACCACCGCCGCTACAAGGCGTATTTTCCGGGGTGATGGCGTCATGATGCAGGTTTCAGGCACGCGGCGTTTTTTGGTCACCGGCGGCGCGGGGTTCGTCGGCAGCCACCTTGTCGCGGCATTGCGCGACCGCGGCGAAACGGTGGTCGTGCTGGACAACCTCAACACCGGCCATCGCGCGGCGGTACCGCGCGGACGTGCCGCTGCGGCGAGGTCGATCTCGGCGATGTCGCGCGGCTCGACGCGGTGCTGGCGGACGGGCCGTGGACCGCGGTGTTTCATTTCGCCGGCTGGACGCAGGTGGGCGAGAGCATGCGCATGCCGATGCGCTATCTGCTCGAGAACGCCGCCAACGGGATCCGAACTGGTCGATGCCTGCGTGCGGCATGGCGTGGACCGGCTGGTGTTCTCCTCCACCGCCGCGCTGTTCAACGCGACCGATGACCGCCCGATCGACGAGGACGCGCCGATCGATCCGCAGTCCCCCTACGGCGACGCGAAGTGGATGGTGGAGCGCGCGCTGCGTTGGGCGTCCGAGTTGCATGGCCTGCGCTCCGCCCGTCTCCGCTATTTCAACGCGGCGGGCGCCGATCCGGCCGGGCGGCTGGGCGAGGATCACCGGCCGGAATCGCATCTCATTCCGCTGGTCATCGACGCGGTGCTGGGACGGCGTCCGCCCCTGCAGGTGTTCGGCGGCGATTACCCGACCGCCGACGGCACCTGCGTGCGGGACTACGTGCACGTCACCGACCTCGCCGAAGCGCACCTGCTGGCGCTGTCGCTGCTCGACACCGAGCCGGGGATCACGTGGAATTTGGGCTGCGGAACCGGGCATTCGGTTTTGCAGGTGATCCGGTCGGTGGAGCGGATTTCCGGCCGCGCCGTGCCGTATCAGATGGCCGCGCGCCGGCCGGGCGATCCGGCGATCCTGGTGGCCGCGTCCGATCGCGCCCGCGCCGCCGGTTGGCGCCCGCGGCATGAGGCGCTGGACGACATCGTGCGGACCGCGTTCGCCTGGCGCGCGGCGCATCCGGACGGGTATGGCACGTAAACGCCTCTGGAACGGAGAGCTGGCGCCATGGCTGGTCCCGGCACTGTGCGTTCCCTGTCTGATCTGGCCGGCGCTGTGGAACGGCTATCCGATCGTGTTCGCCGATACCGGAACCTACCTGTCGCAGGCGATGCATCGCTACCTCGGCTGGGATCGGCCGGTGTTCTACAGTTTCTTCATCTGGCCGCTGCACCAGGGCGTGACGACGTGGCCGGTGATCGTGGTGCAGTCCGGCCTGACCGTGCTGGTGCTGGAACTGACGCGGCGGGCACTTGACGTTTCGCTCTGGTGGCTTCCGGGGCTGACGGTTTTCCTTTCGCTGGCGACATGGCTCCCCTGGACGGTGTCGGAGGTCATGCCGGACCTGTTCACACCGCTGACCGTGCTGTCGCTGAGCCTGCTGCTGTTCGCGGCGCCGCGGTTCCGGCGGTGGGAGCGGATGGCGCTGACCTACCTGACCGCGTTCATGATCGCGACCCAGCAATCGAGCGTGCCGCTGGCGTTCGCGTTGCTCGCCGTTTCGCTGCCGTTACGGTGGCTCGCGGGGTTCGACGCGGGTGCGGCCGGTGGCGTGCGCCGTGCTGGCGCCGGGCCTCGCGGTTATCGCGCTGGTGCTGGTCAACACCGCCGGGTTTGGCCGTGTCGCGTTGTCGCCGTACGGCAACGTGTTCGTGCTGGCGCGGGTCATATACGACGGTCCAGGAATGACCGTGTTGCGCCGCGATTGCCCGGAGCGGGGCTGGCGGCTGTGTCCGTACCTCGATCGCTTCCCGGCCACGGCGGACGAGTTCCTTTGGGCCAAATCCAGTCCCGATTATGCTGGCGGGCGGCCACAAGGCGGTCTCCGGCGACGCCGATGCGATCATCCGCGACACCATCAGCGCCGAGCCGGGCCGGCTGCTCGCCGCCGCCTGGAACAATACGATCGAGCAACTGGGTCGTTTCGAGAGCGGCGACGGGTTGCGCGGTTGGGACGGACCGGCCGGCTCGTGGATCGACCGGGACTTTCCCGTCGCCGAACGCGATGCGTTCCATGCGTCGCGCCAGCAACTGGGTGAGCTGGCCGTGCCGCCGCGCCCTGGCCCTGACACATCGCGCCGCGGCCCTGGGTGGGATCGCGGCGGCGCTGCTCCTGCTGCCACTCGCGTGGCGGCGTCGGCATGTCGCGGCATGGTTTCTCATGGCCGCGCTGGTGGCCTTGCCGTTGAGCGCCGCGGTCACCGGCGGGCTGTCGGCGCCGCACGATCGCTATCAAAGCCGGATCGTTTGGTTACCGGCCTGTATCGCGTTCCTCAGCGTGCCGGCACTATGGCCGCTGTCGCGCCGCGCGGCCCGCCGCTGGCGGTTCCCCGGCCGGCGCGGTCCCGCATGAGGCGCCCGGAGGCTGGCGGCGCGACGGCTGGCGGCGCGTCGGACGGCGGGGCGTCGGACGGCGGGGCGTCGGACGGCGGCGCGCGGACAGCGGGGCGTCGGCAGCGGGGCGACGCGGCGCGACGGACCGCCAGCCTGGTCCGGGGCGCTCCGGCATGAGCCGGAATGTGTTCTGGTCGGCGCTGGAGGCGGCGGGATCGGCTCTGTTTTCGGTCGCCGCCGCGTTCATCATCGCCCGCCTGATCGGTCCGACCGAACTTGGGATCGGCGCCACCGCCGTCGCCGTTCACGTGCTGCTCTGGGTCACCGTTAACGCGTTGTTCGCCGACGCCATCGTGCAACGCGACGCGATCGACGACACCATCCTGTCGCAGCGGCGCCTGGGCCTCCACCGCGGTGGGCTGCGGCGCGGCCGTCGTGCAGGCGGGTTCCGGCTGGCTGCTGGCCTGGATGTTGGACGACGCGCGGCTGGTGCCGATGGCGCTGTTGCTGGCGATCCCGTTTCCGTTCGTCGGCTTCGGTGGCGCGCTGCAAGGCTTGCTGACCCGCCGCAGACGGTATCGCGCCCTGGCCGCGCGCACGCTGATCGGCCAGGGCGCCGGCATGTTCCTCGGCGTCGCCCTCGCCGCGCGCCACGGCGGCGCCTGGGCCCTTGTCGTTTCAACAAGGCGCCGGCTCATTGCTGGCGGCGCTGGTGCTGATCGGCGTCACCCGATGGCGGCCGCGCGCGGTCTGCCGCTGGAGCGCCGTGGTGTCGCTGCTGCGCATCGGCCTGCCGTTGACCGCCAGCACGCTGCTGCAGATCGGCCGCTACCGCGTCTTCGCCATTCTGATCGGAGGCACCGCCGGTCCCACCGCGCTGGGCCAGATCCACGTCGCGTTCCGGCTGGTCGACACGGTCCGGGACATCACCTTCACCGCGATGTGGCGCCTGCTGCTGCCGATCCTGTCCGAACACCAGCACGATGCCGCGGCGATGCGGCGGGAGGTGGACCGCCTGCTGTATCTCTCGAGCGCGGTCACGATGCCGTTATGCGGCGGCCTGGCGGTGACGCTGGTGCCGGTGACGCGGCTGATCCTGGGGCCGGCGTGGCAGGCGGCGGGCGCGGCGGCGGAACCTCTGGTCGGCCTGATGGCGCTGCTGGCCCTGATGTTTCCGTCCGGCGCCGCGCTGATCGCGGTCGGTCAGGCCCGCTACACGCTGTACGCCAATATCGCCGGATTGGTGGCGACGGTGGGGTTCGTGCTCTGCTGCGCCCGGAAGCGCCATGGACGGCGGTGCTGGTGTGGACCGGCGTGCAGGTGCTCATCAGCCCGTACAGACCTTTGGGTAAACGCGCGGGCACTCGGAACGGGACTGCCGCGGCCACTGCGCGCGGGAGTGCCGGCGTTGCTGGTGTCGGTCGCCGGCGTCGTCGCCGCGTTGGCGGCGGATGGCGGTGAGCCGGTGGAAGCGCTGATCCGCCGGATCGTTGTGTTCGGCGTCGTGGTGATGGCGTGCGGTCTTCCGCTGCTCTGGCTGCGGCGCGCGGCGTGGATCCCCGGGACCGGCCCCCCGGCGACCGCCGAAACCGCGCGTGTGCCGCGACGCTTGCTGCCATGGCCGAGGTTGCGTAGCCGCTCATCGTGACCGGCGGCGCGATGCCGCGACGTGGCGCGGGGCGTCGGCTCCCGCCGATCCGGCCGAGAACAACCGGCACGCGACGTCGCGTTACCCGTGCGAGAACATCGCTCGCCCCGCGGTAGGCAGCCGTGCCGACAGGATCGAACCGGTGCGCGACTCGGTGATGAAGAGGGTTTTGTTGGCCGCGCCGCCGAACGCGACATTCGTCGTCATCTCGCCGGCACAGGTGCGGATGTGGTGCAGCGGCAGCCCGATGCGATTGAACACCCAGACGGCGCCGAGCGTCGGATGCGCGACGACCACTCCTCCGTCATCGTCGAGCGCCACGCCATCCGGCCCGGCACAGGGAAGTTGCGCGAACAGGCCGGCCCGCCGCGCCGGATCGTCGAGGTCGATGCGCCAGATCGCGTTGGCCCGGGTCACGGCGAGGTAGAGCGCGTTCTCGCGTTTGCTGAGCACGAGGCCGTTCGGGCTCGGCGCGTTGGCGATGATGGTGTCCAGGGACCCCGCGGCGGTGAACCGGTAGACGTGGCCCGTCGGATCCTGCAGCCCGGTCCGGCCCTGGTCTGTGAAGTAAAGATCGCCGTTGGCGGCGAAATGCAGGTCGTTCAGGCCCTTGAATTTTTGCCCGGCCTTAGGTCCGGCCAGCAGGGTCTCGATTTTGCCGCTGGCGGGATCGAGGATCATCAGGCCGTTTTTGCGATCGGCGATGAAGGCACGGCCGTCCCGGTGCAGCTTCAACCCGTTCGGAGTTCCGTCGTATTCGACCAGCACGCTCCACTGCTTGTCCGGGGTGATGCGGTAGATCCGCCCGGCCTGGACGTCCACGCACAGGAGATTGCCGTCGCGATCGAATGATGGACCTTCGAGGAACCCGGCGCGGCCGCCATTCGCCCGCGTCGCCAGATGCTCCGGGATACGGGTGAAGAGCTCGGCGGTGTGGGCTTGGATTTCGTGACCGGGGATCATCGTCCTGTGTCCTCTTCGTTCCCCGCGATCGTCGCGTTGGGTCGGTCATTGCCGGGGGGTGTTCCGGTTCGCAGCGCGGCGATCTCGGTCTCACTGAATCCCGCCTCCCGCAGCACCGCCTCGGTATCCTGCCCCAGTTCCGGCGGCGGCGCGGTAATCGGCAGCGGTTGGCCGCTCAACTGATAACCCGCCCCGACCACCTGAACATCGCGGCCGAGGGCCGGCACATGGACCGTCTGCAACTGGCCGCGCTCGCGCATTTGTGGATGCTCGGCGATTTGCGCGGCGGTCAGCACGGGACCGCAAGGAACCCCGGCGGCGGCCAGTTTCGCCTCCCACGCGGCGGCGGTGTCGGTCGCGAGATGGTCGCTTCAGGATATCCCTCAGCGATGCCTGATTGCGCATCCGGTCGTCGCGCCCGGCGAACCGCGGATCCGTCTTCAGTTCCGGCAATCCAAGCGCGTCGCAGGTCGACTGGAACTGCTTCTGTTCGTTATTCACGATATTCAACGGCCCGTCGGCGGTCCGGAACGTGCCGGAAGGCGCCGAGGTCTGGCTGTGATTGCCGATCGGCTTCGCCTCATATCCGCCATTGAGGTAATTGGAGATCACCCACGACGTCATGCTCGACAGCGCGCAATCCAGCATGGAGACGTCGATCGTTTCGCCCTCGCCGGTGGCGTTGCGGCGCACCAGAGCGGCGGCGATGGCGAACGCGGCGGTGATCGCGGCGGTGGTGTCGCACACGACGAGGCCGGCTTTCACCGGGGCGCTGTATCGGCTCGCCGGTCAGCGCCATCAGGCCGCAATAGCCCTGGATGATCTGATCATAACTCGCGCGTTCCGCCAAAGGGCCGGTCTGCCCGAAACCCGACACCGCGCAATAAATCAGCCGCGGATTGAGTTCGCGCAACGCGGCGGCGGACAACCCCAGACGCTCCATCGCGCCGGGACGGAAGTTCTCCAGCACGACGTCGGATTGTTTCGCCAGCCGGCGGAACGCGTCCTTGCCACGCGCGGTTTTCAAATTCAGCGCGATCGATTTCTTGTTGGCATTGAACGCGAGATACGACGTCCCCATCTGGCGCCGGCCGGCCGCGAGATCGGCGCCCATCTTGCGCGACAGGTCGCCAATGCCGGGGACCTCGACCTTGATCACCTCGGCGCCCATCAGTGCCAGTTGATACGACGCCAAGGGCCCGGCGATGACGTTGGTCAGATCCAGCACGCGAATGCCGGCGAGCGGCAGCGTCCGGCTCATGCGCGCGCGGCCTCGCGCGCCGCGTCACGCAGGCGCGCGAGGTTGCCGCCCTGCTTGATGGAACCAGGAAGCGGATGCCCGACGATATCCTCGGCCAGGCGCGCGCAATCGATCAGCGCGTCCAGATCGATCCCGGTCTCGATGTCCATTTCCTGGCAGAGGAACACCAGATCCTCGGTGCAGACGTTGCCGGCGGCGCCTTTATGCGCGGCGAACGGACAGCCGCCGAGACCACCGACGGCGGCGTCGAATTTGGTGATCCCCATCTCCAGCCCCGCGTAAGCGTTGGCGATTCCCATGCCGCGGGTGTCGTGCAGATGCAGACTGAGCGGAGCGTCCGGATATGCCTCGCGCACCGCGCCGATCATGCGTTTTACCGTGTGCGGCGTGGCCCAGGCCATGGTGTCGGCGAGGGAGATTTTTTCGAAGCGGACGTCGTGCGCGCGGGCGAGATCGAGGAGCTGGCCGACACATGCCACCACACGGGCGAGCGGAATGTCGCCCTGGAAATTACAGCCGAACGCATTGGATACGGAGGCGTCACGGACCGGGATTCCGAGTTCCTTGAAGCGTGCGATCTCGCCATGTGTGTGCGCGAGATGCTGCTCCGGCGTGCGATTGATATTCCGTTTCAGGAACGCATCGGAGGGATAAACGCGGACCTTGCCCTCCAACGTCAGGCGACCGCTGGCGCGGGCGCGTTCGAGGCCGGCATCGTTGAACCACAGCGCGGTGTATTCGACGCCGGGTTTGACCTTGATCTGGCGTGCGATGTCGTCGGCGTCCGCCATGCCTGGCACCTGCTTGCGACTGACGAACGAGGCGACCTGAATACGGGTCAGACCGGTGTCCGACAGCGCATCGATCAACTCGACCTTGCGGGTGGTGGGGATGGGTCCCTTCTCGATCTGAAAACCTTCACGCGGGCCTTCTTCGGTGATGAGGACGGATGGTGGGGGCATGGTTGGCGCGGTTCCCGAAGGGTGGAGTGTGTTCGCCGGCAGGGTGGGCATTGCCGGCGGTTTTGACAACCGGCGGTCGGGCCTGGTCGGTGTGCGGGGCGTTACGGACAGGTTCGTGTCCTTGATTGGCGAAGTAATGATTTATTTGGGGGGACGCCGAGGAGACGAGGACGCGGAGGTATCGGACCTCGACGCGCTCGTGCGCTGTTCCGGCGTCGCGTTTGGGGGCGCGATACGATGCACCGCACGGATCCCTCTGCGTCCTCATCCCCTCCGCGGTCCTCCCGGCAAAATCTTTCACTCGGCCAACCTCGACCGGGAATGATCGCTGCCTGGCTTCCGCGGGGAACCACCCGCGGCCCAGACATCGGGGCCTTCGGTGTTACAAGACCGGCCGTCCGGCCAGGAACGCGCCGGCGCCGCTGCCGAGCAAACGCGGCAGGTGCGTGTAAATATACCGGCATCCGCTCGCCACGACCTCGGCCAATGTCTCCGCGGTCGCGGGCATGCCGGGTGCCTGTCCCGCGTCGCGGATCAGCGCCAACGTATCCGCGATGGCCCGCGCGACGGGAGGCGCCTTCGCGTTCCCGGGATAGCCCATCGACTGCGACAGATCCGACGGGCCGATGAAAAAGACGTCGATGCCAGGCACGGTCAGAATCTCACCCGCGTTGGCGATCGCCTCGGCGGACTCCAGTTGCACGCAAACCAGCGATTGGGCATTCGCCTGCTCGACGAAGTCCGGCATTTTGGCGCCGAGACCCCACCGATCCGGCCGCGTGCCGGCAGCGAGGCCGCGTCCGGCGCCGGGACCGAATTTCACCGCCGCGACGGCGCGGGTCGCATCCGCGGCGCTATCGATGTGCGGGATCTGCACACCGGCCACGCCGCGATCCAGCACCGACTGAATGTCGGCGGCACTGTTGCTCCGCGGGCGGGCGATCGCGGTGATCCCGACGGCGTCGGCCGCCATCGCCATGACCTCGACATCGACGCCCGACAGGGAACCATGCTCGCAATCCAGCAAGACCCAGTCGAAGCCGGCGTGGCCCAGCATTTCCACCAGTTGCGGCGACGGAAACATCAACGAGCAGCCCAACGCCGGCCGGCCGCTTCGGATCATTGCCTTCATGCGGTTAGGTCGCATCAGTCAGTTCCCGCCCCGCCGGGACGATCAGACCTTCTCGACCTGGGCGTATTCCAGTTCGACCGGGGTGGAGCGGCCGAAGATCGAGACACTCACCTTCAGGCGGCCCTTGTCCTCGTCCACTTCCTCGACCGTGCCGTTGAAGCTGGTGAACGGACCGTCCGCCACGCGCACCTGCTCGCCGATTTCGAACAGCACCGCCGGACGGGCGCGCTCCACGCCTTCCTGGTTCTGCTTCAGGATGCGGATGGCCTCGGCCTCGCTGATCGGGCTGGGTTTGGTCTTGGACCCGAGGAAGCCGGTGACCTTCGGCGTGTTCTTGACCAGATGCCAGGCGTCGTCGGTCAGGTCCATCTTCACCAGCACGTAGCCGGGGAAGAACTTGTGCTCGGTGTTCACCTTCTGGCCGCGGCGCACTTCCATGACCTGCTCGGTCGGCACCAGCACTTCCTCGAACTGCTCACCCAGGCCGCTCTGCGCCGCCTGCTCCTTGATCTGCTGCGCGATCTTCTTTTCGAAGCCGGAGTAAACGTGAACGACGTACCAGCGTTTGGCCATGACCCTAAGTCCTTTTAGAGATGCGCGCCGAACAACGCGCGCACGCTCAGGCCGATCACCTGATCGACCACGAAGAAAAATATCGCCGTCATCGCCGCCATGCCGAACACCAACGCGGTGGTGACCATCGTCTCCTTCCGCGATGGCCAGGTTACCTTGGTCACCTCGGTCCGCACTTCCCGCGCGAATTTCAGCGGTTCAAACGCCACGATCAGGCACTCCTGAAATCACAATACTCGTCCCGTCGTCTCAAGGTTCCGGTGTCATAACGCATCGGCTTCGCCGCCGGCCGCGCGGCCCGCCGCCGGAAACGGCCGGCAAACCTGACCCGAACCGCCCGGGAAAGGCCGGCGAACTGGCAGGGGTGGAGGGTCTCGAACCCCCAACCTCCGGTTTTGGAGACCGGCGCTCTAGCCAATTGAGCTACACCCCTTCCGTCCCGCGCCGAACCAAACCGGTCCGGCTCGCGACATTCCCCGTTCCGCCGCGACCCGCGACGCGGCCCCAATGGTGGAGCCCAACGCCCGTCGCGTAACCTCGCATTCCGGTACGGCAGGGGGCGCAAAAAAGGGCCGGAGCGTCCGGAAGTCAAGGGGCACGCACGGCGGACCGCTCAACACCGCCTGGGGATCGGCGTTAGTTCGGTCAGCTTCGCGTTCATCACGAAGTCGCCGAAATCCATCAGCATGGCGTCGGCGACTCCGTTTTCCCAGTAGCGCATCGCCACCTCATAGGTTGGCGTCGAGGAGTCGCTGGCGTGGTCGAAGAACGCGATCCGCACGCGCGTGCTGGACAGCGAGTCGAGGAACTGATGATCGGTCCGGAACGGCGGCTTCCAGTCCAGAATGGCGATCGAGCTGTACTCGTAGCCGTCGTCGTCGGTGCCGTCGAACAGCGGCAGGGCGAGGAATTTCTTGCCCTCGCGCGCGGCTGTGATGATCGCCAGAGTGTGCGACATCGGGAACAACGTGCCGGCCGGCAGGCTCACCGTGGACTCCTTCGGCAGCTTGTACTGCACCTCCCCTGGGCCGCCAGGTCGGGTCAGGTGGGCACTGCCGTCGGTCTGGCTGGTCACCGTGTCGTCGGACTTCTGCACCATGTGGAAGCGGAAGCTGAGGCCGTCCTTGGCCTCCCACGTGGCGTAGTCGGAGTCCATGTTGGTGTCCTGCCCATCGGAGTTCGTGATGGTCATCTTCAGACGCTGCCTCGTAGCCCAGCCGTCGCAGACATCGACGACCTCATAGCCCATGGTGCCGCGGGCCGCCGTGATCTCGCGCCCGGCGCGGGCCGAGTCCAGCGTGAGTTCATACAGCGCGCGATGCGCCGCGAGCGGCACCTGGGGTCGGGTGGGCGGTGTCGCCGGCGCGGCATGGGCCAATGGGAAGAGGCCGGGACCGATAAGCAAGCAAAACGCCGCCAGGCGGGCGGAGACGCGCATGAATTAAACTCCGTGAAGGTTCCGGCTTCCGCAAGATAGTGGGCCACCGCGCCCGGCGCCAGCGACCAGGGCCGCGAGGCGGCGTCGCGGAGCGGGATGGGGCGCCGCCGGGTTTATCCTGACCCCGGGACGCGGGATTTTTTCTCCGTCGCGATGCCTGGAGATGAGCCGGCGGATTGGCGACCCGGATTGCCGGGCCGCTTCGAGCGGCGGGGTGCCGAGACAGGTGCCCGAATTCAGGACCGGGCCTGACGACATCGAACCGTCCCCTCACCGGGGTCCCGTCACCTGGGTCCTCTCACCTCGGCCAGGTCGTCCCGGGCCGGCTGGCGCCCGGCTGAGGGGTGCGCCGGACGCGCCGGGCGCGACGGGTGATCTCGGCCGCCAACCGCTTGCGCACGGCCGTCAGGATCGGGCCCGTTTGCACCAGCGGCGCGCACCCGCGCATCTCCCAGGCGCGCGCCGAGAAGTCGGGATGCAGCGCGATCACCTCGCCGCCATTGCTGAACCGGTCCCGGTCGCCGGTGTCCAGATACAACTCCGCCGGCATGCCGTTCGCCAGCAGCACGTCGTGCTGCGCCAGCTCGATGTGATGATACGAAATCCGCTCCGTCAGTTCCTGCCGCACGGAGCGGCCGTTGACCAGCAGGCGGATCGGGATCAGCACCTCGTTCACGTACACCGCGTGGTCCGGCGACAGCAGCAGGTCGGTGGCCGGCATGCCGCGGCCGAACGCATCGGCGGACACCCGCACCGGCCAGACGGCGGTCGGGTTCGGATGCCGCGTGCAGTCGATCTTGCGGCGGCCGACCCAGATGACCTCGGCCGTGTCGCCGCCAAGTACGGTGCACACGCGATCGCCGGGATGGATGGATTCCACCGGCACGAGGCCGCGGGTGGTCGCGATGCCGGTACCGGCCGCGTAGCAGGCGGTCTGAGCCACCAGCGCGCCCGGCGTCCCGGACGCGATGCCCGCGAGCGCCGCATTCGCGAACGCCAGCGTCCCTTCGGTCGCGCCGCCCACCGTGTTCACGACCGAGATCACAGAGCCGTTGAGCACGAAATCCACCGCCGCCGTGGTGTCCACGACGATCGTGTCGCCGGCGGCGAACCCGTCGATCGGTGCCTGGAAACCGGCGATCGCCACTGCCGCCCCATTTGCCGCCCCGTTGGTCCCCAGCGTCAGGATCCCGCTCGCTCCCGTGAACATGACCGACTGGGTCGCTGTCACGCTGCCGGCGTTCAGTACCAGATCGCCGGGCGCGCCGGGGTTCTGCGCGGGATCGATTTCCAGCACGCCCGCCCCGGTCAGCAACGACGTTGTCAGGACGAACGATCCGTTGTCCGGCCCACCGGCGAAGTAGGTGCTGTTGTTGGTGATCGAGTTCCGCTGCCGTGACGCCCGAGCCGCCGCCACCGCCGTGCGGGCTCGAGTTGACGGCCGTCAACGGATCGATCACCGCCCCGTCGCCCAAATTCACCGCGCCAATTTCGACGAAATTGTCCGCGATGAAGACCGTCACGCCGGTGCCGACGCTGAACACACCGTTGTGGCCAACCGTCATGTCGTTGGTGATGTTGAAATCGGTGCCTGTGCCACCAATGGTGATCGCGCCGGTGCTGCTTCCCACGCCCAGGTTGACGTTCTGCGCCTGGAATGTGCCGCCATTCAGAATGGACACCGTCGCCGGCCCGAAATCACCAATGCCGGTGAGCCCGCTCACATTGATCGCGCTGTGAGTGCCGGTCACGCTGATGATGCCGGATCCGCCCGCGGCGGCGGCCTCGTCCAGACTGGCGGCATTGACCGTGCCACCCTGCGAAATGGACAGCTGGCCGAACCCGGCGTCGCCGACGATCATTCCGCCTGAAATCGTCACCGCGGAGGTCGTGCCCGTGACGGTCAGCGCGCCCTGACCCGTTCCATCGCGGCCCAGCACGAGGGATCCGGTATCGCTGATGGTGCCGCCATTGACAGTCGCGACACCGGTGCCCGCCGCGCCGACCACCAGACCGGCGTCACTCACAGTGCCGCCGCTGGTGATCGACAGGTCGCCCTCGCTACCGGCGGTCACCCCAAGCAGGTCGGTGTCCGAGCCGCTCAGCGACGCGCCCAGAGTCACCGAAATGATGCCATGGCCCGGCTGGAAATCCGTCGAGTCGCCCGCCTGGAAGCCGCCCGCCCCAACCGGACCGGTATCGGTCAGGCTGGTGCCCGTCCCGGTCAATGTCAGCGTGCCCGTCTGCGCCGAGCTGGCCCCGATCGCCGTACTCGTGACCGACACCTGAGCGCCGCCGGACACCGTGAGCGAGGCACCGCCGGCGACGCCGATCGAGGCCGGGCCGCTCGCGATCAGGGTGCCTCCGGAAATTTGCAGCGCGCTTTGGTCGGTCAGGCCCTGCGCGACGTTGACGGTGGCGTCCGAGAGCACCCAGGGACCGCCGCCGGTGAAGCTGGCGGCCGCCGCGGTGGCCGCACCGGTCAGCGTGCCCCCATTGGTCAGCCCGAACTGCATGATGTGACCGCTGTCGGGCGGCGCCTGCACGTCCCAGTTCGCGCCGGTGCCCAGGCTGGTGCCGGAGCCTCCGGTCCAGTTCATCGGGATCGGCGGCACCGAGAACGTCTGACCGGTCACCGTGCCGCCGCCGGCCGGGCTGTTGTCGGACAACAGGACGAGGGTGCCGTTGCTCAGCAGCGTGGTCACCACATCGCCCTGGCCGGAGCCGGTCATCACTACCGGCGGCCCGATCTCATTGCCCGAGGCATCGAAACGCTGCGACGCGAGGCTGGTATTGCCCGAGTCATAGGTGATCAGAAAGCCACCATCCGGCAGCGCCGACAGCGCGATCTGCGCGGCGGCGGCGTTGCTCGGCAGCGCGGTGCCGATGACGAACTGATTGCCCACGAACACGCCGGCCGGCGTCATGACCTGACCGACGATCTGCCAGACCTCGGCACCGCTCGCCGCCTCATCCCACGCCACGACAATGTTGCCATCGCCGATGGTGGTCACCTGAACGTCGGCGCGCGTGGCGCCGTCGGAGCCGCCGGAGACCTGGACGGTGCTGATGGTAGGCGACGCGCTCGCCAGCGAGGCGACGGTGATCGGTTGACCCGCGTTGGCCGATTGCTGGCCGGCGACCAGAGCGCTGCCGCCACCGGTCGGCGGATCGGACACCAGCGCCGCGACGATCGCGTCGCCGACCCCCATGACCGTCACCGAGCCGAACAACTCTCCTTCCAGCGCCGCGATCTTCGGCGGCGCGAGCGGATTGGTCGGCGCGAAGGTTTGCGACACCGACGCCCCGATCGCGTTTCCGTTGGCGTCGAATTGCTGCATCGTGACCAGATGCGAGCCGGAGCCGTCGGCCAGATCGGTCTCGTACGCCATCGAAAAGCCGCCGTCCGCCAGCGAGTTGATCGCCGGCGCCAGCACGCGAAGGGCCGAAGGCGCGCCGCTCATGCTGAACGGGCCGCTGAGTTGGTCGCCTTGATTGTCGTACATGGCGCCAAGGATCTGGCTGCCGTTGGACCAGGCGACGAGGAAGGTGCCGTTGGTCTGCGACGCGACCACCGGCTGCGTGCCGGGCGAGGCGATCTGGAACGCGCTGCCCACCGGGTTCCGGTTGTAGTCGTAGATCTGCGCCCAGGAGTTGCCGTTGGCGTCCTCGTAAACGACGACGAAGCCACCGGTGGACAGCGGCGCCACGCCGGGGGAGTTGGCGCTGACCACGGAATTCAGGCCGAATGACGTGCCTTCGGGCTCCGGTCCGAACGGCGTCGGCGCGGAACTGAAGGGTTGCAGGTAGACGCCGCTCCCGAACTGGTACGTGTCGAGCACCACCCCGTCCGCCGAGGTCGCCACGCTTGGCAGGAAGCCTTGCGGGGCCACCAGCACGACCGGGCCGACCGTATTGCCGAAGCCGTCGAATTGCTGCGCGTCCACCAGGTAGCCGTCGCCCAGCGGCGAGGTCAGCGGCTCGAACGTGACCACGAAGCCACCGTCGGCCAGGGGCGTGATGACCGAGGGATCGACCGCGAAGGTGCCGTCCTGGGTCGTCGTCACGGTGGTGCCGATGGCGAAGTCGTGACGCGTGCCGTGGCTGGTGAAGACCGACCCGCCGGTGGTCCAGTTGGCATCCGGACTGTCCTGGCCGACAAGGTTCGGATTGACGAAGTCGTAGGTGATGACATAGCCGCCGCTGGCGAGCGGGGTGATCTGCGGGTTGGTGTAGAGGTAGTTCGGATCGCCTCCGGCGAGAGTGACCAGCGGGCCGCCGTTCACCGAGTACATGATCAACTCGACGCCGTCGGTCACCACCTGGGCCGCGACGACGGTGGTGCCATCGCCCAGTACGGCGATGCGGAAATCGCTGATGGTGGCCTGATCGGTCGCGCTGACCGTCGGCGGCACCACGGTGATCGGGTCGCCCACGAGGTTGCCGTCGCTGTCGTAGGACTGGATGAAGACCTCACCCGTGACGCCATTGATGGTGGCGTTGTCCTGCCAGATCGCGGTGAACCCGCCGAACGCGTTGCCGACGATTTTGGGCGTGCTGAGGCCGACGGTCGGATCGGTGGGATTGGCGAGGACGACAGGGCCGACCGCCAGGCTGCCATCCGGATTATAGATCGACGCCTGGATGGTCTGATCGTCATCCAACCACGCCACCACGAACTGACCGTCGCTGAGCGCGGTCGCCTGGGGCGCCATGAAGTCTTCGGTGGTGACCGGGATCTCGTCGGTGATCGGCTGGAAGTTATCGTCGAACAACCGGAACACGTCGGGCCCGTTGGCGACGCGGTAGACGGCGGCGAATCCTCCTTCCGCCAACGGGACGACGGTCGCGGCGCCGCCGGCCGAAGCGTTGAGGCGAATGGCGCCGCCGATAGGGAGGAGCGAGGGCATGACGTTCCGGTTCCGGCCTTGAGGGGTGCGCCTGGAAGCAGGCGTGCGCGGGAGGGCGCGGCGGTGTTTGGCGGAAACTGCCTTGGCATTTGCCGCAAACTGGTTACAGTCCGCGGCGGAGCTGGCTCGATTACAGGGAATTAACTGAAGGTTTCGCGGTGACGGGACCCGCTGGCCGCCCCGCTGCAAGTTTTGATTTTTAGCGGGGCCGTATCAATAATTGTCTGTTCTTTGCCGATTGAGGATTTGTTCTGGCGGCCATGGGACCCGGTGCCGGCGCGGCACGCCATCGGCGCGCGCCACGCCTGTCGCTCGTGAACGTTGGGCCGTGCGGCCGGCGAGCGCGCGATGCTTCACGCGGCGGTGAAAAAACGCGGACGCGGGCTATGGTTTTTCAACACGACGATAAATGGCGGAACATGGCCCTCACGATGCCGAAAGTTACTGGAGCGTTGCGCACGACGTTGGCCGGACGCGCCGGCACCGTCGCGCTCGTTCCATGCGCGGCGAGACACTTTCTGTACCGTAACGGTCGCGGCGGACATCCGGTCGCGATCCCCACCATCGCGGATTATGCTCCGTCCATCGTTGAAAAGGTGCTCGCCGCGTGAAAACCAACCCGCCCGCCGGGCTCTCCCCTGCCATTCCCACCGGTCTCCCCACTGGCGGTCCCACCGCCATCCCAACCGCCATCCCCACTGGCCTCCCCACTGCCGGTCCCACTGCCGGTCCCACTGGCCTCCCCACTGGCGGTCCCACTGGCGGTCCCACGGCCCAGCCGGCTGCCCCTCCGGTTCTTGCCGTCACGTTCGAACTCGGACGGAGGGAGCGTGCGTTCGTGGAGGATCTGATGGCCGGGACCGCCAGGCCGGTCTGGCTGGTCGATCTCGATGATCAGGCCAGAGCCGCCGCGCTGCACGCCGCCACCGCGGTCCTCGCGCGCGATACCGGCAAGGAATTGCGCCCGCGTGAACCGGCGTTGCTCGGCGACGCGAAGTTGATTCAGTTCCTGACCGCGGGCGTCGATTTCGTTCCGCTCAGCCAACTGCCGGCGCACGTCCCCATCGCCAACAATGGCGGCGCTTACGCGGACTCCATGGCCGAACACGCCCTGGCCATGACCCTTGCCGCCGCGAAACGACTGCTGATCGAGCACAACGCGCTGATCGCCGGGGAGTTCAACCAGTTCACCCGCAATCGGAGCCTCCGGGACCTGACCTGCGGCATTCTGGGATTTGGCGGGATCGGCGTCGCCACCGCGCGGCTGATGCGCGGCCTCGGGATGCGAATTCACGCCGTCAACCGGAGCGGGCGAACCGGGGAAGCGGTCGAGTGGATCGGCACGCAGGACGATCTCGCGACGCTACTGGCGGCGGCGGACGTCCTGGTGATCGCCGCGCCGCTGACCCGCCGCACGCTGGGGATGCTCGGCGCGGCGGAACTGGCGCTGATGAAACCCGACGCGATCCTGGTGAACCTGGCGCGCGGCGAACTGGTGGACGAGGCGGCGCTGTTCGCGCATCTGCGGACGCACCCGAACTTCTTCGCCTGCATCGACGCCTGGTGGATCGAGCCGGTGCGCCATGGCACGTTCCGCATGGACCAGCCGTTCCTGACGCTGCCGAACGTGATCGGTTCGCCGCACAACTCCGGCTCGGTGGCGGGGAACGTCGAAGGCGGATTGCGGCATGCCCTGGCGAACGTGTCGCGCGTGCTGGCGGGAGAAACGCCGCGCGGCCTGATCGGCGAGGAAGAGCGCATGCTGTAACGCCGCGCGGCGGATCGGTTGGGGCGATGTTTTCGCGCGCCGAACGGCGAAAGCCCAGCCGGGATCCTGGCGACCGGTCGTTGGGCAACCCGAACCGCGCGACGGGAGTGTGCGGCGCCCCCTCGAGTTCGGCGGCGGCGCTCTTGCCAGCGCGGCACGAGAACGCCAAACCGCGTTGATTATCGCACAGGAGCCGCGAATGGCCGACACCGCAGCCCAACAGTCCTCTGACCTCCCCGTTGGCGTCCCCCCTGGCGTCCCTCCTGGCGCTCCTCCTGGCGCCCCTCCTGATGCCCCCCATGGCGGCGACGGCACTCCCCTGGGCACCGCCCTCCCCGCGGGCCTGCTCGACGCCGCGCGCGCGTTCCTCGGCGACCGGATCACCACCAACGCCGGCCTGCGCGAGCACCATTCGCACGGCCAGGATACCCAGCCGCCGGTCATGCCCGACGCGGTGGCGTTCGTCGAGACGACCGAGGAAGCCTGCCGGACTGCTGGCGCTTTGCCACGCCGCGCGCGTGCCGGTGGTGCCCTGGGGCGCCGGCACCTCGCTCGAGGGCCATGTCACCCCGGTGCGCGGCGGCATCACGCTCGATCTGTCGCGCATGACCGAAGTCCTGCGACGTCAGCCAGCCCGACATGGACTGCCGCGTCGAGGCCGGCGTCACCCGCGACCAACTGAACGCCCATCTGCGCGACCTGGGGCTGTTCTTTCCGGTCGATCCCGGCACCTCCGCCTGCACCATCGGCGGCATGTGCGCGACCCGCGCCTCCGGCACCAACGCGGTGCGCTACGGCACCATGCGGGAGAACGCGCATGGGCCTGACGGTGGCGCTCGCCGGACGGACGGGTCATCCGCACCGGCGGGCGGGTGCGCAAGTCCTCCACCGGCTACGACCTGACCCGCCTGTTCGTCGGCTCCGAGGGCACGCTGGGCGTCATCACCGAAATCCAGTTGCGCCTGCACGGCATTCCCGAGGCGATGTCATCCGCCACCTGCCAGTTCCCCACGCTGCGCGACGCGGTGGAGACGGTGATCGCCGATCATGCAAACCGGCATCCCGGTGGCGCGCATGGAACTGCTGGACGAGGTGCAGATGGAAGCCTGCATCGCCTACTCGAAGCTGGAGGGGCTGCGAGCGGCTGCCCGACGCTGTTCTTCGAGTTCCATGGCACGCGCGGCGAGCGTGCAGGAACAGGCCGCAACAGGCCGAAGAGATCGCCCGCGGTTTCGACGGGCAGCGGCTTCCGGTGGGCGACCGACACCAACGAGCGCAACAAGCTGTGGCAGGCGCGGCACGACGCGCTACTGGGCGTGCCTCGCCTTGAAGCCCGGCCATCAAGGGGATCGCCACCGACGCCATCGTGCCGATCTCCCGGCTGAACGAGGCGATCCTGGGCGCCAAGGAGGACATCGCCGCGTCCGGCCTGACCGCGCCGATCGTCGGGCACGTCGGCGACGGCAATTTCCACACGGTGATCCTGGTGCCGCCGGAGCCCGACGGGCTGGCTCGCGCCTGGGAACTGGACAAGAAGATCGTCGCGCGGGCGCTGGACCTCGGCGGGTCGTGCAGCGGCGAGCACGGCGTCGGAATCGGCAAGCGGGAGTTCCTGGAGCGCGAACACGGCGCGGACGCGCTGGCGGTGATGTACTCGGTCAAGCAGGCGCTGGACCCGCGTGGGATCATGAACCCGGGGAAGATCTTCCTGAACTGACGGCGCGGAGGCTGAACGGTTGGCGGCGCGATCGACCGGACGTGACTCAAATCGAATGTGGGATAGAATGCGCCATCACCGCCATGGGAGAGTTCCGTGCGTTCAACCTTCGTGGCGGCCGGGGTCGTCGTTCTGGCCGCCCAGTTAACTCTCCCGGCACGGTCTGAAGAACGGATCACACGCGGCACGGGCGGGCATGGCGGCTTCGGAACACCGGTCCCGGTGGGGGTTCGGAACAAGGCCTTCGCCTTTTCGAACAGCTTCGGTGCGCTGATGGATGCGCCGGAGCCGTTCGACGTCGTGGGAACCCCGCCTGCAGCCATCGGACGCTAAAGCGATGCTCGCACTTCTCAGACGCGGCTTCGACGAGCACTCCCGCGATCTGCGCCGGCGGATCGCGGCTATCTATGGCTTTCTCATCCTCACGAATATCTGTGCCTGGCTGTGGGCCTTGTATGTATTCCGCAACCAGCCGGTGCTCCTCGGCACCGGGTTGCTGGCGTATGGCTTCGGCCTTCGCCACGCGGTTGACGCCGATCATATCGCGGCCATCGACAACGTGACGCGCAAGCTGATGCAGATCGGCAAGCGGCCCGTCAGCGTCGGTTTCTTCTTCGCTCTCGGACATTCCACGGTGGTGATGCTGGTCGCCATCGGCATCGCCGCGACCGCGACGACGCTGGCATCCCGGTTCGACACATTGAAGAACGTGGGCGGCATCGTCGGCACATTGGTCTCAACTCTGTTCCTGTTCGTGATCGCGGCGATGAACATCGCGGTTTGCTCGGCATCTGGCGGGCTTTCCGCCACGTCCGCCGCGGCGGCGCTTTTGCCGAGCGGGATTTCGACCTTTTACTGAACAACCGCGGCCTGCTCGCACGCATGTTCCGTCCGGTATTCCGGCTGGTCGCGAGCAGCTGGCAGATGTTTCCGCTGGGGTTTCTGTTCGGCCTCGGCTTCGACACCGCGACCGAAGTGGGCCTCCTTGGCATTTCGGCGACGCAGGCCGCGCAAGGCCTGCCGATCTGGTCGATCATGGTGTTCCCGGCCCTGTTCGCCGCCGGCATGACGCTGATCGACACCACGGACGGCGTGCTGATGCTCGGAGCCTACAACTGGGCTTTCATCAAGCCGACACGCAAGCTCTACTATAACCTCATCATCACGGCGGTTTCGGTTGCCGTCGCCGTGGTCGTCGGTTGCATCGAGGGGCTGGGGTTGATTGGCGACCAATTCCGCATGAGCGGAAGATTTTGGCACGGGATCGGCCGACTGAACGACAATTTCAACGGGCTTGGCTTTGCCATCATCGGTATTTTCATTCTGGCGTGGGTCGGATCCGTGATCGTCTATCGCTACGCCGGATTGGACGACATCGAGGCGACGACGACGAAAAGGTAGCCTTCGCGATCACGGCGAAAAGACGACTGGCCTTCAGCGACCCGCTGATGTCCGGTTGCGTTGACATGCCACGATTGGCGGCGCACCCCTGTGTGCGGAACCGCGCGGAAGGGCGAGGCCAGTCGAAACATCGAGGCGACGCGGGGACGCATGGTTCACCGCTGCTTTGCTCGGGAGTCGCCCATGGACACGTTGCAGACCTTCGAACCGGCCGTCGCCAGCGTCTTCATTACCGACGAACTCGAACGGCGGCCGCCAAAGAAAACCGACTACCTGCGGGAGAAACTGGCGCTTCAGGATCTGGCGGCCCGAATGGCCGATCAACCCGAGGAAGTGCTTCCCAGATTTGTCGACCTCGCCATGGAGATAACCGGCGGCGTGTCGGCCGGCCTCAGTCTCTACGAAGAAAGTCCGTCACCCGGCGTGTTTCGCTGGCAGTATTTGCGCGGTGTCCTCGCACCGTTCAACGGGGCAACCACGCCTCGGAATTTCAGCCCTTGCGGTGTCACGCTCGATCGGAACGGCCCGGTACTCTCGGTGCACCCGGAGCGGGTCTATAACTGGATCGCCGATGCCAACATCACGGTACCGGAGGTCCTGCTGGTGCCCCTTTATCCTGGAGGCGTCGCACCGTTGGGAACGCTGTGGATCGTATCCGACGAAACCAATCATTTTGACAGCGGTCACGCCCGTGCAATGACCGAACTCGCCTCGTTCGTTGGTATCGCTCTGCGTATGTTACGAAGCGAACAGCGACTGCGGGCGGCACTCGACGAGCAGGAGATGCTCGCCAAGGAAATGAGCCACAGGGTCAAAAACCTGTTCGCGATGATCGGAGGCATGATCCACCTCAGCGCCCGGACCAGTGCGACCAAGGACGAGATGGCGAAAATGCTGTCGGGACGGGTCATGGCGTTGTCGAACGCCCATGCGCTCGTCCGCCGATCCTTCGCGGCGTCCGATCCGGAACAAAAGGCACTCGATCTCGCCGCGTTAATTCAGGCGATCGTTCAGCCGCACGATAGCCCTTCGGACTCTGGTGCATCGCGGTTCCTGATCGAAGGACCATCGATCCGGTGCGGTGAGCATGCGACCAACGGTATCGCGCTGGTCATTCATGAACTCGCGACCAACGCCGCCAAATACGGCGCCCTGACCTTGGATGAAGGCAGCATCATGATCACCTGGGCGCGGAACGAAGAGAAATTGACCCTGCTTTGGGTAGAACGCGGCGGCCCGGACATCGACGCGCCCCCGGAGATCAGCGGCTTCGGCAGGTACTTTGGCTCATGCGACCGTCGTTCGCCAATTGGGTGGGACCCTCAGCTACGAATGGCGGCGCACCGGCCTTAACGTGACGATCACAATTCCCGCCGACCGCCTCGCGACGTAGGCACGATCGCCCGCGTCCGGATTTCGGCGATATGATGTGCTCACGCTTGCCATCGCCGGAGTCCTGACGGCATTCGCAAACTGACGACCCGTGTGTCCTGGAGGCATCCCCGTGACGAAAGAGTCGAACAATTCGCAACGCAAATCGTTTTCCCTGGGAACCGCCTTCAACGCGGCGGCACAGTGGACCTCACAGCAGTGTGGCCGAGCCTCGACCTTTGCTGTCGCCTGCGCGGTGATCGTGGTGTGGGCAGTGACCGGACCGCTGTTTCAGTATTCCGATACATGGCAGCTCATAATCAATACCGGCACCACCATCGTCACGTTTCTGATGGTATTCCTGATTCAAAACACCCAGAACCGGGACAGCGCGGTGCTGCATTTAAAACTCGACGAGCTGATTCGGGTCAATGAAAGCGCCCGCAACAGGCTGCTCGATCTGGAAGGACTTACCGAGGAAGAACTCAACCGGCTGAAAGGCGGCTTCACCAGATTGGCCGGCGCGCCGGATCCCGTGCTGTTGAAGGAAGCCATTGGCGACCTGGACGCGGCGGGAGAGGGAATTCGTGGAGCGAAAGAGAAGATGGAGGCCGTCGCTGAGAAAAGTCCCTGATTTCGTTCGTAAGCCGACGCGAGATGAACCGGTTTATCACGCGCCGCGCCGATGTCGCACGCCCCCAATTCAAGCAACTCCCGGCGTGAGCACGGCCGAAGCCGGCCGGTGCGGAATCCTCCGAACCGCCGGCTGGTCGGGGTCCGGGGCGGACGCCCGGCGCTTGCCTCTATCCCGGAATGCGCACCTTCATCGACGTGATCCCATGGATCAGGTTGGAGTAACTCCGTTTCGGCTCCTCCACGACCTCGATCACCGGGAACCGCTTCAGGATTTCCTCCCACAGGATCGTCAGTTGCATTTCCGCCAACCGGTTGCCCACGCAGCGATGGATGCCAAACCCAAATGAAAGATGCTGCCGCGGCCGCGGCCGATCGATGATGAAGCTGTCCGCGTCCTCGATCTCCTCGCTGTCCCGGTTGCCCGAGATATACCACATCGCGACCTTCTCGCCCTTGCGGATGGTCTTGCCGTTCAATTGGGTGTCGCACAGAGCCGTCCGCCGCATGTGCACCACCGGCGACTGATAGCGAATGATCTCCGGCACCATCTTGGCCACCAGATCGGGATTCGCCCGCAACTTCGCATACTGCTCGGGAAACTTGTTGAGCGCCCACAAGCCGCCGCTGATCGAGTTGCGCGTCGTGTCGTTGCCGCCAACAATCAACAGCAGCAGATTGCCCATGAACTCGTGCGGCCGCGACGGCAGGTCCCTGGTCGCCTCGCCGTGCGCCAGCATCGAGATCAAATCGAATTTCGGCGGCTGCTGCTGGCGGACTTTCCAGACCTCGGTGAAATACGCCAGCATCTGTTGCAGGACCGCATCGCGTTTGGCTTCCGAGTCGATCTCGGTCCCGGCGCGGGTGTTCACCGTGGCGATGTTCGACCAATACGTCAGCGTCCGCCGCTCCTCGAACGGAAAGTCGAACAGCGTGGACAGCATTTGCGTCGTCAGTTCGACCGAGACGCGATCGACCCAATCGAACACCTCGCCGCGCGGCAGTTCGTCGAGGATGCGGATCGCCCGTTCCCGGATCGTCGTCGACATCTTCGCCAGATTCGGCGGCGCCACGATCGGCGAGACGATCTTGCGCTGATCGTCGTGCCGGGGCGGATCCATGGCGATGAAGCTTTCCTTGCGGAACTCCAGCGGCACATCCTTCAGCGCGATCCCGCCCATCGCCGCGTCCGACGAATAGATCGTGTGCGACGTATCGACCTGCATGATGTCGCGATACCGGGTCACCGACCAATACGGCCCATACATGGGACTGTTGATGAAGTGCACCGGCTCGTCCCGCCGCAACCGGGCGAAGAAGCCGTTCCACGTGTCGTCCTGATAAATATACGGATTACTGACGTCGATCTCCTCGAGCGGCATCGTCCACGGGTCCCGATGCGCCTGGGCTCGATAGTCAATCGAAACGGGAGCGTTCACGGCGAAGTCCTCCTGATTTTCTTATTCCGGGATACGCACCATCATGGACGAGATCCCGTGCACGAAGCTGGAGTATACCCGTTTCGGCTCCTCCATCAATTCGATGACCGGGAACCGCTTCATGATCTCCTCCCACAGGATGGTCAGCTGCAGCTCCGCCAACCGGTTGCCGACGCAGCGGTGGATGCCGAAGCCAAACGACAGATGCTGCCGCGGGCGGGCGCGATCGATGATGAAGCTGTCGGGATCTTCGATCATCTCGCCATCGCGGTTGCCGGAGATGTACCACATCGCCAGCTTGTCGCCCGCGCGGATCGTCTTGCCGCCGAGTTCATGATCCGCCAGCGCCGTCCGGCGCATATAGGAGATCGGCGTTTGCCAGCGAATGATCTCCGGCACCATGCCCGGGATCAGACCGGGGTTTTCCCGCAACTTGCGATATTCGTTCGGGTGCTTGTTGAGCGCCCACAATCCACCGCTGATCGAGTTGCGCGTCGTGTCGTTGCCGCCGACGATCAGCAGCACGCAGTTCCCCATGAACTCCATCGGATCCATGTTTCGCGTCGACTCGCCGTGCGACAGCATCGAGATCAGGTCGGCGGCGGGCGGCGCGTTCACCCGCTGGTTCCACAACCCCATCATCGCGGCGGCCATCCGCTTCAGTTCGTTGAACCGCTCCTCCTCGGTCTTCACCAGGGCGTTCGGGTCCTTGAGGTTGGTGGTCGCGATGTTCGACCAATACGTCAGGTCGCGCCGCTGCGCGAACGGATAATCGAACAACGTCGCCAGCATCTGGGTCGTCAGCTCGATCGAGACATGCTCGACCCAGTCGAAGGTTTCATTGCGCGGCAGATTGTCGAGAATTCTGATCGGCCGCTCCCGGATCGTGCCGGACATGTGCGCGAGGTTGCCGGGCGCCACGATCGGCGCCACCACCAGCCGCTGCTCGTCGTGTTTCGGCGGGTCCATGGCGATGAACATCGCCAGCCGGTACTGGGTTTCCTGGTCCAGCAACGTAATGCCGGACGCCGAGGAGAACACCTGAGGGTTGGTCTCCACCTTCATGATGTCTTTGTATTTGCGTCACCGACCAGTACGGACCGAATTGGCTGTCAGGGTCGAAATGCACCGGATCGTCGCGCCGCAGCCGGGCGAACCAGTCGGGCCAGACGTCGTCCTGAAAAATGCGCGCGTCGGACACGTCGATCTGGTCGAGCGGGATCGTCCACGGGTCTCCCAACGGGGGCTCCGCTTGTGGGCCCAAAATGACCGGCGCGTTCATGGTGCCTCCCTCGGCGGCCGAGCCGCACGGTAAAGCGAAGCAGTCCGCGCCGCAAATGCGCGGTTGGTGTTCCGTCCGTCCCGCTTATATCCAATCCATGCGCGCCCGGTTCGTGAAAATGCATGGCTGTGGGAACGACTTCGTCGTGTTCGACGAGCGGGCGGGCCCGCTCGGCCTGACGCCGGCCCTCGCCGCCGCCATCGCGGACCGCCGCACCGGCGTCGGCTGCGACCAGTTCATCGTGCTCGAGCCAGCCTCCGCCGGGCGCCGACGCTTTCATGCGCATCCGCAATCCCGATGGCTCCGAGGCCGGCGCCTGCGGCAACGCCACGCGCTGCGTCGCGCATCTGCTCGCCGCCGAATCGGGCCGGACCGCATCAGGTCATCCGCACCATCTCCGGCGACCTGGCGTCCGAAGTGCTGCCGGACGGTCAGGTCCGCGTCGATATGGGACCGGTTCGGCTGGGCTGGCGGGACATCCCCCTCGCCCATCCGATGGACACGTTGGACCTGGAATTATCGCTCGGCCCGGTGTCCGCACCCGGCCGCCGCGAGCATGGGCAATCCGCACGCGACGTTCTTCGTGCCGGACGTCACGGCGGTGCCCATCGCCGAGATCGGTCCATTGCTGGAACACCATGCCTTGTTCCCTGAACGAGCCAATATCGGGTTCGCCCAGGTGATGGGGCCGGACCGGTTGCGGCTGCGGGTGTGGGAGCGGGGCGCGGGACTGACGCTCGCCTGCGGGTCCGGCGCCTGCGCGGCGCTGGTCAATGCCGCGCGCCGCGGGCTGACCGGCCGGAAGGCGACGGTCGTGGTCGATGGCGGCGAACTGACCATCGATGGCGCGAGGATAACCATGTCCTGATGACCGGCCCGGTGGCGACCGCGTTCACCGGCGAAATCGATCTGTCGGCGTTGACGCCCAAGGTCGTGCACCACCCGCGCTGAACCCCTGATGTGGGCATCGCGGCACGTCCGCCTCCGCGTCATGGCACGCCACCCCGATGTCCGTGGGACGATGCTTCCGCGACACGGCCGGCCAGCGAGCCGGCCATCTCTCGCCGCACGGACCTCGACAGACGACCGGGTGCGGCCCCGACGCTCATTCAACCGGCATGATCCGTCGCATCGCCCCGGCGGTCGCCGGGTCGGCGGGAAAGAAGCACTCCAGCGCCAACTCGGACAGCGTCACATCGACCGGCGTGCCGAACACGGTGATGGTGCTGAAAAACGACAACACCCCCTCCCCCGTCGCCAGACGAAACGGCACCGCCACCGTGGCGAAATTCGGCGCCTCGTCAGGCGGCGTCCGGGCGGGCGCGGCGTAACTCCGCAACTCGGCCAGCAGGTCGGCCAGCACCGGATCGCCGGAGGTCTCGATCTGCTGGCGTAACCGCTCCAGCAGATGCGCGCGCCATTCCGGCAGATTGACGGTGCGCGGCGCGAGGCCACCCGGATGCAGGGCGAGCCGCAGCACGTTGACCGGCGGTTCCAGCAACACCGGATCGACCGCCCCGATCAGCGGCGCCACCGCCCGGTTCGCCGCCGCCATGCACCAGTGCCGGTCAACCGCGAGCGCCGGATGCGGCTCGTGGCCCGCCAGCACCAGATCGATCGCCTGGCGCGCCGCCGCCAGCGCCGGATCGTCCAGCCGCCGCTCCGGATACATCGGCGCATAACCGGCCGCGTTCAACAATGCGTTGCGCGCGCGTAACGGTACCTCCAAACGCTCCGCCAGATGCAGCACCATGTCCCGGCTGGGCGTGGAGCGGCCGGTCTCCAGAAAGCTCAGATGCTTGGTTGAAATGTCGGCCTCGCACGCGAGGTCGAGCTGACTCATGCGCCGCCGCTGGCGCCATTCGCGCAACAAATCTCCGACCGGACGGCGCTGCTGGTGAAGGGGCGCGAGGTCGGAGCGGGAGATCAGGGTCATGCCCAACGCTACCGCGTGGAAAAAATCCTCGCCATTACCTGGCAGTTAATTGTTCCGCGGCAGCGGCGGTGACTTCCTGTGGCCGTGCATCCACGCGCAACGCGCGATGCCAAACACAGAGGAGTCATCATCATGCAAGACACCACCAACCTCATCGGCCAGTACATCGCCGCCTGGAATGAGACCGACGCGACCCGCCGCCACGCGCTGATCGCGCGCACCTGGACCGAGGACGCCAGCTACGTCGATCCGTTGATGGAGGGCCGCGGTCATGCCGCCATCGACGCCCTGATCGGTGGCGTGCGGGAACGGTTCCCCGATCTGCGGTTCCGATTGCTCGGCGCCGTGGAAACGCACCACGCCCGGGTTCGGTTCAGTTGGGAACTGGCGCCGGAGCGCGGCGACGCCGTGGCCAAAGGCACCGACTTCGCGGAACTGGCGGATGACGGGCGGCTGCGCACCGTCACCGGCTTCCTCGATCAGATGCCATCCCAGTAACGAGGGACCTTCCATGTCCATCTTCACGCCACGCCCCGCGCTGCTGCCAGCGCCGGCGAGCACTTCGACCACGTGGTCGCCCGATCCGCGGCGCTTCCTGATGCCTCGCCGTCGTGGTCGCCGCGCAGTTCATGTTCGTCGTCGATGCCTTCGTCGTGAACGTCGCGATCCCCTCGATCCGCGCCAGCCTCAGCCTGTCCGAGGCGCAGATCGAGGCGGTGATCGTCGTCTACCAGGTCGCCTTCGCGACTCTGGTGATCACCGGTGGCGGGCTCGGCGACCTACATGGGCGGCGCAGCGTGTTTTTGGTTGGACTGCTGGGGTTTACCGCCGCCTCGCTCTGGTGCGGGGCGGCGGGTCGGGCGCCGAGCTTATCGCCGCCGGCTGGCGCAGGGCGCGGCGGCGGCGCTGATGACGTGTCCGACAAAGAAGCAATCTTTCCGCCGCCTGGTATAACGTCCGCCGACGATCCGAGTGCGCGTGCGTCGATGAGTTCAGCGACCGTCCCCGCGCCGGATCATGTCATCGAACAACCACCCTGATTGATCGGGCGAAACGCATCCGCCGCCGGAACGGTCCGCTTGAGGTTGTAATAATCCCACGGCCCCTTCGACTGTTCCGGTGACTTCACCTCGAACAGATACATGTTGTGAATGACCCGGCCATCCTTGCGCACGACGCCGTCGCCGAACAACGCATCCTTCGTCGGCATCGCCTTCATTTCCTCGATCACCGCGCGCCCACTGGCTTTGGCCTTGTCATAACCCACCTTGAGCACGGCTTTGAGGTAATGCGTGGCCGCCGAATACTGCCCGGCATGCACCGAGCCCGGCACGTTCCCCGGCATCTTCGCCTGGAACCGCTTCGCGAACGCACGCGTGCCGTCGTTCATGTTCCAATAGAACGGCTCGGTCAGCAGCACGCCCTGCGCCTGAGCCAGCCCGACGCCATGCACGTCATGGATCAGGAAGATCAGCCCGGCGACCTTCATGCCGCTCTTCATCAGGCCGAACTCCGACGCCTGCTTGATGCAGTTCACCGTATCGGTGCCGCCGTTGGCGAGACCCAGTACTTTGGCGCCGCTGGCCTTTGCCTGCACCAGATGCGAGGAGAAATCCGTCGTGCCGGGGAACGGCGCCAACGCCTCGCCGAGTACTTTGCCGTGCGCGGCGGCGACGAAACCCGCGGCAGTCCTTCTCCAGCGAATGGCCGAACGCATAATCGGCGGTGATGAAGAACCAGGTGTCGCCACCCTCCTTCACCGTCGCGTCAACCACGCCGTGCGGCATCGACCAGGTGTCATAGACCCAGTGCAGATGGTTCGGCCCGCAATGCGCGCCGGTGATATCGGCGGAGGCGCCGCCGGTGAAAATGGCGACCTTGTCTTTTTGTTTCACCATGTCGCCGATCGCGAACGCCGCCGACGACAGCGGCACATCGGTGATCACATCGACGCCATCGGTGTCGATCCACTTGCCGGCGATCGCCATGGCGACATCGGGTTTGAGTTGCAGGTCGGCGGAGACGACCTCCACCGGGATATCGGGATGCGCTTTGAGGAAGTCCTCAACCGCCAGTTGAGTCCCGGCGACGGATCCTGGACCCGTGTTGGCCGCGTACGCGCCGGCCATGTCGGTCAGCACGCCGATGCGGATCGGCGGCCGTTGCGCTTTCGCCTGGCCGATCAGCGCGGCGGCGGCGAGCCCTCCGCCCAATGTGGCGCGACGGGTCACGGATGCTTTCATGTTTCGGTCTCCCCTGTTTTCTCTGGTCTCACCCGGTAACCAGAACGCCAGCCTGAATCAACTGGTCGATCTCGGTCGGTGAATAGCCGTGCTCGGTCAATATCGCCACACCGTGCTCGCCTTTCGCCGGCGCCACGGTGCGCGGCGAGCCATCCTGGAACGGTGCCATACCAATCAGATTCGGCAACGGAATCGCCTGCGCCACATGCGGATGATGCGTCCATGCCACGGCGCCGCTCGCCGCGACGTGCGGTTGCTGGAGGAACGCCGGATACGAATTGAGCGCCTCGTGCATGATGCGATGCTCGGTGAGTTTCGCCGACCACGCGGCGGTCGTGTCGGTCGCGAGCAAGGGACGCAGCACCGAATTGATTTCAGCCGCGTGCGGCTCGCGCCCGGCCGGAGTCCGGAACTGTTCATTGGCGCCGAACGCCGGTTGATCGACGGCTTTGCAATAGCCCTCCCACTCCCATGGCCGCACCACGGTGATCTGGATGAACCCGTCTTTCGTCTGGTACACGCCGCTCGGCGGCATGCCCGGCCGGACCGCGCCGCCTTCCAGATACGACGACATCAGCCGCACCACCTGCAGCCCGGCGGCGGCCTGCATCAGGCTCGACTCGATGTGACGGCCGCGCGGTTCGTCCCGCCTCGCGAGCAATGCCGCGGCGACGGCCGAGAACGAGTAGATCGCCGTGCTCATGTCGATCGAAATGAACGGGATACGATGCGGGATGCCGTCCTGGCCTCGGTTTTCCGACATCATGCCGGTATAAGCCTGCAACACGGGATCCATCGCGGGCCGTTCCGCGAGCGGGCCTTGCTGACCGAATCCGGACACGGACAAATAAAGAATGCGCGGCTCCCGCTCGGCCACCGCGGTGTAGCCGAAGCCGAGGCGGTCGATCACGCCGGGACGGAAGCCCTGCACGAAAACATCGGCGCCGCGGATCAGGCGCCACAGCACGTCGCGACCGGAATCCTGTTTCAGATCCAGCGCGATCGAACGTTTGCCGATGTTCGCGGGGATCGAATACGCGGTGTGATCGCCGTACTTGGTACCGAGCCCGCGAGCCCAGTCCCCGGTGTCGGTGGGCTCGACTTTGATGACGTTGGCGCCGTACTGGGCCAGCATCATCGCGCAGTACGGACCGGCGACGCCCTGACTGACATCGATGACTTTCAGTCCGGCGTAGGGCGCCTCGTAGCTCATGGTCTCGTTTCCTCCGGCGTTCACGGTTTGGGGCATTCAGCGGTTTGGGGCATCATAGCCGCCGCGCCGCGGGCGCGCGAACATAGGGCCTGGCGCGCGGGAGGCGCGACCCCCCGATGCGTTCACCGTTACAACCAAGGAGCAGATGACCATGATCCATGTCCTCGCCGTTATCACCACCAAGCCCGGCAAGCGCGCTGAAGTTCTCGCCGCGTTTCATGCCAACATGCCGGCTGTGCACGCCGAGGCTGGCTGCATCGAATACGGTCCGGTGATCGACGCGCCGAACTCACCCGCGAAGTACGGCGACGATACCTTCGTCGTGGTCGAGAAGTGGGAAAGCCCGGATCATTTGAAGGCGCACGCGGCCTCCCCGCACATGGCGGCGTACGGGGCCAAAACGCGCGATCTGCTGGCCGACCGGCAGATCCACATCATGCAGAACGGCTGAGTCTCTGGCGAGGATGGCGCATATGCGCCATCCTCGGTGCCGGAAAAGGGAGACGACCATGGACCTGAGCCTGTCCGAGGAATACCAGGCGCTACAGGCGGAGATCCGCGCGTTCATCGCCACGCACGGGCACAAGTCGCCGAAGGTGGGTGGCGGGCGCAAGCGGCCCGACCAGAAGACGTTGGACTGGCAGAAGGTTTTGCTGGAGCACGGCTATGTCGGGCGAACCATTCCGGTCGAGTATGGCGGTGCGGGCAAAGCGCCCGACGTCATGGAAGCCGCCGTCATCGCCGCCGAGTTCGCCGCCGCCAACATTTATGCCGGACTGACCAATCAGGGCGTGTCGATGCTGGTGCCCACTCTGCTGGAAGTCGGCACCGAGGAACAGAAGCGCGCTTATGTCGGCCCGACCATTCGCGGCGACATCATTTGGTGTCAGGGTTATTCCGAGCCCGGCAACGGCAGCGACCTGGCGAACGCGCAGACCAAAGCCGAACTCAAGGACGGGTTCTGGGTGGTGAACGGCCAGAAGATCTGGACCAGTTCCGCGCACTATGCCGACATGATGTTCCTGCTGTGCCGCACCGAGCCGGAGAAGCCGAAACACGAGGGCCTGTCTTATCTTCTGCTGTCGATGGACAGTCCGGGGATCGATCGCCGGCCGTTGAAGACGATGACCGGCCGGAGCGAATTCAACGAGGTGTTCTTCACCGACGTCAAAGTGCCGGAAACCCAGATCGTCGTCGGCCGCGGCAAGGGTTGGTATGTCGCGAACATTACCCTGAAGCACGAACGCTCGATGATCGGCAACGCCGACAAGGTCACCACGCGGCTGGAACAACTGATCAAGATGCTGAGCACGACCGAGGTCGATGGCGTGAAGCTGATCCAGCAGGCGGAATTCCGCGACCGCTTGCTGCGGCTGCAAGGCGAGGTGATCGCCTGGAAAGCGCATAATCTGCGGCTGCTGACGGAGGCGGCGCAAGGCATCAACTCCGGGGTCAAACGCATGATCGTCAAGTACGGCGGCACGATGCTGGGATTCCGGCTGTCATCGCTCGCGGTCGATGCTCTGGGCGCGGCGGGATTGCCGTTCGAGTCGGCCGGCGAGGACGCCGAGGACGATGACGCCACGACCTGGAACATCGATTACATGTACGATGTCGGATTGATGATCGGCGGTGGGTCGAACAACATTCAGAAGAACATCATCGGCGAACGCGGACTGGATTTGCCGCGCGAGCCAAAGGCGCAGACCGCCGCGGCGATCGGGAGAGGCTGATGGAATTCGGATTGAGCCTCGAACAACGCCAGTTCGATGATTCGCTACGGGAGTTTCTGAAAGACCGGCTACCGATGGAACGGTTGCGCGCGTTGGCGGAACCGGGCGGCGGCCATGATGCCGAGTTGTGGGATGGGCTCTCGCAACTCGGCTTGCATGGGCTGATCGTTCCGGAACGATTCGGCGGCGCGGGTCTTGGCGTGCTGGACGCGGCGGTCGCGGCGGAGGGACTGGGTTACGCCGCCGCTCCGGTGCCGTTCACGGGCTCGACGGTCATGGCACCGCTCGCATTGATGAACAGCGCGACGGAGGCACAGCAGGACGAATTCCTCCCCATGGTCGCGGCCGGCGAGGCACGCATCGCGGTCGGGTTCTCGGGCCTCGCGGGACAGACCGGCGCGGCGACGGCGACACTGGATGGCACGCGGCTTGGCGGCACTGTCGGCGGTGTGATGGATGCCGGCGCGGCCACGCATTTTCTGATTTACCTGCGTGACGGTACCGCCGCGTTGGTCGAGGCGGACGCGCCCGGGGTTGCGACGGTTCAGCACCGCTCGTTGGATCGTACGCGTCCGCTGGTGGATGTGTCGTTCAATGCGACGCCAGCGGTGGTGCTCGCGGCGGCCAACGACAAACTGGCGGCGGCGCGGAAAGTGTTGGACGCGGGGCGCGTGGTGTTGGCCGCCGATACGTTGGGCGCGGCGCAAACGATGCTCGATCGCGCGGTGGCGTTCGCCAAGGAGCGGGTGCAGTTCGGCCGGGTGATCGGCAGTTTCCAGGGCGTCAAATACATGCTGGCCGATTGCGTCACGACGTTGGAGCCGTGCCGCGGCATGGTGTGGTACGCGGCGCACGCCCAGGATGCGATGCCGGATGAGGCGAGGCTGACGGCGTGCCATGCGAAGGCGCATGTCAGCGACGTCGCGCGAGAGGTGGCGCGCATGACGACGGAGACTCACGGCGGCATGGGATTCACCGATTTGCTTGGTCTGCACTACTGGTTCAAGCGCATCGGATTCAATCGTCAGGTGCTCGGCGGGCCGGAACGGTGTCGCGAGGAAGCCGCCGCGTCGCAAGGATGGATTTTGCATGCCTGAAATCGATATCGAACCGATCCGCGCCCGGCTCGGCACCAAGGTCACGGATGAGGATGTGGCGACCGCCGCGCCGCTGCGGGGCATGGTGGTAACGTTCGATCGGGATGAAAAGCCACCGGTCGAGGGGGAACCGATCGCTCCGGGTTGGCATCTGGCGTATTTCCCGGCGGCGAGCCGGTTGTCCAGCCTTGGCGCGGACGGTTTACCGCTGGAGAGCGGGGTGCTGCCGGCGATGCCTCTGCCGCGGCGGATGTACGCGGGGGCGACGCTGACGTTTCACGCACCGATCCTGGTGGGGGACAGGTTACGCCGGGAGACCGAGTTTTCCGACGTGCAACTGCGTAAGGGCGGCACGGGGACGCTGATCGTCGCCACGCAGACCCGGCGGATTTACACGCCACGCGGGTTGGCATTGACCGAAGATACCGTGAGCGTTTTCCGCGAGGCGGTGGCGCCGGGCACGCCGTCGGGTATTCCTCAGACGGAGCCGCCGCCGGAGGGCATGACGTGGCACCGCACGATCACGCCGGATCCGGTGTCGCTGTTCCGCTATTCCGCGCTGACGTTCAATCCGCATCGCATCCATTACGATCGGCCGTATGCGATGAAGACGGAGGGGTATCCGGGCCTGGTGGTGCATGGGCCGTTCTCGCAACAATGTCTGTTGGATTTGCTGCGGGACCATGCGACACGGCCGATCGCGAAATTCACCATGCGGGCGCGGGCACCAATCTTTGACGATGCGGCGTTTACGTTGTGTGGGCGGATGATGAACGATAACGAGGCGGAGCTTTTCGCGGTTTCGGCACGGGGTGGAATCGCGATGCAGGCAAAGGCAGCTTTAGCGTAAGTCCAGGGCGCTGCCCTGGTGGGGGTTGGGGGGCAACGCCCCTCGCCTTAACTTTCGGAGGACCGGACCATGACGTCTCTGCCGATCGACGACCTGATCGACACGCAACGCGGCCTGATCAGCCGCGAAATCTTCGTCTCGCCCGATTTCCACAAAGCCGAACTGGAGCGCGTGTTCGCCCGCGCGTGGCTGTTCGTCGGCCACGAGAGCCAGATCCCCAACCCAGGCGATTACTTTGTCTCCCGCATGGGCGACGAGTCGGTGATCCTGTGCCGCGACGCCCAGAGCAAAGTGCACGTGTTCCTGAACTCATGCCGGCATCGCGGGATGAAAGTTTGCCGCTACGAACAGGGCAATACGTCGCTGTTCGTTTGCCCGTACCATTCCTGGAGCTACACCACCGACGGCAAACTGCAGGGCGTGCCGCTGTATCGCGCGCTGTACGAGGGCACGCTGGACCGCTCGGAATGGTCGCTGATCGAGGTGCCGAAACTCCAGATTTATAAGAGCACGGTGTGGGCGTCATGGGACGCCGAGGCGCCGGACCTGATGACCTATCTCGGCGATGCGGTCGATCATCTCGATCAGGTGCTGGATTGCCGCGACGGACGGCCCGGCGGCTCCGAGGTGATCGGCGTACACAAATGGATCCTGCCCACCAACTGGAAATTCGCGGCGGAGAATTTCCTTGGCGATACGTATCATAACCCGTCGCACCGGTCGGTGGACATGATCGGGATCGGGCCCTCGGCACAGCGTGGCCAGCGGCGCGACAACGAATATGCCAAGGGCCAGCATGTCTGGGTCGGATTCCCGCAAGGCCACGGCATGCACAGCGTCCACATGCCGGAACAATTCGACTATCAGCCGGGCTACGCGCAATATCCCGAGGTCGAAGAATACTTCCGCCACGCATTCTATGAGCGGCAACGCCGGCTTGGCGACAAAGCGCGACTTTTGCCATTCACCGGCAACCTGTTTCCCAATACGTCGTGGCATGGCAGGCAGCCTCGGGCATTGTGCGTCTGGCATCCGCACAGCACGACGGAAACCGAGGCGTGGCGCTTCTTCCTGGTGGACGCCGACGCGCCGGCTGTCGTGAAAGACGTGCTGCGGCGGTTCTACATGCGCTACTCCGGGCCCGCCGGCATGACCGAGCAGGACGACATGGAGAACTGGCTCTACGCGACACAGTCCAGCCGCGGCACGATCGCCCGCCGCTATCCGTTCAACTACCAGATGTCGATGGGCGCGTACAAAGTGAACGACCCGGTCCTGGGCATGGTCTCGACGCAGATCACCGACCAGACGCCACGGAATTATTATCGGGTTTACGCGCGGTACCTGAAGGGCGAGTCATGGGATTCGTTGCTCGGGCGCGATCTGATGCCGCCGCGCGCGGGGTCGGCTATCCAAAGGGCGGCGGAATGAAACACGGTCTGGCGTATTTCGAACTGAAGCAGGAGATCGAGGAATTCCTGTATCAGGAGGCCGATCTGCTGGACGCGCGGAAATTCCGCGCGTGGCTCGATCTGCTCGCGGAAGATCTCGTCTACTTCATGCCGATCCGCCGCAACGTGAAGTTCGGTGAGCACGACGAACGGGAAAACACGCGTCAGGGCGAAGGGATTTCCTGGTTCGACGAGGACAAGTGGACGGTGACCAAACGCGTCGAGCAAATCCTGACCGGCGTGCATTATGCCGAGGAACCGCTGTCGCGGGTCACGCACATGGTCAGCAACGTTCGCCTGCTCGACGTAAAGCCGTCAGTGGAAAACCCCGAGGAGGTCACGGTCGGATGCCGCTTCCTGGTATTTCAGAGCCGCGTTGAATACGAGAATTATACGTTCATTGGGCGGCGGACCGACGTGCTGAGGCGCAATGGCAACTCGTGGTTGATCGCGCGACGGGAACTGATCCTGGAACAGAACGTGCTACTGGCGAAAAACCTCAGTATCCTGTTTTGATGAGGAAGACCGATGATTGAACTGATCGCGGTGCCGGTCGGCGCGAAATTAAGTCTGATCGGCGATATCACCGCCGAGGTCATCGAGAAGATCGACGACGAGTGGGTGAAGGTGCGGCTGATCGCGGTACCGGAGGGGAAAGGCGCCGTCGGGGACGAGGAACTTTGCCACGCGACGGATGTGCGGGAGGTCTTGTAACCATACGGCGTCGTGGGCCCCTTCCGGGCAGGACGATCGGTTCCAGGCTTCGGATTCGTGGGGCGCAATCGAGAAAATCGTCGATGGAGGAATTGTGGCGAGCGTTCGAAAAGTCGCGATAAAGTCCGTGGCTTCGGTGTTCGCCTGGTCAGCATTAACGCGGAGGACGCGGAGCGCCCCGAGGTCGCGGAGAAGACAAGAATGGCGCTTCGCGCGGTTTTTGTACCCACGCGCGCGAAGCGCCAGAAGTCCTTTTCTTCTCCGCGACCTCGGGGCGCTCCGCGTCCTCCGCGTTAAATCGATGCTGATCCGGCCTTTGGCCATCGCGCGTGATCGCCCGAAGTCCATTACGAATCCGCTCTGGCCGCATCGGACTCTGCGCGGTCAACTCGACGGATGACTCGGGCCGGGCAGCGTTGACCAACCGCGCACAGTTGCGAAATCCTCGTCGCTGACGCGACCGCCGGCGGTCCCCTCACCCTCCCGTGCGATTGCCCAGCAGCCGCGCCCAACCGTGCGGATCCGGCTCGGTGCCGTACTGGATCCCCACGATGGTGTCGTACAGCTTCTGCGTCAGCGCACCGGTCTTGCCATCGTTGATCACATACCGTTCGCCCTTGTAGCCCAACTCGCCCACCGGAGAGATCACCGCGGCGGTGCCGGTACCCCACATCTCCAGCCGCCCGGCTTTCGCCGCGTCCAGCACTTCATCGATCGACACCTGACGCTCGGACACGCGCATTCCCCACTCGCGCAGCAAGGTCAGCACCGAATCCCGCGTGATGCCCGCCAGGATCGCGCCACCCAGCGGCGGAGTCACGACCTCATCGCCGATCTTCACCATGATGTTCATGGTGCCGACCTCGTCGAGATATTTGTGCTCGATCGCGTCGAGCCACAGCACTTGCGTATATCCGGCTTTCTGCGCCTCCTCCGCGCCATACAGGCTCGCCGCGTAATTGGCCATCGTCTTGGCCGCGCCAAGCCCGCCCTTCACCGCCCGCACGTGCTGGTCGGAGGCGAGGATGCGGACCGGATTCATCCCCTCTTTGTAATAAGCACCGACCGGACCGATGATCACGTAGTACAGATACGAATGCGACGGATGCACGCCGAGGAACGTTTCGGTGGCGATCACCGTGGGCCGGATATACAGCGAGGTGCCGGGCTTCTTCGGCACCCACCGCTCATCGACCTCGACCAAAGCGCGGATCAACTCCTCGACCATCGCCGGATCGAGTTCCGGGATGCACAGATAATGCGCGGAGCGGTTCAACCGCCGTGCGTGATCCGGTAGCCGGAACAGCCGCACATGGCCGTCACGCCCGCGAAACGCCTTCAGCCCGTCGAAAATCCCCTGCCCGTAATGCAGCACGCAGGTCGCCGGATCCAGCGTGAACGGCCCGTACGGGACGATCCGCGGATCGTGCCAGCCTTTGCCGTCCTCATAGTTCATCAGGAACATGTGATCGGTGAAGACGTTGCCAAAGGTCAGCGAATCGTCCGACGGCGGGGTCTTCGGGGCGGTGGTCCGGGTGATGGAAATGTCTGACATGACTCTCTCGAGGGGTTTCGGGGCCTGATAGATAGGACAGTATTTCTGCCATATCTAAGGCCCGGCTGCAAGTGCTTATTCCGCTCAGCGGGCGAATCACGCAACAGGATTGCGTGACACGCCCGCTGACGGTCAGATTGTTAAGCGCCGGCCGCGCCGCCCAACGGCGACCAGGCCGGATCGGTGGCGTCCGTCGGCGTCGGCACCGGCTGCTCGTTGAAGCCCGTGATGTCGATCGAAAACAGCCGCGCGGAGTAGCCGTTGCCCTGCGCGTCGCCGCGCGTCTCGCGCCAGAACATCAACACGCGGCCGTTTGGCGCGAAGGTCGGCCCCTCGACCAGCCAGCCATCGGCCAGAATGCGCTCACCGGAGCCGTCCGGCCGCATCACGCCGATGGAAAAGTTCGACGTATCGCCAGCGTAACGGGTGAACGCGATCAGGTCGCCGCGCGGCGACCAGACCGGCGTGCCGTAGCGTCCGCTGCCATAACTGATGCGCTGCGCGCTGCCGCCATTGGCGCCCATGATGTAGATCTGCTGGTCGCCGCCGCGGTCGGAGGCGAAGGCGATCCGCGCGCCGTCCGGGCTGTAACACGGGCTCACGTCGATCGCGCCGGAGTTGGTCAGCCGCCGGACCGCGCCGCCGCTGACCGCGATGATGTCCGACCCGCCGCCGTGCGTGGTCGCCATGACGACCGTTCCGCCATCGGGGGAAAAGCGCGGTGAGAACGTCATCGTATCGAACCGGCCAAGCGACGATTGCGCGCCGGTCGCGACATTCATCGCGTAGACCCGCGGCTGATTGTTGGCATAGCTCATGTAGACGATTTCGTTGCCTTTGGGATTGAACCGCGGGGTCAACGCCATCCAGGTGCCGTCGGTCAGATAGCGCTGGTTCTCGCTGTCCTGATCCATGATCGCCAGCCGCCGGATGCGGCGCGCCTTGGGGCCTTGCGAGGACACGTAGACGATGCGGGTATCGAAATAGCCTTTCTCGCCCAACAGCCGCTCATAGATCGCATCGGCCATGATATGCGCGACGCGGCGCCAGTTGGCTTTCGGCGCGGTGAACGCGGTGCCCTGGATTTGCGTGCCGGGCAGGATGTCCCACAGGCGGAATTCCACCCGCACGGTCGCTCCGTCATCGAATGCCTGGCCGGTCACCAGCGCCTGCGCGCCGGTGGGCTTCCAGTTCTCGAAGTTTGGCGTGCCGCTGTCGGACGGACCGCTCTGGATGAACGCGGCGCGATCCAACGGCCGGAACAAGCCGCTGCGCGCCAGATCGTTGGTCACGATGCCGGAGATGCTGGCGCCCAGAGCACCGCCGCCAAGATCGGTGATGGCGACCGGAATGGGCGCGTTGCGCGCGCCGGTCACGTCGATCACGGCGGATTTCCCTGTCGGCGCGCCGGCGGTCGCTTGCGCCAGCACCGGAACCGGCGCGGCGAGCAGCGCGGCGGAGCCAAGCGTCTTCAGGATGAAATCGCGCCGGCGGAATTGGCGGGAAGGTAACAGGATCATCGGGGGTCACCTCGGCTGGGAATAATTCTCTCTCGTCATAACGCGCGAAGCAGCCTCACGGCCGGAACCGGAACGTCAGATTGTTGATCCGGCCGAGCATCTGATGCGGCAGCGGCAAAGTGGCGCAGCGCACGTCCATGACGGCGCGGACGGCGCGCTCGGCGAAGGCCTGGAACAGCGGATCGGACAGTTTGCCTTTGTCCTCGTCGGCGACCGTCGCGACGCGCGTGGTCCCGGTCGCGTCGGTGACGACATTCAGCACAACGCTCAGCTTATCCAGCCCTTCGGCGCCGGAATCCTTGGTCCAGCATTCCCGCACATGGGCCCCGATCTCCCCGCGTTGCGCCGCGCTCAGCGCGTTGGTGTCGTTGCTGGCCGGATTGCCGCCGCTGTCGGGCTGGCCGCCGGCGCGCGGATTCGGGCGCGCCTTGGGGGGCTCGGCCTGCGCCTGCATCTGGCGCAGCCGCAGCAAGGTCGCCTCCATCGCGTTGCTGTTCTCCGCCGTGTTCTTCGTCTCGTTGGGCTGCGCGGTCTGACTCGGCTTGGACGGCGGCGGCTTTTCCAGCGGCGGCTGCACCGGCGGGGGCGTGATCAGGCGCGGCGGCGTGTCACGCACCTGCGCCGGCGGCGCGGGCGGCGGCGGAATGATCGGCGCCTCCCGCGGACTGGGCTCCGGCGGCGGCAGATTGCTCGGCGGCGCCGGCCTGGGCGCGCTCACCCTGGGTGGCTCGGGCGGCGGCGGTGGCGGCGGCGGGGGCGGCGGTGCCTCGATCGGTTCCGGGGTCGGCGCCTCGGTCACCGGCGGCGCGGGCGGCGCGATCTCCTTCGACGGCGCGGGGATCGGCGCGGGCGCCGGCGCCTTGATCGTGGTCTGGGCCTTGCCGTCGAAGATCATCTCGACCGAGGCGTCGGGTTCTTTCTCCGGCTCGGTCTTCCAACTGGGGATGGTGATCAGCAAAGCCAGGATCACGAACAGATGGCCGAGCACCGAGACGATGCCGCCGGTGCGCAGGCGCGGATTCTCCGCCAGGAAACGCCTGACCGGCGCCGTCAGTACCGGAGGTGTCCGCTGCAGCATCGGGCCGCCGCTCAGCCCCGCCCAGGACGGGCCGGTCGAGAGGCCGGGGCGGACGCCGGGGAGAGCGATGACGGGGAGAGCGATGACGGGGCGGTGCCGGTTTGCTCCGCGAGCAGCGCCACATGGGTGAAGCCGCCCTGGGTTATGATCCCCATCAACTCCATGATGCGGCCGTACGGCAGGTCCTTGTCGCCGCGCACGAAGATCCGCCGGTCCGGATTGTTGGCGGCGATCGCCTTCAGCTTGTCCACCACGTCGGGCAGCGGCACCTGCTCATCCTGCAGGTAGACGTCGCCGTTGGCCCGCACCGAGACCGTCAGCGGCTGGCTGTCGTTGTTGATCGGCTGCGCGTTGGTTTTCGGTAGATCGACCGACACGCCGGAGGTCATCAGCGGCGCGGTGACCATGAAGATGATCAGCAGCACCAGCATGACGTCCACCATCGGGGTGACGTTGATCTCCGCCAACGGCCGGTAGCGGCTGCGCGCCGTACCTTTTTGGTTGAGCGAGAAGGCCACTGCTCAGTTTCCTCCCATGACCGCTCCGGCGGCGGCCTCGCTCTGGCGCGACAGGATGGCGCTGAACTCGCTGCCGAAGCCTTCCAGTCGCGCGGCGAAGCGGGACAGATCGGTGCTGATCTTGTTGTAGGCGAGCACCGCCGGGATCGCCGCGACGAGGCCGATGGCGGTGGCGAACAACGCCTCGGCGATGCCGGGCGCGACAACCGCGAGGTTGGTGTTGTGCATCTGCGCGATGGCGGCGAAGCTGTGCATGATCCCCCAGACGGTGCCGAACAGGCCGATGAACGGCGCGGTGGCTCCGACAGAAGCGAGGAACACCATCCAGCGTTCCATGCGCTCCATTTCACGGGTCACGGTAACTGAAATGGCGCGATCGACGCGCTCACGGACCGAGGAATGGGCGATGTCGGCGCCGGCGGCCTTCTTGGAGCGGCGCCATTCGTTCATCGCGGCGGAGAATACCGAGGCCATGGGATGGCGGGGATTGTCGCCTTCCTGGTCGAACAGCTCATCCAGGCTGCCGCCGGACCAGAACCTGTCCTCGAACGCGGTCGCCTCGCGGTTGGCCTTGCGCAGGGTGACGACCTTCTCGAACACCACGGCCCAGACCCAGACGCTGGCGGCCAGCAGGCCGAGCATCACCAGCTTGACGACGAAGTTGGCCTCCAGGAACAGTCCCCAG
Organism: uncultured Alphaproteobacteria bacterium; assembly: GCA_963719675.1. GTDB lineage: Bacteria > Pseudomonadota > Alphaproteobacteria > Acetobacterales > Acetobacteraceae > Rhodopila. The sequence goes on along the minus strand of CAVRDN010000126.1, from coordinate 31,021 downwards.
AGCGAGAAGTCGGTCCCCTGCGCGACCAGGTTGGCCGCGTCAACTGTCGAGTTCACGTCCTTATTTCCCCTTCTTGCCAACCGGCCCGCCGGCGCGATGACCGGTGCCCGGTCGTGGTCTGCCCGTCCCCGTCCCTCGCGAGTGCGTCCCTCGCGAGCGCGGCCCTCGCCCGCACGTCGCGCGCCCGTTCGTCGCGCGCCCGTTCGTCACGCGCTGTTTGAACCACGAGGGCACCATGCCGCCCATGGTCAGTCGTCCGCCGGGCGCCCGCCAGCCGTGGCCTCGCTGTTGCTTCGCATGGCCGCCAGCCGCTCCCGCCACAAGGGGGGGATGCGGCCCGGTCTGTTTCCTTCCAGGCGCACGCAGGCCAGCCGGACGGCCAGCACCGCGCAAACACCATCCTTGTTCCGGACGGTTTGCCGCAACCGGGTCGTGGCGCCGCCCACCTCGAGCACTTCGGTCTCGACGGTCAGCGCCTCATCCAGCCGCGCGCCGCGCTCATAGTCCACTTCGAGGCTTCGCACCATGAACATCACGCCGAACCGCTCGACAAGGTCCGCGTGCGGGATGCCGAGGTCGCGCAGGGCCTCGGTGCGGGCGCGTTCGGCATAACGCAGGTAGGTGGCGTGGTAGACGACTCCGCCGGCATCGGTGTCTTCGTAGTAAACCCGTATGGCATAACGATGGCGGCCATCTGGCGGGATGGAAGCAAGGTTAATCGTCATTCATCAATCCTTGGGGCTCGATCCCGCGGCACCGATGCTGGTGGGCACCAATTCCGCTGGCATCAATCCCGGCGGCATCAATCCCGGTAGCATCAATCCCGGTGGCATCAATCCCGTGGGGATCAATCGCGCTGGCATCAATCGCGCTGGCATCAATCCCGGCGGCATGGATCCCGGCTGGGGGATGGGGCGGCAGTGGATTCGGCGTTGGTGGATTCGGATGTCTCGTTGTGTTGAGAGCGAAGGATTCGGGTATGATGGATTCGGGCGCGTGGGGCGAGGTCCCGCGACACTCGATCTCCAGACATCGGATTGGACAGCGCCCGATCCGCCGGCATCAGGCTCTCCCCCTGTCGTGCTCCGGCACGCGCTTGCTGTAGCGGAGGCTTCAACCGGATCGTCCCGCCACGATTGGGCCGTTTCGCCATCAGCCACGCTTCGGAAGCCTTTGGCCTGATCGATGGAGGACAGCGTAAGGGAAAACCAACACGGAGCGGATCAGCCGCGCGGAGCGCCATTGGTCTTTTCATCGTTTCCGCGAGTGGCAATGACGATCGCACGTTCCGTCGTCCTCGGGCTCGAGCCGAGGACCAGCCGGCACAGGCACCGTACGCGGAAAGGAGAACACCATCGTGGCGGCTCGCGATGCCCGGGTCGCGCCCGAGAATGACGGGGTCAGAGGCACGCCGTGATGTCCGGGGCGGGTATCAGTTGCCTTCAGGCTCCGGATCGATCGGCAGCGTCCCCTGCTCCACCGCTCGCGGCGGGATCAGGCCAAGATGCCGCCAGCCCGGTTGACCCAGCACGCGGCCTCGGCTGGTGCGCAGGATCAGGCCCTCCTGGATCAGGAACGGCTCGACCACGTCCTCCAGGGTATCGCGCGCCTCGGCCAGAGCGGCGGCCAGCGTCTCGACCCCGACCGGGCCGCCGCCGTGGTGCTCGGCCATGCGGCGGAGGTAGCGCCGGTCCATCTCATCCAGTCCGCGTTGATCCACCTCCAGCCGGACCAGCGCGGCGTCGGCCACCGCGCGATTGACCGGGGACTGGCCGGACACGGCGGCGATGTCGCGCACCCGGCGCAACAGCCGGCCGGCGATCCGCGGCGTGCCGCGTGACCGCCGGGCGATCTCCATCGCGCCATCCTCGGTCAATGTCAGGCCGAGCAGGCTCGGCGCCGCGGGTGACGATCTGGAGCAGTTCCTCGGGCGTGTAGAAAATCAGCCGCAACGGAATGCCGAACCGGTCGCGTAACGGCGTCGCCAGCAGGCCCGACCGCGTGGTCGCGCCGACCAGCGTGAACGGCGGCAGGTCGATGCGCACGCTGCGGGCGGCGGGCCCTTCGCCGATGATCAGGTCGAGCTGAAAATCCTCCATCGCCGGATACAGGATTTCCTCGATCGCCGGCTGCAGCCGGTGGATCTCGTCGATGAACAGCACGTCGCGCGGCTGCAGATTGGTCAGGATCGCCGCGAGGTCGCCGGCGCGCTGGATCACCGGCCCCGAGGTGGCGCGGAACCCAACCCCCAGCTCGCGCGCGACGATCTGCGCCAGCGTGGTTTTGCCGAGGCCGGGCGGGCCGTGCAGCAGCACATGGTCCAACGCCTCGCCGCGGGCCTTCGCGGCCGCGATGAACACGGCGAGGTTCTCGCGCGAGGCCTTCTGGCCGGTGAAGTCAGCCAAGGTTTGCGGGCGGAGCGACGCCTCCGCGGCGTCCTCGTCGCGGCGCGCCGGCGACACGGTGCGGGATTCTTCCTCCGGCTCGGCCGTGGGGCGAGGACGTTTCATGCCCCTGCCCTGCTCGCGAGTTCTTTCAACGCGTCGCGAATGATGGCGTCGAGGGCCGCATCCTCGCCCAGACGATCGAGCACGCGGGCAACGGTCGCCTGCGCCTCGGGCCGGCGGTAGCCGAGGTTGACCAGCGCCGAGAGCGCGTCACCCGCCGCGCCCTTCGCCGCCGCCACCGCGGAAAGCGCGACCCCGGGACCCGACGACGACGGCATCGCGCCAACTTTGTCCTTCAGTTCGGTCAACAGCCGCGCTGCCAGCCGCGCGCCCACGCCGGGCGCCCGGGTCAGGCTGCCCTGGTCGCGCGCCGCGATGGCGCCGATCAGATCGCGCGGCGACAGCGCCGAGAGGATCGACAGGCCGACGCGCGGGCCCACGCCCTGCACCGTCGTCAACAAACGGAACCAGTCGCGCTCGGCGGTCTCGGTGAAGCCGAACAACTGGATGGCATCCTCCCGAACGTGAGTTTCGATCAGCAGGCGGGCGACCTCGGGCGGCCGCGGCAGGGCGGCGAGTGTCCGCGACGAGGCGTGCACCAGATAGCCGACGCCCGCCACGTCGATCACGCAGCGCCCATCCTCCAGAGCGTCTACCAGCCCGGTCAACTGGGCTATCATTGTGACTTCGTCATGAATGCGAATCGGGCCAGCCGTTGGGAGGCATGGAGTATATACGCGCCACGCCGGGAATGCGTCTCACGTCATCGGCGGACAATTGCCGGCGGCGCCATTCGGCGGATTGGCCGGCAGCGGAATCGTCAACGTCTTCACGTCCTGGGGCGACAGTTTATGCCAGGCCTCGAACAGACGCTTCGCCTGACCGATCTGGTCGGTGGTCATGTTCGGTTCGATCATCGCGCGGATTTGGGTGTTGTCGTGAAACGGACTGCGCGCCGCGAGCCGGAACCATAAATCGGCCTGCACCAGATCGATCGGGATCGCCATGCCGCTGTCATCTTTTTCACCCTCGGCGAATTCCAGGCTGAGTTTCTCCTGCGCCCGCACCTGATCGAGCAAAGCGGCCCGCATCAGCCAGCAATACCCCAAGGCGACGTTCTTCACGGCGCCGGAGGACATCAGCGACCGGTAACCCAGATCCAGCATGGCATTGACGTTGCCATGTCCCGCCGACACCGCGAGCCACCGCATCGCCTCCGGCCGGTCGGCGGGCACGCCGGGCGCGCCGTCGGTATAGAGTTGAGCCAGATCGACCTCGGCGTCGCTGGAGCCCAACTCGACGGCGTGGCGCAACAGGTTGACGCCGAGCGCCGGATCCTGGTTCACGCCACGCCCGCCGATGTACATCGGCCCAAGAGCGCGCATCGCATCGACATCGCCGGCATCGACCTGAGGCTTCAGCGCCTCGGCGATTTTCGTTTCATCGACCGCGATCGCCTCACCGTTGCGCAACCGTCGCGCGATGTCGCGGGCGGCGTCGGGGTCGCCGTGCTCGGCCGCCAGCGCGACCCACGCGACTCCGGCGCTTCGGTCCTGTGGCAGGCCATCGCCGGTCAACAGCGTCAGGCCAAGGAGATATTGGTCAGAGCGATCGTTCGCGAGCGCGCCCTTGATGACGCCACGCACCTGCTCGCTGACCGGGCAGAACGCGCTGATGAAGCAAATGTACTTCATCCGGCTCGCGGTTGTCTCGATATTCGCCGGTGCATAATCACCGGCCTCCGCCGCGCGCGCGGATGACAGCAGCGCATACGCCACCGGCACGATCAGCAGCAGCGACAGCACGTTTCTTGGTCGCATCGTTTCCGCTCCTTGCCGCGGGGCCGCCGGCGGGCGACCGGGCATGGCGCATCCGCGTGGATCCGCGACATCCGCGTCCATCGACGATGAACTGGTTGCATCGGCCAGCGTCATCCCGCCGGCGTCGATCTCGCCGGCGGGAGGCCGCCGCTACCGCACGGCGACCAGTTCGGCGGCGATCGAGGCCGGGGTCTGACCGAACGCCGCCGTCCACTCCCAATCCTTCGCGATCCAGGAGATCGGCGTCATGTTCGGGCCGCTGAACACCTGCGGCCACGCGCTCTTCACGTTGCTGTCCCAGCCCGGCTTCATCGCATACAACGAATAGCACCAGGCGAGAATCACGATGCGATTCGCCGAAAGCTGAGACCGGATCTCCTGCGTCAGCAACTCAACCGTATCGTGCGCGCCGTTGCCGACATCGCGCACCACGATGTTGAGGCCCTTGAGCGAACTCATCAGACGATCGGCCACCTTCTGGTCGTCGGCGGGGTTGATGGCGGTGTCTTTCGAGTCCCGCTTCAGGAACTTGCCGGTCTTGGTATCGACCTGCGTCCCCAACTGGTCGCCATGCCGGCCGGCCAATACCGCGAAATTGCGCTGACCCTTTTTATACAGGTCAGCGACGATTTCCTGCCATGACCCATCGCCGGTGAAATTGACGGCCGCGTAGAGGTCGCCGACGATGACCCACGGGCAATCGTCGAACGACCATTCCCCGTTATTGAGTTTGTCCCATACGTTCTTCGGCGTCAGCGTCGTCGTGGACTTGATGTACTTCGCGGCCATTCGGAGGTCCTTCCAACAGGCGAAAACAGTAAGCACGCGGGTTCCCGTCATGCCCGGGCCCGACCTCGTGCACCATAATGTCGATGCCCGAAACGTTCGCTACGCCGCGAACGGCTTCGGACCGGTGTCTTTCCGCACGCGGCATGCGATGCGCCGTCGGCGCGGCACGGTAACACAAAATCAACGAAACAACTCACCGCATCACGCTCCGGCCGGCTCGAACCCCAGTTCCCGCAACAGGTGCTGGCCGGCGTCGCTCCGCAGCAAGCTCACGAACCGCCGCACCGCCGGACGATCGAGGCGCGACGTGGGAACCACGAAATCGTAACGCTCCGACCGCAACGGCAGAAACCCGAGCCCGTACTGCCGCGCCACCGTATCGATCGCCATGCCCCAGTCGGCGCGATCCTGCGCCACCGCCACGGCGACCGCGTTATGCGACTTCGCCTGATGCAAATAACCCGCCGGCCGCGCGCCCCCCAGAAGCCGGTCGATCAGCACCCGCGTGCCGCTGCCCGCGTTGCGGTTCACCATCAGGCAATCCTCGTCCGCGGCCGCGGCTTCCATCGCCTCGGCGACCGATCGGCAGTGCTGGAATCGCGGATTGTCGCGGCGGAACACGACGCCCTGCATCCGCCCATAGCCGGGCACCAGGGTCAGCCCCTCGACCAGATAGGGCGTGTTGTAGACCCCGTCTCGGGATCCATCAGATGGATGCCGGCCAGATCGCATTCGCCGCGTCTTGGCCGCCACCAGACCCCCGGAACTGCCCGACGTCGAGCGACTTAACCCGCACACCCTCGCTCTCCAGCAACGCCGATCAGGCGGTCCAGCCCGACGCAGTGACTGCCGATCGAGCACAAGGTCGGCGGCCTCCAGGCCGGCGCCGATCAACCGCACGGCGACCTCGGTGCCGGCGGCCACCGTCTCCGTGTTCGCCCGAACCGCGAAAAACCCATCCGCCTGGGCGAACGCCGTGACCGCGCCGGAGCCCTTCGCCGTCGGATACGCCGCGAGGCTGCCATCCGCCATCCGCATCAGCGACGCCAGCACGTATTCGGTGCGGCCGCGTTCCGAGCCGATCCGCATCGGCAACGTCGCCGAAACGGTTTCCTCGCGCGTCGCCGGATGCCCCGCCATCGCGCGCAGCACGGGCGCGACGAATTCATGAAACGTGAAAATCGCCGAGGTCGGGAACCCCGGCAGGATCGCCACCGGCTTGCCCTCGGTCACGGCGAGGCACAGCGGCTTGCCCGGCTTCAGCGCCACGCCATGCACCACCACGCCCGGATCGCGCAGCCGGCCGACCACGCCGGACGCCAGATCGCCCGCCCCTTTCGAGGTACCGCCGGACAACAGCACCGCGTCGCCCTCGGCCAGGGCCCGGCGCAGCATCGCCTCCAGTTGGTCGACGTCGTCGGGCACGATCCCGAGCGGCACCGGGATGCAACCCAGTTCCTCGACAGCGGCGGCGAGGACGGCGGCGTTGCTGTCATAGACCTGACCGGGACGGATCGGGCCGCCCGGGGGCACGATCTCATCGCCGGTGGAGAAGATCGCCACGCGGGGCTGCCGCCACACCGCGACCTCGCCCGATCCGACGGCGGCGAGCATGCCGATTTCGCGCGACGTCAGCAGGTGGCCGCGGCGCAGCACCGTCTCGCCGCGGGCGATGTCGGAGCCGGACGCCGCGATGAACTGACCGGGACCGCGGGGCGGCGGATCTCCACGATGATGTCGCCGACGGCGGGGTCCGGCGTGAGGCCGCCGGCGGATCCTCCGGGGCAATGCTGTCCACCGTTTGGCCGGCCGCGGGAGAGCAGCGGCGAATCGGCGTCGCGGATATCGGTATGCTCGACCATGATCACCGCGTCGGCACCGCGCGGCACCATGCCGCCGGTGGCGATCAGGGTCGCGGTTCCCGCTCGGATCGGGTGCACCGGCTGGGCTCCGGGCGTCAGCATTTCCGGATTGAGCCGCAACGCGCGCGGCGCCTGCTCGGTCGCGCCGATGGTGTCCTCGGCCCGCACCGCGAAGCCGTCCACGCTGGAGCGGTCGAAGCCCGGCACGTCCACCGGCGCCAGCACGTCGCGCGCCAGCACCCGGCCACGCGCATACGCCAGGCTCACCGTTTCAACGCCGAGAGGCTCAAGCCTGAGATGCGCGCGGAACCGCCGCTCGGCTTCGTCGCGGGTGACGACGTCGAGGAACTGCTCCTGGCGCGCGGCCCGGCGAAGCGTCGCGATGGTATCCTGGTTGGTCATGGGTTTGCCTCCCACGCCGCCGCTGCCGGCGGGGTGTCGTAGAAATGCACGCGGACGCGCGCGCCCTGAGGGTAGCCTTCGCTGGCGTCCGCCACCACCACGAACCCATCCGCCCGCACCGCGCCGGGCAGTCCGGCTTCGGCGCCGATCGGGATGGCCTGGCCGCCGGCCAGCCGCACCGGCACGACCTCGACGATACCCAGTTCCGAGACGATCTTTCGGGCGAGCGCGCATTCGGCGACGGGATACGGCGAGATGGGGTCCGTGCCCGCCAGTCGTCGCACGAGGCGGGCCGCCAGCATGTCGTAGGCGACCAGGCAGGCCAGCGGTTCACCTGGCAGCAGAATGACCGGGATCGTATCGGAATCGGCCTCGCCGGTCGAGGACCCGCTCCGATCCGGTTCGGCGCCCTTCATCCCCGCGCCGACCCTTCTGGTGCCATCCCTGCTGGCGCTATCCCTTTCGGCGCCATCCCTGCTGGCGCCATCCCTTCCGGCGCCATCCCTGCTGGCGCCATCCCTTCCGGCGCCATCCCCTTTGGGCAGTGTCCCCAGTCCGCTCGTCATTCCTGGGCGGAGCGCAAGGCCATGCCGCGCCATCGTCCCGCCCGCGGCCGCCAGCGCCGGCGCCGCCCTGTCGTCCGGCCCCATGCCGGCCCGCCCGGCGATCAGAATGAGGTCGGGCGTGCCGCGGCGGGCGTCGCGCGAAGCCGCCCGCAACGCGGGCTCGCCATCGCCCGCGACGGGAATCCAGTCCACCTCCGCCCGGTCGCGCGCGAGCAACGCTCCCAGCATCGGCGTCAGCGCGTCGGAACCGGACTTCGGACCCGCCACCACGACCGCGACCCGCGGCCGGCGGAACACGGTGACGCGCGCGATACCCAGCGCCGCGAGGTATCCCACATGCCGCGGCCGCAGGATCGAACCGCGCTCCAGTTGGGGATCCGGATGGGGGGCGCCGGGGAGTGGCGTACTCCGCTCGATGCCGGCGCCGCGCGCGACCGGCGCCAGGACTTCCAGAACGCGTGCAGCGGTGCGCTGCGCCGCCTCGAACGGCAACACCGCGTCGGCGCCATGCGGCAATGGCGACCCGCTGGCGATCGGACATGCCGCGCCCGCCGGGAGTTCACCGACGCCGAGTGCCCGTAACGACAGCATCAACGGATTGTAGGCACTGGCGCCATCGCAGTCGGCGGCGCGCACCGCATAACCGTTCTCCGCCGATCGCGGCTGATCCGATGGAGCGGCGGAGGGCACGACCGGATCTGCCAGCACGCGGTCCGCCGCCTCGGCGAGCGGCACGGCTTCGGCGGAGGTCGTGATGGCCCACCGGTCCAGCCAGGCCCAGGCCTCCGCGAGCGGTGCGCGGTCGGTGAAGCCGGGCGGAACGGCGTTATCCGCGGCATGCGAGCACGGCATTGAGTGAGCGATCCCGCGATCCTCTCGGAGAAGTGTCGGTTGGCTGGCCGAAACCGCCGACGCCGGCATCCAGCGAGGCACGGCGACCGATGTCAAGCAGGTGCGAGCCGTCGCTCCCGGCCGCGCGGCCGGACCTTCGGGCCGAACCGGCGTGGGGCTCTCGGACCTGGGCCGCGCCGTGGGTTCGAGTGCCGTCGCCGCCGGGTTGTGTCACCTCGTCTCGCGCGAACCGCCCCTGGTCACGGCATCGGGAAACAGGCCTGGGTCGATAACGATGCGTAATTTCCCAACGGCGGCGGCAGGAACCTGAAGAAGTTGCTGTTGATCGACACCGAGAAGAAGTTGCCGGTGAAACCGTTGCATGCCGTTACGCGGCCGTTCACGGTAACGCTGTTGGCCACGATCACATTCGGGAACAACCACGAACTCGCCGTGCTGACCGCGTAGTTCTGCGTCGTGGCGGTGTTGGTGCACAGGAAGTTCGAGGTGCCGTAGGTGTAGCCGATCGCGCCGCACCGCGCGGTCATCGACGCGGTCACCTGCATGCCGCTTTTCAGCCACCACAGCATCCCGGTCTCGACGATCCCGAAGGTAACGAGGCAGAGCATCCAGCCGACGATGGCGAACTCCACGGTGGTGCTGCCGCGAACGTCGCGGGCCAGAGCGGGACGCCCCGGTTGGAAGCCGCCCCTTTGGAAGCCGCCCGGTTGGAGGCCACCCGGTTGGAAGCCGCGCGCGGCGCGGCGGTCATCGCGCGGAAAAAACCAGCGACGATGGCGGCTCAATTGAGCCTCACGGTCGCGGACTCGGTCATCGCGTTGGTGGTGGCGGCCATGAACCCGTTCATCAGGCCATTCGTGGTGTAGGTCGCGGATATCACGACATACGTGCCGGCGGTGGAGCCGTCCGAGCAGGTGCTGCCGGCGGTCGCGGCCGACATGGTGGGTCCGGTGCCGGTGACGCAATAGCCTTTCGGACCGGTGACCGTGATCGAAAGGTTGGCGGCGCCGCCGGCCGGCAGAAACATCGCGTTGGTGACGACGGTCTGGATGTTCGCGGTGGTGACGGTGCCGCCGGCCTGAGACGTCAGGTAAGCGTATTCGCAGCCCGCTTCCACGGCGTTGGCCAGGTTGGTGCGGTAGAATTGCGCCAGTCCGTAGTCCGCCGCGCCGCCCAGCATGACGACGAGCAATGGAGTCGCCATGGCGAATTCGAGGGCGGCGGTGGCACGGCGGGCGGCGGCGCGGCCGCGGAAAAATGCCAGACGGCGCCACCGATCGCACCGCGCGACGGTCCGCGCGATGCCGTGCGAACCGTCGCGGTGCGCGTCTCGCGCGCTGGCTTCCGGATGCAACGTTGGTCTCGTCATGATGCGGTTCGGTCGTACCGGGTTATGTTCAACTTCGCCGCGCTCCTGGTTGGCGGGATCGGACGTTTCATTCCGCCGCGCCGGAGACGCCAACATGGTCTTCTGCCGCGACACCTGTAACGAAATGGTTACCGTTCCAGGCCCGCGCTGAAATGAGTCGCGCGCACCGCTCGACCGCCCGGCCGCATCATGGCGCGGCCGGCGTCGCGGGACCGGGTCGCGGTTCGCCTTTCGGCCGCACCACCGCGTAAAGCACCTGTCCCGATACCGGATTTTCATCGATCTGGGTCAACCATGGCGGCGGATGCCCACTGCGCACCTGATCGAACAGCGTCGCCGTCGGGACATCCTCCACGAGCGGGGAGCGCACGGGCGTTTTGCAGGCCAGCACCAGGGAGATCTCGGCGGCGTCGATTTCCGGAGGCACCGTCCGGGATGGCGCGGCGCGCCAGGCCGCGCGCAGCCGCAGGAAGCCGGCGACGTCGCGATGATACAGCGAGCCGACCGTGCGAACCGGAGTCCGATACAGCAACTCCGGCGTATCGTTGACGTCGGCCAGCAGAACCGCGCCGGGATGGACGCCAGCATGGGGATCGCGTCGGCGACCGCGCAGTCCGGCAGCAGCATCATCGGCGCGGCGCGCGCGCTGCCGGTCACATCGGGCAACTGGCCCAGATAGGGCACCTGAATGAACAGCAAAATCGTCGCCAGCCGCGCGAACGACTGGACGATCTGGTGCCGGCTTCGCGTGGTCTGCGTCGCCATCGTGAGCGCGATTGGCAGCGCGATGGCGCCCGCCACCTCCGGATAGGCCGCGAAGCGGACATGCAACCAGCCGAGGACCAGCAGGCCGCATAAACAGGCCGCGGCATAACTCAACATCAATGCACGCCGACGCGCCGCCAGCGCGATGAGGATCGCGGCCGCGAGAGTACCGGTCAGCAGGAAATGCAAGGCGGCCAGCGGACCGCCGACGGGAAGCATTTCGTTGATGTGCCCGAACATCGCGTCGCGCTGCCGCTGGTCGAGCAACATGTTGTCGCGAAACAGCGCGCCGCGGCAGCACAGGACCCACAGGCCGCAACACAGCAGGCCGATCGCGCAGGCGGCGGCGATGCGCGTGCCGCGTGCCGGGATCAGACGATCCACCGCCCACACGCCGGCCGCCATCGCGCCGACGGCGAGCGCCAGGCCCACGAACACCAGGCTCAGGCGGTCGATGTCCAGCGCGCCGAAGCCGGCGGCCGGCGGATCCACCAGCAGCGCGAGCGTGGTCACGGCGGCGAACGAAACCCCGGTCAGGCCGATCGCGCGCGCGACGCCGGTCCGCGTGCCGGCGTCGCGGACCGACGCCTCGATCCAGGCCAACCCCAGGGCGCCGAACGCCATCATCGTCAACGGCACGCTCTCGGGCGTGAACCAGATGCCAAGCGCGGCCCAGGTGCCGAGGGCGATGCCGGCGGTAGCGGGCGCGCGGCCGGTCAGCAGACGCGCCGTCCAGCCCCAGCAGGCGACCGTGACCAGGACGATGGCGACGTGATGATGCACCACGCCGGCGACGCCATAGCTGACGATGGCCGGCGACAGCGCCGGCAGCACGGCGCCGAGAAACAGCCACTTGCGCTCGGCGAACGGCGCGGCGGCCCAGGCGACGGCGAAGCCAAGGGCGGCGATGCCAAGAGGGCCGAAGACCAGCGCGGCGGCGTGCAGGGCGTCGTCCGGTTTCAGCACCAGGCTGAACGGCAGGGCGATCAGACACAGCAGGCTGTCGATCAGGTGCGACCAGTGCAGCACCGTGCCGTGGCCGGAGCCGTCGCGCGCCACCACGTCGAGCACGGTGCCGGCGTGCAGCATGTCGCGCAGCCGGACCAGCCGCATGTAGGTGTCCGGATTGGACAGCCCGCCGGAGCGCATGTCCGGCAGATGCCGCACGCTCATGCCGATGACCGCGAGCAGCGCGGCCAGGACGCAGACGACACCGGTTCCGGTCCATCCGGTCGAGCCCTCGCGCGGCGCGATCGGTCGGGCCGCGCGCGCTTCGGTCGCACCCGGTTCCGCCGCTTCCGATCCCATCGCGTCCGATGCCATCGCAGCCGGTCCCGTCGCGAAGCCGCCGTGAGCCAATCGTTGCATCGTTGAAACCCGCCTCTCGATGGGAGATGTCACTCAATACTATACACGCGGCGATCCGGATCGGAGGTCCGCCGTGCCGCTTAGGCCATATGGCCTAGTCCCCCTAATCCCTTTGGTTCAGCCGCCTTGCCGAGTTTACCAAAATGAAATTTTGCCAGACTTTCACTCCAGTAAACGGTTCGTTGCGAAGGAAAAAACACCATGTTGATTCTCAGGGTTGGGCGCCTTTCGATCTGCGGTGGCAATGATGCGCAACTGCTGCGCAGGCATGGCATCAGCAGCGAGCATACGGAGTCCGGACGCGACTCTCTGGAGTTCCTGCGGCTCTATGATTACGACCTCGTTCTGATGGATCTCGATCTGCCGGACATGCAGGGTCACGAGGCGATCCGGCTGGCGCGGGCCGCCGGCCTGTCGACCCCCTCGATCGTGCTGGCGGAGACCGCCTCGCCGCTGGTCAAGGTGAAGGCACTGGATCAGGGCGCCGACGATTTCGTTACCACCCCGTGCCATCCGGAGGAGCTGCTGGCCCGCGTGCGCGCCGTTGTCCGCCGCAGCCAGGGTCACGCCAATTCGGTCCTGCGGCTGGGCCCCGTGGAACTCAGCCTCGACCGCCACGAAGTTCGCGTGAACGGCCAGAAGCTGTCGGTGTCGCGCCGCGAGTTCGGCGTGCTGGAATTGCTGTTCCTGAAACAGGGCGTGATCCTGAACAAGAACGCGTTCCTGAACCACCTCTACACCGGCATGGAAGAGCCGGAGATGAAGACCATCGACGTCATCATCTGCCGGTTGCGCAAGAAGCTGGCGACGGCGGGCGTGCCGAACCTGATCGATACCGTGTGGGGCTGCGGCTACATCCTGCGCGAGCCGCAGACCAGCTCCGAGCCGGCCAACCTCGCCAGCATGTTCGCGGGCACCACGCAGGCCGCCGCCTGAGCGCCCCGCGCCGGGCGCCGGCTGGCGAAGCAACGGCGGCCCGGCCGGATGTCCGACGTGAAGCACGATCCGGTGTCCGGCCGGAGTTCCCGGACCGGATACCGACGCCGCCGCACCCTCATCGTGGCCGCCTGCTGCCTGCTTGGCGGCGGCCCGGTGGGGTTTGGCGCGTTCGGGCCGCGGGCCGCCGCCGCGACGCCGGCCGCGGTCGAGCCATCTCCCCCATCTGACCAGCCATACGCCTGCGAACGCGCTGGCCTCGCCGCCGAGCAGGCCGCCGGGTTGCCGTCCGGTCTGCTGCTGGCGATCGGCCGGGTCGAGAGCGGCCGCTGGGACAATGCCTCGGGTCACGTGATCGCGTGGCCGTGGACGATCAACGCCGCCGGGCGCGGGCAATGGTTCCCCAACAAGGAGGCGGCGACGGGAACCGTCCGGGCGCTGCTCGGCGGCGGCACCCGTTCGATCGACGTCGGCTGCTTCCAGATCAATCTGATGTGGCATCCAACGGCTTTCGCCAGCCTGGAACAGGCGTTCGACCCGGATGCCAACGCGGCGTACGCGGCGCGCTTCCTGCTTGGCCTGTTCAGCCAGACCGGGTCCTGGGAAGGCGCGGTCGAGGCCTACCATTCGGCCGACCCGGCGCTGGGGTTCGCGTATCGCCAGCAAGTATTCGCGGCATGGACCGGGGCGCCAGCCATCCCGGCCGCGGTGCGCTCGCCGCCGCCAGGCCCGGCGGAGCCGATAATCGCGCTCGCCAGCCGGCCGGAGCCGGTCGCGCTGCCCCAGGTCATCGCGGGCGTGCGAATCTGGACACCCATGCCGCGCGGGACGGGAGCCGAGGTCGTGGCGATGCCCGGAACGCCGGTGTCCGCCGCCGCGGCGGTCGCGTCGGCGGCCGCTCCCGCGGCGTTGCCGGCGGTGACATATCGCGCGATGCCCGCGGGGCTTTTGCCGGACAGAGCGATGCCGCGCCGGTAACGGCCGATCCGACGGGATTCACCGGTCATGTCGATCAATCAACGTCATATCATGCCGGTTCGGTCGCGACGCTGACTCCGGTCCGCCGAGGCGTCGCCATCGCGGCCCGGTCGCGCCAGGCGACGACCAGCGTCAGCACGAACGCCGCCGAGGCGGTGAAGAATGCCGTCAGCCAATGCGCGTTGGACGCGAGATTGCCGGACAGCAGCGGCCCGAGGAACACCGCGATCGCGACTCCGGTCAGCCATCCCGGCGCGCGCTCCGGCGGCGTCGCGCGGCTGAGCCAGACCAGCGCGACGAGCACCAGCATCAGGTCGTAAAACATCAGCAACGGCACCGCGACCGGCGTTGCGGCGAGCAGCACCGCGGCACGGATCGGCAAGGACCTTCGCGCGGCTTTTCGCCAGACCAGCCCGACGACAACGGCGGCCAGCAGCGTCGCGACGGCCTGCGCCGCGAACGCGGTCCCCTTCTGGGCGCCGGCCACCATCAGCGCGCCATACGGGCTGGTGAGCCCGCCCATGAAGATCGCATGCCCGGCGTAAACGTCGCCGGAGGCCGCCGCCGCCGCCAGAAATGCCTGCCATGTCGCGACGCCGAAGCAGGCGATGGACGCCGCCACCAGCCCGAGCACGGATCCGGCAGAACCCAGGACCGCCTTCCAGTGGCCGCCCGCGATCAACGCCACCGGGATCAGCACACCGAAATGCGGCTTGTAGCAGAGCGCGCCGAGACAGGCGCCGGCGAGCCACGGCCGGCGCTCCAGCAACGCCGTACCGGCGGCGAACAGCGCGGCCGTGAGCAGGGCGTTCTGCCCGGTACCGATTGCCCACCACAGGCCTGGGAACGCCAGGAACACGACCAGCGGCAGGTCGCGCCGGATCAGGCGCAGCGCGAAAAAGCACGCCACCCCGCCGGCGCCCTGAAACAGGATGAACGCCGGCAGATAAGGCAGCCACGCCAGCGGCGCGCACAGCAGCAGAAACACCGGCGGGTAGTAGAAGTAATTATACTCGGCTTCGAAACCGATGGCGGCGTGCTCGGCGGCGTGGTGCGCGGCGTGATCGTAAGCGAGCCATGGGGTGCCCGCGTTGGCCAGCGCGCCGGCGGCGTGGAAACTGACGAAGTCGGTGCTGGTCGGGTGATCCAGCGGCACGATCAGGCCATGCGCGCCGGCGACGCAAAACGCGAACAGCGCGAGCTCGGTGATCGCCAGGATGGTCGCGTAGCCGATCACGCGCTCGCGCGTCAGCCAGCGCGCGCCGGGTGAACCTGGCGGCGGCGGCGGCCGCGCCGTCCAATTCGCCGTCGCATCGAAGTCCACCGCGAGATCCACAGCGTCATCCACCCTTCGCTCCGCCGAATCGCCAACGCCGCGACGTCGTCCGGCCAGGCACCGGCCGCTCCGGTGCCTGGCGATCGACCGGTTCGCCGCCCTGGAATTACGCGGCCGCGACGCGAGGCACCCTGCGCCGGCTTTCTTTACTCGCGCGTTTCCGTCGGCAGGCGCGCCCGGCGGCGAAACTCGCGCCGCGCCGGAGCCGCGAGTTGTGGCCGACGGAATTAATCCGCGGGCCGGTCCGGCCAAACCGTAACAACGCGGCTCTCCCGGCCCCGCCAATCCATCACGGATGAGACACGATCGTGGATTGATCACGGATAAAGCGCGGTCGTGGTCCACGGCCGGCGGCGCCGCGCGCACCCGCGCACGCCGGGAAAACTCATCGTTCATGGAGAAATTGTCATGGGACGTTTATTTCATCGCCACTGAAACCGTCAAGTAACCAGCGGCGTGGTGATTTCCGGTCGCGGGTGCTCGGGCAAACACAAAACGGGCATCGCATTTGGGCAATGCATCTGTGGGAGTTTTATCATGATTGAATACGCGAAGACCTGGCTGGAACTGAAGCTCGACCGCCGCGCCGTGACCGCTCTGGAATATGGCCTGATCGCCGGCGTTATTGTCGCCACGATCGCCGTGGGCTTCAGCCTGCTGGCCAACAGCCTCTCGACCAAGTTCTCGGGTATCGGCGGCAGCCTCTGATTATTTCTGGCCTCCGTTCTGGAAGCCAGCCAGGCGCGGCGGCGAAACTCGCCGCCGCGCTTTGCTTTTCGCGCCACGCGCAATTCGCATATTTCGCACAAACCGATTGAACGAGATTCCAGATGTCGCACCTTATGTCGCATTCCTGGTCCTCGGCGATCACCATGACCATGCTCCTGGCAAGCGCCGCCGTGTTCCTGCTCGCGGCCTGGCATGATGTCGTTTCTCGTACCGTTCCGAACTGGATGTCGATGCTGATCGCCGGCTTCGGGATCGTCGCCGCCCTCGCCGGCGGCCGTCTGCCGATCAGCCTGGCCCTCGGTCTCACCATTTTCATCGTCGCCGCGATCTGCTGGCGGCGTGGCTGGATGGGCGGCGCCGACGTCAAACTCCTTGGCGCGGCCGCCATCGTTCTGCCGCCTGGCATGGTTTCCATGTTCGCCGTCGCGATGTCGGTGGCCGGCGCGGCGCACGCCATCGCCTACATCCTGGCGCGCCGCGTGGTCACGCCGCCGCCCCCGCTGATCGCGTCCGCCTCGCCGCCGCGCGCGCGGCCGTTGCTGCCGCGCGCGCTACGCGCCGAGCGATGGCGCATCAGTCGCGGTGGTCCGCTGCCCTACGCCTGCGCAATCGCGTTCGGCTTCCTTTTCGTCATCTGTAACGGAGGTGCGCCATGATCATGCGCGTCGCGTTTTTTATCCTTATGTCGCTGGGTCTGATCGGTTTCGGAACGGTCGCGTGGGTCACCACGCGGCCGATGGGTCTTGGCGGGCCGGCGCCGACCAAAATGATTCTGGTCGCGGCGCAGGCGATCGACGCCGGCAGTCTGCTGACGTCCGACGATCTGCAGCAAAAGGAAATCCCGATCGACGAGATGACCAAGGAATACAACCTCGACACGCCCGACATCCGCCGCGGCCTGATGGGCGCGATGGCCAAGCGCAGCCTCGGCGCGGGCGAGGCGGTGCGCAGCGACGACCTGATGCGGCCGACCGATCACGGCTTCATGGCCGCCGTGCTGTCGCCGGGCATGCGCGCGGTGACGATCAACGTGGACGCCGCCAGCGGCTCCTCCGGATTGATCTGGCCGGGCGATCGCGTCGATCTGATCCTGACACAAATGAACAACGATCCGGGCGCCCCGCTCGGCCGCCGCATCAGCGCGCACACCGTGCTGACGAACGTGCGCGTGGTCGCCGTCAACTCGCAATTGGTTGCCGGGCCAAACAGAAACGCCACCGCAAGCCTTGATGCGCAAAATCGCACCGTGACGTTGGAAGTCGACGAGGATCAGGCGCAGCGTGTCGCTGTCGGAATGCGTCTCGGCCGTCTTTCGGTGTCGGTGCGTGCGTCGAGCACGACCACCGCCAACGCAAAGACGGATACGAAACGCGAGGCGACCTTCGCTGAGGACATCCTGCCCGACCTTGTCGAGAAGCCGGCGCCCGCGCCTGTCGTTCCGGTCGTCGTGGCGGCCCCTCCGCCGCCACCGGTCGCCGATCCTCCCATGCGGGTCTTCTCGGGCCCAGGTGATCCCAAGGAATTCAAATTCTGATGCGAGTGCTCACCGGCGATCTACAAAACGCGAAATCCGGTTCCGTCTCCGGGCCCGACACGATCAAGGGCGGAGCGGGACCGGATCGATCCCGCAACGGTAACGCCAGAGCCGGCAAATCCCGCGCCGGCCGGTTGCTGGAGATCGGGATCGCGCTGTTCGCCCTCGGCGCGCCGGTGGCGATGGCGGCGAACGATGCCCTGCCGCGGGACGCACGGGCGGCGATCCAACTGACGCAGAACGTGCCCCCAACGGCAACGCCGCCCGCGGCGATGCCCCCAACGGCAATGCCCCCGACAGCGGCAATGCCCCCGGACCAGCCGCAACAGCAACCGCAGTCGGAGCAGGCGCCGCCGCCGGATCAGGGCATGCCGCAAATGGCGCAACCCGGCGCGCAACCGCTGCCGGCCGAAATTCCGAAACCATTCCATGGTTCGATCTCGCTCGAGGCGGGCAGCGGCAAGATCGTCAGTCTCACGCTGCCGGCGGCGAATATTTACGTGGCCGATCCGAAAGTGGCCGAGGTGCGGCCCGCCAGTTCCACCAGCCTGTTCGTATTCGGCGTTGGTTCGGGGCACACCACGATCGCCGCGGTGGACGTGCTCGGCCGGTTGCTGGCGGATTATGAAATCACCGTGCGGCCGACCGACTATGGCGCGCATGAGGCACAGACCGCGATCGCGCGGCTGGTCCCTGGAAGCCATGTGCAGGTCAAGGCGCAGGGCAAGGGTCTGATGTTGGTCGGCGCGGTCGCCAATCCATCCGACGCGGCGCAGGCGATGACCATCGCGAAAGGCTTCCTTTCCGGCGACGCCACGACGATCGAAAATCAAATGACGATCGCTTCCCCCACCCAGGTGATGCTCAGCGTGCGCATCGCCGAAATGCAACGCAACGTCATCCGCAACCTGGGCATCAACTGGCAGGGACTGGGCACGCTCGGCCAGATCGGCGGCCTCCTCGGCAAGACCGCCGTCATCACGGCGGCGACCAACGGCGCGCTGAGTTGCGCGGCGGCCGGAGGGTCGTCCTCCGCCGCGGCCTGCGCCTCCGGCATTGGCCTCACGACCGCGGCGATCGATGCGCTGGCGCAAGATAACCTGGCGCACGTGCTGGCCGAGCCGAACCTGACCGTGATGAGCGGCCAGCCGGCATCGTTCCAGGTCGGCGGCGAGTTTCCGATCCCGGTCGCCGGCCCGAACAACACCATCGCGGTCACCTACAAGGATTACGGCATCCTGCTGAACTTCCTGGCCACGGTGATGAACGACGGCCGCATCAACCTGCACGTCAAACCGGAAGTGAGCGAGATCACCACCGCCAACGCCGCCTCGCTGACGGTTTCCGGCGGCACCCAGATCGTCCCCGCGCTGACCGTGCGCCGGGTCGAGACGACGGTCGAACTCGGCTCCGGCGAGAGCTTCGCGATCGCCGGCCTGCTGCACGACACCACCAGCAATTCGACCTCCGGCCTGCCCGGCATCGGTGATACCCCAGTGCTCGGCTCGCTGTTTCGGACGGATCACCTCAACTCGACGCAACTGGAACTGGTGGTCGTGGTCACCCCGATCATCGTTCGTCCGGTCCGGAACGTCGCGCAACTGCAACTTCCGGCCGAGGGCTACAAGCCGCCGGGAGACGTGGATCGCCTGCTGATGCTGCACCAGGTGCAAAACCGCGACGGCACGACCTCGCATCCTCCCTCGGAAACCGAATTCATCGTGCGATGAGGTCAGTCATGCCGAACCTGTTCACACGGACGTCGTGCGCGAAAACCCTGTGCGCCATTGGGGCCTTGAGCCTGCTGACGCTGAGCGGATGCAACTCGATCGATCCCTTGAAGCGCACGTATATGTGGCACCCGGACAATGCCGTGTTCCACAACATGGCTGTCATGGCGGCCAATCCCGACGATCTCGTGCGCGGTCGCGAAACCTCGACGCACCTGGTTGGAATGGAGTCGGACGGCGTGGACCGTGCCTGGAACGGCAAGGCGTTGCCGCTTCTGGGCCCGGCCAGCGGCGGCGGCGGCGGCGGCGGTGGCAGCGGGTCATCGTCCGGCGGCGGCAGCGGTGGCGGTTCCGGCGCGCCCGCGGGCGGAGGATCCTGAGCCATGCCGCCAGAAGACGGACGCCTCAATCTCGCTCAGGTCGTTCCTCCACCGGATCAAAGCGCCGGACGGCATGACCGCCCCTCGCTGATCGGCTTCCTGACCGACCGCGAATCCGACGACGCCATCCGCGAGGGCATGTCGGAAGCCACCAGCGAAACACTGGATCTTCGCCGCGGCGGCATCCGCGCCGCGATCGGCGTGATGCAGAAATCGGCCACGCCGCGGGTGCTCATCGTCGATATCTCCGGCGAGGAACAGCCGCTGAGCGCGCTGAGCGAATTGTCCCATGTCGTCGAACCCGATGTCTGCGTGCTGGTGGTCGGTGAGGTCGAGCACGCCGATTTCTATCGCGAGATCACCCGCGGTCTGGGCGCCGCCGAATACCTCAGCAAGCCGATCACGCGTGAGAAGGTGCTGCGCCATTTCGGTCCCTTCGCGCAAGGCAGCGCCTTCGCCACGCCGGCCATGTTGGGCGGCCGCGCGATCGCCGTCACGGGCGTGCGCGGCGGCGTCGGCGCGACCACGATCGCGGTCAATCTGGCGTGGCATTTCGGCGTCGGCATGCGGCGTCATACCGTGCTGCTGGATCCCGACACGCATCTGGGGGCGACGGCGTTTTTGTTGAACATCCAGCCAGGCCCAGGATTGCGGATGGCACTGGAATCGCCGGATCGTATCGACAGCTTGCTCGCCGAACGCGCCGCGCAACCGGCGGCCGATCGGCTGCACGTGCTGGCGGCGGAAGAAAAGATCGCGTCGAACACCAGTCACGCGCCCGGCGCCGCGGCGGCGCTGCTCACCGCGTTGCGCAACCGGTATAATTTCATCATCGTCGATGTGCCGTACGCGCCGGTGCCGCTGTATCGCGATCTGCTCGACCTCGTGGACCAGCGGATCCTGGTGATGGATCCCTCGCTCGCGGCGATCCGCGATACGGTGCGGCTTCTGGGTCTGCCGAAAGGCCCGGCGCAAGATCAACGTGCCGTCGTCGTGCTCAATCGCATGGGCGTGCCCGGCGGCCTCAGCCGCAAGCAGGTCGAGGAAGCGCTGAAGATGAAGGTGGACGTGGCGATCCCCGACCTGCCGCGCGCGGTCGGCAACGCCGCGACGCTGGGTGAGCCGGTGATGGTCAGCAGCAGCGGCTTCCGCCACGGCATCGTCGATATCGTGCGCCAGGTCGCTTCGGTCCGGCTGCTCGACGGCGGCAGCGAAGGGTCGCTGCCGATCGCCGGTCAGGTCAAACGCAGTCTGTTCTCATTATTACGGCGGAAAAAATGATTACCGTTTCAGTTCCGACATTCGGTCGCCGCACTCAGGTTTCACACGGTCCGGCGCCCTCCGCCGAGGGCGAAGGCAACGAAACCATCCGCGAGTTGATGGACGCCGGCTCGCCGATCACCGAGGACATCGTCAACGAGCTGCGCAACGCCTGTCTGGCGCGGCTCGATCCGAACATCGTCGCGGCCATGCCGGCCGAGCGGCTGATCATGGACGTCGAGCGGCTGGTCTCGGAAATCGCCACCGAGCGGCGCTTCCAGCTCAACGCCAAAGAGCAGCATGTCCTCGCCAATGAGCTCGTGCATGACATCACCGGCCTGGGTCCGCTGGAACAGTTGCTGGAAGACGACGCGATCGCCGACATCATGGTCAACGGGCCGCATCGCACCTTCGTCGAAAAAGGCGGCAAGGTGACGCTGGCGAACATCCATTTCCGCGATCAGGCGCATCTGATGAACGTCTGCCAGCGGATCGCCGCGGCGGTCGGACGCCGCATCGACGAGTCGAGCCCGATGGTCGACGCGCGCCTCAAGGACGGCTCCCGCGTCAACATCGTGTTTCCGCCTCTGGCGCTCGAAGGTCCCTACGTCTCGATCCGTAAATTCGGCAAGAAGGCGGTGGACTTCTCGCAACTGGTGCGCTGGAAGGCGTTGACCCTGCCGGTCGCCCGGGTGCTGGAAATCGCCTCCCAGGCGCGGCTGAACATCGTGGTCTCGGGCGGAACGGGCTCGGGCAAGACGACGATGATGAACGCGATGTCGCGGCTGATCGACCATGGCGAGCGGGTGATCACCGTGGAAGACGCGGCCGAGTTGCAGTTCCAGCAACCGCATGTCGTGCGTCTGGAAACGCGGCCGTCCAGTCTCGAGGGCCGCGGCGAAATCAACCAGCGCGATCTGGTGCGCAACGCGCTGCGTATGCGGCCCGACCGCATCATCATCGGCGAGGTGCGCGGTGGCGAGGCGTTCGACATGCTGCAGGCGATGAACACCGGCCACGATGGCTCGATGTCCACGATTCACTCCAACACCACGCGCGACGCGCTGACGCGTATCGAGAACATGGTGCAGATGGGCAACATGGGCCTGCCCGCGCCCGCCATTCGCACGCAGATCGTCGGCGCCATCGACCTGATCGTGCAGGTCGAACGGCAACGCGACGGTGGCCGCCGGGTCATCCAGGTGACCGAAGTTTGCGGCATGGAAGGCGACGTCATCACACTGAACGATATTTTTCAGTTCGAGGTGCTCGGCGAGGGCCCCGACGGCAAGCTGTTCGGCAAATATCACGTCAGCCGGGTGCCGCCGTCGTTCCTTAAGCGGCTGTCGTATTTCGGGCTCGATCGGGCCTGGCGCGCGGCGCTGGAAGAAGCCGAAAACGGAGGTTGACATGGGCGGACCGGCCGCCGGGCACGGCGCGCCCGCCGGTTTGAAGCGGCCCGGTTTGGCGTGGCCCGGTTTGGCGCGGCCACATTTGGGGCGGATCAGTCCGGCGCCGCCATGATGGAGTTCGGCATTCGATGAGTGACGGCGCATTACAATACCTGTTGTTGATGGGCGCCTGTCTGTCGCTCATCGGGCTTGGCCTGAGCGGCGTCCTGGTGTCCCGCGCGCAGTCGGAGAACGATCGGCGGCAGAAACGTCTCGCGACGATCCTGGCACCGCATTTGCGCACCACGCAAATCGAGCTCAGCGCGTTCACGGTGCAGGAGGATCGCGGGCCGCGCACCACGGCGGGGACGATTTCCTCGATCTTCGGCTTCAGCCTGGAACGTCAGGCGCTGTATCCGACGCGCTGGTACATCATTCTGGCGATCACCTTCCTGCTGGCGCTCGCCGCGCGCTATGCCGCGAACGAGTTGCTTGGCGCGCTGTCGTGGCTGGTGCTGCCGGTGACCTGGGTTTTGTTCAGCCGGATGTTCTTCAAGCGGGTCGAGAGCAAGCGCCGCAGTTCGCTGCTGTGGCAATTCCCGGACGCGCTGGCGATGATCGTACGCTCGATCCGGGTCGGCGTGCCGGTGATCGACGCGGTGCGCAACGTGTCGCTCGCCGCGCCCTCCCCCACGGCCGGCGAATTCAATCGGCTGGTCGATCAGATCGCGGTCGGCACGCCGTTGGATGAGGCGGTGACCGAACTCGCGGTGCGCACCGGCCTGGCGGAGTACCGGTTCTTCGCGACGGCGCTGTCGCTGCAGACGCAGACCGGCGGAACCCTGAGCGAAACGCTGGAGAATCTGGCCGACGTGATCCGCAAGCGCGCGGCGCTGAAGGCCCGCGGTCACGCCATGACGGCGGAAGCGCGAACCAGTTCCTCGATCCTGGCGATGCTGCCGGTGGTGACGGGCGGCATGTTGTACTTGCTCAACCCGGGCTACATGATGATCCTTTTCACCGACGCGACCGGCAAAATGTTTTTCAGCGCGGCGATCATCTCGTTGATCTGCGGCATGCTGTGCATTCGCGCGATCATCAAATCGGTGCTGCCGTGATGGGCGCCGCGCCGCTTCGCCACGACCGCGCATTCAGCCTGATGGGACCCGCATAATGGACGCCGCGATACGCTACTCGTTGCTCGCCGGAGCGGGATTGTTCCTGATGGCGATGCTGACCGCGGCCGGCATGGTGTTGCGCGACATGCGCGCGCAGGAGCGTCTGGGCTCGCGCGTTCGCCAGATCCATGGCGAGGAACGGGTCAGCACGATCAAGATCGAGCGGCCGACGCTGCGGGAGGCGATCTCTCGCGGAGTATCCAACCTGGGACAGACGATCCTGAGTTGCGGTGTCGTACCGGCGGCCACGCGAGGTCAGTTGGAGGTCATGCTGCGCGCCGCCGGCATCCGCGGCGAGCAAAGTGTCGGCGTGTTCTTCGGCGCCAAGATGGGCACCATGGTGCTGATGCCCATCATCGTTTGGTTGTCGATCCGGAACATGGGATGGACGCCGCTGGTCACCACGTTCCTGCCGATCGCGACCGGCGTCGTTGGCCTGATCCTGCCCGACTTCATCGTCAAGCAAATGCGCAAAAGGTTCATGTCGCGTCTGGAGAAAGGTCTGCCCGACGCGCTCGACATGATGGTGATTTGCGCCCAGGCCGGGTTGGGACTGGGCCCGGCGATCATTCGGGTGGCGGACGAAATGAAGGCGTCGTATCGCGATCTCGCGATCGAGTTTTCGCTGACCGCGAACGAGTTGCAAATCATGTCCGATACGCGCATCGCGCTGCATAACCTCGGCCACCGTTCCGGGCTCGAGGCATTCCGGCGGCTGGCGATGACGCTGATCCAGACCATTCAATATGGCACGCCGCTGACCGACGCGTTGCGCACGCTGTCGGCGGAAATGCGGCAGGAAGCGCTGACCGCGTTCGAGGAATCGGCGGCGCGGCTGCCGACCATGCTGACGCTGCCGATGATTATTTTCATTCTGCCCTGCGTGTTCCTGATCGCGGGCGGCCCGGCGATCATTCAGGTCATGCACTCGATGTCCAACTGATGGCCACCTGACGGTCGCATCGCCGGCTTCGGCCCGCTCGCGCCTGGTCTCGACTTCCAATGCTGTAACCATTGGGTAGGAAGACCCGGGCTAATCATGATGTCGTTGGGCTTCGGCCTCGGGTCGCCACCGCGCCTGCCTCGCGCGATTCCGATGGTCCCGAGGCGCACGCCAGAACTGGAGTCGTCATGATCCGCTCATCCGTCCGTTCCGCCGGTCTCGCCCTGCTTATCGTCATGAATGGCTGTGGCGATCTCGGTTCTTCCCTGACCGGGGCGAAATTACCCGGCCTGAACGTCGCCGAGGCGGCGTTGCAAGGTGGCTCGGGTCAGATCGCGCTGCAGGTCAGCGACGGCGTGCTGCGGGGATCGCCGACCAACACGCGCGCACTGGAAATCAAGGCGGACGCGCTGTCGCTTCTCGGCGCCTACGATCAGGCGGCGCACATTTATCAGAGCCTGCTGCTGAAGGATCCGAATTCGTCTCGCGCGACGATCGGTCTGGGGCGGATCATGCTGTCGAAACGACCGGCGGAGGCCGAGGCGCTGTTCCAGAAAGTACTGGCGCACGATCCCAAAGACACGACGGCGCTCAACAACCTCGGCATCGCGCGCGATTTGCAGGGCCGGCACACCGAGGCGCAGACCGCGTATCGGCAGGCGCTGGCGGTCAGTCCGGATCTGGACTCGGCGCAGGCCAACCTCGCGCTGTCGATGGCGATGTCGGGGCAAGGCGCCGCGGCGGTCCAGTTGCTGAAAGACAAGGCGATGCAGCCCGGCGTCTCGGCCAAGGTGAAACACGACTACGCGGTGGTGCTGGCGATGACCGGCAACCGCGGCGAGGCGGAGCGGATCCTGGATCAGGACATGGCGCCGGACGACGCGCGTCAGGTGCTGGACAACGTCACCGGCACGCACACGCGTCCAGCGCCGGAGCCCAGCGGCACAGCCGTCGTTTCCCGCGACTGGGATGAGGTGCCGCCGGACGTCGTGCAGGTGCCGGAGTCCGCGACCCAGACGGCGGTTCCCGGCCACGCGGCGTTGGTCGTGGCCCCGGCCGGCCCGGCGCTGGCCACCGCCAACGCGAACGCCACCCCCACGGATGCGAGCGCCCGAGGCCTCCCGATGGCCGCGGTCCCGAGCGCCGCGGTCCCAACGGCCGCGGTCCCGATGGGCGTGTCGCGCGCGGCGACGATGGCCGCGACGATCGCCTCCCCGGCGCCCAATGTGGTGCGGCCGCGGCAACCCGTTGGCGGCGATACCGCGGCGCCATCGGCGCGGCCGGCCAATCCGATCGCGGCGGTGGTGACCGATCAGCAATCGCTGGCCGCGCCGATCCCGAATGGAGCCGGCGAAGCGGCCGCCGGGCGGGCGAGCGACGCCGCGCCGGAGCAGGCCAGCGTGCCCAGCCCACGCCGGCGGCGCCGGTTTTGATACGCTCGGTTCAGGTCGCGGCGGTCCAGACGCCGATGAGCCAGCCTCCGATGAGCCAGCCACCAGTGGGCGAGCCTCCAGTGGGCCAGTCTTCCCTGTCGCCGGCTGAGGCGATGCAATTCGGCGCGGCCGGACCCGATGCGGCGGCCGGCGGACAACCCGTGCTGCCGGAGACGCCGCCGGCTCCTCCGATGTTGCGGCCGGTACCGCTGCCGCCATCGTATCAACCTCTGAAGACCGCGGCGCAGGTGCCCCCGGTCGCGCTGACGGCGCCCGTCGTGCCCATGGGCACCCGGGCCGCCCCGGTCCGGACCCCCGATGCTTCGGCCATGATTGCGCGGGCGCAGGCGACGCCGGTCGCGGTTGGCCGGACCGACGCGACCTGGACGGAGGCGTCGATCGACGGGACGCGACCGGATGTGGCGCCGATGGTGACCGCCCGGACCGACACGCCGCCGGAGGCCGCGCGCCTGGAACGCGCGCATGCCGATGTCGCGCGCGTCGACCCGGCCTCCACGAAGGCGGCGATGCCGGACGGTTCCGTCGCGGCGACCGTACTGCCCGCCGCGCACATGGCGCCGGACATGGCCTCCGACGCCGGCCCGCGCACGGCAACACCGACGCCGACGGCAGCCGCGACCGCGACAACGCCGACAGCGACAACGCCGACAGCGGCGGCAACGCGCGACGGCGACGCGACCTTCCCGCGGGCGGCGCTCGCGACCGGCGACGACAGCACGCCGATGGTGCAATTCGCGGCCACCGCGTCCGAGGTCTCCGCCCGCTTGTTCTGGCAGGCCCTCGTGCACCGCTTCCCCGATGCGCTCGCACAGCGCGAGCCGGTGGTGGTGCGTTACGTGCGCGACGGTGAGGTATTCTGGCGCGTGCGCACCGAGGGGTTCGTCAATCTGGCCGAGGCGCAGACGCTGTGCGCGCAGATGCGGGCGGACGGCCAGCCCTGTTTCGTGCCCCGCTCCTAACAGCGGGGTCGTAACGCCCGGGTCGTAACGCCAAGGTCGTAACAGCGCGGGCGTAACAACGGGTTCGGGGCGCCCCGTCCCGCGATCCGCGGCGGCGCGAGGCGCGATTTCCCGCTTGGCGCGGTCCTGGGACAGGACTATTTGCCTCGGGCGTTCGCTTCGCAGGAAGGACCCCGCCCATGAACCAACCGTTCGCGCTTGAGAAGTCTCATCGAACCCGCGCTCGGCGGCATCGTTCGCGCGCTGTCCGACCGCTGCCAGCAAACGGACGCCGAGCGGATCGGCCGGGCCGAGGCCGCGCTGGGCCTGATCCTGTCGTTCCGGCCGCGCGATGTCATCGAGATGACACTCTCCGGGCAGACCGTGCTGTTCAACGAACTGATCGCCGACGGGGCCCGCGACGCGTTGCGCGAGGTGGTCGATACGGCGCGGCTGCGCGGGCGTGCCGGCGTGGTCGCGATGGGACGCCTCGTGCAAGGGCACCTCGACCGGTTGGAACGGCGCGGCAACCAGCCGTACCAGGTCGAGACCGTCGCGCCTCGGCAGGACGCGCGTCCTGTTGCCGCGGCGCCGACAGCCGCCGCGGAATCGCCGAGACAACTTCCGGACCCCGTCCCGCCGGCCCAACGGGAACCGGAGATGGCGGCCGATGTCGCGGCCACGCCGGACGCCGTCGCGCGGATCGAGGCCGCGCCGCCCGTGCCGGGACAGATGACCGGCCCCGATGCGCCGGACACCGAGGAAGGGGAGACGTCCTGGCTGGATGCCCCGTACGAGCAATGGCGTATCGACACGCCGGCCGATCCGCCAACTCCGGCGCATGTGGGATCGCCAGCGACGGCCCGCTCCGCCCGCCCCGCATCCGACCTCGCCGACCGGGGTGTCGCGCGATCGGGCGTGGCGGAACCGGCGTTCGCGCGCGAACCGGCCGGATATCAACCGGTCCGGACCTTGGTTGACGCCGCCGCCGATTGATACCGCGGCGTTCCCTGCCGGCCGCGCGCCAACGCCAATCGCTCCCGATTTTCTTACGGTATCGTTATCAGCGGTCAGGAAGCGCGACCGTCATGGCATCGCCGTTGTAGCCGGTCGGCCGGAAGCGAGCGCGCACGGTGATCCTGGTGACTCCGGAGGGCACGCGCACTTCGTACAGATCGCGCGTGAATGGCTGTTCGTCATCGTGCGGATGTTCCAGCACGCGCGTGCCGAGGATCGCGCCATCGGGACCCAGCGCCTCGATCTGGTCCGCGTAACGCTCCCAACCGGTATCCTTGCTGCGGATGGTGACATCCAGATCGTAAAGCTCGGCGTGCCGCCGGACCACGACGGCGATTACGTCGGCGTCTCCAGCCCAGACCCGCGTCGCACCGGCGATCCCGCAGGCGAGCACCAGCAGACCGAGCGCCAGCCTCACCAACGGTAGGGGCCGCGCCGGATCGTGAACGACCCACCCGAGCGCCAAACCTGATAGCGAAACGCCAGATACGCGATGAGCGCCGCCGCGAACACCAGCGGCAGGATCATCACGACGAACCAGAACGTCAGCGCCACGATCAGCACGGTGACCGCGAGCACCATCGCGACGATCGCCCACATCATGATCCGGGCGCCAATCGGCGGCCGGGGCGGCGTCGGCGGGGACACGAAATCCCCCTCCAGCGTCATGTCGATGATGCGTCTGTCATCTTTTGTCATCCCGGAAAAATGGCCTCGCCCTCTCCCCGCTTCAAGCCCACCCCAACCCCGTGTATGTTGGGCTCGCACGCAGGAGGTCTGCCAGGATGAAAGTCGGTCTGTTCCTTAATACGCAATTCCCGGAAGGCACCGACGTCGCCGCGCGGGTGCCGGAAATGGTCGACCAGGTGCGCGTCGCCCGCGACGCCGGATTCAAATCGCTGTGGTTCCCGCACCACTGGCTGACCTACCCGATGCAGATGCTGCAGATCACGCCGGTGATGGGATTTATCGCGGCGCACGCGCGGGCCGAGGCGCCGCCGACGCCGGTGTCGCTGCTGACCACGCCGCTCTTCCACGTCACCGCGAACAACTGCGGCGCCTACGCGGTCACCGCCGGCGGCGGCGTGCTGGTGCTGATGTACCGGTGGGACGCCGGCGAGGCGCTGCGGCTGATCGAGCGCGAACGGGTGACGGCGATGAGCGGCGTGCCGGTGATGTCGCGCGAGCTGCTGGCCCACCCCGACTTCGCCAAGCACGACACCTCCAGCCTGATGTCGCTGGGCGGCGGCGGCGCGCCGCTGCAGCCGGACCTGGTGGCCAAGATCCTGACGATATCGCCGAGGTCGTTGTGTCGGGTTTTGCCTCATAGGGAAACCCGGAATGAACTCGCTGGTCATTACAGGCCCCAAATCTCTGAGCTATAGAGAGATGGCGACGGCTATCGGTGAAGCAATAGGCAAATCGGTGCGCTATGAAACCCTGTCTGATGCCGATGCAATGGCGGGCGCGTTGATCTGGACCGATCACGCCTATGCCGAAGCGCTGGTCGATATCTGGCGAAGTGTTTGCGAAGGCCGGCTGGCCACCGTCAGTGATGGCGTGCAGCAACTGCTCGGGCGCACGCCCAGGAGCTTTGGCGACTGGATCGGCGAAAACGTCGGCTACTTTGCTAAGAGCGTGGCGCCGATCCCGATGACCTGATGCCCTGGTTCAAGTTTGTTCAGCCGAAAGGCGACTTACTGGCCCAGTTCGGGATGGGCGGATAGGTAGGCGAGGGTCGCCCTCACCGCTTCGCCCTTGGCATCGCGGGATGTGAAGGGCGACAATGTCACCCGTGCTAGAAGACGCCTTCGACCAGACTTGGCAAGACGAACAAGATGCAGCAATACGTTGATCTATTCATTGGTCGTTTATGTCTGGTTTGGTTGTGCTTGCACACACCACACACACACACACACACACACACACACACACACACACACACACACACACACACACACACACACACACACACACACACACACACACACACACACACACACACACACACACACACACACACACACACACACACTTCGCCTCAAGCGTCGTCCCGCGCGGATGGGTCGTCCGCTCGGCCACCTCGGATGAACAAAAAAATAAGGGGTCGTATCGGCACGACCGAGGTCGTGCCCTGTTACAAAGCATTTCAGACCCAACTTTTCAGCGGCCAGTTTAGCCGCTCGGGCACTCAACCTGGCCACAAGGCCATTTTGTTTGCGCGCTGACGACAGGCTCGAGGTCCTAGTTCACCCTCCAGCCCCTTAACTTGGTGCCATTTTATTGCTCACGCAGTTTCAGACGGGCCGGTGGCGAGGCCATCATCAGAATGCTGAGTGACTAGCTCACTCTCCAGAAGATCACGTCTCAGATGAGCGAAGCAGCCTGGGGGGGGGGTTGCGAGCCGCACCCGGGCGGTGGTCGTGACGGCGTGCTCACTGATTCGGCACAGCCGTATGGCAGACGGCATTGCTCTGGCTGCTGCGGTGGCGGCGCAGTCGAGCGGATCGAATTCCGGCAACACGGGCAACGCGCCAGCAAACGCACCAGCGGCAACCACAAGCAGTAGCGGAAGCCAGTCCACGCCGGCAGCTCAGCCGGCTCCGGGCACTACTTCGGTCGGCGGCGACCAACCCGCTCCCGCGAAGCAGCCCGATCAGGGAACCGCGACGGCGAACAACGGGCAACTGCCTCCCTGCCCGGCGAAGACCGATGACAAAAAAGACAAGAAGAAGGATAAGGCAACCGACGACAGCGGCAAGGTCGACGATGCCGAGCCTGGAACTACGCCCGTTGGCGGCGATTGCGATGCGACGGCAGAAGCTGTGAATCCCGAAAAAGTCATCGATCCCGGCAGTCAGATGATCAAGGTAAAGCCGGGCAGCATTGAGGACGTGAGCGCCGTGGGTAATCGCGATATCGGCGCGCGCGGCATGGGCAACTGGTACTCGACCGACAGTGAAATCAAGATGGGCAA
>CAVRDN010000125.1:0-206621 GCA_963719675.1 uncultured Alphaproteobacteria bacterium | reverse complement strand
CTGGCATCCAACGGGGGCGCAACTCTGCTGGCGGGGCTTCTCACCGGCACCGTGACTCCCGGAAGTTGGTGGGTTTACCTCGCCGAAGATAGCCACGGGAACGAGCCGATCGTCTTTTCCGAGCCGAACTCCAGCGCAGCCTCGGCTTGTCAATCAAGTTATGGAGCAATTAATTACCAGGTTTGCTTTAACACCCTAACCTGGCCTCTTGGCAGGCAACGTGATGATGCCGACTATGGCTGGAGGATTCTTTGCAGCGGCGGTTTATCGCTTCAGCAAGGGAGGCCAGTTCGAGCAGTTGCTCTATGGCGGCTTCGCTTCGTTGATGTGTTCGGGAATGCTCCGCGCGTTGGAGGGATTTGTCCAAGCAGCCCCTTCCGGCCGACACGTGGAAGCCGGAATCGGTCATTCCGAGCGGTTCAAAGATGTGCTCGCGCAAATACTGATCGAATGGCTGTCCGGAGATCCTGCCGACCAGGTATCCGAGCACATCAGTGGAATGCGAATAGTTCCAGGCCGTGCCTGGCGAGAACTCCAGCGGCAGGCCGGCGAGCTTCGCGATCATCCCGTCCAGGGTCTCGCCCGCCAGCCGCTCGCCAACCTGCAACTTGCGATAGCCCGCATCGACGTTAGTGGTCTGCTGAAAGCCGTAAGTAAGCCCCGAAGTATGGCGCAAGAGATCAATCATCAGCATCGGGCGCGCGGGCCGCGTGGTGCGATAGGTCTCCATAAAGCCGCCCTGGTAAACACCGAGGTCTTTCCATTCGGGAATCACATTGTGTACGGGCTCATCCAGCGCAGTGAGACCCCGCTCGACCAGCATCATGAAGGCCACGCTGGTGAGGGGCTTGGTCATCGAGTAGAGGCGAAAGATGGTGTCCTCGCGCACCGGCTTCTTGCGCTCGGCATCGGCCATGCCCAGCGCGCTGAAATGGGCGACCTCGCCGCGCCGTGCAATCAGCGTCAAGGCGCCGGGAATCTTGCCGGCGTCGATGTAGCGGCTCTGAAGGAAGCGATCGAGCGTTTCGAGTCGAGACGGTGAAAGACCGGCGGCCTTGGGGTTGGGCATCCTACAAAACCTCTTGAAGGTTTAATAGCGACGCACGGGCACCGCGCACAAGCGCGAAGAAGTAAGGCTAGATGTGGAAATCGGGTCCTGCGGCGACCGGAACAGTGGCGATTAGCTCATTCGCGGACGGCCCGTCGCCGATTTCGACCGCGCGCGCGATCGATTCGAGCAACGTCGACTTCTTGATCGGCTTGCTGACGTGCATGTCGCATCCAGCCTGCTTGGCGCGCCGCACATCTTCTTCGAGAGCCGAAGCGGTCAACGCGATGATGGGAGTATGGTGCGCGTGCTGCTCGGCCTCCCATTTTCGAATCGCACGGATGGCGCTGTAGCCGTCCAGCACCGGCATCTGGATGTCCATCAGGACCAAGTCGAAACTTCCATCGACGAAGCGTTCCACCGCGATCTGGCCGTTCTCTGCCTCGGTGACGGTATAGGAGGTCTTCCTGGTGTAGGCTCGAATCAGCATGCGGTTGTCGGGTGAATCGTCGGCGAGCAGGATTCGCAGGGGACGCTCGGTGGTCTTCCGTTGCGCGGCACTCGGCATCGCCGTCTCGCGAGGCGCCTGACGTGGCATTCGCCGCGCCGCGTTGGCCGTCGCCTGCGCAACTGCCTCGAACAAATCATGCCGCTTGACCGGCTTGATGCAATAATGCTCGATCCCCTTGGCTCGCAGTTGCCGCAGCTTGCCGGCCAGACTGTGGGAGCTGACCAACGCAACCAGGGGCGCGCGAGGCTCCGCGGCACGAATGCATTGGATCGCTTCTAAGCCTTGTCCCGAGCGCATTTCGCAATCGATCAACAACAGTCCGAAGCGTGCCGCACAGCTTCTGGAGGCCTCGAGCAGCGCCAGCGCGGCGGTTTCGCACTCGGCTTCGACGACCGCGCCTCCGCTAGCACGGAGCAAATCAGCCACGATGCTCCGTGAGGTCGCGTTTTCCACATCGACCAGTACCCGCAGCCCGTTCAAATGCGGGGCATCTGCGGGCGAAAGCTTAGCCACCTCGGTTTGCGCGGGTTTCAAATCGGCGGTGAAGATGAACGTGCTGCCCTTGCCGAGTTCGCTCTCGACCCAGACCTTGCCACCCATCAAAGCGACCAGCCGCTGCACGATGGCGAGGCCAAGCCCGCTACCGCCGAATTTCCGGGTGGTCGAGGTGTCGGCCTGGGTGAAAGCCGAAAAAACATTGTCGACTTGATCGGGTGCGATGCCGATTCCGGTGTCGCGTACCGCGAAGCGAAAATTTCCCGGCTTAGCCGCGTCTGGATTGCGCCCTACGGTGACCACCACTTCACCTTGCCTGGTAAACTTGATCGCGTTACCGATGAGGTTGTTCAGGATCTGGCGCAAGCGATAGGGATCGCCCATCAGTATCGGCGCCAGGTCCGGCGCGAATCGCACCGCCAACTCGACTCCCTTCTCATGGGCGCGGACGGCGAGCGTGTCGGCCGCGTGCTCGATCAATTCGATCAGATCGAATTCGACGTTTTCGAGATTGAGCCGCCCACTCTCGACTTTGGCGAGGTCGAGGATGCTATTGATTAGATCCAACAGCGCGTTGCCGTTGCTCAGGATGGTATCGAGATAACGCCGCTGCTCGGAGTTGAGTTCGCTTTCGCCCATCATATCCGCCATCCCGAGGATGGCGTTCATCGGGGTACGGATCTCATGCGACATGGTGGAGAGGAATTCGGACTTGGACTTCGATGCGGCCAATGCCGCCTCGCGCGCTGCGACTAAATCGGTGATGTCACGGGCGACCGACAGCGCGCAGGGACGCCCCTTCGAGGCTGAGGGTCGAGGCGGAAATCAGAACCGGGAGCGTACGCCCCTGCCGATCGGCAACATTCATCTCATGATTGCGGACCTCGCGGCCCTCCATCAGCATCGCGAAGAATTTGCCCTGCCGCACCGGATCCACTGGAGGAACCAGCTCGCCGAAGGTCTTGCCGATAATTTCGCCGCGTGAGTAACCGATGGTCCTGGTCAACTCGCGGTTGACCTCGATGATGGTCTGATTGGTCAGGTCGATCAGCGTGACATTGTCGAGGCTGGCATCGAAGATCGCGCGCAACATCGCTTCGTTCTTGCGCAGTTTCGTTCGGCGGCCTTTAAGTCCGAAATATCGCGCGTCACGCCCAGACAACAGAGCTTTCCGCCGATTTCGGCGATGACTCCCGAGGTGAGGCAAGTAATAGTGCTTCCGTCCTTGCGGCGTCCTTCGGCCTGATATTGCGGACTTCACCGTTTTCGATGAGGAGCCGCTGAATTCGTCCCGCTGATTGGGATTCGACCCATTGCTTCGAGATAGTCGCCGGTTCTTGCCGATGATTTCCTCGCGGCTGAAGCCGGTGGCACGCAGAAATTCCGGATTCACATCGATATAGCACCGGTGGTTCGGCATCGATGATGGTCATGGCATCGAGGCTGGCGTTGAAAATCTTGCGGAACGTCTCCTCGCTACGGCGCAATCGTTCCTGCGCCACCGAAAGATCGCTGATGTCGCGTGCAGCTCCAGACAGCAGCAGCTTGCCCCATAGCTCGCACTGCACGGCCGAAATCAAACTGCGAACCAGCGTGCCCATCCTTCATCCTGAAGGTCGCCGGATAATTTCGTGACTTCGCTGGCTGGTGATCAGAGCCTCGGTAAACGGCGCCCATTCAGCCTCATCCGGCCACAGTCCCAATCTTGTAGAAATTGGACCCGACCATTTCCTCGCGGGAGTAACCGGTCGCGCGAGCGAATGATTCGTTGACATCGAGATAGTCGCCGGTGCCCATATCGATGATCGACATCCAATCCAGACTCGCATTGAAAATTCTGCGCTGGGTAGCCTCGCTCTGACGGAATTTTCTCCTGCGAGTTTCGCGCAACTCGGAAATGTCGCGCGCCATCGTCATCAAGCATTTGCCGCCCGTGGATGACGATGACCTACCGCAGAGAGCAGGCATGGAATAATCCGCCCATCGCTCGCCCGAAAACTGACTTCCATGTTGGTGATGCTGCCTTCGGCTTGGAGGCGGCGAATGAACTCTTCCGCCAGCGCCGGATCGGTCCCCACGTCCAGTTCAGCGATGGCCTTGCCGACCACCTCCTCGCGCCGAAAGCCCGAGATGCGAAGGAAATGCTCGTTCACGTCCTGAATGCGGCGGGTGGCCAGATCGATCAGCGTGATACCATCGGTGTTGGCATCGAAGAGCTGGCGCAGCGAACGTTCGCTTTCAAGGATGGTCCGCTCCGATTCCTCATACTCGCTCACGAACCGATCGCGCAGATAGCAGGTGAAATACGACAGCCCCGCAGCAGTGGTCAAAGCCACCAACTTGTAGGCGCCTAGCCCATCGAGCGCGGGAACCCAGATGCTCTGCGTCACCCAGGCCGACAGGCACAGCAGGCTGAAGCCGATTTGAACCCGAATCGGCCACGGTAGGATCGAGCCAGTCCCAACGATCAGCAGTAACAACGAAATAAAGAGCAGTTTTGGTTCGTGGCCCAGGGTGCCGAGCACGGTGTCGCTCGCGACCAGCGAGCTAAGAATAAAAAATGTTATCGGGCGCCATCTGCGCGTAAACCATTTCGCAAAGCTCAGCGCCAGCGTGGTGCTGCCCAACAGGGCATTGAACCAGGCGCATCCGAGCGCCCATGACCAGAGCAGCCCGCTTTTGTAATGAAACTGAAAGATGTTAAGCAGCGCGGCAATCAGGACCGGCGCGGCGCCGAACCTGATCATCCTTAATACCCACGCATCACGCCGCATCGAGGCGCGCGAATCGTTCGCGGGAACTATATCTCTAAGCTGGCTGTGAGGTCTTCAATCAACCGATTGGCTCAGCGCGAATCTCCATCCGGCGATCCCATACCTCCGCGACGATGCGTCTCGAATTGGGACTGCCGCTATAAGAAGCAGCAATTCGAATGCCTTGGGTTTGTGTCCCGACTTGCGCTGGGGTTCGCGCCGATGCTGAACGATTGAGCGGCGTCAAACGAAAGCAATCCGACCGGATGTCATCTTGAGACTGTGCGGCGGTCACCTTGGCATCGCGAGACCTGCGACTTTCACGCCGAGGAGATTCCTGTTAGCGGTATTTCAGTCGCGCAGCCATTCTTCGGCCACATCATGCCCATCCGTTACCAACTCATCGCTGTTCTCATCCCGATCGCATTTTTCACGACGGCCGCCGCGGCGCGCGCGCAGAGCAACGACTCCGAGCGCAATCTGCAGCAACAGCAGCAAGCCATCCAGGGAAGTAATCCACTGATGCCGAAGCGGATGCAGGTCGGATTTTCCGGCGGCGGGAGCGCCACCTTCCTACCGCAAAACTACAATGGCTCGATGCCGGGACCGACGCCGCAGCCCAACTGCACACCCACGGTCACGCAGGTTGGCTTCAACATTCAATGTTTGAGCGACCCGGACACGAAGACGGCCTCGACCTGTCGCGGATCGATGAGCTTCTTTGGCTTCAATGAGACACGCAATGTAGTCGGCGAAATCAGCGCGCTGGCGGCTGACGCGTATTCGCTCAAACTCCACTCGCCCGACGAGGACATCCAGGGCTGCGAATTGAGCAACCTCGCGCCGGTTTCGAGCAGCCTCGGCAACGTGATCACCATGCAAGGATGCGGGCTTAACATCGCGGGATGCGCCGGCAACGCGGTCGGTTCCGGTGCGAACCACGCGCTTACTTCGAGCGGGTCGGTGATCCTGACGCCATCGGATTGATTCCCGCACGCGGAATTTTCAAGAACGTTTGAATGTCGGTTTTTTCCGCTCGTCTAACGGGTTGTTTCTGCATTTGGAGATCCGCTCGAAGGATCATGCTGGGCGGCACTAAATTCCACTTTCCTGGCTTTTGTCCCCACTGGAGGTTCCGATGGCATCGCTCGACGAAATCAGAAAACGTTTCGCTAAAGTGAACGCGGCTGATGAACGCACCAGCAATGGCGCTTCGACCGCAGCGGGTACATCAGCGCTTGGTCGCGCGGCGCTCAGAATCTTCGATCCGCTGAAAACCTTCGAGGTCCAGATTTCCGAAATCACCCGGGTCGCCGAACCGCTTGAGCGCGTGCTCAATCAAACCGCGCGCACCATCGACGAGATCAAAGTCTTCACCAGCGAGATGGAGCGCCTGGGGAAGGCATACGACGGTATCCGCACTTTTCAAACCGCGCTCAACGTCGAAGCAGCACGCGAACTACGCCAGCAATTCGACGGCATCGAGCGAACCTTCTATGAGAACCTCTCCGCCGCGGCCGCTCTGCTCGATCCGGCCCGTGAGTTCCAGGCGCGGATTTCCGAGCTGGCAAAAATCTTCGATGGGCTCAAGCCGCTGCAGGAAAAGTTGCAAGGGCTCGCGAAAAACTTCGAGCCGCAACCGGTCGAATCCAAGTCGACCATCGTGCTCGACCAGCCCGCGACGCCGGGTCCGCCGGAAAGTAGCACGGTGTCCAACGCCGCCGTCAGCAACCACGGACGTCAGTAAGCCGCATCCTTCGCGTTTGGAGGAAATCGCGCCGCGGAGTTAATCTCGCTTCTCAATCTCGCGGAGGGATCGGCCATGAAGCGCAGCGTCAGGAAAATCCTCACCACTCATACTGGAAGTCTGCCACGCCCTGAGGGCTTGCTCGCACTGTTGGCGGCGAAAGAGGCCGGCACGTTGGCAGATCGAGCGGAGTTCGATACCGCCGTTCGCGATGCGGTCGCGGAAATCGTCCGCAAGCAGCTGGAGGCCGGCGTCGATGTCATCAACGACGGCGAAATGAGCAAGGTCGGCTATTCGACCTACGTGAAGGATCGGCTGACCGGCTTCGAGGGCGAATCGGTTACACTCCTCGGCCAGCTCGCCGACATCAAGGATTTTCCCGAGTATGGCGCGCGGCTTTTTTCGCAGAGCCCAGCCGCAGCACTCAAGATGCCGGCATGCAACGGAGAAATTCGATATCGCGATACACATGATCTGGAAATTGACCTCGCGAATCTGAAGGCCGCGACCGCGCGGACCAAAGCGGAGGAGGTCTTCATGAGCGCCGCATCGCCGGGCGTTATCTCGGTGTTCCTCGTGAACCAACATTACTCTACGCGCGACGCTTATCTTGCCGCGCTCGCCGATGCGATGCGAACTGAGTACGAGGCAATTTATCATGCCGGCTTCCTGCTTCAGCTCGACTGCCCCGACCTCGCCATGAACCGACATATCCAGTTCGCCGATCTCAAAACTTCTGAGTTTCGCAAGCAGGCCGCCGCGCAAGTCGAGGCCCTCAATCACGCGCTGGTCAACATTCCCGCCGAGGCGGCACGCCTGCACCTGTGCTGGGGCAATTACGAGGGACCACATCATCGCGATATCGCGATGAAGGACATTATCGACATCGTATTGAAAGCAAAGCCGGCCGGGATTTCCTTCGAAGCGTCCAATCCACGGCACGAGCATGAATGGAAGATTTGGCAGGACATTAAGCTTCCGTCCGGCAAGGTTCTGATTCCCGGCGTTCTCGATTCATCAACTAATTTCATTGAACATCCGGAGCTGGTCGCGCAGCGCATCACCAATTTCGCGGGCGTAGTCGGGCGCGAAAATGTGATCGCGGGAAGCGATTGCGGCTTCTCGACTTTCGCCGGAATGGCGGTGGTCGATCCGAAAATCACCTGGGCGAAATTGAAGACGATGGCGGAAGGAGCGCGGATCGCCTCGCGCGAATTGTGGAAGAAAGTCGCTCGCCCGGTGGCGGCGAAGAAAGCCATCCCGCGCCGTGTCGGCAAGTCGCCAAAATCGAAGGCTCGCGGCAGGCGATAGACCTCGATCACTTGAGTCCGGACTGAATCGTGCCGTAGATACTTAGAAATGCGTTGAAACCATCGGTATCGAGCGACGAAATTGACAAATTTCCGGACCAAGGACCCTGCGTCACAGCCATGTTCTGCAGAAGGCTCGCGGTTGCAGCTCCTTGAACGTCACAGGTTTGCCCCAACAAACCCAGGATAATGATCTTCTGCGAGCGAGGTCTTATCTGATAGGTGATCTGCGCAAATCCGGAAGATTGGGAACAGTTTCCGCCAGTAGCGTTCGGCACGCCCAGATTCAGATCTTCTTTGATGCAAACATCGATAGTGGTTTTCCCGAAACCCGGCTTCCCTACGCCTGCGCCGCTGTATCCAAAATAGTCGCAGACATGCTCCGCCGGACAAGTCGGAACTCCGGTCTCCATACAGGCCGGACTCCCCTGACCCGGAGTGGTGAGGACAGGAGACGCTGCGTAATTGAATGCTGTGAAAGGTTCTTTAGCATCTGCCACCAGCGAGGCAAAGATTCCTGTGCCGGCAATAGCCGCGACGAGAAAAACCCATAATCTG
The DNA here is from genome assembly GCA_963719675.1 of uncultured Alphaproteobacteria bacterium. GTDB lineage: Bacteria > Pseudomonadota > Alphaproteobacteria > Acetobacterales > Acetobacteraceae > Rhodopila. The sequence continues at coordinate 198,199 of CAVRDN010000125.1, read as the reverse complement.
GGAGAATGGCGCCTGTGGGAGATTGAGAAGATCGGTTTCATTCGTGATTCCTGGAGCGAGGTAAAGTTGCATTGACGCTTATTCTGGCGTTTTACGCCAAGAAAAGGGGCGAGATGCAATTACCTTCCTCGCTTCGGTTGCCGCGAACCGCCGACCGAATCCGCGACCGCATCGTCATCGCATGCGCAAAGTGAGGTCTGCGGCTTGTCGGAGATGATCACGCAACGGTTGCGTTTCCGAATCGGATGAAAATTTGCTAGGCTCCTCGCATTACCTACCGTTTGGTAGAGGGAGATTCAAAGGATGGGTGTCGCAACGTTTGACCTCATACCGAGCACTTTCGATACGCTCTGGCAGCGTTCCTATACCGTCGATGCGCCTGACCTGCGCGGCCTTTACGAAAAGGCCAAACGCGATCAGTGGAACGCTTCGCGGGATATCGACTGGGAAACACCGCTCGACCTCGGTAAGGGCATCTTCGCCAACGAGCTGATCGACGGTTACGGCAGCGATGCGCTGGCACATCTCGATGCGAAAACCCTCGCGCGCCTCAATGTAGAGTTTTCATGCTGGCGGATTTCGCAGCTCCTCCATGGCGAGGAAGGCGCGATGCTCGCGTGCAGCCAGTTGGTCGATATGGTGCCTGGCAATGACGCGAAATTTTTCCAGTCAACCCAGGTCGTCGACGAAGCGCGGCATACCGAGGTGCTGAGCCGCTACCTCATCGATAAATGCGGCGGGAAAATCTATCCGGTCACCCCCAATCTGAAGACGCTGTTCGACTTCATCCTGGGCCAGGGCAAATGGTTTATCAAAACCGTTGGCCTGCAGCTCATCGCTGAGACCTTTGCGGTGGCACTGTTCCGCCTTCTCGGCGAGACCGCGCAGGATCCGACTCTGAGTCTGATTTGCAAACGCATCCTGGCCGATGAATCGCGCCATATGGGATTTTCGATTCTGAGCCTGCCCGATGAGATCCGGTCGCTCAGCCCCAGCGACCTGCGCGAGGTCGAGGACTTCACCCGCGACGCCATCCATCTGGTCCTTGGGGGTCAGTTCCCGCAAGAAGCGTACGAAGCGATCGGGATGAACGCGGCCGAAATCGAGCAGGTCAAGAAGGTCCGTAAGCAGGCGGCTCGGGACGGCAACGATCAGACCATGTTCCGAAAACTGTTCAAGCGCGAGATGCATACCACCGTCGTTACTAACATCAAGAAGGTGGGGCTGCTGAACGAGCGCACCTCAGGCTTCCTACGCGATATCGGCATCGACCCGACGCTGGGCCAAACCCTACTAGCCTAGTTCTTCTCCATATCTCTGAGGAGACCGGCGCAACCCTCTCGCTCTTGGAGAGGGTTGCTGCGTTTGCGTGCAACGCATTTTGTGTGCTCTCTTCGTGAAATCTGAATGAAGAGAGACAGTCGCGATGGCAACAGCTCCCACCGTTTCCCCCAGCACTTACACACCAACCTCGCGTGACTGGCGCGGGCAGCTCGGCGCGCGTCTGGTTGAACCTGATGAAGCCGTAGGCCACATCAAGTCCGGCGACCGGATCGTCGTCTCGATTGCACAGGCGACGCCCTTGACGGTGTGCACCGCGCTCTCCGGCCGGCTGATGGAACTTGAAAACGTGGTCGTCAACCACGGCGCCGCGGCCTTCAACTGGGACCTTCCGGGGCTGGGCGAACGTTACCGCCTCGAGTCGATGTACTGCTCGCCGTACGATCGCTCGGTGTATGCGGCCGGGCGCGCGGAGTTCGTCCCGGTCTCCTACTATCGCGAAGGCTCGCTTCCGCCCGGACTCGAAAATTTCAACGTCTGCTTGATCAAGGTCACGCCACCCGACGAGAACGGCTTCGTCAACTTCGGCGATATCCAGATCATGCAGAAGATGTTGGCACGCGCCGCAGACCTGGTGATCGCGGAAATCGATTCGAAGCTGATTCGGGTCGGTGGCGACAATCAGATGCATCTCTCGGAGATCGATTACTTCGTGGAGGGCGTGATGCCATTTCCCGAAGCGATTTTGCCTCCCCCCAATGAAGAGGAGCAGCGCGCGATAGCAACGGTATGCGCGACGGTCGCGAAAGAATTCGTGCACGACCGCGATACGATCCAGATCGGCGTCGGCTCGATGTCCGGGATGCTGATGTACCACCTGGGTAATCATCATGACCTTGGGATGCAGACCGAGATTATCCCGTGGGGAACCACGCCCCTGGTACGCGACTAAATTGGTGTCGAAGGCCACGATCCGCCATAGTTTCGCCGCGTCCAGTGGGAATAGCAAGCGATGACCTGGGACGACGCGCGAGCGCGCACGGACTTGCGCCAACTGTTCGACGCCGCGGTCGAGCCTCCGACCCTCGCAAGTCCTGGCGGCACAGCTCCCCGCCAGGCCGGTCGGCGGCCGTTGTATTGTCGTCGGGGGCGGCAAGTCTGCCGCTGTCATGGCTGCCGCGCTGGAGGAGGCATGGCCGGATGTCGCGCTGGAAGGCACCGTGGTAACCCGCTACGGTCACGCGGTGCCGACCCGTCGTATCGAAGTGATCGAAGCGTCGCATCCGGTGCCCGATGCCAATAGCGAGCGTGGTGCGCGGCGTCTTCTCGAGCGTGTCCAGGGCCTACTCCGCGAGATCTGGTGATCGCGTTGATGTCCGGCGGCGCATCGGCGCTCCTCGCCGCGCCGGCTCCTGGCCTGTCGCTGACCGACAAACAGGCGATCAATCGGGCTTTGTTGGCCAGCGGGGCAACCATCGGCGAAATGAACACTGTGCGGAAGCACCTTTCCGCGATCAAAGGTGGCCGGCTGGCGGCCGCGGCCGCGCCGGCCCGGATGGTGACCTTGGCGATCAGCGATGTTCCGGGTGACGATCCGGCAGTCATCGGCTCGGGCCCAACGGTACCTGATCCGACGACGTTCGCGGACGCGCGGGCGCTACTCGAACGCTACGGCATCACACCGTCTCCCGCAGTCATCGCTCGTCTCCAACAGGACGTCGATGAAACTCCGAAGCCAGGCAGTCTGCCGCATAACGATTTTCGCATGATCGCGACTCCGATGATGGCGCTGCGGGCGGCGGCGGACATGGCGCGCGGAATGGGTCTGACACCGATCATCCTCGGCGACGCGCTGGAAGGCGAGGCGCGCGAGGTTGGGATCGTCCATGCCGGGATCGCTCGCTCGACGCGCCTGCATGGAGAGCCGATCCCATCTCCCGCGGTTATCCTGTCGGGCGGCGAGACAACCGTCACCCTGGGGTCGAACGCGACCGGTCGAGGAGGCCGCAACACGACCTTCCTACTTGGTCTGGCGCTGGCACTGGATGGAGCCAATGGCATCTGGGGCATCGCCGGCGATACCGACGGCATCGATGGCATGGATGACGTCGCCGGAGCGATACTGGCACCTGACACGCTCGCCCGGGTGAGGGCGAAGGGACTGGACCCGCGCGGCATGCTGGCGGTCCACGACAGTCATGGGTTCTTCGACGCCGTCGGCGATGCTATCCGCATTGGCCCCACGCTGACCAACGTCAACGATTTTCGCGCCATTTTGGTCGCCTGAAGGATACGCCATGGCTGTCCGTCCGAAGCTGCGTCGTCGGCGCCGCACGAAAATCATTGCCACCCTAGGACCCGCGAGCTCCTCCCCCGAAATTTTGGCGCGGCTGTTTCAGGCTGGTGCGGACGTCTTCCGGCTGAATTTTTCACATGGCACGCACGAGGATCATGCGAAGCGTTTCGCGATGATCCGCGAACTGGAGGAAAAATTCGATCGGCCAATTGGAATTTTGGCCGACGTTCAGGGACCCAAACTGCGTGTTGGCCGTTTTTCCGGCGGAAGGGCCCATTTACAGACCGGCCGGCCGTTTCGCCTGGATCTGAATGCGACGCCCGGCGACTTCAACCGGGTCAATCTGCCACATCCCGAGATCATCGAAGCCGCGACCATCGGCGCGATGCTGCTGGTTGATGATGGCAAACTCCGGCTACGCGTCGTGCACAAACGCCCTGATGCTTTGGAGACGGAGATCGTGGTTGGCGGCTCCATCTCCGACCACAAGGGAGTCAATGTCCCGGACGTTGTGCTCCCAATTCCCGCTCTGACCGAGAAAGATCGTATCGACCTGGAGTTCGCCGTCAGTCACGGCGCGAATTATATCGGGCTTTCGTTCGTGCAACGCCCGCAGGACGTCGCGGAAGCAAAAGAGCTGATCGCCGGGCGCGCCTGGACGATGGTCAAGCTGGAGAAACCACAGGCGCTGGACAACCTCGACGCGATCCTCGCGTTGACCGACGCCGTCATGGTGGCGCGCGGTGATCTCGGCGTCGAACTGCCGCCCGAAGAGGTCCCGCTCGCGCAAAAGCGGATCGTTCGCCTGGCGCGCCAGCTTGGGAAACCGGTCGTGGTCGCGACGCAAATGCTGGAAAGCATGATGACCGCGCCCGCGCCCACGCGAGCGGAGGCTTCCGACGTGGCGACAGCGGTGTTCGATGGCGCCGACGCGGTCATGCTTTCCGGCGAAACCGCCGCTGGGCAATATCCCTACGAAGCCGTGAACATGATGGATCGGATCGTCGCGCGCGTTGAGCAGGACGCCGGCTGGCGTACGATGATCGACTCATCCCGACCGGCTCCAGAGCATTCCGCCGCGGGCGCGATCGCCTCGGCCGCCAGCCAGGTTGTGCACACGATCGGTGCACGTGCCATTGTTGCCTTCACGGCCTCCGGCAGCACCGCGTTGCGCGTCGCGCGAGAACGCCCCGATTCTCCGGTCATTGGATTGACGCCATTGTTGGACACCGCGCGCCGAATGGCGGTCGTGTGGGGCGTACACGCCGTGGTCGTGCCGGAGGTGCATTCAATGGGCGAGGCTGTTAATCGCGCGGCGCGAGCGGCACTGATGGAAGGCTTCGCCTCGCACGGCGAAGAAATCGTGGTCACCGCGGGCGTCCCCTTCGGTCAGCCGGGAACCACCAACGCACTGCGGGTTGCCGCGGTGAAATAGGAAGTTCTGTCAGGGCAGCCGAAGCCCGGTTTCCGCATCAAACACGTGAACATGCTGCGATGGGAAACCGACCGACAGCGTGTCACCTTCGGGGGCCTTTCCGGCGAGCCGCATCACCAGTGCCGTCTCGCCTGGGGCAGCCAAATGTCCATGAATCAGCGTTTCGGAACCAAGAGGTTCAATCAGGTCGACTCGCAGTTTAATTCCGTTGGGATCAATCGTGATGTGTTCAGGCCGAATACCGATGGTGAGGGTCTTACCATCAGGCCCTGCGCGCTTTCCATCGACGAACCGCACAACCGGGCCAGCCTCTAACCTGGCCCCGGTCCCGGCATCGATCAGAAGCGCCGGCAGGAAATTCATGGCCGGGGCACCAATAAAACTCGCGACATATGTGTCGGCGGGATGTTCGAAGACCTCCATCGGCGTCGCCAATTGCGCCGGGCGACCTCGGTGAAGCACCAGCAACCGGTCGCCGAGGGTCATCGCCTCAACCTGATCATGCGTCACATAGAGGCTCGTGACACCAAGACGGCGTTGCAACCGGCGTATTTCCGCACGCGTCCGAACGCGAAGTGTCGCATCGAGATTGGACAACGGCTCATCAAACAGAAACAGCTTGGGCTCCCTCACGATGGCACGACCCATCGCGACACGTTGACGTTGTCCACCGGAGAGTTGGCGAGGCTTCCGGCCGAGGAATTCGGACAAGCCAAGGAGAGCCGCCGCTTCATCGACACGGCGGGCGATGTCTTCACGGCTGAGACCGCGAATACGAAGGCCATAGGCCATGTTGTCGAACACGGTCATGTGCGGATAAAGCGCATAATTCTGAAACACCATCGCCATATCGCGCAGCGATGGATCGACCGACGTTATATCGCGCTCTTCCAGCACAATACGCCCCGCGCTCGGCGTCTCCAGGCCAGCGACCATCCGCAGCAAAGTTGATTTGCCACAGCCGGATGCGCCAACGATCACCAGCATTTCGCCGCTCGCGAGAGACAGATCGATCTGACGCAACACCTCCGTGGCGCCAAAATTCTTGCGAAGGCCGATCAGTTCCAACACCGCCATCTATTTTTCGCTTTCCGTCAGACCGGCGACAAACCATCTCTGCATAAGCAGGATAACGACGATTGGCGGCAGTAAAGCGAGGATCGCGGTTGCCATCACCGCGCTCCAGTCGGTTTCCGTTTCGACCGCGACCATTTTGACAATGCCGATCACGATAGTATCCAGCTTCGGATTTGTGGCGACCAGCAGAGGCCAGAGGTATTGGTTCCAGCCATAGATGAACAGGATCACGAACAGCGCGGCGATATTGGCGGCGGATACCGGCAACACGATGTCCCACAAAAAGCGCAACGGCCCGGCCCCATCCATCCGCGCGGCCTCCACGAGTTCGTCCGGGATCGCGACGAACACCTGGCGAAACAGCAACGTCGCGGTCGCGGACGCGATAAGCGGAAGCCAAAGCCCGGTAAACGTGTTGATTAATCCAAGCCCGGCCATGACCGAATAGGTTGGAATGATGCGAACCTCGACCGGCAACATAAGCGTGATGAAGATCAACCAGAATGCCAGCTTGCGACAAGGAAAGCGAAAGAACACGACCGCATAGGCCGACAATACGGAGATAACGATTTTGCCGATCGCGATCGCCAGTGCCATGCCCAATGAGACCATGAGCATCCGAGGTACTGGACCAGCCAGGACACGAGCATATGCGCTCAGCCCATCACCGCCTGGCAACAGCGAGAGATCGCCTCGGGCGATCGCCGCCGGGTCCTGCGTCGATCCAACGAAAGCGATCCAAAGGGGTGCGACGAAGAGAATCGCGCCGAGCAATAACACAGCATGAGCGACAGGGTCACGGCGCGGATTCACGATGATCCCCTCGGCCGATGAAGCGGAACTGCAGCGCGGTCAGCGCGATGACGCCAATCATCAGGATCACCGATTGGGCAGACGAAGAACCGATGTCCAGGTTCACCACGCCGTCCCGATAGACCTTGACCATCAGCGTTTCCGTCGCCTTTCCCGGCCCGCCCTGAGTGAGTGCCTGGATGGTGCCAAAGGTATCGAACGCGGCATAAACCAGGTTCACCACGATCAGAAAGAAAGTTGTCGGCGCCAAAAGCGGGAAAGTGATGGTCCGGAACCTGTGCCACCCACGGGCACCGTCCATCCGGGCGGCCTCCAGAACGGATCGGGGGACAGATTGCAATCCCGCGAGAAAGAAAATGAAGTTATAACTGACCTGTTTCCAGGCGCAGGCCAACACGACGACCAACATCGCCTGCCTGTCGTTGAGGTGATAATCCCAGGTGACACCATGCCGGTTAAGCCATACGCCGACGAGGCCGATCCGCGGCTGCAGCAGAAGAATCCATAATACCGCCGCCATTGCCGGTGCGATGGTGTACGGCCAGATGAGCAATGTTCGATAGACCATCCGGCCGCGAATCTCTCGATCGGCGAACGCCGCCAGCAGCAATGCCAAACTCATCGACAGCGCGCTGACCACGATCATGAAGAAGACGGTGCGGCCAATCGAGTCTCGGTACAGCGGGTCCGTGAACAACTCGACAAAATTGTCCAGACCGGCGAACTGACTGTGCAATCCGAATGGATCCTGCCGCGTCAGGCTTGACCACACCGCCTCGCAGGCGGGCCAAAGGAAGAATACCAAGGTCAGAAAAAACTGCGGTGCGACCAAAATCAGAGGCAACAAACGGTGCCCAAAGATCGTTCGCCGCTCCATTATCCGCCGACAGACTTCTGAAATTCACGCAGCACGCGGTTGCCGCGGAGGACACCATTATCAAGCGCCTCCTTCCCGGTCTGCTGACCTTGGAGTGCCTTTTCGGTCTCTTCATACAGGATGTTTCGAATCTCAGCGAGCCGACCAAGTCGTAGTCCGCGCGAGTTCGGAGTGACCTTGCCGCGTGCGAGTTGCTTGATCGGGATGTCCGCCCCTGGCTGCTTCTCGTAATACCCATCAGCCCTGGATTTCTCGTAACCACCAAATGTCACCGGCACGTAGCCGGTGGTCTGATGGAAGTGTGCGTCCTGCTCCGGAATGGCGAGAAACTTCAGGAATTGCGCGACGGCTTTATATTCCGCCGCGGTCCGCTGCTTCGTGGTCATCGTCCAAAGACTCGCTCCCCCGATGATGGAATTGATCGGGTTCGGGTTCACCGCTGGATCGATTGGTAGCAGGGCCGCGCCCCATTTGAATTTGGCGTTGGCGGCGATCTGCCCGCGTCCGGCGGACGAGCCAAAGCCGATCGCAGCCTGACCGGAGTAAAACAGCGCATCTGGCACGGTGTCGCGGCCGCCATATTCGTAAAGTCCCTCCTTCGCCATGCCCAACAGCCGGTCCCACTGCTTCACCTGCTGTGGACCATTGAAACGAAGTTCCGCGTCGAGACCTTCGAAACCGTTCGATTTGGTCGCGAACGGCAGATCGTGGATCGCACTGTATTGCTCCAACTGTACCCAGATCATCCAGGAACTGGTGACGGGAAATTTGACCGCGCCCATCGCGGACGTCCCGATCTTCGATTTAATGGCCCGCGCGGCCGTGATCACCTCGGGCCACGTCGCGGGGGCCTTCTCGGGATCGAGGCCAGCAGCCTCAAACGCGTCCTTGTTGTACCACATGATCGCGGTTGATGAGTTGAACGGCATCGACGCCAGGCGACCATCGGGCAAACTGTAGTAGCCCCGCACGCCGGGAATATAGACGGCGGGATCCAGCGCGACCCCGGTCTCTTCCGCCAGTTTCCAGACCTGCTTTGTCGCGGGTCCGGCGGCGAGCATCGAACCGGTGCCGACCTCGAAAATCTGCACGAGGTGAGGTGCCTGGTCAGCACGCCAGGCGGCGATCGCGGCGGTCAGAGTTTCGGGATATCCGCCCTTGTAAACAGCCTGAACCTCCGCCTCGGGTTGGCTCTCCGTGAAGGCTCGGGCGAGGCGTGTGACTTCGTCGGCGTTTACCCCGGTCATCGCATGCCACCACACGATCTGAAGCTTACCAGACTGGCCGTGGGCTCGTTCCAACGCGGCGATTGGGGCGGCGGCCGTGGCAGCGAGTAGGGTGCGGCGCTTCATGACTGTTCCCTCAACTGGTTCATTGGATCGGCGTAGCGGCCCAGCGTTACCATTCTTTTACGTTGGTATGACCGGTCCGTGAAGCGCGACCTCGCACGTCAGTCAATCCGTCCGTTGTAAGCCAGCGATGATCATCATGATCCCCTGCGCATGCCACCGCTGCACGGCCTTGTGGTCGGAGCCTAAGGCTACTCCCAGGCGGCGCCATGAATAGAGATGACGGTCCGTGATCGGATGCACCAGGCTTCGGGCACCGACGACCCGTCGCAGAACGTAGCGACTGGTCGGAATCAAAGCGACCCACGCCATGGCCTCGTCCATCCGGTCGATCCTGTCCGCTGATGGAACGGACGGACGTATCCCGGATGCATCCCAGCCATAAGCTTCCAATGCAGTCCGAACGATATCGATCGACGAGGTTCGAAGGCGAGTCGTCCATCCTGTGCCGGGAAGCGCCAACAGGGTGGCACCCGCTTCCTCCAACCGATAAATCACGAAATCGGCATCGACCACGCCGCCAAGCTCGACGGTGGTGGGCCTGCTCCGGTGCAACGTGTCGATCGTCCGCGCGGACGCCGAGGTGTCCGGTGGAAAGGAAGGCGTGCTCGATCTCATTATGGTCGCTCCAACGGAAGTTGGTGCATCTCAGCGCACGGGAGCCGGTATGGGGTACGGAATACCCTCCAAGGACATTCCTCTGTTGATGATCCCCCAGGTCTCAGGATGACCTGGCGGAAGAGCGGGGCGGTCGGGGTCCTCGGGGGGAGGTTGAAAGTCTGGCGGCGGAAGGCGAGCCCCGAGGCGGCGCCCTCGCTCAATCGCGGTCCAACGGGTGACGCCTACGGCTTCGGCGATACTGTCCCATGAGGCGCTTTCGGCGCGCATCCGCCTGATTTTCAGATCCTGGACCTCAGTCCATTCAATTCTTTTCGGCATAAAGACCTCGGCATGTAGGAACACAACAAGAACAACGCATAGATAGCCGAACCGCCTGAATATGTCAATTATAATAACATTTTGTCTGATATATTAACCGTATCGGCGTATGACACTGTCTGAAAGTAGGAATTCGACCCATCCGGGCAAAATTCCTCTGGATAAGTTAGTTCGGTTGAGCGATACTAACAGCATGAGTAACCCAACCGAGATGGGCATCCGCATTCGCGAAGTTCGCCGTGAGCGAGGCTGGACCCAGGATCAACTCGCCAGCGCGGTTGGCGTGTCCCGTAGCGCGGTCGCCCAATGGGAAACCGGGCGAGCGGGTCAGGTCACCACAAACCTGACGCGCATCGCCGAAGTGCTGGAGGTTGGCGTCGAATACCTGATGTACGGCGACGACAAGCGAGCACCCGCCGAGGCCAGATTGGGCGACGAGCTGGCATTGTTACGCCTATATCGAGAGTGTTCCGCGGAGGACCGCCAGCTTTTGTTGCGGACCGCGAGAAGACTGGTAGCCGTGTCTCGGCGTGAGGCGGAGATCGCGGCGTCCTGAAGCGCAATCTTGCCTGATCCACGCCGCGATCGTCGGGCCGCCAACGCCAGACGGCGATGAAATCAAATTAATCCACGATATTTCATTCGTGAACTCACTCGCGACGCGCAACCGGTTATAGTCCAACCTGGTGGCCTTCCTGGCCATGGCAACGGTATGGCGGCTGCCAGGAAAGCCCGCTCAAAAGGATTTTCATGATGTGGCGTACGCGTTTGACGATTGGAATGGCGTCGATCCTGGCACTGGGAGCATGTGCCGTCGCTCCGCCATCGGGCCCTCGAGTGATGGCGCTTCCTGGCGCGGGTAAGGACTTTGCCACCTTCCAGCAGGAAGATGCGATATGCCGGCAGTTCGCATCTGGCCAGTCAGGCGGAGCGGCGGGGGCGCAAGCCGCCACGAATAACGCGGTTGGTACCGCGGTGGCTGGGACCGCGGTTGGCGCCGGAATTGGAGCGGCCCTTGGCTCACTTAGCGGCCAGATGGGCGCCGGCGCGGCGATCGGTGGAGCTGCCGGCGCATTGGTCGGTGGGTCCGCGGGTGCGAATGGCGCCCAATACTCAGCCGCGGAAATGCAGCAGCGATATGACATGAGCTACACGCAATGCATGTACGCCCATGGCGATTCGGTACAAAGTCCTCCCGGAGGCTATGCTGCCGGCGGGCCAGGTCCCTACCCGTATTACGGACCAGCTTATGTAGGCGGCCCTGCCGTTGTCGTCGGTACCGGCTGGGGATGGGGTGGGGGATGGGGATGGGGCGGCGGATGGGGACACGGCGGTTACTGGCATCACCGCTAGAGACCGGATCCCCAGGGTGGTGCGCCGCGGCGGCAGGCTGGCATCGGTAATCCCGGATCCGGGTGGGCAGGGACACAGCCCGCCCGGATCCGGCTGAATCAGCTGTTCGGCCCGCGTTCCATTGAAATCGGCTGCCAACGGCGAAGCTTTGAGTTCATGAGCACCGCCGGATTCACGCAGCTCATCGGCCATCTGCCACTTAGCACCACGGCCAGTTCGCGCCCAACATGCCGTTTGCGGGCCGGGTCAAACCGCGCCGACGCTGAAGCCGTGTGAGCACTCAGCGTCACGTTCGGCATTCCCAGGATCGGGTTATTGTTGCCGGGGGGTTCGATCTCGAGCACGTCGAGACCAGCATGAGCGATCCACCCTTCCTGGAGCGCCTTGATCAGTCCCGCCTCCTGAACCGTCGGGCCGCGTCCTGTATTGATGAAAATCGCTGTCTTCTTCATCAGGCGGAAATGCTTCTCCATCAACATGCCTTCAGCTTCCGGAGTGGCCGGTGCATGCATCGAAACGAAATCAGATTGCGACAGCACTTCTTCCAGCGTACACGGCATGACGCCGTGTTCAATCATGACCAGTTCTTCGATATAGGGGTCATAAGCGATGACACGCAAACCAAATGGTTTCGCGCGCTTCGCTACGGCACGAGCGACATGGCCAAACGCGATCAGACCGAGCGTCTGGCCATTTAGCCGAGGAATGTTCAGCAGCGCCGGCCGTCCTTCGCGCCATCTGCCTTCACGCACCATTCGATCCTGTTCGATCGTGCGGCGAAAGCTCGACAGCAAGAGCATCATCGCATGATCGGCAACCTCTTCAATGAAGGTATCGGGGCAATTGGTGACCGGTATGCCGCGCTCGGTCGCCGCGACGACATCAACACTATCGACACCAACGGAACCAAGCACGATGGCACGGCAATTTTCCGGCAACCCATCAATGATCTTCTTCGTGATTCGTATGCCCTTCGCATACACCGCGTCGGCGTCCTGGGCAAATTTAATGAACCCGTCTTCGTCCGTTGGCCCCTCAACGATCTCCGCATCCATGCCCCGCAAGGCTTCCATCTCGTAGTCATAGCCGCCGCCTTCGACGGTGAAGCTTGCCCCGGCCGGGGTCGCGATCTTGAACTTTGCCACAAGCCTTCTCCTTCAGTGTTTCGGTGGGCGCGCCCGGACCGCCTGCTCGTTCACATCGATACCCCACCCCGGGCCTTTGGGCAGGACGAAATCTCCGTTCTCGATTGTTGGGACCACAGTGTAGAATTCGTCACGCCAAGGCGCGCTGTCGATGTCGATCTCCATCATGCGGAAATTCGGCACCACGGCACTGAATGTCGCGCTGATCGCACTGCACAGGTGGCCATAAAAATTATGTGGCGCCACATTGATCTCATAGACATCAGCCATGGCGGCTATTTTGAGCGACTCATTCAATCCGTTCCAGATGACATCAATAATGGCCACATCGGTGGCATAATGATCGAAGAATGGTTTGAACTCTCGGCGGCCATGCAGCGTTTCACACGATGCGATCGGGCAAGGCGCGCCACGCTTGATCTCCGCCAATGCCTGCGCGTCATGCGTGTCGATTTCCAGCCACGTAAGGCTCGCTGGCGCCACGGCATCCGCGACGCGCCTGAACCCTTCCGTTTTGAAATTGAAATTGATATCCAGATGGATCCCCATATCCGGCCCAACGGCCTTCCGAATTGTCATCAATTGCTCGGTAACACCACGAATGAGCTTGTTGTCCCAATTCAGTTCCGGCCATCCGGGCGTCCGACCAAAACCCGGGACATAAGATGCCAGACCGTCGTCGAGCGAAGGCATGATATTGGTCTTGAGTGCACGAAAGCCGAGTTTCTTCACCTCGTCGGCGTGCCGCGCGAGGTCGTCATAATTGGTTAGTGGCGGAACACCCATCAATGCCGCGCTGCGAACGCGATAGGTACCGAAATGCGACCAATAAACCGGGATGCGATCGCGGATTGGTCCACCAAACAATGCATAGACAGGCACGCCGTAGGCTTTACCCGTGACATCCAGAAGCGCGTTTTCGATCGCGGCGAGCGCCTGCTGGTTCAAGCCGCCACGCGATTGCCGGGTCAACACGTGCAGGTGCTGAGTGACCTGCTCGTACATCCTGGGATCCCGGCCGATCAATATGGGTGACAGGCCGCGAATAACGTCAGACAGGCCCGTGGAGCCAAAGCTTTCGTTGAACTCCGACCACCCGACGATCCCATCATCGGTGCTGATCTTCAGAAACGAAAACATGCGCCAGCCAGCATCGGCCTGAAGGGTCTCAACCCGCGTGATTTTCACCCGTTTTCCTCCTGGCCAGACGTCTTATACCTCGGACATCTCGCACATAAGGCTGCCAGGCGGCAAGACACCGCGCCGATCTGACCCAAGGCGGCGGGCGGTGGTTGTGCCATCGGGAAGATCTACGTTACCAGGCGGGACGATCCCAACCAGGCGGCACAACGGAAGGACGCTAGCCTCCGGTCAGAACCATGAGTTGCCTGACGTTCTCCAGCGTTTCAATACCATTGATCCTGGCGATGAGCGCCTGACAACGTGTGGATCCGAGGACCGGTTCAACAAGACCAGCGAACTTTTCCTCCAGTCGGCGCCCTTGATCCGCGGTGTTCGTGGCCGCCACACCTGAATCGTGGCTGGTCTCGAAACGCCTGCCATCCGTCAGCAGAACTTCGACAGTGGCAAACGTATTAGGGATGCCATGGCGGAAATCCAGATCAACCTTATCACGCAGGCGCACCAAATCAGGGTCCCCCGCGACCGCCTCGGAATAGGTCGACAAACGCCCGGTATCGATACCGGCAAAACCCATCGCTGTCGCCAATCGCAGTGAAAATTTCGCCTCCAGACCAGTCCTTGGCGCTGGAATATTGCAAATTCTGTCGCAGGACTCCTCGAGCTGAACCTGGATGCGTTCCACCCGATCAGGAGTTACGCCGAACTGTTCTCTCAGTTTGCGTGCGGCTTCGATCGAGGAATGAACCATGTAGCAGGCAGCATGATATTTGAAGAGGTTGCTCCGAATATACCAACCATGATCTGGAGATTTCAATGCGCGCTCTGGGTGGAAATCCGGACTATGGGTGCTGGCGAAGCCCTGTTGGCACTCTATGACGTCGGCGCGGCTGGTGAATCCACGCATTGCCAGCTTCGCCGCCATGAGCCCGTGATACGCTGCTTTTCCCGCGTGCAAAGGTTTGCACATTGTTCCAAACATGGATTTCAGTCCAGCCGCCTGCGTGCCGGCGATACCGAGCGCCGTGACGAACTTCTCTCTGTCCAGACGCAATAAGTGAGCACACGCGGCCGCCGCGCCGAAGCTGCCGATTGTGGCCGTGGCATGAAAGCCGAGCCCATCGTAATGCCCAGGCGCCACCGCCCGCCCGACCCGGCACTGAAGCTCATAGCCGGCGACAAAAGCGGTCAGAACGTCGGCGCCGGATGAGCCACGCTCCTCCGCCAGTGCAAGCAGCGCTGGCAGGATCGCGACGGAGGGGTGGCCGGGCATGGCCAGGTTCACGTCGTCGAAATCGAGCGCGTGGGATGCCGCGCCGTTGATAATCGCAGCGGCGGCAGCGGGCAAACGGTCCCTCCGACCGAAGATTGCCGCGCCTTCGCGCCCACCCTGCTCCGCCAACTCGGCGAAAAGAATACCGGTCAGGTCATCAGACGCGCCAGCTATGCCGCATGCGATATAGTCCAACACGCACTGCGTTGCCCAAGCGCGGGCTTCCGCTGGAATATCGGGAAATGTCAGGGTTCGAGCCTGCTCTGCGAGAACTCTTGTCAATCCGGTGGATTGAACGTCGGTGATCGCGTTCATTGGTTGTCTTCTCCGAAGCCATCATCGGCCATGATAAATCGGTTTCCGCTTCTCGTTGAACGCACGGATGCCTTCTCGACGATCCTCCGTCGGCACCATGCGGTTATAGGCCTCGATCTCAAACATCATTCCGCTACGCAAATCCATATTCAAACCCATGTTCACGGATTGCTTGAGTTGACGCGTCGAAATGGGCGCGTTCGCCGCGATGACAGCGGCGGTTTGCAACGCATCTCGCAACAAATCGTCAGACCCGCAGATGCGATTGACCATGCCCCACTCCAGCGCCTCTCGCGCCGAGAATGGTTGGCCGGTCAACATTATTTCCTTCGCGCGCCGCGCCCCCACCGCCCGCGGCAGGTTCTGCGTCCCCCCCGCGCCCGGCATGATTCCCAAGGTCACTTCCGTCAACGCGAATCTCGCATGCTCGACGGCGTAGATAAAATCGGCGCAGAGCGAAATCTCCAGTCCACCCGCGTAAGCCGCGCCATTCACCGCGGCGATAATCGGCACCGGACAGTCAATCATCGCCCGTATGGCGCGTTCGAAGATCAGATGCTGATCCTGCCACTGCTCATCGGTCATGCCATTACGCTGTTTCAGATCGCCCCCGGCGCAGAACGCCTTGGGCCCAGCACCGGTGATGACGATGCACCGCTGCTTGTTCGGAGCAGCGCAGAAGCCATCGAACGTTTCCAGCAAATCGAGACCCATTTGGGTGTTCATCGCGTTGGCAACCTCAGGCCGGTTCAACGTCACCAGAACCGTATGTTCCTGAGGTGCCTCTATGTTGAGTGTGTGCAGAGTTTTCATTCCATCGCCTGTATGATCAACCTGATGAACGTATCGATGGCGGTCGGGTCCAGCCAACGCATCACGGCAACCAGATCATGAGCTGGGTCGACCCATGTGAGGTTACCGCCCGCCCCGGATGCGAAAAAGCTGTCAACGGGAGCGCTCGGATAGCGACCGTGGTCGGTGTTGAGCCACCACAGTAAGCCGTAGGTCGGCTTCAACGAGCAAGGCTTCAATGATTCGACAATCCAGCTCTCCGGCAATATCTGCTTGCCGCTCCAGTTACCGCGCCGCGACATCAGCAGGCCCAATCGCGCCTGATCCTCCGCGTGAATCAACATACCGCCGCCCCAGTGGGTGCCGCCGGATACCGATTCGATCACCTCACCATCAATGAGGACCTGAGACGTTCTGTACCCATGCCAGGACCAATCCGACGACGCACCAATCGGGCGCATGATCCGCTCGGCGAAAACCTCAGGCAGCGGTCGGCGGAAACGCCGTAACAACGCCAGACTCAGGCGGTTGACCCGAACATCGTTATATTCCCAGTGCTCGCCCGGCGGCCGCAATGGGCGCGGATCGCCTTTTCGGCCCTTACCCTCGACCGCGAGATTGCGATTGCGGTCGATGACGTCGGACTTGCCGAACAGCGTTCCCTCCCACTCGGAGGTATTTTGCAGCAAATGCCGCCAGGTGATCGCGCCATTATGGGGCCCCTCAAATCCACCATCGCGCACGGTCCGACCAACCGGTTCGGCGAGATCTTCGATCAGTCCGTCCATGACCGCGATTCCGGCCAACATGCTCAGGTAACTTTTCGCCGCGGAGAACGTGAAATCGACCTGCGTGGGATCGCCCCAACTCACGACTTTCGCCCCCGACCGCAAGACAAGCCCGTTTGGCTCGCCGCGCGGTCGGATTGGCCCGAGAATTTCGTTGAATGGCGCTGGCTCGAAGTAGCCGCTTTCCAGATGCCGTTTCAGATCGTACGGCCAGGGCGTCTCATTTTCAGAGGCGAACCGCGCGGCTTCTTCAAGCCACATCCAGTTCATCCCGGCCTGGTCCGCCGCGAGTTCGGGCCACTCCGCACCATGCGGCGGTGGCAGGACGGCGGGCAATCTCATCCAATTCTCCTGGCATGGCTCAGTGAGACTATGACGGACGGCGGGATTGGCGCATAGTGGTTGCTCGAACGCATCCCGGGGGCGAGGTCCGATGAGGCAAATGGACCACGAATCTAGACGTCGGCTCCTGCTGTCCAGCCCTCTTTTCGATGGGCTTCCTCGCGACGCCCTCGACGATATCCTTGGTCAGGCGATCGAGAAACTCGTGCGGCGAGGCCAAACGGTTTTCCAGCAAGGTGACGCGGGCTCCTACCTGGTCGCGGTACTGAGCGGACGAATCAGGATCAGCGCTACCTCACCGGACGGGCGGGAGGTCACTCTCAACATGATCGATGCCGGGGAGGTATTCGGAGAGATGGCGCTCCTGGACGGCAAACCACGCAGCGCCGACGCCACCGCCCTGGAAGACAGCAGCCTCATGATGGTAGAGCGCCGTCACTTCCTGCCATACCTGACGTCCAGCAACGAGTTGGCGCTGCGGGTGATCAACGTGCTTTGTGAGCGCCTGCGCGACACCAGCGAAACCCTCGGGAATTTCGCGATGCTGGACCTTCCGGGTCGATTGGCCCGCAAGCTGTTAAGTCTGGCGGCGGAGTATGGAAACCCGGCGAACGGCCGCATCCGACTCGAAATCCGGTTGTCGCACACCGATCTGGGACGTTTCGTCGGTTGCTCACGGGAGACGGTGAACAAGCAAATGCGCGCCTGGGAGGAAGACGGCATCGTGGCCCGCGAAGGGGGACGGATCACGGTGTGCAAACCCGGGGTTTTGCGGCGGATCTCCGGCCAGGACTGAACATTCGTCATCGAATTGCAACAGACGATGGAGGTGACACGCCGTCAGTGGGCAGGGTAACAAGCGCGACCGCAGCCGATTCGAGATGAATGGACACTGTAACAAGCCCGCCGCTGGCCACCGACCGACGGCTCCCAAATCTCTGGGATGTGATCGCCATCTTGTGCGTCTTCGCGACGTTGATTTCGGTCGCACATGTCGCGCGCGGGACATGGGTCCGAATTGACGCGCCCGGTGCGACCGAAATCAGCCTGGATCCGTGGCGGTTGCCGGAATACGCGGTTCGTACGACGTTGCGGATGTTCGCGGCATTGGCCGCTTCGCTGATCTTCACATTCACCTACGGCACGGCCGCCGCCAAAAGTCAGCGTGCCGGCATCGTTCTGATCCCCCTGCTCGACATCCTGCAGTCCGTACCCATTCTCGGCTTCCTGACCTTCACGGTCGTGTTCTTCATGAACTTGTTCCCTGGCCAGGTCCTGGGCCTCGAACTGGCGTCGATATTCGCGATCTTCACGAGCCAGGCCTGGAACATGGCATTCAGTATGTACCAGTCACTGCGCTCGGTTCCGGCGGACCTCCTTGAAGCGTCAACAAGCTTCCGGCTGAGCGCCTGGCAAACGTTCTGGCGGCTGGAGGTGCCATTCGCTACCCCAGGACTCGTCTGGAACACGATGATGTCCATGTCGGGTGGATGGTTCTTCGTAGTCGCGTCCGAGGCAATTTCGGTCGGCGACGACACATGGAAGCTGCCGGGAATTGGCTCTTACATCGCTGAAGCCCAGCAGCAGCGCGACATTGGCGCGATTGTTTGGGCCATCGTCGCAATGTTGGTCGTGATCCTGGCCTACGACCAATTGCTGTTCCGCCCCCTGGTGGCCTGGTCCGCGAAGTTTCGTTTTGAAACCACCGCTGGAGCGACGGCATCCGATCCCTGGATGCTTCGCCTGATCCGTCGCACACGCCTCTTGAGCTTCGTTGGCGATTCCATCGGTCAGGCCGCGTCATCGCTAGGAGGTCTGCGGCTCTCATTCGGTGGCAATCCGTGGCCGCATCGTGAGTGCCTCTTCCAGGCTTATCAGCATCATCTGGTTCATTCTGATTTGCGGACTTCTTGGCTGGGCCAGCTGGCAGGCCATCACATTCGCCGCCGCGGAATTGACCTGGTCCGATGTCGGCGAGGCCGTGTTGCTCGGACTCGTGACTTTGTCGCGGGTCGTGATCCTTATGATCCTGGCGAGCCTGGTCTGGGTTCCGATCGGAGTCTGGCTTGGATTACGCCCAACCTGGGCGAGACGCGCGCAACCGCTCGCGCAATTTCTCGCGGCCTTCCCCGCGAACCTCTTCTTCCCCGTGTTCGTGATTGTGATTGTCCATTTTCAGCTCAATCGGGATATTTGGCTCACGCCACTGATGGTGCTGGGTACGCAATGGTATATTTTATTCAATGTTGTGGCGGGTGCAGCGGCATTTCCAGGAGACCTGCGCGAAGTGGCCGGCAATTTTCGGGTTGGCGGCTTCCTTTGGTGGCGCAAGGTGATGATCCCGGGGATATTTCCCTATTACATAACGGGCGCCATCACAGCGTCCGGGGGTTGTTGGAACGCGGCGATCGTCGCGGAAGTGGTGTCCTGGGGAAACACGAAACTCGTCGCACATGGCCTCGGTGCTTACATCGCGCAGGCGACGGAGCGCGGCGACATGGCACGCGTGGTGCTCGGTGTCGCGGTCATGTCGGCGTTTGTTCTGACATTCAACAGGTTGCTCTGGCATCCGACTTTACGCTTATGCGCGCCGCAGACTGACTTTGGGATAACCAGGAAGATGGACGCACCGCTGCTTGAAGTCATAGGCTGCCGTCAGGCCTATCATAAGGAAGCCAGCGCGGATCTGGTTGTTCTCGAAGACGTAAACCTCGCCTTGCGAGAAGGTGAGATCGTCGCGCTGTCTGGGTCGGTCTGGATCGGGAAAGTCGACCTTGCTGCGAATTGTCTCGGGGCTGTTGCAACCAACGGCCGGAAGCGTGACGTGGCGAGGTAGAGCCGTGGACGGACCTACTGACGGAATCGCAATGGTGTTCCAGAGTTTCGCTCTGTTTCCGTGGCTTACCGTCCA
This sequence comes from uncultured Alphaproteobacteria bacterium, assembly GCA_963719675.1. Classification (GTDB taxonomy): domain Bacteria; phylum Pseudomonadota; class Alphaproteobacteria; order Acetobacterales; family Acetobacteraceae; genus Rhodopila. Next base: position 178,073 of record CAVRDN010000125.1, on the reverse strand, counting down.
AGAAAATGTCGAACTCGGGCTCGAGGCTCGGGGCGTCTCTCGCGCGGAACGTGAAAAACGCGCGGACGACGCGCTGGACCTGATAGGGCTTGGCGGGTTTGCATCAGCGTATCCGAAAGAGCTCTCTGGGGGCATGCGGCAGCGCGTTGGTCTCGCGCGGGCGTTGGTTGTTTATCCCGATTTATTGCTGATGGACGAACCGTTCAGCGCGCTCGATGTGCTGACCGCGGAGACACTGCGTACGGACCTCATCGACCTCTGGGCCGACGGCAAGCTACCGGTAAAGTCAGTGTTGATGGTAACCCACAACATTGAAGAAGCGGTTCTGATGTGCGACCGGATCCTGGTTTTTTCGTCAAATCCCGGCCGCGTGGCGAGCGAACTCACGGTACCATTTCCGCATCCCCGCAATCGCCTCGACCCCGCCTTTCGTCAGATGGTCGACGATATCTATGCGCTGATGACCCGGCGAGCTCCGGTTGAGCCAAAAACGGCGGCGCCACCGCCTCACCCCTTGGCGATGCCCCTGGAGCGAGTGGGAATCAACCTGATGGCCGGCCTCATGGAAGCCCTCGCCGCGCCACCTTATGATGGTCGCGCGGATTTGCCGGCTCTCGCGGCACCTCTGCATTACGAGGTCGATGATCTGTTGCCACTGGGAGAAACGTTGCAGTTGCTCCACTTCGCCGTGTTGGAGGAAGGCGACATCTACCTGACCGATAAAGGTCGCGCGTTCGTTCAGGCGGATGTCGATGGCCGCCGCGCGCTGTTCGCGGAAGCGCTGCGTGCGCACGTGCCGCTGGCGAGCATGATCCGTCAGGTCCTCGACGAACGATGGAATCACCGGGCATCGGCCGTGCGGTTTCGCGATGAGTTGGAGGATCATATGTCCCCCGACTATGCGGCGGATACCCTGCGAACTGTCATTGGGTGGGGCCGGTATGCCGAATTGTTCAGCTATGATGAGGAGGCCGAACAGTTCAGCCTGGACGACCTGGAGTGATCCCTTTTATGTCGCGGAAAGCAGGGGCATAATTCGCGACCTGGAGGGGTATCCATATGAAGCCACGGCTTGTTCTGGCATGTCTGATGCCAACAGATGTCATTACGCGGGCGCGTCAGGAGTTTGATGCACTCATCGTCGAGCGCAACAATGACATGACCGGCCTCGAAGTGGCGGATGCCGCGACCAGACACTGCGCCGACGCCGTCATGTTCACGAATACGCTGCCGTTGAACGCGGATCTCATCGGGCGATTGCCGGGGTCGGTCAGAATTGGCGCGACAAGCAGTGTCGGCTTCGATCATATCGATGTCGCCGCCGCGCGGCAGCGTGGCATAGTCGTGACGAACACCCCCGGCGTATTGACGGAATGTACCGCTGATCACGCGTTCATGATGCTACTCGCGGCCGCACGGCGAGCTTTTGAATACGACCGGATTATGCGCCAGGGCTGGAGGTATCGGATTGGTCAAGGCGATCTGCTCGGAGTACGTGTTACCGGGAAAACACTTGGCATCCTTGGCATGGGACGAATTGGACAGGCGATGGCGCGAAGAGCACGCGGTTTTGATATGCGGATCGTTTATCATGCGCGCAATCGCCTGCCCGCTGAGTTGGAGCAGGGAGCGACCTTCTTCGAAGATTTTCATACAATGCTACCGCATTGCGAATTTCTGTCCGTGCATGCGCCGGCGGGGCCGGAAACCGACAGGATGATCGATTCGAGGGCACTGGCTTTGCTGCCGGACGGAGCCGTTTTCGTAAATGTGTCGCGCGGCGGGCTGGTGGACGAAGAGGCGCTGCTGCAGGCTTTGACGTCCGGAAAGCTGTTCGCCGCTGGCCTTGATGTCTTTCGATCCGAACCCGACTTCGACTCCCGATTCGCCAATCTGGATAACGTGATTCTGTCACCCCACGTCGGTAGTGCATCGCGGGAAACCAGAAATGCGATGGGATTTCGCGCGCTGGATAACATCGCGAGTGTTCTGAGCGGTCGGGGCCCCATCGACCCATTGTGGAGTTAGGTTGATGCGGATCGCTATTGGAGGCTTTTTGCACGAGAGCCATTCTTTTGCTCCCCGCGCGACCACTTATCAGGACTTCGTGGAGCCAGGTGGATTTCCACCTCTTTGCCACGGCGCGGCCTTGATTGAGTCACTGCGCGATGCCTCGGTTCCCGCGGCGGGTGCGATATCCGTCGTTGAAGCCGAGAAGGCGACCATTGTCCCGTTGGCATGGGGGTTCGCGAACCCGGCCGCCCCTGTCCAGGACGAAGCCTTCGAGAGAATTGCCGCGTTGAACTGCGCGTTGCTTTCATTGGCGTTGGATGAAGGCCCCCTGGACGGCGTGTATCTCGATTTGCACGGGGCGGCGATGGTCGAAAGCTTTCCGGACGCAGAAGGGGAATTGCTGCGACGCGTCCGCGCTATCGTTGGCGCCGAAATGCCTCTGACCATCAGCCTGGACCCACATGCCAATCTGACCGAGGCAATGGTCAGCCTCACGGATGCGGTTGTACCTTTTCGAACCTATCCTCACGTCGACATGAGAGACGCCGGCGCGCGAGCGGCTGCACTGCTGTTTGAGCGGATCAGGCGAGGCCGCCCCTGGGAGAAAGGCTTTCGCCGTTTGGACTTCTGGATTCCGTTGGGCGCCCAGTGCACGTTGATGTCGCCTATGGAAGACGTGATGACGGAGCGGGCGACCATGGCGGAACGCTTGGGTGTCGCCGAGTTGGCATTCTGCTTCGGCTTTCCGTATGCGGACTTTCCGGGATGTGGCCCCGCATTGGCGGTCTACGCGAATGCGCGAAACGTAGCAGACGACACCGCGGATGGGTTTTTCAAGCTTGTGACTGCGCGAGAGACTGAATTCATTCAGGATCTGCTTTCATCACGCGCCGCCGTGGCGGAAGCGAAGCGCCTTGCCCCGACAACTGCCGGGCCGATCATTATCGCGGACACCCAGGATAATCCAGGCGGTGGAGGACATGGGGACACAACTGAACTTCTGTCGGAGTTGGTTAAGCAGCAGGCGAGAGGGGCCTTGCTTTGCCTCATCAACGATCAGCAAAGTGCCGCGGCATGTCACGCCGCCGGAGAAGGCGCGACCGTTTCGCTGTCGCTTGGCGGAAAATCTGATCGCATGCCGTATCAATGCAGTGCGCTGGTTGAAAAGCTGACAGACGGCCGCTTCACGCTAACCGGACCCATGGGGTCGGGGAACCCCGGAAATCTGGGACCCTCCGCGTTGATCGACATCGACGGTGTCAAGGTCGTCATCGTGTCGCGCAAGATGCAGGCCCTCGATCAGGCAATCATCCGCCATGTGGGTATTGAACCTGCCTCCTGCCCGATTCTGGTGTTGAAGTCTTCCGTGCATTTCCGCGCGGATTTCGGCCCTATCGCGGGTCGGGTCCTCGTCGCTGTGGCGCCTGGCCCGGTTGTCGCGGATCCAGCCACTTTGAATTTTCAGCATGTTCGAGCCGACGTTCGCCGTCGGCCCACGCTCAGGTCGTCTAATTAGCTCCGCGATATCGCGGTGCCATCGTGCGTCGATATCTCTCGTGCGAATTATCTTTATGTTCACTTGTCCGTATTAGCTTTGAGGGATGTCCAAACGTTCTTCGAATCATGCCATGATCCAGGTGGCTACATTCGCCTTCGCGGGGATAGACGCGATACCGGTTGAAGTTCAGGTGCAGCTTTCTGGCGGCGCCCCAAATTTCTTAATCGTCGGACTTGCGGACAAGGCTATCGCGGAAGCACGCGAACGCGTACGGGCCGCATTCCATGCCATGGGACTGTCCCTGCCGCCCCGGCGAATTCTGATCAACTTGAAACCCGCGGACCTGCTGAAGGAGGGAAGTCATTTCGATCTGCCACTGGCCCTTGGCGTTCTCGCTGCCATGGATGTCATCCCTGGCGATCTGCTCGCGGAGTACGCCGCGCTCGGCGAATTATCCCTGGATGGGTCACTCAACAGAGTGGCCGGCGTACTTCCCGCGGCGATAGCGGCATCGTCACGTGACCTGGGGCTGATCTGCCCAGAGGCCCAAGGTGGCGAGGCAGCCTGGGCCGGTCAAATCAATGTGCTGGCGCCGCCAGATCTGAGGACTCTGATTGGCCATTTCAAAGGTACTCAGGTCCTGGTGCCGCCGATAGCAGGAGGCGTTGCCGACGTCGGGCGCGGACCGGACCTGCGTGACGTCAAAGGGATGGAAATCGCCAGGCGAGCGATCGAAGTGGCGGCTGCCGGCGGCCATAATATTCTGCTGATCGGTCCGCCCGGCTCAGGGAAGTCCATGCTTGCCGCCAGGCTACCAGGCCTTCTTCCGGACCTTGAAGCCAGAGCGGCGCTCGAAGTTGGGATGATCCACAGCGTTGCCGGCTTGCTGGAGGATGGCCGCCTCATTATCCGACCGCCGTTTCGCGAACCGCATCACTCGGCATCGCAAGCGGCGCTCGCCGGGGGAGGTCTTCGCGCGAGGCCCGGCGAAGTCTCGCTTGCGCACCGAGGCGTGCTGTTCCTCGATGAACTGCCAGAATTTCCGCGGCAGGCGCTGGAAGCGCTGCGCCAACCAATGGAATCAGGACGCACCACGGTGTCGCGTGCGTCGGCCCACATTACCTATCCGGCGCGATTCCAACTCGTCGCCGCCATGAACCCTTGCCGGTGTGGTTACCTTGGCGACGGCGAACGAGAGTGTGGTCGCGCGCCCCGCTGTGGTGAGGATTACCGCAACCGCATCAGCGGACCTATTCTCGACAGGATCGATCTCGCCGTGGAAGTGCAACCGGCCACCGCATCCGAACTTGCTCACGCTCCCCATGGTGAGCCCAGCTCAGTAATCGCGGAGCGCGTCAACCGCGCGAGATCCGCCCTGCGGATCCGACATGGGCCTACTGGCCCACCGTGCAACGCGGAGGTTGATAGCGATGCCATCCATCTCGCCGCCGACGCGACGAAGCTGGTCGAGGAAGCCATGAACCGGCTGAGGCTTTCCGGACGAGGTCGAACACGCGTGCTGAGAGTTGCCCGCACGATCGCTGATCTCGCGGGCGCCGACGTTGTCACCCGAGTGCATGTCGCTGAGGCCCTTTCCTATCGGCATCGGAGCCAGGGTAGAATGGGTTGAGATCAGCGCGCTAGCCATTCCCGCGAAAGGCGTCGGCGATACGTCGGACAGCACCTGCCGCATCAACCAGCAACATGTCGAACCGAACGCCTTCGGAACCCCATAGCGGGTTATCGGCCAGAATAATTTCCGCGGCGGAAACCAGTCGTGCTTGTTGGCGAGCTGATAAGGAGGCGGCCGCATCAGCCAGTTTCGGTCGAGCCTTGACCTCGATGATTGCCAAAAGACCGCCCTTTTCCGCCACCAGGTCGATTTCACCGGCGGGAGTTCGGAGCCGGCGCGCCAGAATTTGCCAACCGTCGCGTTCCAGCGCTACCTGGGCCGCGGCTTCAGCGGCACGACCCCGTCGGTCAGCAGCCAGCCCTCGACGAGACCGAACGAATGAGACACTTCCCGCGATATAGCCGTTGGTCATGGGGTGGCCAGACCGTTATCCTCCGATCGAGCAGCTCGGCACCTCTCATCAGCGACACCATGGTGGGCATGACCGCTGAACGCGGATTTGGCTGACGCGGCCTGTATGCAGTTCGTTCCCATGATTAAGGGCCGATCGAATTTGGGCCGGCCGGCGGGGCGACGAGCCTGAGACCCGCCTCATCCATTAAGTCGAGATATGGCGACAGCCCGAGCAGGAACAGAGTTAGCTCCACTACCAAACTCGTGACGGTTATTGGGAGGCCAACAATCGTTTCAACTTCCAGTTGCGGCTGATGGTCGGGCAGAAGCCGCGCGGCCCAATTGTGCGGCAGTGCGCCAAGCAAGCTCCGCAGCATCGTGAAACATGCTTCGCGTGTAGCAGGATCTGACGCGGAGCTTGGAATTCGCCCGAGGCTGGAGCGGAGTTGCAAATGCCCGTCAGTCCCATCGGCCTGGCCCAGTCGTGCGTGGACGACCCGTCCGCGCCAGCGAACGCTGAAACCGGGGGCAATCGCCTGATGCGCGGGCGACAAACGTCCTTCGGAATCAACGGAAAATGGCCCAAGTATAAACGGCTCTTTGAACGGCATACCAACCACTCCCTACCCGACCGAGGGCATGTTGCCCGTGAAAGCTTAACCATCCATAAACACCAGCAGGCGAGCCGCACAGAAATGTCATTGACGATGGATTTTCGAAGTATCTTCCCCCCTCCGCATCCCGCCGGCAGGCCGTTTGTTCTCGGTTGCCTGGCGCTCATGGCGATCGGCATTTTCATAAATCTGTGGCTGACCCTCGTCGGTCTGGTTCTCGAACTGTTTTGCCTGGTACTTCTTCCGTGACCCGGAGCGTGTGCCACCGGTGCGATCAGGGGCCATCCTGGCGCCCGCTGACGGGCGAGTTGTATCTGTCGCACCCGGCATCCCACCCGCCGAACTTGGACTTGGACCGGCAGATCGCTGGCGTGTCTCAATCTTTCTATCCGTCCTGAATGTTCACGTGAACCGCGTGCCGGCTTCTGGAACGGTTACACGGATCGCCTATCGCCACGGCGCATTCCTCAATGCGAGTTTGGATAAAGCCAGCGACGCGAACGAACGAAACGCCATCGCGATCAGGTTGCCGGATGGCCAGGAATTGGTTGTGGTGCAAATCGCGGGGCTGATCGCTCGTCGGATCTTGTGTTCTCTTCGCGAGGGCGACGCTGTCCACTGCGGAGATCGTCTGGGCATCATACGTTTTGGTAGCAGGACCGATCTGTATTTGCCGGAAGGTGCACAGCCACTCGTTCGCGAAGGCCAGACCATGATCGGTGGAGAAACCGTAATCGCGGAACCAGCCTCATGAGTGATCCAGTACGTCGTTTCCCGATCCGGCGTCCAAGACGACTTCGACCGAGGGCGCGCCCGCGCTACCGGGGTCCGTCGTTTAATCGCATCGTTCCAAACTTGATGACGATGGTGGGTCTTTGCGCAGGCCTGACCGCCATGAGGTTCGCCCTTGAAGGCCGTTTCGCGTCGGCGGCGGTCGCGATCACCGCGGCCGGTGTGATTGACGGCCTGGACGGGCGGCTGGCACGCCTCCTGAAGGGAACATCACGTTTCGGCGCTGAATTCGACAGCTTATCGGACTTCGCGTGTTTTGGCGTAGCCCCGGGGTTGACGCTTTATGAATGGTCGCTGCAACGGCTAGGCGGATTTGGCTACGCGGCCTGCGTGTTGTTCGCCGTTTGCATGGCATTGCGCCTCGCCCGCTTCAACGCGATGGTGGACGACCCACCGCGGCCCGCGTACGCCTACAATTTTTTCACCGGAGTTCCGGCTCCCGCTGGTGCGGGCCTCGTGCTGTTTCCAATCTTTCTTGGCCTGGAAGCAAACTCGTTAGGGTTGGAGTCATTGAGCGCCGTGACACACCATCCGTTGTTCTGCGCGCCGATTCTTGTCGGTACGGCCATTCTGCTTGTCTCTTCTCTGCCGATTTGGAGCTTCAAAAACTTCAAAGTTCCGGCTGAGTACGTGCTGCCGTTGCTGCTCGGGACCGGACTGTTTTTCGCGCTGTTGTTCGCGGATCCCTGGGCGGCTTTGGCGGCCGCGGGCCTGATCTACCTGATCATGTTGCCGTTCAGCGTGCGGAGTTTCCGCCGCCTGAAGCGTGAAGCGGAGGCATTACGAGCAGATGAAGAAATCTCCGCCAAATCGGTCTGAGATACGCCGATCCTCTCCGGCCAGCGCGGGACGATTGCGGTGGGCACCTTGCCAGGCTTGTCCGGTCACCCTGCACTGCCCCGCAGCCCAGGTGACGAGGTAAGATGTCAACCACTCGCAGCCCCTTCCGCCTCGCCGTCGACATAGGCGGCACCTTCACGGACGTTGCCCTCGAGCATCCTGGCGGCCGAGTCACGACCAAAATACTCACGACACCCGCCGCACCGGAAACAGGGGTTCTGTCGGGCGTGCTGTCGATCCTGCGAATGTCGGGTGTCGCGGCATCGAAAATCGATCTGATCATTCACGGGACTACCTTGGCGACGAATGCGCTCATTGAACGCAAGGGTGCCCGCACCGCGTTGCTGACGACCGACGGGTTTCGCGATGTCATCGCAATGGGCAACGAAAGTCGCTACGATCAATACGATCTCAACATTACGTTACCCGAACCCCTCGTACCGCGGAACCTGAGGCTGCCACTCGCTGAGCGGATGGATAATACCGGCCGTGTCCTGCGGGCGCTCGATGAGGATGACGTGCGCGCGCTGATACCTCGGCTGAAGGAAGAGAAGGTTACGAGCGTCGCCGTGGGATTCCTGCATTCGTTCGTAAACGACAAGCACGAATTGCTGGTAAGGAAAGTTTTGGGCGAGGAGCTGCCGGATGTTCCGGTATCGCTTTCGTCGGAGGTTTCACCCGAAATGCGTGAGTGGGAGCGATTTTCCACGACTGTCGCCAATGCCTACGTCCAACCCATGATGGCCCGGTACCTCCGCCAATTGGAGGCTGACCTTCGTGCGGCCGGTTTCCACGCACCGCTGTTCCTGATGATGTCCGGAGGCGGTCTGACCACGATTGAAACCGCCTGTCGTTTCCCAATTCGGTTGGTGGAAAGTGGGCCAGCGGGAGGGGCGATCTTTTCCGCTCACATATCCCGGGAGTGCGAGCTTGATCGCGTGCTTTCCTTTGACATGGGTGGCACCACGGCGAAAATTTGTCTGATCGACGACTATCAACCGCAAACCACCCGCTCCTTCGAAGTCGCACGGGTGGGTCGCTTCCGCAAAGGATCGGGACTGCCGCTGCGGATCCCGGTCATTGAGATGGTGGAGATCGGCGCTGGCGGCGGGTCCATCGCTCGTGTCGATGCGATGGCTCGGATCGAGGTTGGGCCTGAAAGTGCCGGCGCCGACCCTGGCCCGGCTTGTTATGGCCAAAATGGAACGAAGCCGACGGTGACGGATGCAAATCTGCTGCTCGGTCGCTATGATCCAAGGCGGTTCGCGGGGGGCACGATTCAACTCGACGACAGCGCCGCACGTGTCGCTGTGATGGCCGAAGTTGCTGGTCCACTCGAACTTTCCCCAGAGATCGCCGCGCTGGGAGTGATCGAAATCGTTGACGAGAATATGGCCAACGCGGCTCGCGTCCACGCGATCGAATCCGGCAAAACGTACGAAGGGCGCACTTTGATCGCGTTTGGGGGAGGCGGTCCCGTGCATGCCTGCCGGCTCGCTGAGAAAGTGGGGATCAGGCGAGTGTTGGTACCATCCGGCGCGGGTGTCGGAAGCGCCATTGGATTTCTTCGGGCACCGGTCGGATTCGAGATTGTCCGCAGTCTGTATCAGCGGCTCTCAGCTTTGGACGTCGGCGCGGTCAACACATTGCTGACCGCGATGTTCGAGGAAGCGAAGACGGTCATCGATCAGGGACGGCTGGGCGCTCCCGTGACCGAGACGCGGATTGCCTTCATGCGCTACGTCGGTCAAGGCCACGAAATCCCGGTGTCGCTTCCGGCGGGCCCCCTGTCATCCTCAGATGTCTCGGAGATACATGCCGCGTATGAGCGGGAGTACATAAAGTTTTTCGATCGGCCGGTTCCCGGCTCGGACGTAGAAGTCATGAGTTTTGCTGTAATCCTGACAACGCCGATGCCTGATATCGGGATAACTCCCACGATCGAGGTATTCACCGACGCGCATGCGGTACCGATCTCAGCTCGTTCGCGACACGCTGACCGGCGAAGTCGCTCCGTGGGCAGTCTACGATCGAGCCATGCTGGCAACAGGCGACAATTTCACGGGACCTGCTATTGTTTGCGAAGATGAGACCTCGACTCTGGTTGGACCGGGTTGGCGCGCTTTCGTAAACAACCTGGGGTATCTGGACATTATTCGGGAGACAACCTGATGGGGCATGAAGCCAGCCCGCTCACACAAATTCATCGCCAGATCATGTGGAACCGTCTCATCGCGGTCGTTGAGGAGCAGGCACGGATCATGATTCGAACCGCGTTCTCGACTACCGTGCGCGAGGCGGGTGATTTATCCGCCGGAGTGTTTGATCTGCAAGGTCGCATGATGGCCCAGGCGGTGACGGGAACGCCAGGACATGTGAATTCAATGGCCGAAAGTGTTGGCCATTTTCTGAAGAAATTTCCGGTTCAGACGATGAACCAGGGTGACCACTTCATCACGAATGATCCTTGGCTAGGAACGGGTCATCTGCATGACCTGACGGTCGTTAGTCCCGCGTTTCACAAAGGGAAAGTCGTGGGACTCTTCGCTAACACCGCGCATGTCATCGACATCGGCGGCCTCGGAATGGGACCGGAAGGACGCTCGGTCTTCGAGGAGGGCATGTATATTCCAATCCTTCGATGTTTTGATCGCGGTAATCCAAACGAAACGTTCTTCGATTTTATGCGCGCTGGTTCACGGCTGCCCGTGGAACTGGAAGGCGATATTTATTCACTGTGCGCCTGCAACGACGCCGGAGCACGGCGCCTTGTCGAAATGATGAACGAGTTCGAGTTGGATGGCCTCGAACCCCTCGCGGCGTTTATCTTTGACAATTCGCTCCGAGCGACGCTCGCAGAGATCAGCCGGCTCCCGACAGGGCATCTTTCTCAGGTGAGATCTGGTCAGATGGCTATGAAGAGCCAGTGCGACTGGCGGCTCGCATGCAAATCCTTGAAGATGGAATCGAGGTTGACTTCGAAGGAACATCCGGACTTTCTTCTCGTGGCATTAACGTTCCGCCCGCTTACTGTCGCGCCTACGCCTGCTTTGGCATTAAATGTGTGGTCGCGCCCGACATTCCAAACAACTGGGCCTCACTCACGCCATTTCGGATGAGGATCCCAGAAGGCTGCATTTTGAACGCGCCACACCCGTATCCAGTCTCGGTCCGCCACGTGATAGGGCATTTGTTGCCAGATCTGATGATGGGATGCCTGCATCAGGCGGTTCCCGATCGGGTGACGGCGGAAGGTGCGTCGGCATTATGGAAATCCTCCGTTGCGGGGCGGCTCATCCGTCTCAGGTCAGAGCCGCGGCAACAGGCCAGTGATCGGCGATTTTGAGATCATCACATTCAACTCGGGCGGAACAGGCGCTCGACCGACACAGGATGGTCTGAATGCCACGGCGTTTCCATCCGGTGTCCGGACAATGCCGGTTGAAGCGACGGAAAATGTTGCCCCCCTCATCATCTGGCGTAAGGAACTCAAGCCAAATTCCGGAGGGCCCGGTCGAACGCGCGGTGGAATGGGACAAATCATGGAGATAGCCACCAAAGGCGATTTGGAGTTTTCCGTCAACGCGAGTTTTGACCGTATAGCCCATGCTCCAAAAGGGCGTGATGGAGGTGACGATGGAGCGTCCGGTGTTGTGAAGCGGAAATCAGGTGTGCCGCTGCGGACCAAGGGCTTTCAAATCATCCCGGATGGCGACCGACTAGTGCTGGAATTGCCGGGTGGCGCAGGCATGGGAATACCCGCCACCCGAGATCCGGAACTCGTAGCACGCGACGTTCAGGACGGATTGGTGTCTGGTGAGGTTGCACGGTTGATTTATCGTGTGGCGCTGAATTGTGATGGGACCCCCGATAAGGAAGCGACGAATGCGCTTCGAAACTGAACGGCTTTCCAGGTTTCGTAGCTCCTCGGCGGCATCTCCGCACGGTGGGTATAATGTCCAACCGATGGGCCCGCACGTTCGCCGGTCAAAACAGCTCAGGAGGTCGTGATGGCCCCGCGTTGCGATGTGATCATTCGCGATGGAATTATCTTTGATGGGACAGGCGCGCCAAGGTTCAAGGCAGACGTCGCGGTAAGCGGTGACCGTATCGTCGCGGTCGGAGATCTTGGCACGATGTCCGCAGATCGTGAAGTGGTTGCCAGTGGCAAGGCAATCGCCCCCGGTTTTATCGATGCCCACACGCATGACGACCGAGCGGTTCTGTGCGGCCCTTCTTGTATGCTGTGCAAAATGTCTCAAGGCGTTACGACGGTCGTAGTTGGGAATTGCGGCATTTCGCTCTCCCCGGTTCGGATGGTATCTCGGCCCCCACCACCGCTCGACCTCATAGGGGACGAGTTGTTCTGGACATTCGACAGCTTTGCCGCCTATGCGGAGCGGCTCGAACGCGATCCTTCGCCGGTCAATACATATGCGCTTATTGGCCATATGTCTCTCAGGGTTGATGCGATGAAAGGCGATACGGCTCGGCCAGCATCAGATCGAGAGGCCGAGTACATGCGCGGCAAGCTGGCTGAGGCGCTGGCGCAAGGCGCCTCAGGCTTTTCCACAGGCCTGTATTATCCCCCAAATATGCATGCTCCAACAGATGAAGTCGTCGCCGTGGCGGAAGCCTTGCGCACGGCCGATGGCATCTATGTAACGCATATGCGGAACGAGGCAGATGACGTTTTGCTTTCGATTGAAGAGACGCTGAAGATTGGCCGGGCCGTAAACTCACCCGTGGTGATCAGCCATCACAAATGCACGATGCCCGAGAATTTTGGTCGTTCGGTTGAAAGCCTGCTCACGATTGATCGTGGCGCACAGAATCAGTCGGTCGCTTTCGATGTTTATCCATATGTCGCCGGTTCCACGGTACTCATTCCCGATCGATTACGCCAGGACGTGCCGGTTCAGATCACATGGTCGATTCCTCATCCCGAAATGTCGGGCCGCCGATTGGACGCGGTCGCGAAAGAGTGGGGGGTAAGTGATCACGAAGCCGCCGTTCGGCTGCTGCCCGCGGGTGGAATCTTTTTTCAAATGGAAGAGGCGGACGTCAGACGGATCATGGCTCATCACCTGGCGATGATCGGCAGTGATGGACTACCTCATGATGCATTTCCTCATCCAAGGCTGTGGGGAACATTCCCCCGCGTCCTTGGGCACTATGCACGGGACCTGGGCTTGTTCAGCATGGAAGCGGCGGTACACAAGATGACCGGGCATACCGCTTCAGTATTCGGTATGACGGATCGAGGCGTAATTCGCGCTGGCGCCTTCGCTGATATCGTGCTGTTTGATCCTCTTTCCGTCAGAGACACGGCCAACTTCGCGGCGCCTGTCTCGCCCGCGGACGGAATACTGGAGACCTGGGTGAATGGTAAATCCGCCTATATTCATGGTGTCGGGGCAACAGATGCGCGTGAGGGGCGCCTGATCACGCGCAACCGGCCAACAACAAATAACCAACAGACCGATGACGCTTTGCATGGAGGGAGTGGAGCATGACGGGAGACTATTGGTACGACGGAAGAGCACAGGCCATGTGTGGTGTCGATCAAGCCGCGGCTCATTTTAGCGCGAGAGGCTTTCGGCCATGAAACGAGTGTCCCGTCGAACTGTTCTCCGTACCGCGGGGACGATGTTAGCGACCCCGATTATCAGCCGTTATGCACATGCCGCCGAATTTTCATGGCGAATAGGCCACGTTGCACCAGTTAACAACCCCTTGCATCTGCATCTTTTGGAAGCTGCCGATGCCATCGCGAAGCGTTCCGATGGTAAGATGGAACTAACAGTCATCGGTGAGGGCAAAGCAGGCATTCCGAGCGGTTTGCTCGCCCAGGTGCGCGGCGGCAGTCTCGAAATGACGGTAGCGAGTTGCACGCAACTGGCACCCACGCTGTCGATGTGCTCAATTCCATTGGTCGGCTTTATCTTTGGCAACTACAACAGCCTGTGGGCGGCGATTGACGGAGAGCTCGGCGATGTGATCCGATCGCAGATCCGTTCCCAGCTTAATCTGGAAGTCCCGGAGAAAATCTGGGATTTTGGGTTTCGACATATCACAACCGCGGCTCACCCCATCCAGGTTCCCGCCGACATCGCTGGCCTGAAGATCCGCACGCAAATCGACGCTGACGAAATGGATATGTTTCGATCTCTGAACGCGGTTCCAGTCGTTATAACCCTCCCGTATCTGCGCATGGCATTGGAACATCATCAGATCGACGGCCAGGAAGGAATGCTGCCCGTGGTCGAGTATGCTCGCCTGACTGACGTGCAGAACTATTGCGCGATGACGCATCACATCTGGGATGGGCTCTGGATTTGCATCAACTCCGGCGCCTGGAAGCAGCTTCCCGAACGATTGCAGCACGTAGTCTCGAACACCCTTAATGGATCGGGACTACGTCAGCGCGAAGATAGCGCGAAAATGGAAACGTCCTTTCGGACCAGGCTCGCGAATGCTGGCATGAAGTTCACTGAAGTCGATATGAGCAGCTTTCGGGAGATGCTTCGCGGCCACGGATATTACGCGCGGATCCGAGAAAAGCTCGGGGACCAGACCTGGAACGTGGTCCAGAAAGCCACTGGCCTCGCGGCCTGAACCGCGTTACCGGTCAGCTGGATGAGACCGCGCTCGCGGCTTGGCCTTCATGCGTCTGCTTGACCAAGAAGCTTTCGCATAGGTCCCCGCGTGTATCCAGGACCTCCATCGCACTGTCAGGGGTCATCTCGGACTATGCCGCCGATCGGCGAGTCGGCAAGTCGGCGCGACTTTCGATGATCTGGTCCGCCAGGCAGGAGTGCATTGGACGTCGAACTGTAGCCGTGCTAGTCCGGCCGCATGTTGGTGCTGTTTCCCACCTGCTGATCGCACTGCCAGCAGGATCGAACGTTTGCGATTCACGGCAATTCGCCTGGCCGACCTGAACCCGCACGCGGCAAGAGTGGAGCGAGTTGTGGTCCTGTGGCCGGTATCGTATCAATTGGGATGTCCGCTCGGCTCCTTCGATTTCCCACCGTGAATGCGACGGCGAACAGGGTAGTTTCATGCATGGTACGCTACTCCCGGTCTTCGGCGATCGCCCGTCGAGGGGGCCAAGATTGAGATGGACGTCTTTTTTTATACGCGCATATTTTTTTAATACAACCCGCGAAGCCACAGTCCACCGGAGGGCGATGAGTGACCCGAATTCCAACCGATCCCGAACAAATTCGTCAGCTTGCCGCTGTCATGGCAGAGAATGGACTGACCGAGGTTGAGCTATCCGACAAGGATACGAAGATACGTGTCGTGCGCGGGAGCTCGGTCCTGGTCACCGAGACAAAGGCCCACACACAGCCGTCGGGTATGATCTCGGAAACCGCATCCAGCCATGCTGACTCCGGCACCAGCCATCCTGGATCGGTGACGAGCCCGATGGTTGGTGTTGCGTTCCTCGCTCCCGAGCCGGGTGCACCCAATTTTGTATCGGTCGGCCAGCAAGTCTCTGTCGGTCAAACATTGTTGCTGATTGAAGCGATGAAGACGTTCAATCAGATCAAGGCGACACGGACTGGCACCGTGCGGAAGATTGTCGTTCAGAACAGTACTCCGGTCGAATACGGCGAACTTCTGATGATCGTGGACTAAGGCATCAACTTGTTTCAGAAGATTCTGATCGCGAACCGCGGCGAAATCGCGTTGCGCATCCAACGGGCGTGCCGCGAACTTGGCATTCCAACAGTCGCCGTGCATTCCACCGCTGACGCTGACGCGATGCATGTTCGCCTCGCCGATGAAAGTGTGTGCATTGGCCCGCCGGCGGCGCGTGATTCCTACCTGAACGTGGCCGCCATCCTTTCTGCCGCGTCAATTACTGGCGCGGATGCAATCCATCCCGGTTACGGATTCTTGTCTGAGAACGCCGGGTTCGCCGAAATGGTCGAGGCGCACGGCGTTACCTTTATCGGTCCCTCTCCCGCGCACATCAGGATGATGGGAGATAAGATCGCCGCGAAAGCCGCCATGGCGTCATTGGGCGTTCCACTCGTCCCGGGCTCTGACGGCGCAGTGCCGGACCTTAAATCAGCGCAAGCCGTCGCCAGCCGGATCGGCTACCCGGTTATGATAAAAGCCGCCGCTGGTGGTGGTGGCCGTGGCATGAAGGTCGCCCGTGGCCCAGCAGATCTGGAAGAGGCATTCCGCGTCGCTCGCTCGGAAGCGTTGTCCGCATTTGGTAGCGATTCTGTCTACATCGAAAAATATCTTGATCGCCCGCGGCACATAGAAATGCAGATTTTGGCGGACTCGCACGGTAGTGTCGTTCACTTTGGGGAGCGTGATTGTAGCCTGCAACGGCGTCATCAAAAGCTTTTGGAAGAAGCAGGATCACCCGCGATTTCTCCTGAAACGCGCGATGCGCTTGGCAAGGTTACGACCGAAGCGCTGCGGGAACTGGGATACCGAAATGTCGGAACATTAGAGTTTCTTTATCAGGATGGTCAGTTCGCGTTCATCGAAATGAATACGCGCCTACAGGTGGAACACCCGGTAACTGAGATGGTCTGCGGCGTCGATCTTGTGCGCGAACAAATTCGAATCGCAACCGGAGCGGTGCTGGGGTTTGATCAGTCCGAGATTACGTTTACGGGACATGCGATTGAATGTCGTATAACAGCAGAAGATCCCGATACGTTTATTCCCACACCGGGGCGTGTCACGGCATTTCACGCTCCTGGCGGTCCTGGTGTACGGGTTGATTCCGCATTATACGCCGGGTACTTCGTCCCGCCATTTTACGACAGCATGGTCGCTAAACTGATTGTGCATGCGCCGACAAGGACAGATGCGATAAACCGCCTGAGACGGGCACTTGATGAATTCGCGATCATGGGAATAAAGACGACGATTCCTTTGCACCGCCGGATCGTGGATGACCCCGAATTCCAGGCTGGCGATTATACCATACATTGGTTGGAACGATTCGTCGCGAAGTAACCCGATCCCGAACGAGGCCGGAGCGGCCCGCATTCATGAGAGCAGTCGTCTCGGTTTCAAAAACCTTGACCCTGTGTCGGGGATTGCCACCCAAACGCTTCGAGACGATGGTGGGCATCATGATCGTCTGTGCCGATCAGCATATATGTCTTATCAAGCCAGATCGACAAAAGCGTCATCAAACTGAGTGAACTCCACCGGGCGAAGCCCCTGGAAGAAATTCCTTGCCCATGAACCCCAATTTAGGGTATAGGTCCCGGTACAATGCGATAGAGTTACAGACCCAAGGGGTCCGTCGCTGAGGATATTCATACTGACACTAAAGAACTGCGGGGTTGCCGCATATCCGAACGAACTGGTACCGTATACGATTAAGCCAGGATCACCCCAACATCCGACATATATCGCGATCCCAATCACCCAATCCCGGTCTCACTCAAGTCCGACGCCGCCTCGCACTGATGACCTCATCGATGGATTCCGACCTATCGAGGCTGGATGACGCCCGTCTTGGTAGCGAACTACTTGAGGCTGCACGACGAATTGGTCTCACGGAACCATATTCGGTCAAACCTGATCGATTGGGCGACAGAAGTGATGATGCCCTCCGGTCTGATGCCGGCCGCGCACCATCGATTCCTGATGGAGAATCTTGACGAGCTCACTCAAGGAACGATCAAACGCCTTTTGGTATTGATGCCGCCCGGTAGCGCCAAATCCACCTATGCTTCGATTATATTTCCCGTTTGGTGGTTCATGCAGCATCCCAGATCTTCGGTCATCGCGGCATCTCACACCGCCGCTCTGGTCGAGCACTTCAGCCGCCATATACAATCGTTAATCGGAGAGTATCGCCATAAAATTGGGTTCGATCTTCGGATCGGAGATCGAACCAGATCCCACTGGCAAACCAGTGCCGGCGGCGAATACTTCGCCGTCGGGATACATGGAGCTATCACCGGACGTCGAGCCGATCTCGTGATCATAGATGATCCCGTCAAATCAATGGGAGAAGCAGATAGTGCGACACATCGTCAGCACCTCTGGGATTGGTATACCGCGGAATTGCTGACACGACTTAAGCCTGACGCCCGTATCGCGGTGGTTATGACAAGATGGCATGAGCAGGATTTGGGAGGGCAATTGATCTCGCGTGGCGGTGGCGATTGGCGTATTCTTCGCCTACCCGCGATAGCCGAAGACCATGATCCCATTGGACGTCCGCCAGGCGCGCCATTGTGGCCTGCCTGGGAAAGTCTGGAATTGCTGACAAGAAAGCAAGCCGTGGTAGGGGGCCGCATTTGGTCGGCTTTGTTCCAGCAATCGCCACGTCCCGCGACCGGCCACTTGTTTAAGGTCGAACATCTACAGCCCATAGACCAGGAAAAGTCTCCTCAGCCTACGCCAGGGAGAATTGTCCGTGCGTGGGATCTTGCCGCAACGCCTGAATCCCCTCAGAACGACCCCGACTGGACTGTCGGACTAAGATTGTCGCTTGACGGCGCGGGCCGCTTTGCAGTTGAGGACGTTGTCCGCCTGCGAGGCAACTATCGTGTCGTCCAGGAGAAAATCCTGTCTACCGCTCAATCGGATGGCCACTCGGTTGTCATCAGCCTGCCGATTGACCCTGGCCAGGCGGGAAAGAGTTAGATCGCACAATTATCCTCACTCCTTGCCGGCTATCGGATTTATACGTCTCGAGAACAGGGATCGAAGATATCGAGAGCGATGCTAATTGCCGCTCAGGTTGAAGCAGGCAACGTTATTCTCCGGCATG
Source organism: uncultured Alphaproteobacteria bacterium (assembly GCA_963719675.1). Classification (GTDB taxonomy): domain Bacteria; phylum Pseudomonadota; class Alphaproteobacteria; order Acetobacterales; family Acetobacteraceae; genus Rhodopila. The sequence continues at coordinate 159,519 of CAVRDN010000125.1, read as the reverse complement.
GAGACTGGACTCTGCGCGTTCATTGATGAACTGGTCTCGTTTCCCCAAGGTACGAAGGACGATCAGGTAGATGCCCTGTCGCGCGCGTTCACAACTTTGTTGGACTTCCCGAATGGCAGCCGCAAGCTCCTGGTTCCGTTCAATGTGCGTTGAGATCCACGTGGGTAGATTCAAAGAGGGTTAACAAGCCAGTCCTATGTTCGACACAATTTGCGAATTGGTCTCACAAGACTCCGATTATCCCGCACGAACTTCTGTTCTTACAATGCTAACGCGAGTGTTGAACGGTAGACTTTATGACGCACTCCCTTACGATTTCCAAGATGAGCGCAGTTCCGCTGGAGAGTATGTCCCCTTAAGAAAGCGGAGACCATCCGTCAGGTATCCACTCTGCCGTATCGTTGTCGAGGACAGTGTCTCACTCCTTTTCAGCGAAGGTCACTTTCCAACCATAGACTGCCTGGACCGGGTCGCGCAGTGCTCGCTCACCGGTATCGCCCGAGATTCGCGTCTCAATTTGGTGATGACCGAAGCCGCCATTCGAGGATCGGTCGGATCTGTGGCTATCTTGATGCGGGTGCTGAACGGCCGCATCTTTTTCGAGGTTCTCGATTTGTTATATTTGGCGCCCATCTGGAATCCGGCTGAGCCGGACGCGCTTCTTTCCATTACCCAACGCTACAAGGTGTCGGGAGCTCAGTTGGCGTCCGACGGCTATACAGACCTTGATACCGACATCGATTATTGGTTTCAACGATCCTGGGATACCGACGCCGAGACCTGGTATATCCCGTCTTCCACGGTCATCTCCTCTCCCCTGGCGATCGATGCGAACCGGACGGTCCAACATGGGTTAGGATTTGTGCCGATCGTGTGGATTCGGAATTTGCCGGGCTATTCCTCCACCGGCGATCCAAACGATGGCGGATGCACATTCAGAGCAGCTATCGAGACCCAAATCGAGATAGACTATCAATTGAGCCAGGCAGGTCGTGGATTGAAGTACAGCAGCGACCCGACCTTATTGCTTAAGGAGCCTATTGGGTCCGACGCCGATCTTGTGAAGGGCGCCGGAAACGCCCTTGTCGTGAGCGAAAAGGGAGACGCTCGCCTTCTGGAGATTGGCGGGACGGCGGCCGCCGCGGTAATCGACTATGTTCGCACTCTGCGAGAATTCGCGCTTGAAAGCATTCATGGAAATCGCGCGAGCCCGGAACGCTTCAATGCGGCCCAATCAGGTCGCGCCCTGGAGCTTATGAACCAAGGACTTCTCTGGCTCGCGGACAACCTTCGCATCACCTACGGGGAGGTTGCTTTGCTTACGTTGGCGCGGATGATAGTTCGCGCGTCGTCACGCTACAGTCTGACTGCGGGCGGAGTGAGGCTACCGCCAATGGATCCAGCCTTACCGTTGTCTCTGAAGTGGCCCCGTTCGTACCCGCGTCGGCCGCGGATCGTCAACTTGACGCTACAACTCTGGAAACGCTGATGAATTCCGGATTGATCAGCCGTGCAAGCGCGATAAAGTCTATCGCTGAACTCTTACGATATCGACAACGTGTCCGCGGAGCAGACACAGAATACCGCCGATTTAAATGAAAGAGAGCCAATTGACTGAACTGAATTCGGAGACCGACGTGCCGGAAGGTCCGGTCGACGACCTTCGGGCCCGGCTGGAAAGACTGGAGATTGACAGTCAAGAAAGTCGTCGCCAAACAGACCAACGAGTTATTCTTGCCGATCTGAAGATTGAAGCGCTGCGTGCCAACATTCTCGATTTGGATGGCCTACAATTCCTCGATATGACTCAGGCCCGGCTGGACGACAGCGGCAATCTTATCGATGGAGCTGAGCTGATCGGCAGGCTGAAACGGGCCAAGCCATGGCTCTTCGCGGCACCCTCCTCTTCCAGCGTAGCCAAGGTACCGACTTCAAGCCCAGCGCGTCAAAAGCTCGCCAGAGATATGTCTGATGCAGAGTATAGGGTTGCTCGTGCGAATATCATCAAGCGTTCTTCGTTCTGACCACGAATTCGACTTTATTACAAACAATCAGACCACTCCATGGATCAAAGGCTAAGCTTTTATGGGTATTCAAAACTTTCCCGCGGCGCTTCAACCTATAATACAACAAGGTTTCCTGGAACGCGAGTTCGAGCAGGCTCTTCTATCTCGCCTCGGCTACAGAGCTTGCGCGGACCGCGAAGAGATCGCCGTTGGAATCGGCGAAACTCTGACAAAAACCAGGGCTGGCCTGAAGCCCACTGTTACGGTTCCAATTGCCGCAGCCACGAATACGAATCTGGACAATGGCCTTACCCCGGGTAACTGGGGGGTAGAGCAGTACACGATCACGATAAATCACTATGCGGCGACAACGGACCTTAATATGGTCACATCGCGGGTGGGAATAGCATCGCAGTTTCTGCAGAACGTGTACACCAATGGCGAGCAGGCCGCGAGAAGTCTCGACGAACTTGCTCGGAACGCACTTTATTCCGCGTACTTCGGCGGAAATACCAGAGTTCGACTGACGCTCGGAAGTGCCGGCACCTCGCTTTCCGTCGACGACATCCGCGGCTTCCAGTCCGTTTTTGTTAACGGTGTTCAACAGGCTGTAGGTGTCACGAATCCCTTGACGGTCACGATCGGTGCTAACGTCTACACAACTATCGCTGCAACCACGGACGCGACCAATGTGACGACAACCTGGGGCGGAATTTCGGGGTACTACACTGACCGGCAATGTGTCTGTCTCCGATGGCACCGCTGGCAATACGGTCTTGTCGGCAACGGCATCCTCAATCATGCGCCCGTCTGGCCGCGGCAACGTGTCACTACTCACCGCAGGCGATACGCTGACCATGTCCTGTCTGCTGGATTCCGTGGCCCGCCTGCGTGTCAATGCGGTTCCGGAGATAGACGGAGCCTATAACTGCTATTTGGACCCCGTCTCAGCGCGCCAGTTGTTCTCCGACCCTGACTTCAAACTCCTGTTCCAGGGCGCGACATCAGTGAACCAGGTGTTTCGGAAAGGTATGACAAACGATTTTCTCGGTCTGCGGTTCATGCCCACGACTGAGGTGTTCGTTCAACCTCATCCTGTTCTCCCCAATGTGATGATTCGACGTCCGATCATCTGTGGCGCCGGAGCGCTCATCGAGGGAGACTTCGCGGGTATGGCCGCTGACGACGTAGCACCATCGGACTCCATTGTCACAATGGTAAACGGCATAGCGATGGTCACACGAGAACCGATCGATCGCCTCCAACAGATCATCGCACAGTCATGGTATTGGATGGGTGGTTTTTGTGCCCCATCTGACACAACCACAAATGCGACGACCGTGCCGACCGCTACGAATGGCTCTTTTAAGCGGGCAGTTATCGTCGAGCATGCTGGTTAAATAAGAGGGTACCGGGCAATGTCGGCAGGAGCAACGAAGTCCTTTCAGCCTATGGGAACGGTGACCTTGGCATCAAGTACCGTTTCCACATCGGCTCTACTCGTGGGTGGGGGCGATGCCGTACTCGTTACGAACCCAGGCATCTCTCTGGCTTTCGTGAAATTCGGCGCCGATCCCAGCGTGCAGGCCACAGTCGCGGATACCCCGATTCTGCCGAACAGCGTGTTGCTGCTTCGATGTGGACCGCTAAGTGCATACTGTGCGGCAATATTGAGTTCGGGCAGCGGGTCATTGATGTTCACCCGTGGCGACGGATCAATTACTTGAATCCATTGACTGATAGCGAGAAGATCGATGCGCGCCGCCATTGTGGCTATCCAGCATACGGGGGCACCGCCTCGGGATTTTCATCCTGGCGCTTCTACCAGGTATACGGTCTACTGGAATACCGACTTTCAAACCTGGCAGTCGGAGAAATAGCCGTCGTCCGAACGTATCTGGGGACACTTTCGTCTTTAGAGGCTGCAATCCCGGGCGCTTCGGTAGGTCTCGATACCGATCAGGCGGCCGTCTGGACCAGGAATCAAAACGAACTTCGTGATCGCATGAACCTCTATGACGGTTGGAGAGTTCGTCTTTGCGCATTCCTCGGTATCCCACCTGGGCCCGGTCTCCTCTCAAACTCAATCAATTTGATCGTCTGATATGAATGTTGATCATCTGCAAGACCGCCTGTATTGGGGATTAAATAGAACCGCGACCGCGCTGGGTCGTGCGACTGACGCATATCGTGCATGCGGCCCATTTGAGCCACTCGACCGATCGAACCGATATCTTCGGTTACCCGCTGCTTTCAGCCGGGCCGACGGGAGTTTCTCTCAATCTGTCGGTTATGGGAACGCCGAGTGGCGTGGATTTTTTGACGCTGCCTATACCAAAGTTGGTGATTATTTGGTACAAGACGACAATGTCTGGTTTGTCGCAGCGCAACCGTCATTGCTTCCAGTCCTGTGCATCAAGACGAATCGCGTGATATCAATCGCTCATCAGCCGACCCCATTTACCGGAAGTCCAAACGCTGGTGATGTCATTCAGGACGTTACGCTGAATGTAATTTCCAGGTGGCCTGCGAGCTTACTGGGTGTGAGTACAGAGGGAAAGTCTCCGACCCGGCTGCCTGGCGACACTGCGGTTCCCAGCGCGATCGCCTTATTGCCATCATCCCATGGACAACTCCTGCAACCTACGGATATCGTTACTGACGATCTCGGAACAAGCAGTATAGTCGTAGCCGCTGAACTAAGCGACCTCGGCTGGCGCCTTAATATCCGCCATGTTTCAACGTAATGGCCGATCTCTCCGATGTTGAAAGTGCGCTCGTTTCCGCGGCAACCAACGCATTGTACCCGAGCGGCGTTGCTCAGGGGAGCGTAGTCGGAGTTACCTGCCGCATATACCGAGGTTGGCCTTCTCCCGCCGCACTGAACTCAGATCTGGCGGCCGGCCTCGTGAATGTGACTGTGTTCCCTGGGGCGGCTCCGGGTGAGGTACTCGCACCGTATTTCGATAGATTATATACGTTCACGGCCACCGCCAACCTTGCGGCAACGGTAGACGTCCAGAGAGTCATATTTTCCGGACCCGTTGTGAGCAACCTGTCTGTAGGACTACTGATCGATGGCGCTCCATTCTCATACGTCACCGTAGCAAGCGATACCTGTGATAGCATTGCCGCGAACCTGATGGCCCTGATCAGCGTCGACCGTATTGCGACATTGTCCGGGCCGATATTGACGGTTCCCGGCGCTCAAAGCCTGATAGTCCGAGTTGTCACCGGCGCAACTATGACCCAAGAACTTCGACGGCAACGTCGAGAGGTGCGAGTCAGTTGCTGGTGTCCCTCTCCTGTGCTCCGTGACGCGGTCTCCACCGCCGTCGATCTTTGGATGGCAGGTGTATCCTTTATTGGTCTTCCCGACGACACGAGTGTGCATGTCTGCTATTCATCGACAGAGGTATATGACCAGTCACAGAATGCGCTGCTCTTCAGGCGCGACCTGTGCTACAAATGTGATTACACCGTTACGAGTACCGCGTCAGCTCCCGTGATGCTGTTCGGAGATTTATGCACTGATGGCGGCAGTTCATTCGTGTGACCTTCCGTTGCCGATATCGATCGCTCCCAGGCATCGAAATGGCTTTCTGAGGTTTGATTCGGCTTTTCCTCTTTTGAAACTGCGAACCAGTTCTCTCAGTAATGGCTGATAATCTGACCTACTCGTGGCATGTCGCGACGACAGATAGGCATCCATCACCGTATCCGGGACTGCGAACGCAGCGGCAGCGATGTCCGCAAGAATGCATCCGCAAATGAAGTGTCAAATCGAGTATCGCAACCATTGAGGTTTACTACCAAATGCCAATTATCCAGGCAGGAGCGGTTAACAACGCGGCGTTAATTGTCCCAGACCTATATGTCGAAATTGTCCCACCTCAAAGCCTGGTCCTCAACGGTGTTCCGACCAACATTCTTGGCGTTGTCGGGACGTCGACGTGGGGTCCGGTCTGCACACCAGTGGTTCTGGGGTCAATGTCGGACTATTACGTGAATTTCGGGCCGGTCATGCCACGAAAGTATGACATGGGCACTCAGTTGGCTACCGCGGTACAGCAAGGCGCGCAGAACTTTCGAGGCGTCAGGGTCACTGATGGCACAGATACTTTCGCGACGGCCAACGTTCCCGGCACGGGCCTTGTCATCACGGCTCTTTACACCGGTTCCCTGGGGAACCAAATAAGTGTCACTATGCAACCTGGTTCAAAACAGGGCAGTTGGATGCTGGTTGCGAGCATGCCGGGTATGCAGCCGGAGGTATTCGACAACATCTCCGGAACCGCGTCCGCATATTGGCTTGCGCTTGCGAGCGCCGTCAATGCTGGCGCAGGCGTTCAGCGTTCCTCCTCTCGCCTGATCACCATCCAGGCAAATGGAAATACGAGCACTCCAACCAACTTCACGGTAACATTGGGAACTGGCATCCCAGGGTCCGACGGCGCGGCCGGAGTAACACCAAGCCAATTGGTTGGCCAGGATGCCCCCTCGCGCACCGGGATGTATGCTCTCAGGGGACAGCGGTGCGGCCTCGCGTTGCTCTGTGACGCAGACGACCCAGAAACCTGGACCGCCCAGGCCGGCTTCGGTCTCGGTGAGGGAGTATACATGATCCTCACCGGTCCCGCTGGCGACTCGATCTCGAACGCCGTAACGGTCAAGCAGTCCGCCGGTCTCGATTGCTACGCAACTAAGTTAATGTTCGGTGACTGGCTGTGGTGGTCGGATCAGACGAATGATCTGATCCGGCTTGTATCTCCGCAAGGGTTCGCCGCCGGACGTCTCGCAAACCTGTCCCCTGAACAATCAAGTCTGAACAAGCAACTCTATGGTGTCATCGGTAGTCAGACATCGGGACAACCGCAGTCTGGCGAGAGTTTATCCTATTCGTCGGCCGACCTCGCCACATTGTTTAGCGCCGGAATAGACGTGATTTCGAATCCGCAGCCCGGCGGCTCCTTTTGGGGTGTACGAGGTGGCAGAAACTCCTCCTCAGATATCACCAGGAATGGAGACAACTATCCAAGACTCTACAAACTTTATTGCTCAAACGCTTTCAGCTGGGATGGGCCAATACGTCGGCCAGGTCATAACAGCGGGCCTTTTCCAGAATATTCGCGGGACATTGCTATCCTTTCTGCAGAACATGTTGGGTCAGGGCCTACTCGGAAGCGCGGACGGATCGCTTCCTTACAGCGTTATTTGTGATGCGTCGAATAATCCAGCAAGTATGACCGGGTTGGGTTATGTTCAGGCGAATGTCCAAATCCAATATCAAGCGATAAACGAAATATTTATTATAAGCCTGGAGGGAGGGCAGACCGTGCAAATAGCCATGCAAACGCTTCCAGCCGGTCAGCCAGGCCAATAGGAGCAGACAATGGCTATTTCCGTGTTTTCGGTAGGTCGCGATACCCAATTGGTTGTTATCGCGCCGTCCGGAACGATAAACCTGGCTCATGTTACGGCATTCGACAGCCGCCAGGTTACGCAGTCGGTTCGAGTAAACCGATTGGATGGAAACCAGATGGGCATGGAACTGCCCAAGGGTTGGGAGGGAAGCTTTGAGCTGGAGCGAGGGGACTCGGTCGTAGAAGATTTTATTGCCACTACAGAGCAAAGCTTTTTTAACGGCTCCGTGGGTACGACAAACTCGATGTATCAATATATTTCCGAAATAGACGGGTCGACATCGACTTACCAATACGATTTTGTCGTTTTCCGACTCTCAAACGCCGGAGCATGGAAAGGTGACGCCGCGGTAAAGCAGAAGCTTGAGTTCTTCGCGTCACGCAGGAGGCGCATTTGATGACGCCTGGCGACGTCGTCCTGGCCAATGCACTGACGACGCACGAAGTACAAGATGTTCTCGGTCGGAAGCTCTCCATTCGCCACATCAACGCTTTGGATCGCCTCCGACTTTTGAAAGCGGCCGGCCCTGAACTTTCGGAGAACGATGCATGGCTTAATATGGCTGCATTGACACTCGCCGTTGTCGAGATGAACGGAATTCCTTTTCCAACTCCGACAAGCGAACGGCAAATCGAGTCTGCCATTTTGGCACTTGGCGATCAAGGACTTCAGGCAGTCGCGGATGCCCTTGGGCAGGACAATGAAACTTCTCTGCTGCCGGAAGGCCCCCCAGGGGGAAACGCCGTGGGCACGCTGAGTTGATTGAGTGCTTATACCTCGTTCGAAACGGCGTGCCCTTTGACATTGCATTTTCTTTATCTGACGGCGATCGATGGCATTTTCAATACGCGTTCCAGGAGCTCGATCGGCTTCCAGAACAGTGACGCGAGGGGTTCTCGGGCCCAATGCAGCATGCGGGATGCGCATAAACTGCAGTCGATGCTGCAATTCCCATTTTCGGCGTCATATCCCGAATTACGGCCCTGTTTGTTCAAGAGCATCATATAAACCATCAGAGTGAAGTAGTCATAATGTCGACTCCATTGCTAACATTGGGTACGTTTTCATTTGACGGCTTCGAGTTGCCCCAGCAGATTCGCCTCGAATCAAATCAGAGATTGGCGGTACATCATTTAGGTTCGGGCCTGTCAACGATTGACTGCCTGGGAGAGGACTGCGAGATCGTTAGCTTTCGTGGTACATTCTCGGGAACAAACGTGGCCGAGCGCATTCGCTCGATCGACTTTCTAAGAGTTCAGGGTCGACCATTGCGTCTGGCGTGGGGCTCCCAGGCGCTGCTTGTACTGATTTACAAGTTCGATCTAAACTACTCCTCGACGTTATGGGTACCATATGAGCTTTCTTGTCTTGTAGTACGGTCGTCCAACCCGAGCGTTCTAAATGAGTTAGACACTTTGTTCACGTCAGCTGCCACGCAGGTAGGGGACGTTCTCGGCTTACTTCAAAGCATCGGAGCAACCCTTTCATCAGAGCAGGCTACGGCGCTTACGACCCTTGCCGGGTTAAATTACGATATTCCCCCGCAAGGTGCCCTGGCTATAACGCAATCCCTGATTAGCTCGATCAGTGAACAGATCACAGCATTGGGAAACACGCTGGATACAGGCAACCTGGCCAGCCCTGATCCGCCAGCAAGGTTGGCTCCATGGCCAGATGATTGCGTCGCGAATGCCGGCCTCGAGGCCACTCTCATTCTGGCACGGAACCGTCTGTCGAGCGCGATCATAAGTGCGGAAAGCGTAAGCGAATAATGATACAGAATATTCTAGTACAACCGGGAACCACTCTGTTCCATATTGCCGCGCGATACCTTGGAGACGCAACCCAATGGACCCGCATTGCGCAAATCAACAACCTGACGGACCCCTTCTCATTCGGTGCACCCGTGACGCTGAACCTCCCATCGATATCCTCTGGCCAAGGCTAATGCATGAGCCGCTCTTCCACATTATCAGGCGTCAGGGCGCCAAGATTGCGGGCACAAATTAACGGCGTGAACGTCGATTCCGTAATCCACGCGGAAATAGCGTGCCGGGGTTCGTGTAGTAGTTCAACATTTGATTTAACAATAGGTATCACAGAAAGTACACTTGACGCGTATTCGATAGGCCTGTTGACCGCACGAGTGGGTGTCAAGATATACATATATTCGAGAGGACTTGATGTTGGAGCACCGATCCTGGAGGGGCTTGCCGATAGCATCTCAGTTGATCAGGTAAATGGGACGGCGCGCGTACTTGGCAGGGACTATTCCTCGGTTCTGGTTGATTTGACCTTTCAAAGCTGGTACTGCAATCAAACCGCCAGTGAGATAGCCCTGTCCATCGCCGACCGACATGGATTTGGGTCTGATATTGTAACAACTTCGTCGATGACAGGCAGCTATCAGGACGGAGCTTATAATAGTGTCCTACTCAATGCTCATTCGCGCGTCATCAGCGAATGGGACCTTTTGGTTCGGTTAGCCAGGCAAGAACAGTTCGAGCTTTTTTTCGATGGGGCCACTCTTGTGTTCTCTCCAGCGGCGAGCCTTCCGAGCTCGAATTTCTCCATCGACATGAACGACGTAACAGAACTGAGGTTTCATAAGAGACTTCCTTTGTCGGAGCAGGCGGTATTCACCGTGAAAAGCTGGAACTCCTGGATGGGTCGTGCATTCTATTACAGTGGTGACCAGTCTCCTACCTCGATCGCGGGAGGGGCAGTTGATTTTAGCGATGCTTCCAGTCTCGAGGTCGCTATTGTCAGGCCGAACCTGTCGTCTCAGAGTACTCAAGAACTGGCCAACAGGAACATTGATGCTCTGAATGAGAGAAGTCTTACCATTCAGATCACCATGCCTGGAGAAACAACGATGAAGCCGCGGGACTTACTGACGATCACGGGTAGCCAAAGCGCTTTCGACACCGATTACGTTACGAAGTCCGTTCGTCGTGAATTCTCGACCTCCTTCGGCTTTATTCAATACATTCAGGGCTCAGCTGTCGGAGACGGCTCGTTGCAGGCAGCGACGACCGGAAGCTCGACGAATGGATAATATACTTGATCTTCTTAATGCCCACTCGCAAACAGCCTATCAAGATCTTGCTCAACCCAGAATAGGTACAGTAACATCTGCCAACCCTCAAACCGGGACGGCAAGAGTACTATTGCAGCCGGAAGGAGTATTGACCGGGTGGCTCCCTGTCCTTACGCCCTGGGCCGGGCCCGGTTGGGGTATGGCATGCCCTCCCGCCGCGGGAGATCAGGGTACTGATTATCCCGCAGGAAGGTGACGCTGAACATGGCCTGATCGTCGGCCGTCTCTACTCGAACCTGGTTCGCCCTCCCGCGGTAGAACCCGGAGAGTTTGCCTTGAGCCATCAATCCGGTTGCTCGCTGCGGCTACTCAATTCTGGAATAGTCGTTGTCGAAGGAGACCTTCATGTATCTGGAGACGTATATGACTCGCACGGATCTCTCAATAAACTACGCAGTGATTACAATTCCCACGTCCATGATACGGGCAGCGGTCAGGATACGTCAGGACCGCTCCCACTGGATTAAGTCGTCGTGATCGCGATTGCGTGCCATTGGGGCGGAGATCTTTCCATTGGAGCTAGCGGTGACATCAGCGTCGTCCCCGAGTTCGGTCGAAATCCAACAACGCCTGGTCCGCAGGTTACTAACCAATCCTGGTGATTATGTCTGGCATACTGGGTACGGCGCAGGGCTCGGTAGTTATGTTGGAGAGCAATATGCATCTGGCTCGATCGAAGCGACAATCCTGAACCAGATCCAGCTTGAGCCATTGATTGCCTCAACGCCTGCACCCTCCGTTCAAACAAGCGCCTCGCAGGCCGGCCCGTTCTCGGCGGTCTCGGTTTCGGTTCAGTATCAGATTTCTGGAGCCAAAACATCGGATTCCATCGTCTTGAGTTTCGGTACAAACTAGCATGAACTTACCGACCCGCGGCTTTACCGACATTGTGCGCGACATGTCCGCCGGAATGACCGCCTCCGCTGGGCGTATGATTGATATTTCAGTCGGCTCGATACTTCGTGCGCTGATTGAGGCCAACGCTGCGATCGTGTTATGGGTTCAATGGCTGGTGCTGCTTGCGCTGCAAACAACCCGTGCATCCACCAGTTCGGGCGCGGACCTTGATAGTTGGATGGCGGATTTCTCGCTTACGCGACTGCCCGCGGCTGTATCCTGTGGTAGTGCGACATTTTCACGGTTCGCCGCTGGCGTTCCCGCATTCGTACCATTGGGTATGATTGTCAAGACTCAGGATGGCCTGGTCAGCTTCTCGGTCACTGGGGATCCGTCCAATCCCGCGTGGCAACCTGCCCTAAATACCTATGCGTTGGCCGCAGGTGTTCAATCGATCGATCTACCGATTTCGGCTGTGGTCGCTGGGCAGTCCGGAAATGTCCTGGCGAACACCATTACAATTCTGGCATCCGTCGGCGCCCGGAATTGACGTTGTAAACAACGCCTTGGCAACGGCCGGAGGACAAGACCCAGAAACTGACGAGGCATTCAGAAATCGCTTCACGAACTTCTTCGCGTCGCGGTCACGAGCGACAATCAGCGCAATTGGGTACGCAATTTCACTGGTAGGTTCTGATCTCAGCTATGTCATCCTCGAAAACGTAGATGCTGCCGGCAATGTCAGGATAGGGAATATGCTGATCGTAGTCGATGATGGGTCTGGCACGCTGGCCGGGCCGCTGCTCAATTCATTGTCGCTTGCCATTGATGGGGTAAGGCCTGTAGGAACCACCTTTTCGATACAACCTCCCGAGATAATCCAGGTTCAGGTTGGCTTGTCTGTCATCCTTCCGGCCGAAGTTTCGGTGACCAACACACAAAGGACTGTTCAGGCGGCGATCGAGGGTTATATTAGCGGCCTCCCGATCGGGGCGACCCTGTCGGTAACTCGCATTAGCCAAATAGCATACCAGACAGAAGCGGGGATTATAAATATATCTAACGTCACCTTAAACGGTCAGCCGGCCGATTTGGTAGCCCCGCCGACAGCGTCATTCATCCCCCAAAGCGTGAGTTTCGCATAGAATGGACTACGATCAACAAGATATCCAGCAGCGAATCAAAGCCGCCTTGCCCTGTCGTTGGTTCGGTGAAAGCACGCCGGTATTGGATTCGATACTGGCCTCTCTGGCAGCTGGGTGGGTAGGCCTATTTGACCTCCTGGGCTACGTACGCCTCCAAAGCCGGTACGAGCACCGCAGGTGGCATTTGGCTTGATCTGATCGCGCGGGATTATTTTGGGCGTCGAGTTCCGCGGTGGCTAAATGAGTTAGACACCTCATTCCGCGACAGGATCTTATTCGAATTGCTGAGAGATCGATGCACACGGGCCTCGGTTATCTCCGTCGTGAACCAACTGACGGGGCGCGATCCAGACGTCTTCGAGCCAGCAAACCCGCGTGACACGGGATGTTATGGATCATTGGATTCCCTCCCGACTGGGTGCGCTGCTTACTGCGCCTCGGGGGGGTGGGGAAGCCTCAATTTGCCCTTCCAGGTATTTATAAAGGTGCATAGACCGGTCCCCGCCGGGATAGCGATGATCAATGGCTGGGGAGGAGACCTCGGCAGTTTTGGTAGCGGAACGAGTGCGTACATCGGTTGCAAAACCAATTTGTCCTGGGCCGGTGACTCTGAGATCTACGCGGCCGTGGCACAAGCTTCTCCAGCGGGAAGCATTATTTGGATGTCCATTGGACCGTGAAAACAATGTGGAGGCCACCCGCGCTGCAGCGATCGTCGGCTCATTCGCTCAAACTCGGCTTCAATTCCTGGCGAGGTTCAACCCGACATAAGCTTTACGAATGGCGAATGGAAGCTCGATTTCGCAGGTTTCCGGGGGGCCGAATGGGTCGTGGCCCTGTTCCAATACAGATTATCTGGAACGGCGCTTCCTCAGATCCCTTGAAGGAATTTCGATTCCTGGAAAGCGGCGACGACAGACCAGTTCAGGCCGACGCTGGCACTCGCCGTGCAGTCGATAGCGGCCCGAGCCCAATAGCGTCACAACCGCATTATCGTATGGATTCTGGCAGAAGTGCCGGACCTGGCTCGCTGCGCCAATTGCCACGCCGTCGAAAGGTCAATCGTGTACGTACAGCGCCTTCATCAGGTCAGCAGGAGCCGAGCCGGAATGGCACCGAAACGCAGCAAACGGACGGGCCCTTAAGAGATGATGCTCCAGACGGATTAAGTGAGGGACGCCGTCAGGCCGGACTGGCAATTCCTTACAAATTGAGCGAAGCTATTCCGTTTCTGATCGAGCCCAGTGACAGCGCCTCGCTCCACTCTCAGGTCCCACACTCGGTTTTGAGTCTCTCCGCGTTTCGCACCAAATCGCCGAACAAGAATGCGTTATTCAGGCCGGGTCACCACGAAGCAATGCCGCCCGGCGAAGGGCGACCTTTAAACGCGACAAATACTCGTAGGTCCGCGTTAAATTGGAGTAGCGGATTGGGGGCTCAGGCAACGCGGCCGGCAGTTACCCAGTTGATATCTGGCGGAGTCTCATCAGCTTCTACCGAGCCATTCGGCGCTGGATCGTTAGCGACTGATGGTGAGCTTAGTTCGGCCTCGGCTCCGCGATCATCGATGGTAACCGGCGAGTTATGGCTTGATACCCTGTCCCTTCGAAACTGGATTCAAAGATATCTGACAGGCGAAATCAGCCGGTCGTCGAGAGGCTCAAGTCGGCTTGGAACTCTGTAATATGGGGGAAGCAAAGAGAGACAAACGCAGATGCATCACCGCATAGCGTTGGGCGCACTCCACGGAAACGGGGAAATGGCCACGCTGCGGCCCCGCGAGTCACCCCGCGGGTCGAGTTCAGTCAGCGAGGTGGACGCGTCCAACTCCGTAAAACGGTGCGCCCGCGACTTGCCCGTGTCATTACGACATCCGTCAATTACATCTACATACCTGATGGGTACGAGATCATCGGCCTGTCGCGAACCGATCATAAACCGACCTCCGAAGCGCCCATTTCTGGTTGGGCCGCGTTCATAATGAACAAGTACCCCAGATCCGACCAACGTTATCTTTTAAGAGTAAGTCAGATCACCCCATGAATCGAAACATTGTCTATCCAGGCGCGATCCCTCTCGATACTGATCTACTGTCAATTAACCGTAATGCCATGGTCGCTCTTGGCTTTCTGATGAGAGCCGCGCTAGGTGCGGAGACAGTATTGGATGGGCTCGCCTGCACGCCAACCCTCCCCACTTCGATGGGTGTTCAGATAGGTCCGGGCAGCCTGACGCAACTTTCCGTCGTCGATTCGATGTCATATGGATCGATGGGCGCCGATCCGACTACACCTCTTGTAAAAATGGGAATAAGTCTTGCTCCACAGTTCCTGACCGTGCAAGCGCCGACAGATTTAGGGAATTCGATCAACTATCTAATTCAATCCTGTCTGCAGGAGAGCGATCAAGATCTGACAGCGTTGCCTTACTACAATGCTGCGAACCCATCTCAACCATACAGCGGTCCCGCGAATTCAGGAGTCCCTCAGGCTACCTTGCGCAGCCAGTCGGTGCAGTTGCAATTGAAAGCCGGTGTATCATCGCCCGCGGGGACACAATTGACTCCGGACGTTGATCAGGGGTGGGTAGGACTTTACGTAGTGACGGTCTCCTATGCGGAAACCGAGGTTACATCAGACAATATTGTAACGCTTCCGACGGCACCCTTTATAAATTGGAAGCTTCCTAACCTCCGACCCGGATTTGGATCGGGTGTACAAAGCTTCCTTGCTACGGGCAATTTTGTAGTGCCGTCTGGCGTATCTCAGATCGAGGTCGAATTATGGGGAGGGGGATCGGGTTCGTTCGCGTCAGTTGCAGGTACACCAAGCGGCGGAGGTTCCGGCGGGGGTTACGCGCGTAAACTCGTGCAAGGGGTAACGCCAGGACAAATTATTCCCGTTACCATCGGCTCTGGAGGTTCTCCTGGAAGCACCACCGGAAGCCCGGCTGGGCCAGGTGGCACAACCAGTTTTGGTCAATTCGTGAGTGCAACGGGTGGCAGCTTGAATTATCTCGCAACCGTTCTGGATCCTCAGTATGGATCGACACCGTCGGGAACTGGAATCAATGGCGACCTCAATCTTTCAGGGTCGGCAGGCCAGGGTGGCGCGCAAAACCAGGGCGGATTAGGAGGTGGGGCGCCGATGGGGGGTAGCCAGAACAGTGGCACGACAGGGGTAAATGGCACCACCCCCGGTGGTGGAGCATCAGGTGCTGGAACAGGAGCAAATAGCGCAACTCCATATAATGGCGCAACAGGCGGCAATGGTCTCATTATCGTAAGGTGGTGATCAACGAGCGTCGCGACGTATCACCCAAGCCCGTATGGTCTTAGCTGGGCGGTGGCCGAATGCGCCATGACCGACATTCTGTCCGACGTGAACCGTGATTGCCTGCACGAGAATGATCTTCATTTGACCGTCAGTTGACGCCGGCTGACCTGGTGGAACCGCAAGTGATGTGGACTGCGCCCCAACGTCTCGCAATACCACCCGCCTGTCACTTGAACCGACATCTTTTAAGAGATATCCCGCCACATCCAGGGTGCCGATTCCACAACAAGCCACTTTGTGTTCTGGCGAGTCCACCACGACGCAAGCACCAGGCCACGCCCATCCGCCACGACCCTCAGCTTCTCCCCGGCCCATCAACGATGTTGTTCGCTCACTTCCAGTACGATCTCTATCTGCGTTCACCGTTCGCGGTGCTCTTAAACAATGCATTGGGGGCCAGGAACGGGGTCTGGGTCCGGCAGACAAGGCAGGCGTTTGCCGGATCAGTGCGATCATCGCCAGATCAGGTCCGCTTTCCGCTCCATAAGGAAGATTTTAATGGCGACGCTCGTTCCTCATGTTTGGAAACCAAGTAAAACAAGAACGATTACGATAGATAGCTTTGTTCCGGTACCGCGGGGATCCGTAGCAACGGCACCCTCGTTGTTGAGTTGGCCTTCCAAGGATCCCGGCGATATTCTTGATTACCAGCTAAATATCGAACCCGCACTCGTAGGAAACGAGGGCGACACGATCAACAGTGTCGATGTCGATATCAGTCCAAACCAACCCGGAGACCTATCCTTGGATAACGTCGCGGCGGATGGTTATAAAATCGTGATCTGGTTGTCGAGCGGACAGCCTGGCATAACGTACAATGTGACGGTAATAGCGGCTCTTGCAAGCGGTAGAACGCTTCAGAGAACCATGTTGCTCCCGGTTATCGCATTGTCTACCTTATCAATTCCTGTTAACGCCATAGAATTGACCACTCAAGATCCACTAACAGATCAAAACGGCAATCCGATAGCGAGTAGCTAGATTTATTGGTCTTTCTCTGGATCCCGTGGAGAGTCCAGAGCACCAGATCCGGTGGGCACGGGCGCGGTTGATCAGCCACATCGCGATTTCGATCCAGACCCTTCCCAGAGACAAGACGCGTAGTTGGCGCTCGGTCCCGGCCAGATAAGGGCGAGACTCCTTCGCCTCAGGGGCAGATAAAATGGTAATGAGGTCAGTCTGATGAACTTTCAATCGGACGGTGCATCTGTAATCGTTGCGGCGAGTTGCGTGGCATCTTAATCGCAGTCGCTATGAACGACCGTATTTTGAGTTATGAGGCCTCAAGCGAAGTAGCATCGCAAACCGATCCATTCGTAAGCGCATGTGGCCGTTCGAACGAAGGCCTCCAAAGTCTCAGTTGGCGATATCCCCGATGGAATTAGAGAGATCTTATAGTAATGCCTACCATAGATGAGCTAGCGCCAGCGACGGCGGCATCCGATAGCGACGAATTGCCAGTCAGTCAAAATCTTATAACTCGCAAGATAACGAGAGCGCAGATATTGGCGGGTCTTCAAACTCAGCTCAATATCCCGGGAGGTACAATCGTCGGACGCGCCTCGACGGGGTTGGGTGCGCCGGAAACGATTGCCATTGGTAGCTATTTGAGCATGGCCTCGGGAACTCTCTCCGCCCTTGCTTCCCCGTATTCCGTTGCGCTATCGCCCGGGGGTCTTGTGCCCGCGGCCGCGGATCTCGTTGCACTTGCTCAGGCCGGCAGTAATGTCGCCGTAAGCTACTCGGTCTTTTTTCAAGGCCTGTCGACACTGTCCACAGTTGATGGGTCACACTTATTGATAACGCCGACCGGCAACACGCTGGCATTGCGACTGGCCGATCTTGCTTCCTCGGTTATAACCAAGACCGGCGGAACCATGTTGGGCCCTCTGGCTTTGGCATCCGATCCGTCTGCTCCCCTGCAGGCGACGACAAAGCAATACACGGACCTTAAAATAAGTCGGGGAGGGGACACCATGACCGGGCCGCTCATGCTGGCAAGCGACCCAACCACATTGCTCCAGGTCGCAACCAAAAATTATGTGGATACCAATGCATCTCAACTGCGTCTTGGATTTACATTAACGGGCCCAATCGTGTTGGCCGGCGATCCAACCGCTCCACTGAATCCCGCAACCAAATCGTATACCGATACACGGCTGTTCAGGAGCGGCGATACGATGACCGGGCCGTTGGGCCTTTCGGCGGCGCCGGCTTCCGCACTGCAGGCCGCCACCAAAGCTTACGTAGATTGTCAAATTTCCACGTCACTGCCTTTGAGTGGCGGCATTCTCAGTGGACCGCTAACCTTGGTCGCCGACCCCACCAGCGCACTCCAGTCAACGACAAAGCAGTACGCAGATACAAAGATCGCGCGATCGGGCGACACAATGATCGGCCTGTTAACCCTGGCCAGTGCGCCAACCAACTCCTTCCACGCGACAACGAAGACCTATGTCGACACTCAGGTTTTAACAGCGCTGCCGAAGTCTGGCGGCACTTTGACCGGACCAATTTTGCTCAGCGGAGATCCTACGACCTCCTCTCAGGCAGCAACGAAGTATTACGTCGATAACGGGCTGGCCACGGCCCTTCCGGTCGCCGGAGGAACGGTAACCGGCCCGATTTCGCTGACGGTATCTCCCGCGATACCCGCGCACGTTACCAATAAACAATATGTGGACACCCAATTGTCTGGCTTCATTCCGCTGGGAGGTGGTTCTCTGTCTGGAATCCTCTCGCTCGCGTTCTCTCCAACCACCACCGGAGCGGCCGCGATACGTCTCGTGGCCGGACAGACCGTCGCTTTCGAGCCAACCAACTCTGTAAGCCTCGCCTATTCAAGTAGCATCGGCGCGATCATCGCGAAATATGGTGCCACGGCATGTGCGATCGGGAGAGGCCTCTCGGTGTCATTTGGCATAGTGTTTGGCGCGAGCGCCACGCTGTCGGCAACCTCCTCCGGTAGCATTGTCTTTCTGGTCGGAGCGGGCCTTTCCATTATCACCCTTCCAGCGGCCGCAACCGTGATGGCCGGTACCGGATTCACTTTCTCGGTGATAGGATCGGGTACCGCCTCAATTTTGCCAGCGAGCGGAGACACCATCGACCTGGCGCCAATCGTCCTGCGGCAGTACGACCGATATCACATCATCTCGGACGGCTCGTCGCTTTGGCGCGAGATATTCAAAACCAATTCGGTTTCTCCACATTTCGCCGGCCCGCCTGTACTGCCATCTTATACGGTAGCAGGGCTGCCTGCATCTCCGGGAGCCGGCGCGAAAGCGTTCACGACCAACGGAAGAAAGCCGGCCGAGCCCGTAGGCACCGGCACGGGTGTGGAAGTCTTCAACGATGGCACTCAATGGATTTCTGTTTGCAGCGGTCAGCTTGTTTCAGCCTGAGGCCAACGTTTTCAGTCCGATTCTCTTTTCCGAGGTCCTATGCCCACAATTTTCCAGCTCCCCTCGACAGAATCGGTATCCGCATCGGATCTGATACCGATTAGCCAAGGCGGTTCCGCGCACTCGGTTTCAGTGGGAGTTCTATTGGCCCAGACGCAGCCCGCGATTATTGTTGCGTCGCCGTCGCTTTTGGGTCGTATCAGTATTGGTCCCGGCGGACCGGATACGATCGCGATCGGTGATGGCCTTTCGTTGAACAGCGGGACGCTGACTTCGAGCAACTTCGATCTGAGTTCCCTCCCGCTCCAAACAAGTCTGTCTCCAGATGATCAGGTTATCGTCACCAATACGGGAACCTCATATTTGATCGGTGTCGATCAAATTCGGGATCTGTTTACCGCGGGGCCAAATATCACGATCGATGCGGGTGGCGTGATTTCGGCCTCCACGGGGGTTGGCGGTGGATCCTATAGTTTGACGTCCCTTTCTCCTGTCACGACTATTGGGACGGATGACCTGGTCGGCATGAGTCAAAACGGCGAAGACCATACTATCACGTACGGAAATCTAATTGACGGTCTGACAATAGATCTACTTCCGACCGCCGCGGCGGCATCCGATGGCGATACTTTCTGGACCGGACAGACCAGCAATATCATGGTCCGACAAACCTTGAGTGCGCTTTGGCCATGGGTATCTGGGAAATTAGCCTCCTGGAAACATCCGGTAATAGAGCTCGATACAGACACTGTACTCGACGAAACCATTCACAACAACGCAATTGTCGTCTGCAGCAGTCCGATTTCAATTAGCGGCCCGGCCGCATCCGGAGGATCTGGTTTCTCCTGTCAATTGATCAATGCCAGCTCAGCGACTGTCGTACTTTCTTCTGATATTATTGCTTCGAATGGATTGGGCGAGCTCTCGCCATGGCAGTGCGCCTCGATTTTTTGTGCTACATATTCTGCTGGTACCATGACATTCGCCTCGATAAGCGCCGGGAGTTCGGCCACCACTGCTCCTGGACAGCCATCTGATTTGACTGCCTCGTCGATCAGCTCGAGCAGTATCGCGCTAACCTGGACCGCGGCCACATCGGGTGGCGCCGCCTCCGTTTACTCGGTCCAGTACCAAATCACCGGAACAACACCATGGCTCGCGGCCGGTCAGACCGGCGGCTCTCAAACTTTTGTGGCCAGCGGGCTCCTGGCATCGACGAGCTATGACTTTGCCATCAATGCCTCGAACAACATCGGAACTGGCCCAGGCTCGTCTGTATTAACCGTATCAACTTCCGCGGCGAGCATTCTTCCAGGAGCGCCGACTGCCGTTACGTTCACCAACGTAACGACAAGCAGCATTACATGCTCGTGGACTGCCCCGGCTGTTGGAGGTTCAGGACTGGTCTATGGCGTGCAATACCGGCTGACAGGCCAATCCACCTGGAGCAATGCTGCCAGCGATTTGGCCGCGACGACGGTGACTGTAAGCAGCCTGGTCTCCGCGTCATCGTACGACTTCCAGGTAACCGCCACAACGAGCGCGGGTTCAGGTCCTCCGTCGGCTGTCAGCACGGCTCTCACCGCACAGGCGGTCGGCCTTGTCACGAGCATTACCTGGGCTCTGGTTCCGGCTGGAAGTTTTGTCGATGGAACTGGTGCGATCGGTGTCAATGCTCACGTAAATCCGGCGACCGCGGCACTCCAATTCGGCTTCTCGACATCTCAGACCGTTCCGCCAACGTCATGGATGGCTGGCGTCCACGTGAATTCAGACCTGTGGGGTCAGTACAGTTCCGACTCCGACAATGGCCGGTTCGTGGTATGGTTGGGCGGAAGGTACCGATGGAAGTTGCCCCACCGTCTATCCCACCCCGTTTACTGTGACATAAGGTGAGTAAGCCGCCCCGGACCCGACAAGGCCCAAGGGAGCGCCGCACGGTCGTACAAATTATGTACGACCGCGCGCACCATGAGAAGCCGCTGTCAACCGTTCTTTGCGTATTTCCCGGAAACCTGGGGTGTCGGGCCTTCAAGGCCCTTCTGCTGGCGGTCGAGACGTGTTTCCCGCAGCCAGGTTCGTTTCAGTTCATCTTTGATATTGAAGCGAAGCTTGCCGAGCCCTTGAGTCTCCAGTTCAACGACATCACCGTCCATGAAACTTGATAGGCCTCGATGGTTCGTGCCGGTCGCCAGGATGTCTCCCGGCTCCAGCGTATGGATCGAGCTTACCCATTCAATGCACCGGGCAATATTGTGAGCCATGTCGTCCGTATTGAAGTCTTGCTTCACCTCACCGTTTACCCATAGCTTGATTGGCAACTTCTGCGGATCGGCGATTTCATCTTTGGTGACCAAATACGGACCAATGGGTGCGAATGTGTCACGCGACTTCATCTGAAAAAACACGTTTCCGGGCGGTGGCAACCCACGAGCGGAACCGTCAATGAAGTTGATATATCCGAAGATATGATCCATCGCCTGGGAGGCCGGGACATTGGCGGCTCGCTTCCCGATCACCACGGCCATTTCCGCTTCGCCCTCGAAGATCGTGGCGGGCACGTCTGGCAGTACCATGGTGTCGTTGGGGCCGATGATCGCGGTCGGCGCTTTATGAAACGCGTTGATTGGGGCCGGCTTCGCCAACGTGCCGTTTTCCATGTAATTCACGGCCATGCAGACGATGTTGCCCGGTTTCGGCAGCGGCGGCCGAATGCGGACACCCGAAACGGCGACACCCGGCCCCGTCGATGCTGCTTCCAGCTTGCCGCGATAACCATCAAATCGAGCAATAAGGCCGCTTATCAGGTCACCTGGACCGGTATGCGGGATATCGTGCACGACTGCCGACACGTCGACGATCGTTTCCCCTTTGACCACACCTAGTTTGAAATCGTCGAAAAACGCCAGCTTCATCGGTTCCTCCCACTTCGGGTTCTGTTACCGCAGCCTAGCCTGGTCTCAGGTCTCGCAGCAACGGGAGTGCGTCTCGCGCGAACCATTCTATCTGCTGCCGCTTCTGCTCATAGGGCCCCAGCAGGTCCAGCACGACGTGTCGCACGCCGGCGGCATGAAATTCACGGATGCGATCCACTACCTGCTCCGGCGTCCCCAACGCACAATACCTCGCCGCCGCCTTGCGGAAGTCCATTGCGTAGCGAACACTTAATGTTTCTGTCGCGCGATCAAGAGCGGTCTCGTACGTGCTATCGAGCCGTGTGAACAGCAAATGGCCTGTTCCGAAAGATGCAAGACTTCGCCCGGCCTCGTCCATGGCCGCCGCGATTGTCCGTAGCGCCGCGCGATACATATCTGGCGTGACGACGTATGCCAGATAGCCGTTTCCCAGCCGCCCAACACGCCGCAGGGCCGGCTCCTTCCGACCGGCGAACCAAATGGGCGGTCCGCCAGATTGACGGGGCGGCGGATGCATCGGAACGTTTTCGAACGGTCCATAAAACCGCCCATGATGGCTAACGGGCTCGCCGCTGAAAAACTTCCGCAACACTTGAACGCCTTCCGCCAGACGAGCACCCCGCTCATTGTGCGGCACGTCGCAGGCTGCGTACTCGAGTGGAAATTCACCACCCACACCTACGCCGAGGATCAGTCTTCCTTCAGTAAGATGATCCAGAGTGGTAATCTGTTTCGCCACGGGAGTTGGGTGCCGAAGCGGTAGCAACAAGACGGAGGTTCCCAACGTCAACCGCCGGCTGACCACCGCCGCCTGAGCGAGCTGCAGCAAGGGATCGAAAATCGGTACCGGAAATGAGATGTGATCGCCCGCCCATAATGAGTCGAACTCGCAACGATCAACCAGTTCCACGAGCGTGACCAACTCGTCGATCGTTGGCAGCCATGATCCGGTCGCGGGCTCAGTGCGCCGATGGATCGTCTGAATGCCGATCCGCAGTCCCCTGTCCAACACCAGAGTCATTGCCGTCCTCCTCAACTCAGCGTCGCGCCGCGCCAGTGTTGCAGCCAAACCCCACCAACGCCAAGGTCTCGAAACTCACCTTGTTGGAGGACTCCGTGCCCGACCTGATCGAAACTGTCGAAGATGGCATCGCCACCCTGACCCTGAATCGGCCCGAACGACTGAACGCTCTGTCCATGGACATGCGTACTGGTCTGCTGGAGGCCCTGGAACGACTTGGCCACGACACCAACGTGGGCTGCATCGTGCTCACCGGCGCCGGGCGAGCCTTTTGCGCGGGTGGCGACGTGAAGTCGATGGGCGAACGCGCGGCGGCGGGTTTCGAGCCTCGCGCCGCTGGCATCCAGTTTTCCAATCGGATCCCGAAGCTGATGCGGACGCTGCCGAAGACTGTCATCGCCATGGTGAACGGAGTCGCGGTCGGGGCCGGGCTGAGTATGGCACTAGCCTGTGATCTCCGTATCGCCGGCAAGTCAGCACGCTTCGGAACCGGGTTTCTGAAGATCGGCCTGTCTGGCGACTGGGGGGGAACCTGGACGCTGACGCGATTGGTCGGCACGGCGAAAGCACGCGAACTTTATCTACTGGGCGATATGATCACCGCGGAAGAGGCGCTGGCCAATGGCATGGTGAACCGGGTCGCAGACGACTCCGACCTCTTGGCCACCACGATGACGATTGCCCGCCGTATCGCGGACCTGCCGCAAATCGCTGTTGGATACGCAAAACGCAATCTGCATGCCGCCGAGACAGGTGATTTTCAAACGGTCCTCGACATGGAAGCGTTCAATCAGGCCCGCTGCTCACAAACGGACGATCATCGTGAAGCCGTCAGGGCCTTCGCCGAGAAGCGCAAGCCAGTGTTCCACGGCAGGTAACCAGTCGGCAATGACGCCCCTGGGATTGCACCACGCCGCGCCATCATCTCGGCGCGGCGTGCACGATCTCGGGTGCGACAACTATGCAGAGCGTTTCCAGCCCAACCATTCGATCACTCCCTGGCCCATGACAACCTCAAGATCGCGGCCTTTCAGCCACGACAGCTCCTCGGTGAACATCGTTACGCATTGTCGATAGCTGCACGGCATGCGCGTGATGTCTGTTCCCCAGAAGAATTGGTCGGGCCCGAACGCATCATAGATCCGGTGCAGACCGTCGTGGATGTTCTTGAACGGGTAAGCGGCGGAGGAGTGGCTGGGCGCCCCAGTCGCCTTGACCGCGATATTCGGATATTTCGCCAACGCCACCAACGATGCCAAATCCGCGAACGCCGCCTCGTCCTTCGCCGATCGGATCACACCCAGATGGTCGATTATAAGCTTCAGTTTGGGATGCCGCTCCGCGATCTGGCCGAACAGGGGCAAGAACCGCCAGGCCATTGTCGCGACAGGCGTGCCGGCTTTCTCCGCGGCCGGCCATAACCAGTCCATTGTCCCGTCTTCATGCCAGGTCTCCTGTCCCGCTCGCGTAAGGGACCAGCGTAATCCCAGCATGCCGGGCTGCTGTTTCCAGGTCTCGATCCGCTTGCGCTGAGACGGATCGTCGAGAGGAAACCAGCCGAGGCTGCAAAATTTGTTGGGATATTGCCTGGCAGCCTGGATCGCCATTTCGTTCGAGCCAGGGTCCCAACTCGGCGGATGCAGTACCAGCTCCGTCCACGCCCGCCGCGTCCATCTCCTTGATCAGTTCCTCCGCGGTGAATACGGAAGTCTGCCGGTGATGGGCGCTAGGTTTCCCGCTGCCCCAGATATGCACTTGCGCGTCGATGATGAGCATCGCCATTCACTCCCTGCTTTGGGCCCGATGCTGGGCTGATGCCACGGTTCGCGCAACCTTCGCACGCCCCTGGACGCGGCGGACGGCACCGGGCAAACAGCATTTCTCTCACCTCGCCGGAGACCCTTCCCGTGTTGGAACGCGTAATCCTGACCAATGACGATGGTATCGACGCTCCCGGCATGGCTGTGCTCGAGGAGATCGCGGCTCAGATCGCCAAGGAAGTCTGGGTCGTGGCGCCGGAGCACGATCAGAGCGGCCAGTCTCACGCGATCAGCCTACATCACGCGATCCGGGTGTCCGAGCGCGGCAACCGCCGGTTCGGCGTGACAGGTACGCCAGGTGACTGCGCGGCAATGGGTATTTGTCACCTTATGAAGGACGCGCCACCGCAACTCATGCTCTCTGGCGTGAACCGTGGTGTGAACCTCGGCATCGAGACCGTGTTTTCAGGCACCGTTGGCGGGGCCATGACCGCGATGATGTTGGGTGTCCCGGCGATCGCGTTAAGCCAGGCATTCACGGACCGCCGGAACGTCCCATGGGACACCGCGCGCTCCCTCGGTGCTAAAACGATCCAGCGGTTGGTCGAGATCGGCTGGGCCAAAGGCGCATGCCTGAACGTGAATTTTCCACCGATTTCAGCCGATCAGGCGGGGCCAATCGCACTGGCGAAGCAGGGCGAGGGCGTGATCGGCGGAATGCATGTGGATACGCGGATCGACCCGCGTGGCCTGGCCTATCACTGGCTTAACTTCCATCGAAGCGACCGTCGGCAAAGCCCGGGAACTGATTATAGTGCGATGCGCGCTGGGAGGATCGTCGTCACGCCTCTGCGTTATGATCGCACCGATGAGGACGCATTCGCGGAACTGGCTCAGAAATTGCCTAAATTCGACGGCTGACGATCTACGGGCAAGCGAACAATCGCTCTGACCCGAATAACGACGAGGATTTACCATTCTTGCCTGAAGCCTTACTGGCTTGTGGGCCGACGACTGACGGGCAAACGGGCGCCCAGAATTTATGAGCACTCCGGGTTCAGAACGCGGCACGCCGCTTCAAACCCATCGGAGATAAACGGCGGCCGCTTGTAAAGTCCCTTCATCCAACTGGCAAGCATACAAAGCTCCTCCAATTTCAGCACTTCATTCAATGTTTCGGCTGGAAATCTGAGACTGAAGCTCTCTCCGACCACGCCGATGATGGCCTCGAGCTGCTCGATCATCAGGCCACAATCCGTCTCCAACGCCGCGGTGCGCGTCAGGATCGACTCATCCACCTCATATTCATCGCGGATCAATTTCACGATCCAACGAAACATGTTCATCCAATTCTTGACGTCGTCGATCGGTGGCGGCATCGGAGCGCTCACGCCCTTTCGGTTCGTGACCCGCCTTATCGCCGAAAGATAATGAAACGGTTAACATCGGTCACAGACCGCCGGTTACGTCGATCGTCAGGCCGGTGACAAAATCGGCATCGCTGGACGCCAGAAAGCAAATGACCTTCGCCTGATCGGTCGCCTCAGCCACCCGCTTTAATGGCGTACGCTCGATTTCGGCGGACTGCGCCTCAGGCGACCGCTGGTTCCAGTGTGGACGAATGCGCTCGGTCAAAGTGAGGCTGGGCGCGATCGCATTCACATTGATGTTGAATTCGCCCAGTTCGAGGGAGAGCTTGCGGGTCAGAGCGATGATCCCGCCTTTGGCCGCGCAGTAGGCGACAGAGGATGACGCGCTCAGGCCCCGCCCGGCGATCGAAGCCAGATTGACGATTTTGCCGCATCGCTGTGCCTTCATCACCGGCACGACAGCGTGCAGAAACAGGAACGTTCCATCCAGGTTGAATTTGATCAACCGCTGCCACTCGTCGAAGGAAAGCTCGTCAACCTTCGCCGCCGGTCGCGCAATGATCGTACTCCCGCCAACCGCATTGACCAAGACGTCGATCCGGCCAAATTCTTTCGCCACGC
Source organism: uncultured Alphaproteobacteria bacterium (assembly GCA_963719675.1). Lineage (GTDB taxonomy): Bacteria > Pseudomonadota > Alphaproteobacteria > Acetobacterales > Acetobacteraceae > Rhodopila. The sequence goes on along the minus strand of CAVRDN010000125.1, from coordinate 132,581 downwards.
CGGCGACCACCGCATCGACCTGCGCCGGATCGAGGGCATCACACAGCCTACCGTGCGCCCGCCCTCCGGCCTTGTTCATCGCCTCAACCGCGGCGTCGAGCCGTTCCTGATGGTTATCGACCGCGACAACGATGCCACCTTCCCGCGCGATAATGCCGCATGTGGCGCGGCCAATGCCGTTGGCGGCCGCCGTCACCAGCGCGACCTTATCTTTGTATCGCATCGTCCATCTCCCTGTTCAGTTCAGGCGAGCCGCCTCGGCCATCACCTCGATCGCCTCTGGTTGGCGTGAGCGGACCGTCACACCGCTCGCGCCACTATCCTCCCAGGCACGAAATCGCTCCCTGATTCGGGCTGGCGGACCAACCAGCGACTTCAAATCCACCCATTCGTCGGGAACAGCGGCGGTTGCCTCTTCCTTGCGATGCGCGAGATAGAGTTCCTGTATCCGGTTCGCGGCGTCACCGAACCCATAACGAACCATAATGTCCTTGTGAAAATTTTTGTCGCGGTGGCCCATGCCGCCAACGTAAAGCGCGACCTCGGGTTTGAGTTTGGCCAACGCACCCTTCACGTCGTCATTAACCTCGACATGTACGGATGCCTGGATTTCCAGATCTTTCAGGCTTTTGCCGTTGCCGGCGCGCCGGAACCCTTCGTCCAGCCAAGGACGATAGAAATCCATCGAGCCCGGGAAAAAGCCCATCGGCACCCAACCGTCGGCGATCTCGGCGGTCAGTTTCACAGTCGATTCGTTACCCGTCGCGAGATAGATCGGAATGTGTGGGTTCATGTGCAAGATCGATTTAAGAGGCTTGCCTACCCCCATCGCTCCTTCGCCCTTGTAGGGTAGGCTGATCTCCCGGCCATCGTGCGTGACCGGTTCTTCACGGGCAAATATTTTCCGCATGATCGCGACATAATCCCGGATCCGGTAATAGGGCCGACCCCACGGCTCGCCATACCATCCTTCCACGATCTGTGGACCCGAAACGCCGAGACCCGCGATGAAGCGGCCACCGCCGGCGAGGGCATCGACCGTGCCGGCACACATCGCGGCGTTGGCGGGTGTGCGCGCCGCGAGTTGCATGATCCCGGTGCCGAGGCGGATCCGTTTCGTCAGCGCGGCGAGAAACGCCAGAGGAGTTACGGCATCGGAGCCGTATGCCTCCGCGCTCCAGACCGAATTGTAGCCAAGTTCCTCGGCCCGTTGCACCAGCTTCACCGGGATATCGAGATGCGCTTTGGAATAGCCGATTGACAGGCCGAGTTTCATGGCACGCCTACTTCAGTCCTGAGTAGTCGGTTGGCAAGAGCATCATGTTGTTCATCTCAACAATCGAGCCGGAATTACGTTCCAGGAACGCCAGCCACTCCGGATCCTTGAACAAGGCTGTCCGAGCCGCGGTCCGCTCTTTCGTGTCCTGATAGTTCCACATGTGCCAGACTTCATTCGGCTGTGGCGCCTCGCCGGTCCAGATCCCGATGTTGCGCGAATATTTCTCCCGTACCGGCATGATGTCACGGAAAGCCGCGGCCCAGCCGGCGGCGCGTCCTGGGTTCGTGCGGTACATGCGGAGTTCGTAGAAGCCGCCTTCCGTCGCCGGCGCATTAACACCATTGACCGGGTTCAGGAACCGAATGTCCTGGCGCGCGATCAATGGTCGCACGTTGGTCACGTATTCCTTCGTCCAACGCTCATTCTTTCCTAACTCACCCTGTAGGCGCTTGCGTTCATCCAGGCTTTGATAGCTCCAAAGATGCCAGATCTGATTCAGTGAACCGAACTCCGACGTCCAATAGCCATGGTTGGTGCCGTAGTTTTGCCCTCGAACCGGCCGACCGACGTTGCGAGCCAGGTCAAGATAGGCGGGAAGCTTACCCTGATGGAACGTGTAAGTCCGCATCTCGTATATCATGGCTTCTCTCCGTTCAAATACCGACCCGCGGAATCGGCAGGCCAAGATTCTCGCGCAGCGTCGCGCCTTTGTAATCCTTGTGATAGAGGCCACGCCGTTGCAGTTCCGGCACGACGTACTTTACGAACTCGATGTAGGTCCCGGGCGAATGCGTCGCGGCCACCACGAACCCATCGCACACACCGGTGGAAAACCATTCCTCCAGTCCGTCGGCGACCTCCTTCGGACCACCGATGAATGGTTTGTTTGGCCTGGCCCGGCGGCTGAATTTGATGAAGTCGCGCGTCGTCGGATTTTTGATGCCGGATGCCGCGACGACCCGGTCGCGCATCGATTGGGTGCCGGAGATATTGTCCAGTTCCTCATCCGTGAATGGCTCGTCCATTCCCTTTGACGCGAAGTCGAAGTTCATCGCCTCCGACAGCAGCGACAACGCGTCGATGTCGGGCGTGAGCTTTTCCGTCAGCGCCATCTTGTCTTCCGCTTCCATCCTTGACTTCACCGCATATGATGTAAGCGGACGGCGCGATGATCACGTGGTTCGGATCGCGGCCGTTCGCCGCGACAGCCTCCTTGATCTGCTTGTAATTCTGGCGGCCGATATCCAGCGTTGGCGGGCTGCCAACGAACAGCAGCTCACCCCACTTCGCGGCGAATTTCTTTCCCCGGGCACTTTGGCCGGCCTGGATGACCACGGGATGGCCTTGCTCCGACCGAGGCACGGTAAATGGACCACGAGAGTTGAAGTATTTTCCCCGGTAATCGAGTCGGCGGACCTTGTCGCCATGCGCGAACAACCCGGTTGTCTTGTCCTGCACGATCGCGTCGTCATCCCAGGACGTCCAATGTCCCATGACGATTTCCATGAACTCCTCGGCCTGGTCGTAGCGGCCATCGTGCTCCGGGTGCAGCTCCTTGCCCATGTTCAAGGCCTCACCGTCGTTCATCGATGTCACGACATTCCAGGCCGCTCGCCCATGCGTCATCAGGTCGATGGTGGCGAAGGCCCGAGCGACATCGAACGGTTCGTAGTAGGTGGTGGTGCGCGTCGCCCCCAGGCCAAGACGCTTCGTCGCGGCGGCCATGACCATGAGCACGACGATTGGATCCATCTTCACGCAACGAATGCCGTTCTCAACCGTGTGCTTATGGTCGTTGCCATAACGGTCGGGCATCGCGAGGCGGTCGTCGAAGAACGCGACCTGGAACTTGCCTTCCTCCAGCACGCGACCGAGATCGGCGTAGTATTCTGGGCTCCATGTGTCCGTGCGCGACCCCGGATGCCGCCATGAACTCACAAGATTCGTGCAGTTCTGCGCCTGCAGAAACCCAACCATCACCATTTGTCGCATCGAACGTCTCCTGTGTCGATTATTCGCCGGCGGCCGCCAACTTATCTTTATCCGCCATGCGCTGACGCAGTTGCTCCGGCGTCAGACGCACGATATCCTCATTTTGATGCGAGTACAAATCGTATTGTTCGGTGTCGAGATCCGGCAGCACGATCTTGCGATCCAACACGTCTTGTTTCCACCGATCCTGCGCCGGTTGGCGGTCATGGAATTCCGGCATGACCTCTTTCGCGAACAGATCGAGGCTTTCGCAAATATCCTGGTGCGATGTTTTACCGGCCTGATTGAGTAGGATTACCTGATCGACATGGGCATCTTCGAACATACGCAGTCGCCTGCGAATGGTCTCCGGCGAACCAATCAGCCCATTGCGCAGTGCCAGTTGCGCCTTTTCGGAATTGCGCCAATCCTGATACTCGCGCCACAGATCACCCTTTCCGGGAGCATCGATTCCTTTCCGGCCATAATATGACAGCGCGAAAATGAAGAACGTCCATCCCGCCGCCTTTTCCAGAGCCTCCTCATCCGTCGGCGCGCACATGAAGCCGTTCACGATGGCGACATTCGGATTGACCTGATAGTCGCTCAGCCGCTTCGGCTGATCCAAAAGCATGTTATAGTATTTATGTACCCAGGCTCGCGCTGCCTCTGGCGAAACGAAACTAAAGCCAAGCGCGCCCATGCCCCATTGCCCCGCCTCGCCGATCGTGCGGATGTTGGAGCACGCGACCCACAGCGGCGGATGTGGCTTTTGAAACGGCTTCGGGATCACGTTCCTTGCCGGAAAGTCGTAGTATTGGCCGTGAAACTCCCAACTCTCCCTGGTAAACATCGGCATGATCGCCTTGACCGCCTCTTCCCAACGATCGCGCTTGTCGCGCACGCGAATACCGAACGGATGCAACTCCGCGGGCCCGGCCCCCTCGCCCATGCCCAGTTCCACCCGGCCGCCCGAGATCTGATCGAGGGTCGAGACGCGCTCCGCCACACGATGCGGTTGGTTGGTCGTGATCTGCACGATCCCGTGACCGAGCCGGATGCGTTTCGTGCGTTGGCTGGCCGCGGCAAGGAAAACCTCGGGCGCGGAGGAGTGCGAATATTCCTCGAGAAAGTGATGCTCCACTTCCCACATGTAATCGTAGCCCAGTTTGTCCGCGAGTTCGACCTGAGCAAGCGAATTCTGGAACAGTTGGTATTCGCTGTTCTCGGTCCACGGTCGCGGCAACTGGTGCTCATAAAAAATGCCGAATTTCATGGTCGTTCCTTCTACCTTTGGTGTGGCCGCCTCGTTGGGGCAGCCTTGATAAGGCTGGTCAATCCACGGTCGCAGGACCGCCGCGGAGCGTCAAGCGCGCCGCCCGGCAAGAGGCCCGGTTGTCACGCGCCTTTCGCGATGACAGAACACGCCCGCGCCCTGGACCCTTTGCATGCCTGATAACGCTTCGGAAACCGTCCAACGACCTGATATCAATGTGCCTGATCGCGCCGCGGTCCGCGGGCGATCGCTGGTTCTCGCGGCCTGCCTGATGGCGACGTTTGTCTCCGCGATCGAAAGCACGATTATCGCTACCGCCATGCCGTCCATCGTCAGCGAGCTTGGTGGGTTTGATCTGTTCAGCTGGGTATTCACCATCTTCCTGCTAAGTCAGGCAGTCAGCATCCCGATTTATGGACGTCTCGCCGACATGTTCGGCCGCAAAAAAGTGTTCTTCATCGGCGTTGGGCTTTTCCTGACCGGCTCGACGCTATGTGGCTTCGCCTGGGGAATGATCCCATTGATTTGCTTCCGGGCGATTCAGGGCCTCGGCGCCGGTGCGGTTCAGCCTATCGCGGCGACGATTTTGGGCGACATCTACACACCCGCGGAACGTGCCCATGTCCAAGGCCTGATCTCCAGCGTATTCGGCGTGTCCGCTGTCGCTGGCCCTTCACTGGGTGCCTTCCTGATCGCCCATGTGTCCTGGTCGTCGGTGTTCTGGGTAAGCGTTCCGATCGGCGCGATCTCGGTGGCGATGGTTGGTTTCTTCTTGCGCGAAACCGCCGAACCACGTCGGCGCTCGATCGACTGGCCCGGCGCCCTGTTAATGCTGCTGGCTCTGGGAAGCCTGATCCTCGCACTCGTGCAGAGCGGCCATCTGACGTCGCTCCAGTTCTGGGGCATCCTCACGATCAGCCTGATATCAGCCTGCCTGCTCTTCCTTCACGAGCGGTCAACACCCGAGCCAATGCTTCCACTGGAACTTTGGCGTCACAATCGCGTCGTCGTCGTCGGCTCTCTGGGCAGCTGTGCCGCGGGCGCCATGATGACCGGCATTTCGGCCTTCCTGCCCGCCTATGTGCAAGGCGCGATGGGTCTGAGCGCATTGACCGGGGGCGTGGTACTGGGCGCGATGTCCGTTAGCTGGGCTCTGGCGAGCATCATTGGTGGGCGCATCATGGTCCGCACAAGCTATCGCCTCGTCGCGGTGCTCGGCGCGATCGCTCTGGTCGCGGGCTGCGCGATCCTGATCGTAACACCGCCCGCGGCAGGCCCCGCGTTCACCGCGCTTGGTTCGTTCATCGTGGGGATCGGCCTCGGTTTTTGCATGAGCGTGTTTATCGTCTCCATCCAGGCATCGGTGCCCTGGCACCAGCGTGGAGCCGCGACCTCGTCAACCATGTTCCTACGCTTCATGGGCCAGGTCATGGGGGTCAGCGGCTGCGGTGCGATATTGAATGCGACCATTCTCCGGATGGATCCCGGTGCGGATCGAGCGATGGATCGGATGCTGAACCCCATCACTCGGGCTGTGTTGCCCCAAGCGGAGATCACGCATCTCACCGACGTCATCACCAGCGGTTTGCATAACGCGTGGTTGCTCGCCGGAATGTTCTCGTTGTTGGCCCTGTTGTTCGCCTGCCTGATGCCACCCCGGCTCAGTCCCCGCACCGACACGGCAAAATGACGTCCTTCGCGGTTTACGCCGCACCGGCCAATTCCCGTCGTACAATAGCCGCGCCGGCAGCCAGTGCGTGCAATTTCCCAAACGCGACGTTGCGCGGGAGGTACTTCATTCCGCAATCCGGGGCCGGGATCAGGTTCTCCGGCGACACATACTTTAGTCCCGCGCGAATACGGCTCGCGATCGTCTCAGCCGACTCCACCGTCGGGTCACCCAGATCAATTACCCCCAGCATGATTTTCTTTCCCGCGAGGTCCCGCAGAACACCCAGGTCCAGCTTCGGCTGTGCCGCCTCGACGGAGATTTGACTGGCGATCGTGTCAGCCAACTGCGGTAGAAAACTGTACCCTGTCGGCTTGTTCGCGACGACGGCCGCGTAGCCGAAACACAGATGAACGACCGTAGGGCCTTCGATTCCCTCAAGTGCCCGATTGATGGCGCGCAACCCATACCGGGCCGCCTTTTCTGGCGCTGTTCGCACCCAGGGTTCATCCAGCTGTACGACATCGACCCCGGTAGCCTTCAACGCGTGAAGTTCCTCATTGACGGCGACAGCGTAATCCATCGCCAGTTCTTCCTCGTCCTTGTAGAAATCGTTACGTGCCTGCTGCGTCATGGTGAATGGGCCCGGCAGCGTGATCTTGGTGGCATGCGTGGCATTACGCAGTAAAAACTCCGCGTCCCGCACCTCCACGGGACCCCGTCTACGGATCTTTCCCACCACCCTGGGCACTGGCGTGGCGCGCCCGGCCTGTGAACGAACCTCTCCCGGTTGATCAGCGTCTATGCCATCGAGCGCCAGAGCGAATCGATTGGAGTAGCTCTCGCGACGGATTTCGCCGTCGGTCACGATGTCGATTCCGGCCAACTCCATCTCACGGATCGCCAGAATTGTGCCGTCATCCTGGGCCTGCTCCAGCAACGTCTCCGGCACGCGCCAGATGCCGTGCGCATGCACTCTCGGCACGCCATGCTGCTTCAGGACGTCGCCATCGACCAGCCAGGCCGGCTGCGGGTAGCTCCCCACGACGGTCGTCGGAAGCAAATGCGCGGGATAAGCCATGGATATCCTCCGGTCAGGGTGGGCAGACGATCCTGACAGAAATCACGTCCTCGGGGCGAAACACAAGCCGAGAGAAGTCACCCGGCAACCGCGAGCCGGCGCGGTTGCCGAGCCGGGCGAATTTGGTGTTACTGGGGGAGCGCGACCGCGCGTGCCAGTTCAACAACCGGGAGAGACATCCTATGTGGCCCATCCGCTCCGCGCTGTTCGTGCCCGCGCATCGCCGCGATTGGGTTGGAAAAGCCATCAAGGTATCGCCGGGTGCCGCCGTGCTCGACATCGAGGATTCGGTCCCGCCCGAGTTCAAAGGCCAGGCGATGGAGTACCTAAAGAGTGAGATCGCCGAGCTGAAAGCAGCCGGCGTTGGCGCCTTCGTGCGGATCAATCCGCTGCACGAGCGAACGGGAGAGGAACTCGCCGCGGCCGTGACCGATGGTCTGACCGCGATCGTGCTGCCCAAAGCTCAAACCGTGGCGGACATTCAACGACTGCACGATCTGTTGAGCTACTACGAGGGCCGCGACAACCTCCCGCATGGAACGGTTGGCATACTTCCGTTGCCGGAAACCGCTGAAGGGATGCACGACGCCCGCGCACTGGCGTCCGCCAGCAACAGGGTACGCGGTATCCATGGTGCACTGAGCGGACCGGTTTCAGGAGATTTCGCGCGCGCGTTCGGATTCCGCGCCAGCTCGGAGGGGATCGAGCAACTCTATCTCGCGTCGAAACTTGTGCTGGACAGCCGGGCGGCGGGAGCGATGTATCCGATCGCCGGTATTTTCGGCACACCAATGGACGATCTCGCCGCGACCGAACGGCTCATCCGACGTGCGCGCGACATTGGCTATACTGGGGTCGCGGTCATGCATCCTTCGCATATTGGCATCGCCAACGCCGTGTTTCGTCCAACGCCGGAGGAGATCACGTATTTCGAAGGTCTGTTACGCGCGTTTGAGGATGCCGAGAAGGCCGGCCTTGGCGCCGTGAAATATCAGGGCGCCATGGTTGACTACGCGATGCTGCCTTTGGCGCGCGAGGTATTGGCCGAGGCCAAACGCAACGCAGGTCCGAAATAAGACCGACATCCTCCAAGGAGTGGATAGCCAAAGCATGACGATGAGCGGACGTTCATGCCGGAATGCTACCTTTCAGCATGACCCGAAACAGATAGCGCACTTCGTCCATATCGTAATCGCCGTTGGCCTTGTGCAACAGGCACCTGTTGTCCCACATCACGAAATCGCCGGGTCGCCATGCATGCCGATACTGAAAGCGTGGCGCTGTCGCATGCGTCAATAGTTCATCCAGCAGGGGCAACGCCTCTTTGTGGTCGAGGCCGAGGATGCCTTCGATCCGGATCGGATTGATATAGATCGACCGGCGACCCGAATCGGGATGAGTGCGTATCAGCGGATGCAGTACGGCGTTCGGTACCCGCTCTTTTGCCTCGGACGGCAATGACATCAATTTCCGGGCGCTGTGACTGCTTTGATAAACATGAATCGCGACCAGGCCATGCAAACGCTCGCGAAGCGCCTCTGGTAGCGCGTCATACGCTGCACCCATGTTGGCAAATTGCGTGTCCCCACCAGAACTCGGCAAGGTGACCGCGTGCAAAATCGTCGCTTTCGGCGGACGCACATCATTGGAATGATCGGTATGCCACCCCTCCCCCGGGATGTAGCGCCGTCCGTCCGGGAATTTGTCCTGGTTTGAGATGTAATGAATTTCCGGGCATTCAGACAGTGCGAAGCGTGTATTGTGCTGCGGAAAAACATCACCGAACAGGCGCACGGCATCGAGCATCTGATGTGGTGAGAGTGACTGATCTCGGATCACCAGCACGCCGCGATCGATAAAAGCCTCATTGAGCCGCGCGCGCGTTTCCGGATCGATCGCGGCCGTGAGGTCAACTCCCTGGACCTCGGCGCCGGTATGCTCCGTGAGATTCGTAATGACAGCATTCATATCGTGGTCCCTCCCGCGTATTCCCACATGTGGACAGGTTTGAGTCGTGTTATGCCTCATTTTCGCACAATCGAGAAAAAAGTGCCAATCGCGGTTGATATGCAATTTGAGTTCATTTATCATGACCGTACGTAAAGTGTCGTGCGACAAACCTCAAATCCACCTGACCTCGAACGCACCATCCAGAATTTAGGGAAAGGCCGAGGGTCCGAAAGAAAGGAGTGATGACTTTGGCTCGAACAAAAAGTTTAAGTAAGCAGATCCGTCAGGCGCGGGAGGTCAAGGGTTTTACCGTTGCGGAGCTCGCGGATCGACTGGGCGTCTCACAAGTGTCGATTTATTACTGGGAAAGCGGCCGGGTTCGTCCCCGTGATACAAATCTCACGGCTCTTTGCAAAGCCCTGAAGATGCCAGTGCGGGAAACCCTGGCGCTCACCGGGCGATAAGTCCGACCGGATGTGCGCGTCTCCTTACGGCGTGCCGTCCACCTCCGTTTCACCGACGTAAGCACCGCGGACAAGGATGCGTAGGTACGCTCACCATCGCGCGGCGGCAGCGTCGTCCGTCTCTTTCGCCTCCACCCACACACCTTCACCGTTCTGGAATTCCTCGCGCTTCCAGAACGGCGCTTTCGTTTTGAGCCAATCAATAAGAAAGGCGGTTGCGTCGAGCGCCGCCTGCCGATGCGCGGCGGCTGTCAGCACCAGGACGATGTTTTCACCGGGCAGCATCCGTCCGACCCGATGAACGATGGTGCACCCGAGAAGATCCCAGCGGCGTTCTGCCTCGTCGGCGATACGGCCTATGGCGCGCATTGTCATGGATGGATAATGCTCCAGAGTCAGCGCCCGAAGGGCTCGCTCGGGGCCTTCGTGAGTCTTGTCGGCGCGTACAATGCCGATGAAACAACCCAGTCCACCAATGTCGATCCGAGCGTTCGTCAGCCGAGCGATCTCAGCCGCGACGTTGAAGTCGTCTTCCTGAACACTGATTCTGGCCATTCGGATCGCACTCCTTCGGCTCGGTCCGCCCCGGTCTACCCGCCAGTGACCGGGGGGAAGAACGCAACCTCATCGCCCGGATGGAGGACCGTCGAAGGGTCGGCGAACTCCTGATTGACCGCGCAGCGCACTGACTTTTGATCCTTGAAAGCCCCGGCGTGACGCGGGTCGAGATTGCTGAGCCACGTCACCAACTCGGCCACTGTCGTCACGGAGTCCGGCGGGGAAACGATCTCCTCCGAGGCGCCGACCCGTTCCCGCAACCAGGCAAAATACAGGACAGACAAGGGCGCCGCCATGGCAATCGTCGCTCCCTTACTTCGGCGTCGGGATAGTTTCGATACGGCCATCAGGATAAATAACGGTGCTGGTACCGTTGCCATTCGGAACGATAATTCGCCGGTCGGCCGGGGGCTGGCCCGGTGTCGGCTGGGCTGTTGTCGCATTGCCCCCTCCGGTCGCACCAGTCGCCGCGCCGGTCGTGCCACCGGGTAAGGGTGCCAGAAGCGGGTTTCCCGCGCGCTCAAGAGGCGAGCCCGGAGTCGGAGCCTGCGAACTCGTGGGCGACTGCCGCTCCAGATCCTGCAACGTCTTTGGCGGGGGGAGCGGGCCAGGCCAAATATCTCCCGGTTCTGTCCGCAGCGGTGTAACAGCCACGTCCTGACCCTTGACCCGGCTCATGTTCACGCTGTTGGTAACCGGCGTGTTTGGGCTGTAGCCCGTCGTGAATGGTGGGTTCCACCACGTGTGGTAACCACAACCACTGAGCATCGTCAGGCTAACGAGGGCGATACGCCGCATCAGAACAGGCTCCATGAATCAACCCGCGGGAACTGCGAGCGCGGGCGGGACTGTGCCCTCAGTTCACCTTCTTCTCAAGAACCTGGTCGAACATCGGTAACGATACTGGGTTCGAATCCAGGAGGCGATGGTTTCCGGCTCATTCAATGGTAACAGGATTGAGTCGCGCGTATCAGGGGTAGCATCACTTGCCACCGCTACCACCTGGGGTTCCAGCTTCCAAAGGGGCGGCATACCGAGCGTCGGACGGTGAACCTCTATTTTGGGGTAGAGATCAGATTTCAGGCCCTCGACGAGTACCAGATCGACCGGTTCCATATGAGCAAGCAGAATGGAAAGGCACGGGCCAGGTCCCTCGACCTCGTGCAACAAGGCCCATCGGCGTCCCGAGGCGACCAGAACCTCATGCGCCCCCGCGAGACGATGCCGATGGCTGTCCTTCCCCGGCTGGTCCATATCGAAACCGCCTTCGGTGTGTTTGATGGTGGAGACCGTCAGGCCCACCGCGCGCAGAAGCGGCAGAAGCGCGACCACCAATGTCGTCTTCCCGCTGCCAGGCCAACCGACGATGCCCAAAACTTTCAAAAGGCTGACTTCACTTTCAGGTCCCCGCCGTTAACCTGGCGGGCTCGGCATCGAACCGCGGCTCTGGGGATCGGGAACTTTCGGCGCGGAAGCATGCCGCAAACCGGCGACCAGATAGTCCCATCCGGTCACCAGAGTCAGCACCGCGGCGACCCAAAGCATGGCCTCGCCAATCCATGAGACCGGGAGAAAATCAAGGTGCAACAAATGCGCCGAACTATCGCCCGCGAGCAACGTTCCGAGCGCGCCCATCTGAAATCCGGTCTTCCATTTGGCGAGACTCGTGACCGGCAGGCCAATTCGAATACCGGCCAGATATTCGCGCAGGCCACTGACCAGGATTTCCCTCAGCATGATGACCACGGCGGGATACAGCGCCAATCTGGAAAGCCGCTCGGTTCCCACCAGCACCATCAGGACGGCGCCAACCAGAAGTTTATCAGCGATCGGATCAAGCATGCGCCCAAGATCGGATTGTTGCCGGCGTGAACGGGCCAATTTGCCGTCGAAATAATCCGTGATCGCGGCGGCGCTGAACACCACGCAGGCGATAAAGTCGGTAAGCGGGTAGCGCGCCGCGACCAACCCGACAAGAATGGGAATGGCGGCGATCCGGGACAGCGTGAGCAGATTGGGAAGATCGGTCAACATGCCGTAGTGGACTTACCCTATTTGCCGCCTCGCGGAAATCGGCGATGCCCATGAACCCCCTCGCCAGGTCGAAACTCGGATCTCGTGGCCACGGGTTTGCCAATGGCACGCGGTTCCCGATGCGCATGGAGACAGCAGGTGGGCAGATACACAAGAAGCCGCTGACGACGTTCCAGAACAGAAGAGGCTATTGACCCGCGGCGTTCAGCCAGGGGTCGGAGGCCCACAGCGCGGCGAGTTCGACGCTCTCGCGCTCCATCAGCGCGCGCCAATCCGCCCCATCGCTCCAATCTCCCAGCAGGCCCTGACTTTCCGCCTGCTTGCGGAACGCAACGTCTTCGGTGACCGAGCGCAACGCGGAGATCATGGCGTCCGTCACCTGGCCAGGGCAATCCGCCGGAACGGCGACGCCGCGATGGATCCACGCGTCCAGCGGAACGCCAGCTTCCCCCAGGACCGGCATATCCGGCAGAATGCCAGATCGGTGACGAGCGGCGATTCCAAGGCCCACCAGCCTGTCATCGCGGAGCGCCGCGACGACGTCCGACAATCCGAGCGCCGCGACGGTTATGTTGCCGCCGATCAAGGCCTGCCGTGCGGCGGCGGCCGACGGGAATGGGATAATGTTGAGGCGGGTTTGAGTCATGACCTGTAGTCGCAACACCGCCAGGTGCGGCGGGCTTCCCGGTGGCGGCGTCCCCATGGGCAGACCGCCGATGTCCTGATTGGCCCGTTCGATCATATCGCGGACGGAATCCAAGGGGTCGGTCGGAGAGGCCACGAACGCGATCGGTTCCCGCAACACCGATCCAAGCAGCGCCAGTCGCGACGGCAGATTCGCATCACCACGGTCAACCGCGCGCGCCGGAAGTACCGGGGTCAGCACCCAGCCGACCGTGCCACCGGTGGGCGGCGCGTCGGCGAGAGCCATGAGAGCGGTGCGTCCGCCGTCTCCGGGCACATTCTTTACCTGGATCTCGGGTCCATCCAGAAAACGTTCATACCAGGCCGCGAACGATCGCGCGATGTCATCGCCGTTTGTTCCCGCTGGCGCCGCGGTCAACATCGTGACAAGCCGCCGGGCTTCGGCGTGCCGGTATGTGCATGCCGCGGCGCCCAATACAGCCAGTAAAGGTCGCCGCGCGATCAAGGTTGTCGCGCTGCTCCTGGTTCCGGCGCTTCGACCGCCACCGTATCGCGGCGCAAACGTTTTTCGCCGAGGAACAACAAAATCGGCGCGGCGATGAAAATCGACGACGACGTACCAACGACAATGCCAAACAACATCACCCAGGCAAACCCGGAAATCGACGCTCCCCCAAATAACGCCAGCGGAAGACTGGCGAGAAATACCGTCATGGAGGTGCCAAGAGTACGATTGAGTGTCTCGTTGATCGAGAGATCGATCAGGTCCCGCAGCGGCATCGTTTTATATTTGCGCAAATTCTCCCGCACCCGGTCGTACACGACAACCTTGTCGTTCGTGGAATAACCGAGGATCGTCAGAATCGCCGCTACCATCACCAGATCGAATTCGATCCGTGTGAGCGCCAGAAAGCCAATGGCCTTCGTGACGTCCAAAATCAGAGTCACCACCGCTCCAACGGCGAACTGCCACTCGAAACGGAACCAGATATACGCCAGGATCATCAACAGGCTGATGCCGAGCGCCAGAAGTCCATTGCGAAACAACTCCGACGACACACTGGCGCCAACCGCATCGACACGAACGATCTTCGCACCCTGGATCGACTTTTCCAGCGCGGCACGAACCTTGGAAACGGCGACCTGTGTCCCCGCCTCGGTGGGCTGGGTCGGCAGCCGGATCAGCACCGTGGAGTTGTCACCGAACCGCTGCACCCCCTGGTCCGCGACATGCTCGTCGGCGAGCGCACCGCGGATTTTCTGAAAGTCCGCTGGGCCTTCCGTCCGAACCTCCATGACGATCCCGCCGGAAAAGTCGATGCCGAGATTCAGGCCAGGAGTGAAAAAAAGGATGATCGACGCGGTCGACAGCACCGCCGAAACGACAAGGCCGGCGATGCGCCCATTCATGAACCTGAATGTCGTATTGTCCGGCGCGAGCCGCATTCTGGGCTTGATGAACATCAGGGCGTCCTCAGACCGGTAGCAGCCTGGGCCGAACCGAAACGTACCACTGTGACACCAGCAGCCGGGTCAGCATCCAGGCGGTGAACATCGAGGTCGCGATGCCGATCGTGATGGTTACCGCGAAACCTTTGACCGGCCCCGAGCCAAATACGAACAACATGACGTGGGACAGAAAGGTCGCGGCATTGGAGTCGAAAATCGTGGCGTAGGCACGCTGAAATCCATGCTCGAGCGCGGCCAACGGCGGGCGGCCTCGTTTCTGCTCCTCGCGGATACGTTCATTGATCAGGATATTGGCGTCGACCGCCATGCCGAGCGTCAGCAAAATCCCGGCCATGCCCGGCAGCGTCAGCGTCGCCTCCAGCAACGACATCAATGCGAGCATCAGCATCAGGTTCACGACCAGGCAGAGATTCGCGAACCAGCCGAACAAACCATAGAAAAACGCCATGAAAGCGATGACGAACAAGAAGCCGGCCAACAGGGAAATGGCTCCGGCGCGAATGCTGTCGGCGCCGAGTTCAGGTCCGATGGTGCGTTCCTCGACAACGGTCAACGGGGCCGGCAACGCGCCGGCACGCAACAGGACCGCCAGATCATTGGCGCTATTGGCGGTGAAGCCGCCGCTGATCTGACCGGAACCCCCGGTGATCGGCTCGCGAATGGCAGGGCGCGGAAATGACCTTGTCGTCCAGCACGATCGCGAAACGGTGATTGACGTTGGCACGGGTGATGTCGGCGAACCGGCGAGCCCCGTTCGAGTTGAACTTGAAATTGACCACCCATTCGCCGGTCTGACCGTTGGTGCCGGCGCGCGCGTCCGTCAGATCGGCGCCATCGACGTCGACCCGCTTGCGGACCGCGATCTTTCCGCCGCCGTCCTGCATTGGCAGGAACTCGACGCCCGGTGGCGGCGGCGCGCCCGGGTTCATGTTCGCCGTCTCATCGACCAGCCGGAAGGTCATATGCGCGGTTTTGCCGAGCAATTGCTTGATGCGGTTCGGATCCTCGATGCCCGGTAGTTGCACGACGATTCGGCTGTCGCCTTGCCGGGTGATCTGCGGATCGACGACTCCGGTTTCGTCGATGCGGCGGCGGACGATCTCGATCGACTGCTGCACCGCGCCGGCCGCTCGCGCGTGGAGCGCCACCGGCGAGAGCGTCAGAGTGATCGTCACCGTCCGGGGTGGTCGCGATATCCAGGTCTGGCGCATTGTTCGGTCCGTCGCGCTGCACCAGGGCTGGCATCGCGCCATCGCGGCGTCGATCTTGGCCGGATCGCGCAGACGCAGCACGACCCGGTTCTGATCGGGTTGCGCTTCAAGGGTTTGGTAAAAAATCGCGCCGGGCCGCAAAGCCTGCCGCACCGCGTCAAGCAAGGCTGTCCAGGCGCTCCTTGATCACCGCCTTCATATCGACCTCCATCAGCAGATAGCTGCCGCCCTTGAGGTCGAGTCCAAGGTGGACCGTGCGCCAGGGCACCCAAGGGGCGGGCGCGGGAAGCACATTAGGCAGGCTGACCAGCAGCCCGAGCAAACAGACGCCGAGGATGGCGGCGGCCTTCAGGCGGCTGAAATACATCATGGTCTTGTGTGGGTGGCTCCCTATGACGGGCGCCCCTATGCGCCACGCGGTTCGGGGTTGTCCAGAGGGAAGCCCGACCGGAGCGGACGGAGGCAGTGTCGCGGCCTCGCGGCAGCGGGTATTGGAAGTGGCATCGCGGACTTCATCAACGGAGATACGAGATCCCACTCAGGGCGGTTCGGAAAACGGAACCTCCAGATGCTCGATCTTCTGACCGGTCTCATTGGCGATCATTTCAGCGACCAGATGACGATGGCACTTGCGATGGTCCCGTTCGAAACACAACAGGCAGCACCGTCGCTCCGCGGCCATCCCCTTCGCCTCGCGCAGTGCCCACTGGGCCTCCGGGGTTTCCATATGCGCCATGAAAATCGGCACCATCCGCTCCGGATGACCCGCCCGGACAGCATCCCGCCCAGGCTTGGGAGTACCAAGCCGCTGGAGGTGCAGATAGCCGACCCCGGCCTGCTCAAGACCAGCGGCGAGTTGGCGTTTGGAGAAGCCAGGCTTTCTGGAGGCCGCCACCGCGCGCACGTCGATGAGCAGGCCGACTCGCGCCTCCCGAAGGGTCGTCAGCACCCCATCGATGGTGCAACCCTCGTAACCAATCGTCAGCAGATCGGATGGCATCGGGTCAGCCGTGCGCCAACCAGTCCTCGATCAGACGCCGTGCGATACTGTCGGCGCGCGGCAACTGGAAACCGTGTTGGTCGGAGTTGCGCATCTGGTCGCGAGTGAACCAGCGGGCATCCTTCAACTCCTCCGGGTCGATCGTGATCTCTTCGGTCAATCCCTCCGCGTAGAACCCCAGCATGATGTTGCCTGGGAATGGCCAGGGCTGACTGGAGTGATAATGGACCTCACCGCATGTGACGCCAACTTCCTCCAGCACCTCTCGCCGGACCGCTTCCTCCAGCGTCTCTCCGGGTTCGACGAAGCCGGCCAGGGTCGAATACATCGTCGCGCGCGGGAACCGGGTAGAGTGACCGAGCAAGGCCATGTCGCCCCGGTGCACCAGCATGATGACCGCCGGGTCGGTACGGGGAAAATGCTGCGCGTCGCAGGCGGTGCACTGCATCATGTGGCCCGACGATTTGATGGCGCAAACACCGCCGCAAACCCCGCAGAACCGATGCCGCGCGCGCCAGTGCATCAGACCGCGCGCATGGGCCAGGACGGATGCCTCGGGTTTCGGCACGCCCCAACCTACGGAGCGCAGATCGACGAACGTCCCGACGGACTCAGGTAGCAGCGGGACGGGGTCCTCGGCGGCACTGATGTCGATGGCGAATACCGCTTGTTCATTGAGCAGTCCGAGAAAAGCCCAGGGACCGTTGCTCATGCGCAATTGAGCCGCCGCTTCCCCGGAGATGTAAACCGCCTCGGGCGCACCAGCTTCCATGCCGGTGACAAGATTTCGGTTGCGCCAGACCGGCACGAACAAACTCTCCGGATCGTGAAGCTGGTGCTCGATCCACGTGTGATCTTCCCGCCGCGTGGCAATCCGATCGAGCGGCGACGAGGAGTAAACGTTTGGGCGGCTGGCCAGGATCAGGGTCACGTGCTGCGCTCACTGTTGACGAAATGTTGCGGATCGGACGGTGCCACGCGCCGGCTGAACGAGCAACCGAGCCACATCGCGTCCTCGGGGTTCGGCCGGGCGGTCCGTTATTGGAACGGGCCGCCGAACCTGAAGCTCAATGAAGGCTTGCTACCTCGGAGCGTCCCGCCAATCCGGGCGAGACGGCTCCGCATTCCCGACTTCAGCGAACGAAACCCTCCAGTTCGTCCTGTGCCCAATCCTGCACCTGTTGAATCGACTGACCGGATTGCAGCTTGGCGAACATTGTCGGTAACGTACCCCGGTTATAGACCTGCACGGCAATCTCAGGCGGCGCCGGAGCGACCGCGATGTGCGAGACCTGATTGTGCGACTTCCGAATTGGGTAATGGTACACGGTGCCTTTGGGCGGAGCGACCTCATCCCAGATCTTGAAGTCGGTCATGCTGGTGAACGGCGGAACGTCGTATCCCAGCACCACATTGCAACGAGCCTCGACGTTCTCACGTTGGGACAGGAACTCGATGAGCTCTTTCGCCGCCGACTTGTTGGTGGAGAAATTCCAGACGCCCCAGGCGAATGCACCCATCGGCAGGAATCGTCCCTTGGGTCCCTTCGGCGCGGGAAACGTCCAGCAATCCTCGGCGACCTTGATCGCATCGCGACGCGCGACAGCCCAGGCTGAGGGCGGGTTCCAGATCAGAGCGGACTGGCCCGAGATCAGTGCGCGGTTGTTCGACGCGTCGTCGTAGCTGACCGCGTCCGCCGGCAGGTATTTCACCAACTGCTGGGCGTACTCCAGGACCTGGCGAACGGCATCGGTTTTGACGGTGATATCGCCTTTGGCGGTCACGACTTCCGCACCGTAAGCGGCGAAGATGGCGCCCGCCGTGTCCACCGAGTTCGGCGGTCGTGCCAAGACCAATGCCGAACGTCATTTTCGCCTTATTACAGGCTTCAGCCGCCTTGAGCATCGTGTCGTAGGTCCAGTTTTCCGCCTCCGGAGTCGCGTCGGCTGAAGCAGGGTACATTTTCACGATGTCCAGGCCGGCGACGTCCTTGAGCACTGAGATCCGGCCGCAGGGGCCCTTGTTCTGATTGCCGGCACTGGTTGGAACCGCACGCCAGGTACCCTTGTTCTTGAACAGGTATTCGCTGGCCTCGGCGACCTTGCCATATTTCGCCATCAAACGGTTCATCACGTCATCGATTGGTTCCAGATCGTCGACGTGGTTCTGCACTTCCCACCCGGGGAACTGCTGGACGTCGTGGCCGGTCTTGGCCTGCGCCTCGGCGGCGATGGTCAAAATATTCTTGGAACCATTCGAGGTGACGAAGTCGGCTTGCACGTCCACCTGGTTCTTCGTGCCCCAATCCGCGCACTGCTTCTTCATCACTTCATTTCCTTCGGGAACCCAATGGTCCCAAAAGGCGATAGAGACCTTACCGGCGGCATGCCCGGTTCGGACGTGCACCAGTGGCAAGGCAGCCCCCAGCACGGCCGTTTTCAGCGCGGCCCGACGAGTCAATCGATAGGTGTGCTTCATAACGTTTACTCCACGTCACCGGGCCCTTGTGGCCTGGTTGCGGAGGTTTTACCGGGAGCGGGTAGTCGGGGCAAACCGCCACCGTCGTTTCGCGAGAAAACCTGCCGGTGGTCGGTATCCGGAATGAAATCGTTTCGGAAATCGAGCGCCTACCGGCGACGCTCATGGGTGACAGCATTTAAGCGAATGATCTCTCCAAACGCCAATGTGAAATTCGATGCCGAATGGGTCGGAGTTAAACGTCCAGGTTCGCGACTTTCAGCGCGTTGCCGACAATGAATTCCCGCCTCGGTTCAACCACGTCGCCCATCAGATGTACTGAAAACCTGCGCCGCATCCTCTGAATCTCCGACTTTAACCTGCAACATGGAGCGTGCCGCCGGATCAAGCGTGGTTTGCCAAAGCTGATCCGGGTTCATTTCTCCCAGCCCTTTAAAGCGCTGAATACTCAATCCGCGTCGCCCCTGACTCATGATGCGTTCGAATGCCGAAGCCGGGCCAGCGACCTCGACCGTCTGCTGCTCCAACTTCAGTTCCGCGGGTACGCCGAAACGGGCGGACAACGCATCGGCGCGTTCAGACAACCAGTGCACCTCCGCGCTGCGCAAGGCGACCGGCTCCAGACTGTGCTTCTCGACCACGCCGCGGACGGTGCGCGACAACGTGACGCCGTTATCCGCGCTCACGATCCAGCCACGCTCGGTTGGGAGCGAGACTGCGTTCAGCCGCGTGGCGAGCAACGGCGCATTGGCGGTGGCGCGGACACGATCCGACGTCAGCACACCGGAAATGGCTGCCTGCTCCAGCAGGGCGATCGGAATGGTGGGCGCCAAACGCCTGAGGTGAAGCGTCGCCTCCCGCAGCAGGCGCACTTCCTGCCGCAGTTCATCGCCCTCGAGCAGCCGGCCGTCGGAATAGCTCAGCCGCGCATTGGCAAGCGCCTTGTCGAGCAGAAACGTTTCAAGACCATCATCATCCTTCAGATAGCGTTCATCGTTGCCTCGTTTCGCGCGATACAGCGGCGGTTGGGCGATGAACAAATGCCCTCGCTCGATCAGCTCCCGCATCTGGCGGAAGAAAAAGGTCAGCAGCAGCGTGCGGATATGCGAGCCGTCCACGTCGGCGTCGGTCATGATCACGATGCGATGGTAGCGCAGCTTGCCGGCGTCGAAGCCACCCTGCTCGACCGGCCCCTGCCCGATGCCAGTGCCAAGCGCGGTGATCAGGGTGCCAATTTCCTGCGACCCCAGCATGCGGTCGAACCGGGCGCGCTCGACGTTCAGGATCTTGCCTTTCAGCGGCAGGATCGCCTGGAATTTCCGGTCCCGTCCCTGCTTGGCCGAGCCACCGGCGCTGTCACCCTCGACGATGAAGATTTCGCATTTCGCCGGATCGCGTTCCTGGCAATCCGCCAGCTTCCCAGGCAACGTCGAGACATCCAGCACGCCTTTGCGCCGCGTCAGTTCGCGCGCTTTCCGTGCCGCCTCGCGCGCGGCGGCGGCATCCATGACCTTCTGGATGATGCCCTTGGCTTCTTTCGGATGCGTCTCGAACCAATGCGACACCGCGTCGGCCACCGCCGCCTGCACCACCGGCGACACCTCGGAACTGACGAGCTTGTCCTTGGTCTGCGAGGAGAATTTCGGATCCGGCACCTTCACCGACAGCACGGCGGTCATGCCCTCGCGCATATCTTCGCCGACGAGAGCAAGACTGTCTTTCTTGCCCATCCCCTCGGCGTATTTCGAAACCACCCTGGTCAGCGCCTGGCGGAACCCCGCGAGGTGCGTGCCACCATCGCGCTGCGGAATATTGTTGGTGAAGCACAGCATCGTCTCGTGGAAACTGTCATTCCACGACAACGCGAATTCCACCCGGATGCCGGCCTGCTCGGCCGGTGTCCGCAGACTGATCGGCGGCGTGAATACCGCCGTCTTCGATCGGTCCAGCCACTCCACGAACGCCACGAGGCCGCCATCATAGCGCATTACGCTTTCGACCGCCGGCGTGTGGCGTTCGTCGCGCAGCACGATGGTCATGCCGGAGTTCAGGAAGGCCAGTTCGCGCAGCCGCCGCTCCAACAGCGCGAACTCGAACTCCGTCCGGGTAAACGTCCCCGGACTGGGCTTGAAGGTGACCTCGGTCCCGTTGGCGTGATCCGGATCAGGACCAATGACCGTCAGCGGCTCCACGGTGTCGCCGTGGCGAAAGCGGATGCGATGCTCCACGCCGTGACGCCAGATGCGCACCTCCATGCGTTCCGACAGTGCGTTGACCACGGCGGCACCAACGCCGTGCAGCCCGCCGGAAACCTTGTACGAATTCTGGTTGAACTTTCCGCCGGCATGCAGCCGCGTGAGCACGACCTCGGCGGCGGAGATCCCTTCCTCCAAATGAATGTCCGTGGGAATGCCGCGGCCGTCATCGCGAACCGTGACACTACCGTCGCCATTCAGGGTCAGTTCAACCTTGGTCGCGTAACCCGCCTGGACCTCGTCCACCGCGTTGTCGATGATCTCGAATGCCATGTGATGCAGACCGGAGCCGTCGTCGGTATCGCCGATATACATTCCGGGCCGGCGTCGGACGGCGTCCAATCCCTTCAGGACGGAGATCGAGGCCGCGTCATACGCATCTCCGTTTTCGGGCGCGGAATCGGGGGGTGTTCCGGCGTTGTCTGACATGCCGACGAAGGACTCCTGAGCGTGTTCTGAGTCACTGATAAACTCTTAGCACGTACCGCCGTCGGAGGACAGGGGCGAGGCCGTCAAAAACCCTTCTTCGGGACGCAATTCTCCCGCGTCCGCCCGCCATGCTTCCGCGTGATCCGCGAGCGGCGAGAATGTCTCGGCATCGGTTCCCGATCATGATCACCTGAGCCGGCGATTCCCGCAGCGCCCGAAAAAGGGCCGTGCGGCGGTGCTCGTCCAGGTGTACCGCGGGCTCATCCAAAAGCAGCAAGGGCGCGAACCCGCGCACCTCGGCGATCAACCGCGCGTGGGACAGGATGAGGCCGATCAGCAATGTCTTCTGCTGCCCCGTGCTGGCGAGCCCGGCTTCGATGCGGGTCTCCAGATCGGTGAGCGTCATGTCCGCGCGATGCGCTCCCAGCGTCGCCACGCCAGCCCCCGCATCACGGGCCCGGTTCGCTGCCAACGTGGCGCGCAACCAGTCTTCCGCCTCCAGCGCGGGTGAAACCGCCAACCGGTCCGCGATGCCGCAGACCAGACCGATCCGAGTCCGTGGAAAGGCCGAATAAGAATGGCCTCGCACGGGAGCATCGTTCAGGCGGCGCACCAGAGCGATCCGGGCTGCCGTCGCCGCCACGCCATGGCGTGCCATTGCATCCTCCAGTCCGGAGAGCCACGCCGGCTCGGCACGGCCCTCCGCCAGCAGACGGTTGCGTTGGGTCATGGCCCCGTCATGCGCCGCGACCTCGCGCGCATGACCCGCGTCCAGCGCCCAAACGAGACGATCCAAAAATCGACGGCGACCCGATGCGCCCTCCTGGAACAGCCGGTCCATTCTGGGGGTCAGCCAGATCGCAGCAACACGGCTGGCAATCTCCGCGTGAGTGCGCGGCGTGGTGCCGTCGAGGCGAAATACGCGGCGGTCGCCGCCACCGTCCGGCGCGGTGCCAGTGCCAATGTCGGCCTCGCCCTGTATCGTCGAGAATTTGCCAGCAACAGCCCAGTGGCCGGGGCCGCCCCGGCGGGGCAGATCGGAGCCGCGGGCGCCACGCAGGCCCCTGCCAGGAACCAGGAGCGACACCGCCTCCAGCAGGTTGGTCTTGCCGGAGCCATTCGGTCCAATCAGCACGCTGATCGGGCGCCCGGGGTTGCCAGGTCAGCGTCGCATAATTGCGGAAGTCGGTCAGAGTCAGACGATGCAGACGCAGCACATGACGAACATGGCAGCGGAACCCAACCGATGAAAGAGGGCCGCGATCACCGCCAGGGCCATGCCGGCGCATGTCGCCAAGGACCCGGACACCGCCGACCGGGACCAATGGGACCCGAAAGTTTTGTCCCGGCGACGGCTCGGAGAGCGGACCCCGATTGTGTGGACATCTCGGTCAAGAAATCTAAGTATTACAGTAACTTTCAGGCAGTTTTGACCATGGAGACTTATGACAAAACGGCGTGAGACA
The DNA here is from genome assembly GCA_963719675.1 of uncultured Alphaproteobacteria bacterium. Taxonomy (GTDB): domain Bacteria; phylum Pseudomonadota; class Alphaproteobacteria; order Acetobacterales; family Acetobacteraceae; genus Rhodopila. The sequence goes on along the minus strand of CAVRDN010000125.1, from coordinate 109,345 downwards.
GTGTAGCGCAATCACCTCCTGTCCGCCTCCAATCCAAATAAGATCAACTTAAAGTCTTGCGTCATCTGGATTGAGCCTCTATTCAGGCACAATGCAAACGAGACGCCCCATGTCGGGACGCCATCGACTGCGTTCACTTGTCGTGACCTTCGCCATGCTTTCGGCGACTGGTCTCAATGCCCCTCTTTGGGCAAAGAACGCGGACGACGCAGTCGATCAGACGGCTTTGGCGATCCCTCGCATCGGCATGCCCGGCGCCCATAGCGTCGCTTTGCCCCAGCCACTCTCTCCCGGTGACGTCGCCCGGATTTGGCGAATCTTCGCCCTGCAGCGCTCCGGCGCGATCACCAGCGCGACCCAGGAGATGGATCACCTGGAGAGCGACATCTTGCGCGGCGCCATTCTCGCCGATCGGTATCTCAATACCGCCTACATACCAGACGCGCCCGAGTTGTCCGCCTGGCTTGCCCGCTTTGGCGACCAACCGGACGCTCCCGCGATACGGGGACTGCTGGAGACGCTCACGGAGCCCGTGGGCAAACAGTTCACCCAGACTGCCGTTACAAAACCGAAGGCGAAGCCGGATCAAAGAGCGGCGGCTATTGCTTCAGCGCGCGGTGCGCTGGTGCAAAACGATGACCGGTCCGCGGTCGAGGCGGCGCTGGCGCAGTTGGCCGACGCGCATCCCGGACCAGGGGTCGCTGACGGACTGCTCGCCGGCGGGGTCGCCGCCTGGCGCCTCAACGACTTTGTCACCGCCAAATCCCTGTTCGAGGCCGCCTGGCGAAACGCCGACGCCCCGGCTTCACGAGCCGATGCCGCGTTCTGGACCGCGAGAGTCGCCGAAAAAGCACATGATCGCGGCAGCCGCATCTTCTGGTTACGGCGGGCGGCGATCGAAAACGACACATTCTACGGTCTGATCGCCCGTCACGTACTGAACCCGTTTGTCTCCTGTCTCGCGACCGCTTCCACCAACCGATCCGTCGTTACGAACGCCGACGTCGATGCTTTGATGGCAACCGGACCAGGACGCCGAAGCTTCGCATTGCTCCAGGTGGGGGAACGCGCGCGCGCCGAAGTCGAGCTACGCTCTCTGTGGTTCGACTCCGGACCGCGACCGGCCTTGGGACGCGCTTTGATCCTGGTGGCGAGGGCCGTCGGTCTCAATGAGTTCGCCGATGAGCTGCGTAACGACGCCGACGCCGCCGAAACCGCGCTCGGGAAGTTTGAACTGCCATTGCTGCGGCCAACCGGCGGCTTCCGCATGGATCCGGCGTTCGTCTACGCCGTGGTCCGCCACGAGTTCGAACTTTCAGCCACTGGCGGTTTCACCGGTCGGCGCACGCGGCCTGATGCAACTCATGCCGGCAACCGCCGTCGGGATTGGGGCCATTGGCGCGGGCCAGACCGATCGGTTGAATGATCCATCGACCAATCTGGAGATCGGACAGCGCTATCTGATCCAACTCAGTGACAACCCTCTCGTGGGCGATGACCTCCTGAAGCTCATCGCAGCCTACGGGCAAGGGCCCACCGGAATGAACCACTGGGCCTCCGGCATCCGCGACCACAACGATCCGTTCGTCTTTCTCGAAGCTGTTCCCAGCCCGTTCATGCGTCAATTTGTTGAGGACGTCCTGGTGTTTCAGTGGCAATACGCCGCGGCGTTAAGGCTGCGAGCCAGCAGCCTGGATGAACTCGCCGCCGGAACTTATCCAAGGTTCGCACCGATCAGGTCCGTGCCAGGCGGCATGAGAGCGCAGCCCGAAACCTGTCCCGCCGCGGATCTGAGCGGCTAAGTCCCGTTCGATGGTGGCACGCTGGTTGACTGACATATGGCATCAGCGATGCGCGCTCGCCGCTTCCCGTCGCGTTTCGCCGGTATCTGACCCAGCCTGATCACTCAATTCGCGCTGAACCCGTCGAAACATCTCAGCGCCATCAACGCCGCGTGCCGCTTCCCAGGCCTTCAACCGATCGACGATGTCGTAGACCGCGCGCAACACCGCGACGGCGGCGGGATACGCATCGGGCGATCGACGATCAGTTCGTTCCAGCCAGTAGTCGAGCCTACCATGCGCGAAACCGGCCAGATCGCCTTCATCCCCGGTCACGCGCGCCCGGTCCGGGCGGCTGGTGTACCGATTGGTGCGCTCGATGAAGCTGGCGACATCAGGATGCGACAAATGGTGGATGCAAACACCGCTCTCCGTCGGAATGAATTCGATATGGTCCGACTCCAAACGGTGCCACCATGCACGGTCGGAATGAAACTGACCGCGCCTCCGCGGAAGACCCGATAATGCGCCTCCGGCCAATAATATGCCTTCTCGTCGTGCACCCCGAGGATGTAATGCCGTAGCGGAACAGCGAAGATTTCGGCATCCGTTTCGGACATGGCCTGTCGTAGATAGGGCCCGGCTTCCGGCGACAAAATCTCATCGTCGTCGAGAAACAGGATCCACTCGTGCCGGCACAACGATGAAGCGAATGCGCGGGTTTCTTCCACGGTTGGCGACCACGGCACGACCTCAACGCGATCGGCGAACCGCGCGGCGACAACCGCCGATCCATCGGTGGACGACTTATCAACCACGATGAGCTCATCCGCGAATGAAACCGCGCGCAAACAGGACTCAAGCAGCGACGCCCGATTGTGGGAGATAACGAAGGCGCTGAGTTTTTCGCGCATGACCTCGGCGGATCCATTCGATGACGCCACGCACTCTGACCGGCATTCCTTAACAAATGCCTGACAAATGGTCGCTTACCGAAACAAATGCCGCCAGAGCCGCGGAACGTATTGCCGCAAGAAATGCCTGACCGAGCCGCTGACCCGTTCCAGGTCCGTGTTGGCCTGAACCAGCGCCGCGCGCGTATGGGTCAGTGTCACCGCCGCCGCCCGTGCATCGGCTTCCGCCTGTTCGGCGCTCCTTTGCGCGGTTTCGACGGCGACCCGCGCGGCCTCTCGTTCGCTCTCCTCGGCCTGCCGCGCGGCTGCTTCCGAGAGGCGAAGACGTTCGAGTTCCGCCTGCTGGTCCGCGAACCTCCCATTGTCGACATCGCTGCTTTCGACGAGCAAGCTGACCGGAGCCAGTCTGGGGACCAGTTCCGACGCAATCGCGATCAAATAGGGTGCCTTTGGCAAGGCGGTATCCGATGCGAATGCCGCATCCTCGGTCCGTTCGAATATCAACGGAGCAATCGCCGCGGGCTCCTCCGGAATACAGCGCCGGACACCAGCATTGGCCGCTGCCGGATCAACGACACGTAACGAAAATGCCGATGCAGGAGATCGAGGAACTCAGCCCGATCAAATTCGCGCACGTGGAACGGATTGGCCGGAGCGCCGGGAGGGCTGTAGACGTCCCGGTCAGGAGTGCTGACGATGAAACATCCATCCGGACGCAACACCCGGCGCACTTCGGCGAGGAAGATGTCCTGACGGTCGAAATGCTCGATGGTTTCGAATGACGTCACGACGTCGAAGGACGCTTCGCTCAGCGGCAACGAGCGCGCGTCAGCCCGCACAAAAGACAGTTGGCCCGCGGGAAGTTCGCCGCCGCGTTCCGCACCGTCGCACCGGCATACTCAACCCCGATCACCCGTGTCGCGACCTGCGCCAGGGTCGCCGCGCCGTAGCCCTCCCCGCTGGCGACGTCCAGCACATCACGGTCCCGGCAGAACCCGCGAGAAAACAAATACCGATGATAATGCTCGATTTCGACCTGACCATGGACGGACCCTGTCAGGCGCTCACCCGTGAAGGGCTCCGGGTTCGCGGCGGCCTCGCGCGGGAATTTTTCTTGCATCGGGTCGTATAGGCCTTAATTCAACCGGCCTCGCAAGGCTTCCGCGATGGCCCGCGCCTCACGCGCCGCCTCGCCTTCGGGCACCAGAGCGAGAAAGCGATCGAAACAGCGGAGCGCGGCCGCGATTCGGTCCATTTTCTGGTTCAGTAATGCCACCTGCTGCCACAAGCTGGCGTGGTCCGGCGCGATTCGCAGCATGTCCTCGGCACAGACAAGCGCGCCGTCCGGATCATTGCCCATGAGCCGCCGCGTCAGGATGTTATTCTGCAGCCGCAGCAACACACGGCGCGAACTCATGGGCCGCAACAGTCCAGGACGAAGCTCCGCCGCTATCGCCTTCGACCTGTTTCAGCAGGGCGCGCAGGTCCTTGCTGGTGAGCGGCGTGCCGCCATGGAACACGTCGAGCATCGACTGCCCGCCCGCGCCCGGCATCGCGACCAGGAAATGCGCGGGAAAGTCCACGCCATGCGCGGCCCAACCGGCGGCGTGCGCGGTGTGCAGCCACAGAACGCCGAGTGCGACCGGCAGGCCGCGCCGCCGCTCGATGACGCGGATCAGGTTGGCGTTGGCGAGATCGTCGTAGGTCTCGTTCGTCGCCGCGATAACCAAACCGGCCGCCCAGACAATCCAGACAAGCCGACCGCGCGCTCGGCGAGGTCGGATCGCATCGATGGTATCCGCCAACCCGCTCGCCGCCCGCGCCAATTCGCTCAGATGCGCGCGGGCCGCTTCCCAGTCGGCGTCGGGCGCGTCGATGCGGGCGAACTGCAAAGCGGCGTCGCCAATGTCGATCTCCGTGTCCGGGAGAGTCCCGATCGCGTCGAGAGCGTCCCTGGGATCGACGCATTGGCGGGCCCTGATTGGTCTCGGCCGCTTTACTCGGCCGCCTGCTCCGGCAGATAGATCTCCTTGCCCTTGGCGACGAACTCCTCGCTCTTGGCCTCCATGCCGGTCATCCGTTCGGCCTCGACCCGCAGGTCCTGCGTGATCTTCATCGAGCAGAACTTCGGCCCGCACATGGAGCAGAAATGCGCGACCTTGTGCGCCTCCTTGGGCAGCGTCTCGTCGTGGAACTTGCGGGCCGTGTCGGGATCCAGGCCGAGGTTGAACTGATCCTCCCATCGGAACTCGAACCGGGCCCGGCTGACCGCATCGTCACGCAGCCGCGCCGCCGGATGCCCCTTCGCCAGATCGGCGGCGTGGGCGGCGATCCGGTAGGTAATCACACCGGTTTTCACGTCGTCGCGGTCGGGCAGGCCGAGATGCTCTTTCGGCGTCACGTAGCACAGCATCGCGGTGCCGAACCAGCCGATCATCGCCGCGCCGATCGCCGAGGTGATGTGGTCGTAGCCCGGCGCGATGTCGGTGGTCAGCGGACCAAGCGTGTAGAACGGCGCCTCACCGCATTCGCGAAGCTGCTTGTCCATGTTGACCTTGATCTTGTGCATCGGCACGTGGCCGGGGCCTTCGATCATCACCTGGCAGCCTTTGTCCCAGGCGATCTTGGTCAGTTCGCCAAGCGTCTCCAGTTCGCCGAACTGCGCCGCGTCGTTGGCGTCGGCGTTCGAGCCGGGCCGCAGACCGTCGCCGAGCGAGAACGACACGTCGTACTTGCGCATGATGTCGCAGATCTCGTCGAAGCGTTCGTAGAGGAAGCTTTCCTTGTGATGCGACAGGCACCACCGCGCCATGATCGAGCCGCCGCGCGACACGATCCCGGTCACCCGCTTCGCGGTCAGCGGCACGTACTTGCAGGCGCACACCGGCATGGATGGTGAAGTAATCGACGCCCTGTTCGGCCTGCTCGATCAGGGTGTCCTTGAACACCTCCCAGTCCAGTTTGGCGGGATCGCCGTCCACCTTCTCCAGCGCCTGATAGATCGGCACGGTGCCGATCGGTACCGCGGCGTTGCGCATGATCCAGCCGCGAATGTTGTGGATGTTCCGGCCGGTGGACAGATCCATCACGGTGTCGGCGCCCCAGCGGGTCGACCACACCAGTTTCTCGACTTCTTCCGCCACGCCCGACGTAACCGCTGAATTGCCGATATTGGCGTTGATCTTCACCAGGAAGTTGCGGCCGATGATGACCGGCTCCAGCTCCGGATGGTTGATGTTGGCCGGAATGATGGCGCGGCCGCGGGCGATCTCGGAGCGGACGAATTCCGGCGTGATGAACGGCGGAATTTCGGCGCCGAAACTTTCGCCGTCGGCAATCGCGCGCCTCGGCCTCCGCCAGCGCCTGGGTGCGGCCGAGGTTTTCGCGGTGCGCGACGTAGATCATTTCCTCGGTGATGACGCCGGCGCGGGCGAACTCGTACTGCGTCACCAACTGGCCCGGCTTGCCGCCATAGACGGGCAGTTCCGCGGGACAGGCCGGGACCAGCTTGTCGTCGCCGATATTGCCGTTGTCCTCCGGCTTCACCGCGCGCGGCGGCGATCCGATCGAAACCGCGTTTGGCGAGCCATTCGCGCGCGCACCGGCGGCAGTCCGGCCTCGAGGTCGATCCGCGCGCCGGTATCCGTGTAGGGACCCGAGCAGTCGTAAGCGCGATACGGTTCCTCGCGCGCCGAGGGATCGAGCGGGATTTCGCGGAACGGCACGCGAATGTCCGGCCGGCCAGGCGGGGAACTATAGATCTTGTGGGAGCCGACGATCGGGCCGGTGGTTACTTCACTCGGGCGGGCGGCGGACTTCGACTGGACCGTCATGGGCGTCTCCTCATCGTCACATTCGGATATGCCGGATGGAAGGAGAGTCCCGATGTTGGCTCCCGTCCCTCCGCCGGCATGACCCGGTTCAGGTTCAAGGGTTTCCGCACCGCCGGCTGGTTCCGGTCTCGCGGCCTCTCAGCCCCATCGGCGGGGCTCCCCTCGGTAGAGCGGGACGTTGGCCTGGTTAAGCGCGTGTGTCAAACGAGGATCGCCGTTTCTGGGCTAAATCAATGCCGCCATGCGGCATTCCAGGTTGACGGAGCACGAGCGGGAGCGGCATCGTCATGGAAAGCTTTTAACGACATGGACAGACCCATCTGAGCGGCCCGCTCCGGGCGATTATCCGCTGGGTCTTCGCATGTCCGTAACGAGGACGACGACGCATGGCGCTCAGCCGCACGACAAGGGTCAATCTGTTGATCAGCAACGGACACTTCCTGTCGCATTTCTACGTGCTCTGCCTGCCGGCGATGTTCCTGACCTGGAAGGATGCGTTCCAGGTGAGCTTCTCGCAGCTCGGACTGACCGTGGCGTTGATGTCGGGCGCGACGGCCGTGTTGCAAACGCCCGTCGGCTTCCTTGTCGATAAATACGGTTCGCGGGTGTTCCTGGTGGGCGGGGCACTCCTGATGTCGTTGTCCTTCGCGGCGATGTCGCTGGCGACCGCATTCTGGCAGATCCAGTTGTTGGCCGTGCTGTCGGGGATCGGCAACTCGGTGATCCATCCAGCGGACTATGCGATCCTCTCCGGATCGATCGACAAGGAGAGGATCGGACGGTCCTTCGCGCTGCACACGTTCAGCGGCAACGTCGGGTTCGCTCTGGGCGCGCCGGTGACGGCGTTCCTGATGCTGGCGCTCGGATGGCGTGGAACGTTGGCCACCGAGGGCTTGCTGGGCATTCCGGTGGTGCTGTCCATCCTGCTGCAAAGCGGCATCCTTCGGGACCAGGCGCGCACGGTTCCGAAATCCGGCGGTGTCGTTCTGTCGGGTCGCGATCTGCTGACGAGCCGGACGATGCTGCTGTTCTTCCTGTTTTTCTTGTTTGGCGCCATGGCTGGTGGCGGCGTTCAGGCCTGGCTGATCACCGTGCTGCACACGGTCAAGGGGATCGACCTCAAGCTCGCCGCGACAGCGTTGACCGCCTACATGATCGGATCGACCGTGGGCGTGCTGGTGGGCGGCTGGTTCGCGGACCAGTTCAAAGCCCATGTCATGCCATTCGTGACCGGTCTGGTGATCATTTCGGCTTCGATGATGCTCGTCATCGACTGGGTCAACCTGCCCGGCCTGGCGATCATCCCAATCACGTTCATTTCGGGACTGTCACTCGGTGCATCCCGCACGCCGCGTGACGTGATGCTGAAGGATGCCGCGCCGCCCGGGCAGATCGGCAAGGTCTTCGGTTTCGTCAGCGCCGGCCTGCCGCTCGGTTCGGCGATCACACCGGTGCCGTTCGGCTTTTTGATCGATCGCGGCCACCCGGAAATGGTGCTGATGCTGGTCGCGGGTATTTTGTTCGCGAGCTTGCTTTGCGGCGGGTCAGCGAAGGCGTCGGCGCGCGGCGAAGCCGTCGTGGTGGCCGCTGAATGACAGAGACCGGATGGGCCTGGTAACCGGCCCATCGTCGCCACGTCAGTTCGGGCTCAGGCGTCGGCCTCCGCGTTACCCATGCAGCTTGCGCAGAAAGCCAGTCCGCGCGTTCGCCGCCGCCAGCATGAAATTGGCATCCTGACCCGACAGAATGAACCGCGCGCCCATCTCGATATAGCGTGGCATGATCGTTTCGTTGTAGATTCCAGCCATTCCCGGAAACTTATTGTGCTTCTTGCACGCGGCGATCATTTTGCCATACGCGTCGGCGACCCGATCATTGCCGAAATCGCCATGGATGCCCATCTCCGCGCACAAGTCGTTCGTGCCAATCAGCAGCACATCGACCCCCGGCACCGCGGCGATTTCGTCGGCATTGGCGATCGCGGTCGGCGTTTCCAGCATGACCACGGTCAGGTTCGCCGCGTTCAATGCCTGGGCCGCATCGCCCACACTGACGTTGCGGAGGCCATAATGCGGACCCGTGCCGCCCATGGACCGGTGGCCGACCGGCGGATATTTCAACCTCTCAACGACCTCGCGCGCCTCGGCGGCGGTATCGACATGCGGCATGACAATGCCCAGAGCGCCATTGTCCAGCGCCCGCGTCGCGATGGAATATTGGCCATTCGGAACCCGCGCGATCGGCGTGATGCCGGCATCCAGCGCCGCCGCGGCGATCTGCGCGCAGGCATCGAGCGACATGGTCCCGTGCTCCATGTCCAGAAACAGCCAGTCGAACCCCGCCGAAGCCATCGCCGGCGCGATCTCCACGCTGCGGGTCATGCGGATTCCCACCCCGAGCGAGAGTTGGTCTTTCTCGAGTTTCTCACGGGCGACGTTACGGACGGTCATGGCGTGTTTCCTCAGGCGAAGGTGTCGATGGCTGTGGCGATCATGCGATCGAGCGCCGCCAGGTCCATCGGATGGTCGGTTTCATTGGTCACCGCGACCGTCAGGCGATGGCGGCGCAGAATGAACACCCGGTTGTCGGACGCTCCGGCCGCCCAGGCGGTTTCCGGCGGCAAGGAGGGGAAGCGGCGGTCGATGTTGGTCCGGAAACAGGCGGCATAGCTGGTGCCGGTGTGCGTCGCGGTGGTGGCATAATCGACCCACCCCTCGGGCAACAACCTTTCTCCGTTCCAGATGCCATCGTTGAGGTACAGCACGCCCAGTTTGGCGTAATCGCGAACCGTCGCGAATCCGGCGCCCGAGCCGATGAAATTGCCCGCGATGTCGGCCGAGTGCTGGTAGCTGCTCATGCCCAGGCGGTCGGCGAGCATACCATATACGGTCTGATGATAGGGCAAACCGCGCTGCTCGATCTGATGGCGGATCACCGCGCCGAGAGCGTTCATTCCGCTGTTCACATAGCGAAACACAGCGCCCGGCAGCGTGGCGACAATCATGCGCTGCGCCATCTCGAATGCGTCTGTCCCGTCCTGATAAACGGCACTGTTTTCGAAGCCAATGGTCGTCGCGCCGTTCTCGTGCCGTACCGGGAAGCCGAGGCCTGATCGCATGCGCACGAGATGATCGAGCGTGATCAGGCGATGGATGCCGCGAGGATCACGCCACAAGGGGGCAGGCGCGGGATCATGCATGGAGTGGAACCATCCCTCATGCAGCATGCGCCCGGTTAGTGTGCAGGTGATCGCCTTGGTCATGGACCAGCTGGGTGTCGCCCGATCCACGCCGCCAAAGGGGCTGTAGCGCTCGACCAAAACCCGCTCGGGCGTGCCGATCAGTACGCCATAGACGCCCGATGAGCTGGCGAAGAATGCGTCCAACGCCGCCGCCATCGCCGGAGCCGCGATTGGAGGAGTTTCCAACGCGCCGCCGATCGGCCAAGGCCGTCTCGCATCGGCGATCTGGCGTGAAACGGCACGCGGTTCGAATCGAGGTGCATGATCCTCGCCCAGGACCGATGCCGCCATATCCGGGGGCCGCCATGGCGCTGCCTTTGACCGGATCGCCGAAGGCCTGGTCGTTCCAGGTGACGGTCGACGCGACGACCCGCCGCGTCGGTCTCGATCGTGAGGCGTCCTTCCCGGTGCGCCGCGACCAGAGCGTCCTGCACGCTCAGACCAACCGGGCGGCCGCTCAGACCTCCGGGAACGAGCGCCGCTCGAGGCCGAAAATGCCGATCCGCCGTGGCGCGATCCAGGCCGCTCACGAACATCATGTCGGTGTAGCGTTTCGCGGCGAAGTTCACGGTTCGCTGCCGGAGTGCGCGCGCCGAAGCGTCGTAGACCACGGGGTCGGGTAGCCCATCCCCAAACAGATGCGGCGTTTGATCGAAGATCGGCTCGACGGGAAGACGGCCGCTCATTTCGCCATCTCGGTGGCGCGTGTTGTTTCGGGCATGGCGAAGAAGCGGTTCTTCATCCCCTTTTGGTTCTGGTACAGCGAGCCCTGCTTTAGCGCCGGAGGTAGCGGCATCCTGACCGGCACATGCTCCAGACGCGGCTCGCGCGGTTGGCCGGACACGATCAGGCTGTTGAATTTCTCGATGCCGGCGGGATAGCCAAGCAAAGGCCAGGCATCGGCGGCGCGAAACTGAAACAGCAACAGACGGCGATCGCGATCCGAAACGTTCGGCGCCGAACCGTGCACCGCTCGGACATGATGCACCGTGATCGAGCCCGCCTCGCCGAGCAAGGGGATCGCCTTTTTATAGTCCACATCATGATTTTCGGGGTCCATGGCGCCGCAGAACACGCCGTTGGCGTGGTGATCGTAAATCGGGCCGCGGTGACTGCCCGGAATGATCATCAGCGGGCCGTTCTCCATCGCCATATCGTCGAACATCACGCCCGACGGCGGCGAGGTCGTCGTTCGTATGGGGGTAAAAAGCCCAGTCCTGATGCCATTCCACCGGCGCACCGAAGCCGGCGCATTTCATGTTGAGTTTGGCCGTGTCGAACCGGATGTCGGGCCCCCAGAGATCCTTCAGCACCGCCAGGATCTTCGGATGCCGGGTCAGCGCCGCGTAAGATGGATCCTGCGCATGCGCGGCCTTGATGCGCCGGACACGCGGGTTGTCGGCGGAATGGCTGTCTTCAAGGTCATAAATGTCGGTATGACCTGTCAGCCCTCTCGCCCGCTCCACGAACCCATCGGTCACCGCGCTCAGCTCGGGCCACCTCGTCAGCGCTCAGCACATTTGGCACGACGATGGCGCCTACCTCGTTGTATTCCTTGATCTGCCCGGCGGTGAGCATGACGTCCTCCTGAGACAAAGCTTGCCGCAGGTGTAGCGCGTGTGGCCACGTTCCGCCACATTCGGCATCATCGCCAACACGGGGCTCGGTTTGCCGGCACCGAATGCCTCTGGCATGGTCGCTTTCTCGCGAAGGAAGTCCGCGCATGATCCCGATTCTTGACGTTTCCCGCTATTTCGCCGGCGATACGGACGAACTTCCGTCGGCTCGGTGAACAGTTGCGCGGCGCCTTCGAAAACGTCGGCTTTTATTACCTTCGCGGCCATGGCATCCCGCGTTCCCTGATCGACGCCGCCTTCGTCGAATGCGAGCGCTTTCACGCGCAACCGATGGAACGCAAACTCGCGTTGAAGATAAACGAACATAATATCGGATACATGGCGATGGGTGGTTCGATCGCCCGTAGTTCGAAAGTCAACAACAACACAAAGCCCAGCGTCAATGAGGCGTTCTTCCTGCGGCGCGAGCGGACGGCGGACGATCCGGATGTGATCGCGGGCAAGCGCTTTCGCGGCCTGAACCAATGGCCCGACAACCTGCCTGGGTTCCGCGAAATCGCGCTGGCATACATGACCGCGCTGGAGCGACTGGGCAAACGACTGGTGCGTATTTACGCCATCGCGCTCGATCTGCCCGCGGATTATTTCGATCCCATGTTCCGGCACCCGAACATGATCCAGCGGTTCACGCATTACCCGCCGAAACCGTTTTACGAGGAGAATCAGTTCAGCATCGCGCCGCACACCGACTCCGGGTTCATGACGCTGTTGGCACCCTCCGCCGTGCCGGGCCTGTCGATCCGGTTGCCGGATGGGACGTGGTTCGACGCCCCGTCGGATCCGGAAGCCTTCATCGTCAATGGCGGCGACATTCTTCGGCGGTGGACCAATGACCGATTCCTGTCGACGCCGCATCGGGCCATCAACACGTCCGGCCGGGCGCGGTATGCGATTCCGTTCTTCTTCGATACCCACCCGGACACGCTGATCAGCTGCCTGCCGACCTGCCAATCGCCGGACAACCCGCCGAAATACGAGCCGATCACGTATGACGAGTATGCGCTCTGGTATGCGACACGGAACTACGTGCACCTGAGCCAGGAGCAGGCGGCGGCCTGATCCCCGATTTCGCCGTAACCGGCACATTTGCTTACAGACAAAGGAACTGGCATACCGCCGCGCCAACTTCCACCCAGGGCCCTGGGCGGACGCATCCGCGTATGTCCAAGGCCCGTCCATAAGACAGTCAAGGGGAATACCTCGGATGCAAGCGGCCCAATATTTGATCCTCGCCTGCGGCGTCGCGGCGTTGATCTACGGCCTGATCACCAGCCGGCAAGTGCTCGCCCAGGACCCGGGTAACGCCCGAATGCAGGAGATCGCCGCCGCGGTTCAGGAGGGCGCCCGCGCCTATCTGAACCGGCAGTACACGACGATCGGCATTGTCGGCGTTGTCATCCTGATCATTCTGGGCGTCGTGCTCGGCGTGCACACGGCGATCGGATTCGTCATTGGAGCGGTGCTCTCCGCGGCCGCCGGTTATATCGGTATGAATGTCTCGGTCCGGGCCAATTGCCGCACCGCGCAAGCATCGAGGAATGGTCTCGCGGCCGGTCTGGACGTGGCGTTCAAGTCCGGAGCGATCACCGGAATGCTGGTGGTCGGGCTCGGTCTTCTGGGTGTCGCCGGTTACTATTTCGTGCTCCGCGCCGGCTACACTGGCCCAATCACGGACGACCAGCTTCGCAAGGTGCTCGAAGCGATGGTCGCCCTCGGCTTTGGCGGCTCGCTGATCTCCATCTTCGCCCGTCTTGGCGGCGGCATCTTCACCAAGGGCGCCGACGTCGGGGCCGATCTGGTCGGCAAGGTCGAAGCCGGTATCCCTGAGGATGACCCCCGCAACCCCGCCGTCATCGCCGACAACGTGGGCGACAACGTGGGCGACTGCGCCGGCATGGCCGCCGACCTGTTCGAGACCTACGCGGTCACAATCGTCGCCACCATGCTGCTCGCCGCGATCTTCTTCACCGGCGATACGCGCGATTTACTGCTGATGCTGCCGCTCGGTATTGGCGGCATCTGCATCCTGACCTCGATCGTCGGGACCTATTTCGTCAAGCTGGGGCCGGACAACGGGATCATGAAGGCGCTGTACAAGGGCCTGATTGTCACCGGCGTTCTGTCGATCGTCGGCGTGGCCATCATCATCGCCTGGTTCATCGGCTTCAGCACGCCGCTGGCGGTTACCGGCGGCGGATCGGTCAATGGTGGGGAGTTGTTTATCTGCGCGCTGGTCGGGCTGGTCGTGACCGGACTGATCGTATGGATCACGGAATACTACACTTCGACGGAATATCGGCCGGTCCGCTCGATCGCCAACAGTTCCACGACCGGTCACGGCACCAACGTGATCCAGGGCCTGGCGATCTCCATGGAGGCAACCGCGCTTCCGGTTATCGTAATCAGCATCGGCATCATCATCGCCTTCATGGTCGCGGGCCTGTTCGGCATCGCGGTAGCGGCGACGACCATGTTGTCGCTGGCCGGCATGATCGTTGCCCTGGACGCTTATGGCCCGGTGACGGATAACGCGGGTGGCATCGCCGAGATGGCGGACCTGCCCAAAGAGGTCCGTGTCACGACCGACGCGCTCGACGCGGTGGGCAACACCACCAAGGCGGTCACCAAGGGCTACGCGATCGGTTCGGCCGGCCTGGCATCGCTGGTGCTGTTCGCGGCCTACACGCAAGACCTGGCGCATTATTTCCCGACGCTGAAGATGGACTTCGCGCTGACCAATCCGTTCGTGGTGATCGGACTGTTCATGGGCGGTCTCCTGCCGTACCTGTTTGGTGCGATGGGCATGACGGCGGTCGGCCGCGCGGCCGGCTCGGTCGTGGTAGAGGTCCGCCGGCAATTCCGGGAGATCCCAGGCATCATGGAAGGCACCGCGAAGCCGGAATACGGCACCGCGGTGGACCTGCTGACCAAGGCGGCGATCAAGGAGATGATCGCCCCGTCGCTGCTGCCGGTGCTGGCGCCGATTGTGTTGTGGGTCGTGATCGACATCATCGCCGGGCGGGCGGCTGCCTTCGCCTCGCTGGGCGCCATGCTGCTCGGCACGATCGTAACGGGCTTGTTCGTCGCGATTTCGATGACGTCTGGCGGCGGCGCCTGGGATAACGCGAAGAAGTACATCGAGGAAGGCCATCACGGCGGCAAAGGCTCCGACGCGCACAAGGCGGCGGTGACCGGCGATACCGTGGGCGACCCCTACAAGGATACCGCTGGCCCGGCGGTGAACCCGATGATCAAGATCACCAACATCGTGGCGCTGCTGCTGTTGGCGATCCTGGCGGGTTGGCTGAAGTAGCACGCCGCGTACAAGCCTCACGGAAAGCGGCCCCGGACTTCGCTCCGGGGCCGCTTTTTTTCGTGGAGAGCGGCGGGCCTGATCAGGCCGCCTGAGGTCCCCGCACCAGCTTGCCGGGAAGCGCGCCGGTCGCCTGCCCTTCGCGATAGGTCACCTGGCCCGAAACGATCGTCGCCTCGTAGCCATACACATCCTGCAGCAGTCGTTTGCCGCCGGCGGGCAAATCGTGTGCGATATAGGGCTTGCCCGCGCCCAGGCGATCCCAGTCGATGACGTTCACGTCGGCCTTCATCCCGGCGCGGAGAACGCCGCGATCGTGCAACCCGGCGGCGCCAGCGGTATCGGAGGTCAGGCGCCGGATCAGTTCCTCCGGCGTGAACCGGTGCAACGTCCGGCCCCAATGCGTCAGCATCCAGGTCTGGAACCCGGCATCGAGAATGAACGCGACGTGCGCTCCGCCATCGCCCAGTCCCATGATGCAATTGCGGTTGTGAAGGAGCGTTTCGGCCATGGACAGATCGCCGTACGCGTAGCTCGATATCGTCGTGTAGATGAAGTCGGTGCCTTCGCTTTCCAGCAACGCGTCGTAGGTCACTTCCTCGGGCGTCCGCCCCTCGCGCGCCGCGATCGCCGCGAAACTGTCTTCCTTTTTCGGCGCGTAGATTCGGCGGATTACCGAACCGGAACATCAGATCCCAACGCAATCGGTGGAACAGCGGGAACTTATTGAACTCTTTCGGATCTTCGCCAAGAATCCTCGCGCGGATCTCCGGGTCGCGCATCCGCGCCACGCGTTCCGTCAGCGGCAGGTGCGCGATGGTCTGATACGTCCTCGTTCCGGAGAATGGGTTCTGGCTGCCGGACAAACCCAGTAATGCGCCGGTCGCGCGAGGACCGAACACCGGGCGGATCGGAACGCCATCCGCCGCCGCTTTGTCCGCGTACCGCAGCAAATCGCGCCACACCTCGGGCCGCGCGTGCCGCTGCGTCAGCGTGAAGACCGTCGGCCGGCCACTGGTTTCCGTGATACGGCGAACCATGGCGAACTCCGCCTCGGGATCCGGTGCCCATTCCGACACGATCTCCAGCATTCCGGAGCCGGCATCCTTCAAGCCCAGCGCGATGCCGGTCAGCTCGTCCTCCTGGGCCTGGAGGGTCGGTGTCGGATCGCCCTTCAAAGTCTTATGCGAGATGCTGCGCGACGTCGAAAAACCGAACGCCCCGGCTTGCATCGCCTCGCGCGCGATTTCCCGCATCCGGGCGATGTCGCCCTGATTGGCGTTCTCCAGATTGATCGCCCGATCACCCATGACGAACACGCGAACAGCGGCGTGCGGCAGCAAGGCGCAGACATCGACATCGCGCTGCTTTCGCTCGAGCGCGGACAGATACTCGCCAAAGGTTTCCCATTCCCACTTGAGACCCTCGTGCATGACGGCGCCGGGAATGTCCTCGACGCCTTCCATCAGTTCGACCAACCGTTCGCGGTCGGCGGGTTTGCAGGGCGCGAAGCCGACGCCACAGTTCCCCATGACGACGGTCGTGACCCCGTGCCAGGCGCTCGGTGCCAAATGCTGATCCCACACAGCCTGAGCATCGTAATGGGTGTGAATGTCCACGAAGCCGGGCGTGACAAGCTTCCCCTTCGCCTCGATTTCCTCGGCGCCCGAGCCGGGCACGGCGCCGACCTTGACAATCCTGCCGTCTTTGATCGCGACATCGGCGTCGAAGGGCGCGCCGCCGGTTCCGTCCACGACAGTACCGCCGCGAATGACCAGATCATGGTCCGACATTGGATCCTCCTCATCGGGGAATTGCTTATCGATGATCGTGCGCCCGCTGATCGGGCGTGACAAGCAAGACAGGACCGCGTTTGAGGCGATCAAACGATCCTTATTGCCGCCATCGTGGCTGGCAGCGTAACATTCCGCGAGAAGCGCGGTTCAATCGTCGCCCATAAGAACCGTGGCCAACACGAGGAAATGGCATGAACTCCGGATATTGGCCTCGGTAATTGGCTGTATCAGCGTGCACAGAGGACGCCGCATCGTCCGGCTCTTACGTTTGAAGGCGCCACGTGGACGTACGCCGAGTTGCAGCAACGGATCGATCGCCTCGCCGGCGCGCTCCGCGCCAATGGGGTCTGCCATGGCGACCGGGTTGCATTCCTTGGGCTCAACCAGCCGTGTTTCCTGGAAAGCCTGTTCGCCACGGCCCGTCTCGGCGCGATATTCGTGCCGCTGAATTTCCGGCTGAGCGGGCCGGAACTCAGTTACATCGTCAACAATGCCGGCGTTCACACCATGATTGTCGATGCGCCTCATCGGGGGATTGTCGATGCCATTCGGTCGGAGCTTCCGTGCCGGCGCTATTTCTCGGCCGATGATGTCGTTGACGGATGGCCATCGACCGAGGCGTTGATCGCGGCACACGCGCCGCTTCGAATTGGCGAGACGGTTACCGAAGATGAAGTCGCCGTCATCATGTATACCAGCGGGACCACCGGGCGACCGAAGGGCGCGATGCTCACGCACGGCAACATCTGGTGGAACAACACCAACGTTCTGCTGACATTCGATGTGCTGGGCAGCGACATCGTGCTGGTCGTGGCGCCGCTGTTTCATATCGGCGGCCTGAACGTCAATACGCTCGTGACCTGGCAGAGCGGCGGCCACATCATCCTGCATCGCGGCTTCGATCCGTCACGGTTTCTGGAAGACATCGCCAAATACCGCGTCACCAGCACATTCGCGGTGCCCGCGATGCTGCTGTTCGTCAGCCAACAACCCGATTTCGCTACCGCCGACCTATCGAGCCTGCGCACCATCGTTTGCGGCGCCGCCCCCGTTCCTGAGCCTCTGATGCGTCTCTATGCCGAGCGAGGCGTGCCGATCAACCAGGGTTACGGACTGACGGAAGCCTCGCCACTGCTGACATTCCTGGCGCCCGAATGGGGCATCCTCAAGATTGGCTCGGCCGGCCGAACGCCGCTTTTCACGGAGGTGCGGCTGGTCGCCCCCGACGGACGGGAAGTCACCGTGCCTGGCGAGAAAGGGGAGATCATCGCCCGCGGACCAAACATCACCAAGGGCTATTGGAACAATCCCGAAGCAACAGCCGCGGCGATCGACGCCGAGGGTTGGCTGCACACCGGCGATGTCGGCATTTTCGATGAGGACGGCTTCCTGTTCATCGTCGATCGAGTGAAGGACATGGTCATCACGGGCGGCGAAAACGTCTATCCCGCCGAGGTCGAGAATGTCCTTTACGAACACCCCGCGATTGGGGAAATCGCGGTGATCGGTCTGCCCGATGAGCAATGGGGCGAGGCGGTTGTCGCGGTCGCGGCCCTCAGACCGGATGCGAGCCTGGATCTCGATGAATTGCGGAATTTCGCGACTGACCGGCTCGCTCGCTTCAAGCTGCCACGCCGGTTGGAGATCGTGCCGGCTCTGCCGCGCAATCCGGCCGGAAAGGTTCTGAAGTTCGAGCTGCGCGCACGCTTTGGAGCGGCCGACCGCCCGATTGGCTGACACTCATCCGAGCAAGGCGTCCCGATCGTCCTGGCCCGAAGCGACCGGGCCAGGACGTCGGGGCTTCGAACTCAGAGAGCGGCGAGGATCGTTTCGGCCTTGCTGGCCTCGAAGCCACCAGGCGCCTCGACGCCAAGATGCGTGACCTTGCCGTCTTCGGCGACGAGCGCGTAACGCTGGCTACGCACACCCATGCCGCGCGCGGTGATATCCATTTCCAGGCCGAGCGCCTTGGCGAAATTGGCGGAGCCGTCCGCGAGCATAAGAACCTTGTCGCCCGTCCCCTGATCCTTGCCCCAGGCGCCCATGACGAAGGCGTCATTGACGGAAATGCAGGCAATGGTATCGACGCCCTTGCCCTTGATCGCGCCCGCGTTCTGTACGAAGCCAGGCAAATGCTTCGCGCTGCAGGTCGGTGTGAAAGCTCCCGGCACCGCGAACAGTACCACTTTCTTCCCCTTGAAGATGTCATCGGTGGACACTTCCTTCGGGCCGTCCGCCGTCGCCATCATCAGTTTCATCGACGGAATTGTATCGCCAACTTTGATCGTCATGTTTTTCGCTCCCCGAAAGGGACAGGCCCGCTCCGGGCCCGCCGGTGATCACGGGCGACTCCTGGCACGACTTCGGTCGCGAGTCACGACCCCCGCGCCGGTCCCGCACATGTGCCCGCCATGGAGTATGCCCGGCCGCGGACATGTCCCAAAATATGCGCCAATACCCGTCCCTGGCGCTTGATCCCGGCATGTCCCTGGCATGTCCCTGGCATGTCCCTGTGTCCCTGGCATGTCCCCTGGCCTTCCGCCCGCACGGCTGGCATCTTCGCGTCGCTGAGTGGGAGGAAGACGCGTGCTGAGCATGAAAGGAAAGGTGGCTATCGTCACCGGCGCCGGGTCGGTCGGACCCGGTTGGGGCAATGGCAAGGCCACGGCGACACTGTTGGCCCGGCAGGGGGCCGCACTGTTTCTGGTCGACATCAACGAAGACGCCGCGCGGGAAACCCACTCCATCATCGAGAAGGAAGGCGGCACCGCCCATGTGCATCGAAGCGACATGATGGTCGCGGCCGATGTTCAGGAGATGGTGCAGGCCTGTATCACTCGTTTCGCGCGCATTGACATTTTGGTGAACAATGTCGGCGGCTCCGCTCCGGGCGATCCGGTCGCGATGACCGAGGACGTGTGGGACCGCCAGATCGACTTCAATCTCAAAACCGCGTTCCTTGGCTGCAAATACGCGATCCCGATCATGCTGGAGCAAGGCAAGGGAGCGATCGTCAACATCGCCTCGGTCGCCGGGCTGCGGAACGATTTTCTCAGCGGACGGTCGCATGTCGGCTACAGCGCGTCGAAGGCGGGCGTCATCCAGTTGTCGCGTTCGGTCGCCGGCACTTACGCCAGGAAGAACATCCGCGTGAACACCGTCGTGCCTGGCCTGATGCATACGCCGTTGGTGGAAACCCGGCTGGCACGCACGGTGGGCGGCAACGACCTCCAAAAACTGATCGACGCCCGCAATGCCGCCGTGCCCATGGGACACATGGGCGACGCGTGGGACGTGGCGCATGCCGTGTTGTTCCTCGCCTCGGATGAGGCGAAGTTCATTACCGGCACCGAAATCATCGTCGATGGTGGCAGCACCGCGGCGATGCCGTGACACAAGAGCAACACTCGATAACGCAACGCACCCAATAACCGAACCTTAAGGAGATCACGATGTCTGAGAGGCGCTTTCCGGAACTCTCGCCGGAGACGATGACCGATGAACAACGCCAGGTCGCGGAAGCGATCCAGGCGGGCCCGCGCGGCGCCGGGCTGCGAGGGCCGTTCAACGCGCTGATGCGCAGCCCGCAACTTTGCGACCTGGTGCAGCGTGTTGGCGCGTATGTGCGGTTTGGCAGCTCAATTCCGGCGGCGCTGAATGAACTCGCGATTTGCATGGCCGGCCGCAAATGGGGCGCGCAATACGAATTCTACGCCCATCGCAAGCTTGGCATCGACGCGGGTCTCAACCCGGCGATCCTCGAATTCGGTGGCGAACGGCCGCCGTCCGGAGAATATGTCGTCCGACGAAACGATCGTCTACGAGTTCGTGATGTCGCTGCTCGGCACCGGCCAGGTTCCCGACCCACGCTATCAGGCGGTGATCGACCGGTTCGGCGAGCGGGGCGTGATGGATCTGGTTGGCGCGGTCGGGTATTACAGCCTCGTGTCCATGGTGCTGAACGTCGCGCAGGTGCCGCTGCCGGAAGGGGTCGAGCCGCCGCTGAAGCCGCTCTGATTTCCCGTGTCGCCGCGGCGACGAGCAGCAACGATCTCGCCGCGGCGACAACCCAGCGGAGGCACGCCATGCGCCCGGAAGACGTTATCGCAGACAAACGCCGTCCGTTCACCGGCGCCGAATATATCGACAGCCTGCGTGACGGACGCGAGGTTTATATCGACGGCGAACGGGTCGCCGATGTCACCATCGCATCCGGCGTTTCGCAACGCCATCCGCTCTATCGCGCGGCTCTATGACGCGCTGCATGACCCGAAATCCAAGGACGCGCTGACCTGCGCCGACCGATACCGGATCCGGGCGGCTATACGCACAAATTCTTCCGCGTGCCGCGATCGCGAGAAGATATGCGCGGCGCACAGCAGGCGATCGCCGGCTGGGCGCGGCTGTCGTATGGCTGGATGGGCCGCACGCCGGATTACAAGGCGGCGTTTTCCAATACTCTGGGCGGCTTCCCCGAGTATTACGGCGCATACGCGGACAACGCGCGCGCCTGGTACAAACGGGCACAGGAAGCGGTTCCGTTCATGAATCACGCCATCGTCAATCCACCGATTGACCGCCACAAGCCGGCGGAGGCGGTGAAGGATGTCTATGCCTGCGTGAAGAAGGAAACGGATGCCGGGATCTACGTCTCCGGCGCCAAGGTGGTCGCCACGTCCGCTGCCTTCACGCATTATAATTTCATGGGCCAGTCCTCGAAAACCGCGACCGAGGACCTCGACATGTCCGTTATGTTCATGGTGCCGATCAACGCTCCGGGACTGAAGCTGTTTTGCCGCACCTCGTACGAGGGCGCCGCCGCGCACAATGCCTCCCCATTCGATTATCCGCTGTCGTCACGCTTCGATGAAAACGACGCGATCTTCGTGATGGATAACGTCTTCATCCCCTGGGAGGATGTTTTCATCTACCGCGACCCGGCACGGGTGATGAGCTTCTTCCCCGGATCCGGTTTCGTGCACGGCGCGATGTTCCAGGGCTGCACACGGTACGCCGTGAAGCTCGACTTCATCTCCGGCCTGCTGGCGAAGGCGTTGCACTGCACGGGCGGCGATGAGGCGCGGAACAACCAGGTGCTGCTCGGCGAGGTCATCGCATGGCGGCATTTGTTCTGGTCGCTGTCCAACGCGATGGCCAACAATCCACAACCTTGGAAGGGCGACGCCGTATTGCCGGAATTGCAGGCGGGCCACGCCTATCGCGTGTTCGGACCCGATTCCTGGCCACGCATCAAGGACATCGTGCAGAAGACGGTCACCTCCGCGCTGATCTACCTGCCGTCCTCGGTGAAGGATTTCGCCAATCCCGCGATCGAGCCGTATCTGCGCAAATATGTCCGCGGGTCCCATGACATCGGCCATGTCGAGCGCATCAAGCTGATGAAACTGCTGTGGGATTCCGTGGGTACCGAATTCGCCGGCCGGCACGAGCTGTACGAGCGTAATTATTCCGGCGGGTGGGAAGACATCCGCGCGCAGGTGCTGACCGGGGCGCAACGCGGGGGCGGCCTCCAGAATATGGAGGCACTGGTCGATCAATGCCTCGCCGAATACGACATGGATGGCTGGACCGGTTCAACGTGGATCAACCCCTGATCTGACGGGCGACCCGTGAGCAAGCCCAGTACGCTGGAGCATCAACTCCTTCGTTGCACTCTCGGCAGGACTCTCTCACCGAACAGTCGCATGGACGCCTCGGCCGCCGCGAGCGGAAGATCGTTGAAGTTGACCTGCAGGGATGCGATCTCGAATCGGCCGATTTGCGCCTGATAGGTTGAGATGATGTCGAGAATCCGTTCCGGCGTGCCAACCCAGGCCGCGCACTTCTCCACCTGAGTCTCGAACGTCTCGCGCGCCAAAGCGGCGATCACCTGGTCATAGCCGGGATAGTCCGCCGACCGCGCGCCCGATGTCCAGTCGGATGCCGCATCGACCAGCGACCGCAGATAGCGGTTCAGCGGTCCCCGAGCCAGTTCCTCGGCTTCCCGCTGGTTTTCGTGACACAGCATATGGAAGGCCAACATCACCGTGCCCGGCCCCTCGTGTCCCGCCGCGGCGCGCGCGTTTCGATAGGCGTCGATGAGTTCTTTCATCGCACCGCCC
This sequence comes from uncultured Alphaproteobacteria bacterium, assembly GCA_963719675.1. Classification (GTDB taxonomy): domain Bacteria; phylum Pseudomonadota; class Alphaproteobacteria; order Acetobacterales; family Acetobacteraceae; genus Rhodopila. Next base: position 86,708 of record CAVRDN010000125.1, on the reverse strand, counting down.
GCCATCGGTATGGCCATGATGCCATGGCCGTTGGCCCCGGCGCGTTCGAACGACTTACGCGTGCCGAGCGCGGCGACATAAAAAGGCGGCCTTGGCGACTGAGTCGGGCGCGGCAGGGATGTGACATTCCGAAACGAGTGAAACCGTCCCTCGCTCGTGACGTTTTCTTCTTCCAGCAGTTGGCGGACCTGCGCCACGCCTTCGTCGAACCGGCCGCGGCTTTCATCCAGTTTCACACCGAAGTGCTCGAACTCGTGCGGCAGAAAGGCACGGGCAAAGCCGATGTCCAGCCTTCCGTCGCACAACGCGTCCAACATCGCCAGTTCGCCGGCGAGCTTCAGCGGGTTATTGAATGCCGGCAGCACCGCCCCGGTCACCAGGCGCGCGTGCCGGGTCACCTGGGCGGCGGCGGCCAAAAAGACCACCGGGTTAGGGCTGTAGCCTCCGTAAGGGAGGAAATAATGCTCAACCGTACGGACGTGATGATAGCCATAGCGATCGACCAGGGCGACCAGGCGAAGCGCCTCGTGCCAATAATCGCGCGCCGATTTCACCTCCGGGCCGATGTCGGGAAAGAACTGGATACCCACCTGCATAGCCCACCCTCCACGTCAAAAGCCGACCGGGCGTTTCTGACAGCCCGCCGTCCTGGGCTCAACCCGTCGCCGCCCACGAGAGGCGCGCGTTGATTGGCGCGGTCTTTTGGCGGAAAAGACCGGCTTGCTTCGATGAGTGTCAAACATGCCCGAGCTTTATCTGCACAACAGTCTGACGCGGCGTAAGGAGCGGTTCGAGCCGATCGATCCGTCAAATGTGCGGATGTATGTCTGTGGCCCGACGGTTTACGATCTCGTCCATGTCGGCAATGGGCGTGCCGTCGTTGTCTACGACGTGCTGCTCCGGTTGCTGCGGCATCTGTATCCCAAGGTCACCTATGTCCGAAACCTGACCGACGTGGAGGACAAGATCAACGCGCGTGCCGCGGAAATCGGGGTCCCGATCGCGACGCTCACCGAGCAGACCACCGCGGACTTTCACCAGGATATCGCCGCGCTCGGCGCACTGCCGCCGGACGTGGAGCCGCGTGCGACCGGCCATATTCACGAGATGATCGAGATCATCGAACGGCTGATCGCCTCTGGTCACGCATATGAAGCTCAGGGGCACGTGCTGTTCGCGGTCGGCAGCTTCGCCGGCTACGGGAAGTTTTCCGGCCGAAACGCCGACGAACTGCTGGCGGGAGCACGCATCGATGTCGCGCCTTACAAGCGCGACCCCGGAGATTTCGTGCTTTGGAAGCCCTCAACGCCGGAGCTTCCGGGCTGGGACAGCCCGTGGGGGCGAGGCCGCCCAGGCTGGCACATTGAATGCTCCGCGATGGCCTGGCGTCATTTGGGGGAGACCTTCGACATTCACGGCGGTGGCACCGACCTGATTTTTCCACATCATGAGAACGAGGTCGCGCAGAGCCTTTGCGCGTTTCCAGGCAGCCAGTTCGCGCGTTATTGGGTCCACAACGGCATGCTGCTCGTCAACGGCGAGAAGATGGCCAAATCGCTGGGCAATTTCACGACGTTGCGCGATGCGCTGCGCAAGGCGCCCGGCGAAGTCATCCGATTCTTGCTGATTCGAACTCATTATCGTTCGACACCGGATTTTAGCGACGCCGCCATAAATGAAGCAAAGAAGGAACTTGATCGGTTTTATCGTGCACTGGAACGATGCCCGAACGCAGGCGGAGGAACCGTGCCTGACCAGGTGATGGACGCCTTGTGCGACGATCTGAATACGCCGCTCGCGTTGTCGGCGATGCACGCTTTGGCCGACGCGGCCCTCACGGGAGACGTCGAGGCGGCGGCGAACCTGCGTGCATCCGGGCATCTGATGGGTTTGCTGACCCAGGCTCCCGAGGCCTGGTTCCGAGGTGGTACCGAAGACACGGATGCCATTGAGGCAGCGATCCAGGAACGTCTTGACGCACGGAAAGCCCGGAACTTTGCCCGGGCCGACGCGATCAGGGCGGACCTGGCGGAGCGCGGGATTGTCCTGGAGGACGGCCCAAGCGGAACCACCTGGCGGCGAGCCGGATAACAAAGAGGACGTATAATGAAGAAGATGCTTTTTTTCATGGTGGTGGGATTTGGCGGCGCCATGTTGGTGAAAGGCGGACATGTGGTCATTACGCCGGACAACCAGGTGCGTGTCGCCGGGTATACTGTCCCGTTGCCGCCGGCTGTGCAGAACTCACCGGTCATGGGCATGGTGACCACGTTGTTCATGGGACAACTCGGCGGCCCGGTGCAGGCGACCGCCGCGGCGGCCCCTGGACGACCCGGGTATCCCGCGTTGCCGAACGTAACTTCGACGGTAGGCACTTATAATCCGAACGCACCGCGCGCCGCCGCGGCCGGCCCGGCCGGAGGCGCCAGCGATCAGCTCAGCGCCGTCGCCAAAGCGTTGCGTTAATCGAAGTGACAGGACGCGAGGGCGGCGCGGACCTGCGGCCAACCGGTAATTCGCCGGTTGTCGTGCTGGTCCGGCCGCAACTCGCGGACAATATCGGCGCCTGCGCGCGCGCCATGGGCAACGGCGGGCTGTTCGAGTTGCGCCTTGTCGCGCCGCGCGATGGCTGGCCACAGCAAAAAGCGTGGCGGAACAGTTCCGGAGCGGATCGAATCCTGGACGCGGCGACCGTGCATGACAGTGTGGCCGACGCGGTAGCCGACCTGCATCATGTCCTCGCCACCTGTCCCCGCCCGCGTCACATCATCAAGCCGGTGCTGACCGCGCGTGGGGCTGCCGCCGAGCTGCGCGCGATCGCCTCTCGCGATCTGCGCGCCGGCATATTGTTCGGACCGGAACGGGCCGGTCTCGACAACGACGACATGGCGCACGCCGATGCTCTGGTCCGTTTCCCGCTGAATCCTGGCTTCATGTCGCTGAACCTGGCCCAGGCGGTGATGATCATGGCGTATGAGTGGTGGACCGCCGAGGATCAGACGCCGCCGCGCGAATTGATGACCAATGAGACCCAGGTGGCGAGCAAGGGCCGTCTGGAGACTTTTCTGATCCATCTGACGACAGAACTCGATGCCAGCGGGTTCTTGCGCAATCTGCCGAAACGTCCCGGCATGGTGCGGAATATCCGTCACTTCTTCGAACGCGGCGAAGCGACCGAACAGGAGATCCGGACGTTGCACGGCATCGTCACGGAGCTTTCGATCGGGCGGCGCCAACGCGGCCGAGCGGAGCCGGATGCCGGCGATGCCGCCGATGTGGCTTCCGCCGGTGGTTTGCCTTCCCGGTCGCGGGACGATGATTTCCGCTGAACTGTCGGCTGGTCCATGCGAGGCTTTTCGCGACTCAGAACAACCGCCGCTTGATTTGCCCAAAATCGACCGCCTGCCGCTTCGCCCTGGATGAAAACGGCCAAAACGCGGTATGACCCGCCTCGAGCCCGGCGATGGGCTTTCCCGCGCCTTCTCATGTAGCGGCGCGCGGGTCGGCGATGGTCGGACCGCCTAACGAAGGGCATGCGATGACAGAATTGCACTGGCTACCGGAACTACCGGACTGGCGCGCCCGACTGCGTGGCATCGCGAACGGACCCGGATCGGTCTGGGACAATGCCGTTGCCCTCGCCGGAGCACGCATCAACTTCGTGCTGACCAACGCGCTTGACGAGACGGTCCATCGTTTGCTGCCTGATCCGCCGGAGGGTCTGGCCACGAAGCCGGTTCGCCTGGCGGTGCTTGGGTCCAGCACAATGACGCATTTGCTGCCGTCCATTCGGGTCGCCGGCATACGGCGAAACATTTGGATCGACACCTATGAGAACGATTATGGCCAATACTGGGGCGAATTGTCCGACCCGGACTCGGCGCTGTACGCGTTCCGGCCGACGGCGGTCCTGCTGGCTTTGGATGCGCACGATCTGACCGCCGGCGTGACCGCGGCAATGGATGCCGAGGCGGCCGAAACCGCGCTGACCGAGGTCACCGAACGAATTCGCGCCACCTGGAGGCAGGCGCGCGAGTCATTACGCTGCCCAATTTTGCATCAGGCCGCGTTGCCGGTGCACCTTCCGGTTCTTGGCAACAACGAACACCGGCTGGCCGGGTCCCGCGCCGCGTTCCTCACCCGCCTCAATACGCGCCTGCGGTCGATGGCGGAGGACGAAGGCGTCGATATTCTCGCCATCGATGACCGGGCCGCGCGGGATGGGCTGCGCGCCTGGCATGACCCCGGCTTATGGCATCGCGCCAAACAGGAGGTCAGCCACAGCGCGGCACCCATGTTCGGCGACCTCGTCGGACGTTGGGTGGCGGCCAAACAGGGACGCTCGTTCAAATGCCTGATACTCGACCTCGACAACACGGTCTGGGGCGGTGTCATCGGTGACGAGGGCATGGAAGGGATCGAACTCGGCCAGGGTTCGCCGTTGGGCGAAGCCTATGTCGCGTTCCAGGACTACGCCCGTGAACTGAGCCGGCGCGGCGTCATCCTGGCCGTGTGTTCCAAGAACGACGAGGCCAACGCGCTCGAACCGTTCGAGAAACATCCGGAGATGATCTTGCGGCGTGGCGATATCGCGAGCTTTGTCGCCAACTGGTCGGACAAGGCCGGCAACATCCGCGCGATCGCCGAGGAGTTGAATATCGGCCTGGATTCCCTTGTCTTCATCGACGATAACCCGTTCGAACGGAATTTGGTGCGACAGGAACTGCCGATGGTCGCGGTACCCGAGGTATCCGACGATCCCACTGCGTTCCCGATCGCGATCGCGGACGCCGGTTACTTCGAGGGACTTTCCGTCACTGACGAAGACCGGGAGCGGACCAGCCAATATCAGGGCAACAAGGCGAGGGACGCTCTGAAAGCATCCGCCACCGACCTGCCGGCGTATTTGCGCGGGCTGGAGATGCAACTGGTCACCAGGCCATTCGACCGCGTCGGATTGCAGCGCATTGTACAACTCATCAACAAATCGAATCAGTTCAACCTGACGACGCGCCGCTACACCGATGAGGACGTGATCGCGGTCATGGCGGACCCGGACGCGTTTGGTTTGCAGCTACGGTTGCTGGACCGGTTTGGCGACAATGGCGTAATCGCGATCGTGATCGGGCGGTCACAGCCCAATAAGGACCTGCTGATCGATACCTGGCTCATGAGTTGCCGCGTCCTCGGGCGTCAGGTCGAGCCGACCACGCTCAACCTTATCGCACGAGAAGCCGGCAAGTTCGGCGCGCGGCGGTTGGTGGGCGAGTATATCCCCACCAGGAAGAACGCCATGGTCAAGGATCACTATGCCAAACTGGGGTTTGCCGTCCTGGAAACCGACCCATCGGGAGCCAGCCGCGCGGTGCTCGATCTGGCCACGTACACACCGGCGGACACGTTCATCCATGTGACGGAAGGGTAACAAAAATGGCCACCGAGGCAGAGATCTATCCGGCGCTGACCACGATTTTCCACGATGTCTTCTTGCGTGAGGACCTGGCGCTGACGCCGGAAATGAACGCGAAGGACGTGCAAGGCTGGGATTCGTTCAAGCAGATCGAGATCATCATGGCGAGCGAGGAGCAGTGGAAGATCCGGTTTTCCACCCGAGAGCTCGATGCGTTACGCTCGGTTGGCGACCTGGTGCGCACGATCGCGGCGAAGACCGGCGGCGGATAACGCGGGCGACCGGCGATTATTCCGCCGCGCCCGCCGTCGCATGACGTTGCACGTGACGCTCGACCTGGATCTTGTAGTTTTCCCGATAACGATCGCTGACCCGCTGATGCTCGGCGAGCGCGGACGCGTCTCGTTCAGCGGACGGCGGCGCGATCAGATCGAAGTGACCGTAGGTGTCTTCGCCGCGAACCAGCATCGCGCACAGGCGAACGGGGCTGTCGACCCGAACATGGGTCGGAATGTAATTCAGGCCAATTCCCACGCGGCGATGCGAGGCATTGTTCGGCGCCGACCGGTGCACCGCGAATTCGTGATGCAACGAGAATGAACCAGCGGGCAGCGCCATCGCGACCGGATTGGTTTCGTCGAATGGCTCCATGATCGTTTGACCGGCACGATTGATGCTGTTCGCCAGGCCGAGTGGCTGATGGTGCAGTTCTCTGGGGGCACCTCGGCTGGACAACTGTTCCATACAACCGGCCTCACGGCTGGCATCTGTCAGCGCAACCCAGGCGCAAACCTGCTCATGCGGCTCCAGCCCAAAATAAGCGCCGTCCTGATGCCAGGCCGCGAAGGTCGGCGAGTGCGGTTCCTTGATGAAGAAGGTGCTGGTCCAGACAAGGATGTTCGGGCCGATCACGTCTTCGACGGCGTCGAGGATCTTCGGGTGGCGGATCAGCGTGTTGAACCACGGCGAATGCGCATACGCGTGGGACCGCCATTTGACATCCGCGTCGGCTACCGCTGACCCCAGCTCTGTCTCGAGCCGGTCCAGTCCAGCGAGGCAGGTGGCGATTTCTTCGGGGGTAAGGGCGGGGATCGGGAACAGGAAACCGTTGTGGTGATAGGAAGCAACCTCCTCCGGGGTGAGCACCTTCATTTTGTTTCCTCCTTCAACCATTGCCGTTCCTCGCCACGTTACCCGCTCCGGCCGGCCGGGGATCGCTGGGCGGCGAGGTTCTGGTCAACGACCGCGACCTTCGCGACGGCAAGGGTTTTCATGAGTGAGGCGCAATTGCAAGGGTCGTCTCCCGCTGGCGCTCAGATCGATGGCGCTTCGTAAGGCATCGCCGTCCCGGCGGCTGCCCGCACGAAGCGGAAGCCACCCGCGCCCATGACCTCCGGTTCCGGAAATGCGAGCGCGGGTGGCCCACCCGCAAGATGACCCCGCGGCGACGGAGGCTTCGATCGATCGTCGCCGCAAGAACCGTCTATAGAACAAATCAGGAACTGTCAAGAATTATTTCCGGCGGCCTACACGAAGCCGCGTACCCAAACGCCGCACCATTGCCTGTCGGTCTACACATCGTTACCGTTTGGTGACACCGCCCCGCCCACCTCGGGTGCTCGATCCGGTGCCATGACGGACCGCGAACCAATCGTGTTGGAACTTGTGCATTTAAGCCGGCGGTTTGGCGACACGCTGGCGGTCGACGATGCCAATCTGCGAATCGAGGCGGGGGAAATGACCGGCGTCATCGGCCGGTCCGGCGCGGGTAAATCCACTCTGCTCCGACTGGTCAACCGGTTGATCGAGCCAACTCAAGGATCGATCCTGGCGGATGGCGTGGACATCACACGCCTGAAAGGCCGTGCGTTACGGGAATGGCGCGCGCGAACGGCGATGATCTTCCAGCAGTTCAATCTGGTGAACCGGCTCGACGTGTTGACCAATGTCCTGATTGGCGGATTGATCCGCATTCCGGCGCCGCGGATGCTGTTTCGTTTATTTACGGAATCAGAACGAGCCCAGGCGGTGGTCTTGCTCGAGCGATTGGGACTGTTCGACGTCGCGATGAACCGGGCCGATGAGCTTTCCGGCGGCCAGCAGCAGCGTGTCGCGATCGCGCGAGCACTGATGCAAAAACCCAGACTGCTGCTGGCCGACGAGCCGATCGCATCGCTGGATCCGAGTAATGCGAAGTCCGTGATGGACGCTCTGGCCGACCTGAACCACCGAGACGGCATCACGGTGATTTGCAACCTGCATACGCTGGATATGGCGCGCGTTTATTGCCGCCGGATTATCGGCATGGCCGCTGGCCGCATCGTGTTCGACGGTCCGCCGGATACGCTGACCACGACAGCGTTGCGCGCGATCTACGGCGAGACGGACGGCGCGGTGGATGACCGCATGACCAGCCTGACGACCAACATGCAACCCCTTCTCGCACGAATTTGAGAACAGAAAGGATCGGCAATGCTTCGTCGTGGCTTTACTCTTCTGGCGGTCGCCTCGATCGCGACGCCGCGCATCGCGCTGGGGCAGGACTGGAAAACGCAGGTCAAGGAACTCCGCATTGGACTACTGGGCGGCGAAAATACGCAGGACAGGCTGAAACGCTACGATGCGTATCAGAAACTGTTGCAGGAGAAGCTGGGAATTCCGGTAAAAATCTTCCCCGCCGCCGATTACGCGGGGGTGATGCAAGGCCTCGCGGCCGGGCAACTCGATGTGACGGAGTTCAGTCCGTCCGCGTTCGCCGGAACCTGGCTCGACTGCCATTGCGTCGAGCCCGTCGTGGTGCCCGAGGAGAAGGACGGCTCGATTTTTTATATCGCCGCCATGGTCGTGCGGAAAAATTCCGGCATCGGTTCAATCGACGATATGAAGGGCCATTCTCTGGCCTTTACCGATCCGAACTCGGCTTCAGGCTACTTGATCCCAAGCGTCACGTTGCGGGCGAAAGGGATCGACCTCGCGGATGGCAAGTACTTCTCTCGCGTCGGATTCTCCGGTGGGCATGAGCAGGGAGTTGTCGCTGTGCTGAACCGGCAGTATGACGCCTGCGTGGTGTGGACGTCGGGTCAAGGCGATGAAGCCACCGGTTACACGCGTGGCGTGCTGCGTTCGATGGTGGACAAGGGCATGCTGAAAATGGCCGACGTCAAGGTCATTTGGAAATCGGATAAAGTGCCCAATGGGCCCTGGACCGTGCGCTCCGCTCTGCCAGTGGGTCTCAAGCAGCAGTTCCACGACTTCATGCGCGACCTGCCGATATCCCACAAGGATATCTACAACTCGATCGAACAGGGGAGCGGCGTCGGATATGAAGATGCGACGCTCGATATCTACAAGGGCATGATCGCATTGCGGGAAGCCGAGCGCGGCGCCAACCGCCGGTAGTCCGCGCCGCGCGCCCGGTTCGGCGTCTCGTCGTGATCGCGGAACGATACGAACGACGACGCACACCGCGGCGTTGCAAGTCACCAAACTGTAGCACCATCCGTTGCGGCCCGCTGCTATCCGGACGCCGCGCGCCATTTGCCGCGGCCATGGCGCGGGAGTACGCGCCGAGTTTGGTCGCGACACTGCGTGGCAAAGCTTTACGCCGCTGGCGAGCGCGGACTGCGATGATCGTCCAGCAGTTCAGCCTCCTCCATTGATTGGACGTACTGACCAACGCTTTGCGCGGCCGGTAGCACGAGGTCAGTGGTGCTCGCATATTACTGAAATTATTCATCGAACCGGAACGAGTCGATGCGATCAATGCACTGGATCGCATGGGCGCGCGAATGCCTTATCCGGCGGTCAGCAGCAGCGCATTGCGATCGCGCGCGCGCTGATGCATTGATGCACCGCCGTGGCCGCCATGGACCTCTATAGGGACATTATCGAGTTGCGCGAGGCTGAACGTCGTGGCACTCGTTCCTGACGTGACCCGCCCAATGAGCAATGAGCACCGCTGACCCCGCCTGGCAACTGTTCCAGCAACGCTTCGGCGCATTGCGAAGGGCTCGCCGCACCGAGACCACCCTGATCTTCGTCACCCTGATTTTGCTGTTCGCGGTGTCGGCGGTCTGGACCGATTTCTCACCCGAGCGGATCGCCGAGGGAGTGCCAAGGATCGGCGAGTATTTTGGAAAACTCTTCTCGATCCAGCCGAGCCAGAGCGCGCCGCCGGTCGCGGTCCTGGCATGGCCCCATGTATTCGGTGGCGTCAAGGAACCGCAATCCATCGCCTACTGGTTCTACCGCTTCAACATTTATGCGACATTGCTGTGGCAGACCGTTCAGATGGCGGTTCTCGCGACGGTTCTCGGCTACTGCGCGGCGTTCGCCCTGGCGTTTCCCGCCGCGCGAACACTCACCGCCAACCGTGTCGTCGTCTTCGCGACCCGCAGGTTCCTGGAATTCATGCGGACAATCCCACAGGTCGTGCTGGCATTCATTCTGGTTTGGCCGTTTGGGATCGGCCCGCTGGCGGGGGTCCTCGCCATCGCCATCCACACCACGGGATCATTGGGAAAGCTGTTCTCAGAACTGAATGAGAACGCCGACCCGCGGCCTGTTGAGGGTATCCGCGCCGCCGGTGGCAGTTGGTTGGCACAGATGCGATACGGGATTGTGCCGCAGATGCTGCCAGGCTACCTCAGCTACGGATTGTTGCGGTTCGAGATCAACGTCCGTTCCTCGACGATCATCGGCTTTGTCGGTGCCGGTGGCATCGGGCAGGAACTGAAGCGCGTCATCGGCTTCAACATCTATGAGGAAGTCAGCGCGATCTGCATCCTGATCTTGCTGATCGTCGTGGCGATCGATCTGTTGTCGGAACGGGTCCGGCACCGCCTGATTGGCGCGCTCACATGAGTGGCGCGGCCGCTCATCTCCTACCTCGGCCGACCCTGAGCCGTCGCGTGCTGCATTGGACGATCGGCCTCGGCGCATTCTCGTACTTCGTTTACCTCCTGTGGCTATTCAACTTCGACCGTGTCTTCACCGGGCTCCCAAAGCTTTGGATCATCGTCCGGCTGATGATCGACTGGAGCCACTTCGCCGATTGGGACCACGCGGAATTGCTCCGTTCGATGGTTGAAACCGTGGCGATGGCGTTTCTCGGCACTTTCCTGGCGGTGATCATCGCCTTGCCACTGGGTTTTCTCGGCGCGCGCAACATCGTGCCCAGTGTGGTGTTCCGGTTCCTGACGCGGCGGATTTTCGACGGATGCCGGGGCCTCGATCAGTTCATCTGGGCTCTGGTGTTTGTTCGCGCCGTTGGTCTCGGGCCGATCGCCGGTATTCTGGCGATCATGGTGGCGGAAACCGGGGTCCTGGCGAAACTTTTCGCCGAGGCGATCGAAAACATCGACACGAAACAGGTCGATGGCATCCGCTCAACCGGTGCCAGCCGGATCGCGGAACTGCGCTACGGGGTTTTGCCGCAAATCCTGCCGGTCATGATCAGTCAGGCGCTTTATTCGATCGAGTCGAACTCACGCGAAGCCACGATCCTGGGACTGGTCGGCGCCGGCGGGATCGGATTGCGGCTCTCAGAGCGCATTCAGATCAATGCGTGGGATCAGGTTGCCTACGTGATCGTTCTGATCCTGATAACCGTGGCGTCGATCGACGCGATATCCCGGTGGCTACGGTTGCGCCTGATCGGTGGCCCGTCGCGCCAGGGCTGACCATTTGGTCCGTCGGAGAATGGGGTGTGGTGTCCGCGATCTTGCTCGAAGGAGCGATCGGCGCGCCTTATCGTGTCCCACGCGTTCCGGACGACGTCCAATCCACGGATCGATTGCTCCGCCTGGCAGCGCAAGCCGGGTTCGCGCATGAGCGCGATGGACGCCAGATCGTCGGTCGGCTCGGTACCCACCGCAATCACCGCCTCAACCGCCAGCCGTCCAGGACGTTGTTTCAGCAGATGGACGTGCGCCTCCTCGCTGCGACAGGCCTCGTCCCAACCTCGGCGATCGCCCCACCAGTTTCGATTTGTTGCCTCATAAACGCCAAATTCACGATGCCTCGACACGACACGCGATACCCTCTTTGATATCAGCGGGTGGCGGATGGAAAATCTGGGCCAACAGTGGCGCAGTAGCTCAGCACAAGCACAGGAAACATCGCGCACGGGACCAAATGGTATGGGTTCGATCGTGACCTATCGGGCAACCTGGTAGACGCCACGTCCCAGACGGACCAACAAGCCTATCGCCGACTGGATCCGCACACGGCTCTCAGCGTCGTTGATGGCGATGAGACCGCGATTGAACCCCGCCGCTCAAACAGTCGCGGGCAGGGTGCCCAAGGAGAATATCATGTCGCCCGCCAAGACCATGCGCTTTCATGTCGGAATGCGAACGCTCGGAACCCGCGGCACCGCGCCGGCCGTCCGGTTCGTGGCACGCCGACCAGGCAGCAAATCCAGGGCCAACCATACGGCACAGGTGGGCGACGATGGTTGACAGATCATAATGCTCCCGGAAGAGGCCCTTTTGGGCGATCGGCGTTGCCGAGCGATCGGCACTTATTCGCGGTTATGAGAAATTCCGGCGCATCAGGTATCAAATGAACCCACACCTGGATTCTTTACGATATCGACAAGGACGACCGGCCAATGCGACGACTGGTGCCAAGGTCAGCCGATCGGTCCATGGAGCGTGGCTGTCGAGATGTCAGGCTGGCCGCCCTGCGATCGATCCAGCTTCTACCGCGCGAAAGCACCGCCGCATAAAGCGAAATCGCCACTAACCCAGATCGGTGAGCGCGATATACAGAGAGGGTGATCAGGAATGGTTCCATTTAGTTACCTGACCGGGCACGGTGGTGATCAGAACGGTCGCGTCATCGAGATCGTCGAGGGACGTCTGCGCCAGTTACTGAAGCCAATACTCCTCGAGGTCGCGATGGACGAGGAATGGTATCTAAAAGTGAATGTCGATGTTAATCGAGCCGTGGATACAGGGCTTTTCGCCTCGGCGCGCGATCATTATGTGACCGCGGGGTATTTCGAAGATCGGATGCCACGTCCGATCCTCGTGGACGAGGCGTGGTATTCGCGGAGATATCCCGACGTCGCCGCGGCTTTACAGGAAGGCAAATTCCACTCTGGCCAGGAGCATTTCGCCACATCGGGCTTCAGGGAAGGCCGCCTCCCATCACCAGGCTGGAGCTTGCAATTTGGTCGTAATGAACAGGCCGAGGAAGTTCCAATCTGAAATCAATGAGGGCAAATGTGGATAATGTCATCTCGTCCATTCGGGGGCAGGTTGACGGGTTCGACGGCAGCTTCATTCGGGGATGGGCACTCCAAATTACGGGCGACACAACCTGTCTCGTCAAAATTTCGACGCCCGATGGGCGTGTGATAGCGGAGGGGCGGGCTTCGCACACGCGCGAAGATCTTCGAAATGTCGGCGACGGACGCAACAACTTTGCCTTCCGCATCCCGGTCGAATACCCACCTGACGTGGATGCGCTGCATGTCACCGCTGATGGGATAGCCCTTTCTGGCTCGCCCTGTGCGATCGGCCGCGGCTTGTTCGATGGTGCCTTCATTGTACGATCCGGTATCATACGAGGCCGGGTAACGGAACGAGCCATCAATAGGCGACCACCTCGGGTCCGCTTCGAGGATCAATATGGGCACATTCTCGCGGAAGGAGATGCCTTCTTCGCGACCGATCGGGATTCGGCCAACGTCGCGTTGACGCGCTTCGAACTGCCGCTGCGTCCCGAATGCTTCGGCTTCGAAGAACTCGCTGTCCGAGCTCTGGCCAACGACGTTGAATTTGCCCGAAGCAGCTGTTCCGCTCGTCTCCTGGGCTTTCTCGATTGCATTTCGGCGACGCAGTGCAGTGGATGGCTGCTGTCTCCGGACGCACCCCAACAGCAATTTGAAATTGATGTCTTTCATAATGGAGAGCGGGTAGGTGGAGGTCGGTGTGACGTGCCGCGCCATGATCTGAAAGAGGTCCATCCGCTTGCCTGGCAGTCCGGGTTCGACTTTCGGTTAACAACTCAACGCAAAATATGCCACGCTCCACCGCTCGTCTCTATCCGTCTCGCCGGCTCCGAAACCGAACTTTTCAACGGCCCGTTTCTTCTTGCTGAGAGGATCGCGCTTGTCGCCGCAATGCGCCGGGCAGCGGCGGCGATTTGCTCCGACGAGCATCTCTCGTCAACGGAACGTGCGGTAGTTCAAATGAAAATGGCCGAGATGATTTAGATGTGCCGCCAGGCCTCGGCACCCATCCGTGTTCCCCTTGATAAATCCAGATGCGCCGGCCCGGATGCGAGGCGCTTCAATATCATCATCCCGATCTTCAAAGGTGTTGCCATCACGCGCGCGTGCATTCAAAGTGTACTCGACACGCGAGACCCGGACCGCGATGCGGTTATACTCATCAACGATTGCTCGCCTGAACCGGATATGGCGCGGCTGCTCGCGGAGATCTCCGAGCGTCCCGGCGTGCATCTGCTTGAGAATGAATTTAATCTGGGTTTCGTTGGCACAGTCAACCGTGGTCTCGCGTTTTGTCGTACCGGCGACGTAGTGTTACTTAATTCTGATACGCGGGTGTTCGCGGGCGCGTGGAACGAGATGGAAAAGTTGCTCGTCGCCGGGCCGGATATCGGTACAATCACCGCCCTTTCCAACAATGCGACGATTTTTAGCTATCCGCATATCACAAACATCTCCAGGTCTCCCCTCGCGGATCTGAGATGGGACGAACTGGCGGCGGCGGCACTCGAAGCCAATACCGGGCAGGTGTTGGACGTACCGACCGGCCATGGCTTTTGTATGTTGGTTCGTCGCGCGGTACTTGATGGCATCGGGCATTTGGATTCACGTTTCGGACGCGGCTATGGTGAGGAAAACGATCTATGCATGCGAGCAGCCGATCACGGCTGGCGCAACGTCGCGGCCTGTGCCGTGTTCGTGGAACACCGCGAGAGCGTCTCGTTTCAAAATGAGAAGGCTGCCCTTATCGGTATGAATATGCCTCAAATTGACGCACTATACCCTGAATACACGGCGAGCGTCATGGATTTCCAACGCACTGACGGGTTACGCGCCGCACGCTGGCCACTCGATCGACTACGCCTAAAGCGTGCGGTAGCGGCGGGCAGCCGATATATGCTGTTGGTGCGAAACTCTCTCGGGGGGGGCACGCATACCGCTATCCAGGACATCGAAAGCGCGAATGATGATGACGAATGTGAGCGGATTACCTTAACGTTCCGTACAGATGGTTCGCGTGAACTCGATGTGTCGATGCCTCTTATTCACGCTGTATTCGCGGTAGACGAGGACGCGCAACTGTTCGCGTTGATCGACGATGCGAAAGTTGAGGCGGTGGCTGTACATCAGCTACTTGGTGCAACGGCGGATTTTGTGCGACAGCTCGGAATTTGGGGTAGCGCGAGGCGCATGACGTTCTACATGCACGACTTTTACACAATTTGCCCTCGCGTTACGATGCTTGACGCCAGCCACCGCTTTTGCCGGGCCGCCGACTCTGAAACCTGCACGAGATGCGTGGGGCTGGGTGGATCACACGAGGCCTCGCTGCTGGCAGATCTGTCGCCGGTCGTACATCGTGCGCGTTTTGCTGATTTTCTGCGGCAATGCGCGAACGTGATAGCGCCGTCCCATGATACGGTGAATTGGGCTCATAGTGTCTTTCCCGACATCGCCATCGCGATGTCACCGCACCCACAACATGGGAGGGTGTTTCGGGACACAGTGCGAGAGGGCGACCTGGATCAAATCGCGTTGCTTGGGGCGATCGGGCGGCAAAAGGGATCTCGTCGCCTTCTCGCATTGGCGCGGGACGCTTACCTGAGATATCCGGCGGTGCGTTTTCATGTAGTAGGCTATACCGATATAGACGAGGAATTACGGTCGGTGGGTAATGTAGCCATCACTGGACCATACCAGGCAGAGGAACAAGGCTCACTTGTGGATCGAACACGTTCGCGAGTTGCGCTGTTTCTACCGGAAGCGCCAGAGACTTTCTCCTATACGCTGACAGAGGCATGGAGTCTTGGGCTTTGGCCAATAACTGAACGGATCGGGGCTATAGCTGAACGAGTGACCGATCAGAAAAATGGCTCTGTCGTTGATATCCTCGATATGCCAACTCTGGTCGGAGTTTTGGAATTGCTTCGACGGGTCGATTCGAATGGCTTGCGGCGGCCCGTTTTTCTGACCCACTATTCCGCGACGATCGAGATGCCACCACCGCACGCTGTGGTGCGCGCGGTGTCCCGGGGCGAGCGAGGCCTGACCAGTCGCGGGGGAAACCGGCGGAATGGATAAACTGCGGTTCGCCAACCTGGTTAAAGACCTCGTCGTCGACCCTCGAGTAGCCGCGCGAGCGATTGGGAACAGTAACGGGGCGGATCGGTGCCTCCTCGTATTCTTTACGCCCCGTTCCGGCAGCTCGTGGCTGACGCAAATCGTCGCTGCCACCACCAGCCTTGGCTTCCTTGAGGAATATATCAATCCGGAATTCCTCGCGGACACAGCTATTCGGATGCATTCGACTTACCAGGCGACCCTGTTGGCGATGCTGAAGCGCTGGGCCAAGACCGAAAATGGCGTTTTCAGTATGGAAATGCGTGCCATCGATATTGAGTTATTCGATGAATCTGAGTTCTTCGCGGCTTTTGGCCCGGAAACAGTGGTTTTTTTCCTTTGGCGTGATAACATCGTTGCTCAGGGAATCTCGCTTTATCGGGCAATCGCCACCCAACGTTTCCATTCTACCGAGGTCCCGGCTCCGGCACCGAATTACGATGCGGACATGATCGGTCATTGGATGCTGCATATCCTGGAGATCGAGAACGATAATCTGACAATGCTACGGCGGCGCGGTCTGCATGCGCGCTTTCTCCGATATGAGGACATTGTCCGAGATCGGCGTACAACGCTTGTGATCTTGTCCGACGCACTTCGTATCTGTCTGACTGAAGATAAACTCGCCGCCAGACCGGACGGTGAGCTGCGCAAAATAGGTGACGAATGGAACCTCATCACCGAGCAGCGCTTTCGCGCGGAAAGGCGCGACTTCATATGGGATATTGAGGGGCGGCGTCTTATGCGGCAGAATCCGTAGTTGAAGCTTTCTGAATTCAGATCCGGACGACTCCGGATCAGTATACAAGGGCCCTCCCGAATAACGGCGACTTAAATTGTCAGAACGGGTGAAGCGCGGGCGACTCATGCGGCGCCTCTCGCCTCGCCCCTCAATTTCGCATCGTGCCGAAACCATCGGCAAATACCGGAATTGCGGCGAGCGTCGCGGCACATGACTGCTGGCAGCGGTCTCTTCTCAGCCATTGCCACTCGATTCCCAAATTCGCGTTGGTCACAGCGCGAATCCGCGCAGATTGTTGAAATGGTAGAGAAAAACAATCGCCTCGGAAAGCGCACCCACGCTCCGTCGTCCGGTCATCGAAAGCGCATCCGGTGGATCATCATAAATTCGACGTCTGGCGGGTTGTCACGTACTCATTCACCCGATCGCCCTGACGTTGACGCCTGTTCTTCTCCCCATGAACCACGAAACAGGACGTCATGGATAGTTCTTGGCATGATACAGTGCACGGTGATTATCGCCGTTCCACTCGCTGCCGCGCTCGCGGAGGCCTCTCAGATTCAAAATGCTCACAATGATAGCTCCTTGTCGGGCGTTCCATCTTCGCCTTGCAACTCTTTACTTCCGGCCGGCGCAACGGCTCTCTTTGTGCAGGGTGCGTCTCCGATCCATGTCAATTCGCTTCAGGCCGGCGGGGGCGTTCCCGCCGGGCTGAATGTGAACCTCTGGAGCACCAACGGACGAAAGCCTCTCTCTCCGGTCGAGTGGGATATGAGCACCTACACCGGATACAGCGCGCCGCCCGGTTCCATGGTGGAAAGTATCTCGAACCGCTCTGGCGGCACGGGTGCGCAGGTCGCGGGAAACGGCAGTACCGATTGGCGTTCTGATCGATGCTGATACCTGGGGCACTCGAGGTCTTGGCGCGCAGCCGCTTCCGTTCATGATTGAATGGGGTTCTGGCAAGTCCCCGCCGAGGCCCTTCGTAAGGGATGCGGAGAATATTTATGTTTCATGGGATATGCGGATTCCGACCGCAACCGCGGGGGGCTGCGATAGAACAGGTGACTCGTGCGCCGAGGCAGTCCTGTACGTCACACTGAGAGATGCGATTTCGGGGCGGTCGCTGGCCTATGGGCTCAACGTCTTTGACACACGCGGATCGTCTCAGGCGACTGTGCAAAGCAGCGTCGATAATGGCGCTGGGGGCACCGGCAATGTGATCGTAGACAGCCCGGTTGGCATGAACACGCCCTACTCTGTTCACAACGCTTGCAGCGCGGAATTTCAGAGCCAGACCTGGTCCCATTGGAAACACTTCGTGTTCCAGTTCACTCGGGCCACGTTTCGGGCAGCGATCGCTCTGGGAAACCAACGGCTCGGCAGTCATTATTTGTCCTCGAACCCCCCCGATTATGTGATGACCGATATCCAGATTGATACTGAGGTCGAGTGGCGCAATGGTCCGAACATGCGGCTTGGTTACAGTGTGCGCAGCTTCATGGCGTGGTTTCGATAGCCGCGGGTCGGCTACGCGTCTGGTCTCTCCTGGACAAGACAAGACCGCGCCCGGACAACACAAGTCCGCGCCAATCGGGGCAAGAAGCCCTCGACAAGGGACCATCGCACAACCGGGATGCCGACGCGTACCGGGTATTCTCGGTTCTGTTCCTGGACCGGGCGCATGGGCCATCGACCGCGACCACGGTCTCCAGTACGCCAGTCAGCGCCGCGCCCAGGCGACGAAGCAGCGATGGAATGGCTCCAGGTCAGGGGGCGGCGAAGATGTCGCCGAGATGATCGTGCGACGGCGTTCCGTCGCGGAGCGGCCGGAACCCGCGAAGAAGATCGATTGGCCTACCCCTCGGACGCCATCGTTATCATTGACTCCGCGCCGTCCATCGCTATAACCCGCGCTTCCCAGGTCGCCGGGTTCGCCCGCCGGCCCTTACCGCCTTGGAAAGTCGCTCGCATGTTCGCTGTCATCCGCACCGGCGGAAAACAGTACCGCGTCTCCCCCGACATGGTACCTGAAAGTAGAAAAGCTGGAGGCCGAGGCCGGCGAAACCGTGACCTTCAACGACGTTCTGTGCGTTGGTGGCGACGCGGGCCTGACCATCGGCGGTCCGACCGTTCCCGGCGCCTCGGTCACCGCGACAGTGATCGCGCAGGACCGGCTGGACAAGGTCATTATCTTCAAGAAGCGCCGCCGGCAGAACAGCCGCCGCCGCAACGGCCATCGCCAGCACGTCACCGTGCTGCGGGTCTCCGGCATCAACGCGGCCTGAGGAGCATCTCCCTATGGCACATAAGAAAGCAGGCGGGTCTTCCCGCAACGGACGCGACACCGAAGGCCGCCGCCTGGGTGTCAAGAAGTCGGGCGGTCAGAGCGTCATCGCCGGCAACATCCTCATCCGCCAGCGCGGCACCAAATGGTACCCCGGCACCAACGTCGGACTGGGCCGCGACCACACGATCTTCGCTCTGGTGGACGGGACCGTGGAATTTCGCCGCAAGGCGGACGACAAGGTCCACGTGTCCGTTGTACCGCGGCCGGCGCTGGCAGCCGAGTAAGCCTCGCGGCCTCCCGCGCACGTCGATCATGGGGGCCGCGGCCCCCATTTTCATTTGCGAGACACCATGAAGTTCCTCGACCAGTGCAAGATCTATCTCCGCTCCGGTGACGGTGGCGACGGCGTGGTCGGCTTCCGGCGGGAGAAGTACATCGAATTCGGTGGACCGGACGGCGGCAATGGCGGCCGCGGTGGCGATATCGTGTTCGAGGCGCAGGAGAACCTGAACACCCTGATCGACTTTCGCTACACGCAGCATTTCCGCGCGAAAAAGGGCGGCAACGGCTCGGGCGCCGACCGGACGGGTGCTGGCTCGCCCGATGTCGTGGTTAAGGTACCGATTGGCACGCAGGTCTTCGCCGAGGATCAGGAAACGATGCTGGCCGATCTCGACCGGCCCGGCAAACGCGTGACGCTGCTGCGCGGCGGTGATGGCGGGCTGGGCAATGCGCACTTTAAAACCTCCACCAACCGCGCGCCGCGCAGGGCCACCAAGGGTTGGCCTGGCGAAGAGCGGTGGGTTTGGCTACGCCTGAAGCTAATCGCCGACGCGGGGCTGATCGGGCTGCCGAACGCCGGGAAATCGACGTTTCTCGCCGCGACGACCGCCGCGAAGCCGAAGATCGCGGATTACCCGTTCACCACGCTGCATCCGCAGCTTGGTGTCATCCGGCTCTCGATGTCGGAGGAGTTCGTGCTCGCCGATATCCCGGGCCTCATCGAGGGCGCGCATGAAGGCGCCGGCCTGGGCGATCGCTTCCTCGGCCATGTCGAGCGGTGCGCGGTCATGCTGCATCTCGTCGATGGGGCGGCGGGGAACGTGGTGGATGCCTGGCGGACGGTGCGCGAGGAACTCGCGGCCTATGGCGGCGGTCTGGCGGAAAAGCCGGAACTGATCGGCCTGAACAAGACCGACGCGATGACGCCCCGGGAGACCTCGGCGCGCGCGGCGGCGTTGCGCAAGGCATCCGGGCGGCCGGTGATGCTGCTGTCCGGCGTGACCGGCCAGGGCGTGCCGGAGGTGTTGCGAGCGCTGCAGAACATGATCCACGACGCGAGGCAAAAGGCCGCGGCATGATCCCGTCGCTCGCCGCCGCCCGCCGCGTGGTCGTCAAAATCGGCAGCGCGCTGGTCGTGGATGAGAAAGCCGCCGCCCCACGCGCCGGTTGGCTGGCCGGAGTTGCCGAAGACATCACGGCGATGCGGGCGCGGGGGACAGAGGTCATTGTCGTTTCCTCGGGTGCGATCGCTTTGGCACGCCGCACGCTGCGCCTGACCCAACGGCGGTTGAAGCTGGAGGAAAAGCAGGCGGCGGCCGCGGTTGGACAGATCCGGCTCGCTCAGGCCTGGACCGAGGCCTTGTCGGCGCGCGGCCTCACCGCCGCCCAACTGCTGTTGACATTGGACGACACCGAGGATCGACGCCGTTATCTCAATGCCCGCGCCACACTCACCACTCTGCTCACTCTGGGCTGCATTCCGGTGATCAACGAGAACGACACCGTCGCGACGGCCGAGATCCGGTTTGGCGACAACGACCGCCTCGCCGCGCGGATGGCGGAGATGGTGCGCGCCGATGTTCTGGTGCTGCTGTCCGACATCGACGGGCTTTACACGGCCGATCCAAGGCGCGATCCGGCCGCCGAGCATTTGCCGGTTATCGCGACCCTGACACCGGAGATCGAGGCGATGGGCGGAGAGCCTCCGCCGGGCTACTCGTCGGGCGGGATGCGGACAAAGCTGGTGGCGGCCAGGATCGCGACGCAGGCCGGGGTCGCGATGGCGATCGCCCAGGGCAACGTGGAGCGGCCGTTGCGGGCGTTGGAGGAGGGCGCGCGCTGCACATGGTTCCTGCCGACGGCGGACGGTCCTTCGGCGTGGAAACTCTGGATTTCCGGATCATTGGCGCCACGCGGGGTATTCACCGTCGATGTCGGCGCGGCGACCGCGTTGCGCGACGGACGATCCTTGCTACCGGCGGGAGTGCGATCCGTCGAGGGCACGTTTCAACGCGGAGATCCCGTCCTGGTTCGCGGTCCGGACGGCGAGTCTCTGGCACGCGGCTTGTCAGCCTACGCCTCCGAGGACGCCACGCGCATCGCCGGGCATCGCTCCGATAAGATCGAAGCCATACTGGGCTGGCGCGGCCGGGACGAGATCATCCACAGGGACGATCTTGTCATGCTGGACGCGAGTGACAGGCAATCCGCGCTACCGGAGGCCCACTAGCCAGTCCCGCGCGATCTGTCTGTCCTGGTCGGTAATGGCGTGCCCAACCGGCAGCACATGATGGGTCACGATCGCTCCGGCGCGAACCAGGCGTTCCGCGAGGCGGGCGCCGTCAGCGGCGGACCGCCGGCTGTCCTTTGCCCCATCGGTGATCAGGACCGGTGTGCCGTTCAGCCGAGCGGGCAGATCTCGGGAAAACGGCGACAGCGGGCGAAACAAGATCGCGGCGGAAAACAGCGAAGGCTGCCTCAAAAGCAGCGCGGCCACCATGATTGCCCCATTCGAAAACCCAACGGCGATCGGACGGATCGTCAGATCGTGGTCGGCGCAGGTGGTCTCTATGAACGCCGTCAACGCCGGCAATCGCGCGACGATGTCGGCTTCATCGATCGACCGGTCTGGATGGCGGTGAAAGAATGCGAACCCGCCGTCGATCGCGACGGTGCCGCGGATGCCGAGCGCTGGTGCCCCCGGTGACAGGTCAGCGGCCAGCGGTACAAGTTCGTGCTCATCGCCACCTGAACCGTGCAGCATCACCATTGGCGGCCGTTCCGGCGTGGTGGCGGGAACGAACAGGTGGGCTAACGGGGTCATTGTTATTCGGCCGCCTTGGTCCGCTGTCGGTCCAGGGTCGCGCGATCGAGCTTGTGGAATTCGCCGCCTTTGAGGATCGCGAGCAGCCGATCTGTCCGTTGCAGCAAGCGAACATCGGCCACCGGATCTCCATCGACCAGCAGCAGGTCCGCAAGGAAGCTTTCCTTTACTTGTCCGGCTTCCTCGCCCATTCCCATGAGTTCGGCACCATAACGGGTCGCGCAGACCAGTGCTTCACTGGGAGAATATCCCAGATGGTTTACGAAATGCTCGATGTCTCGCGCATTTTCGCCCTGGGGCGTACGTGCGAACCCGTAGTCGCCACCGATCACAACGCGAATGCCGCG
This sequence comes from uncultured Alphaproteobacteria bacterium, assembly GCA_963719675.1. Taxonomy (GTDB): domain Bacteria; phylum Pseudomonadota; class Alphaproteobacteria; order Acetobacterales; family Acetobacteraceae; genus Rhodopila. Next base: position 64,453 of record CAVRDN010000125.1, on the reverse strand, counting down.
CTTCTTCATTTCCGGGTAGGCACGCGACGCCGCCTCAAGCCCCAGGGCGATCCCCTTTTGCACACCCTTGTTGATCGTGCCCTCCGGCGCTTCATGCACAGCGGCGTGCAGCAGACCAATCGCCGGCCCGACGAACACGCGGTCCTTCACGGACTCCAGCAGGTCGAGGGCTTCCTCATCGGCATGTTCGCAGTGGTAGATGACGTCGACCCCGCAACGGACAGCACGCTTCACCGACTCCGATGCACGGCAGTGGGCGTTGACCAATCGGTCGTAGTCATGCGCGGCGGTTACGCCAGCGCGGATCTCAGCCTCGGTCATCACCGTGCGCGGCAGGACTCCGGTACGGGTGTGGTCGTCGCCCGAGATGTTCAACTTAATGCTATCGACGTTCTCCCGCACGCACAGCCGCGCGAGCTTCATGACCTCGGTCGGGCCATCGGCGATCATCGCGAAGCTGTCACGAAACTGATGCGCGCGGCGCTCGTCGCCCAGACCGCCGGTGACGGTGATTTCGGGGCCACATGCGCGCAGCCGAGGACCGGGGAGTTCTCCGGCGTTAATTGCGTTGCGTATGACCACATCGATCCGCAGTTTCGCGCTGGCGGCGCTATACGCACTGGTAAATCCGTGGTCGAGCAGAAGCCGCGCGTTACGGGCGGCGATCAGCGTGTGTTCCTCGGGGGGCGTATCGCCGAGATCGGTGGGACGCGCGCCGTTGATGAAGGTGATGTGCGCGTGCCCTTCAACGAGGCCTGGCATCAGCGTCGCGCCGTTGGCTTCGATCACCTCGGCGCCGGAGGCCTCAAGCTGACCGCGTTGCGTGGCGACAGCGCGAATGCGTTCGTCCTCGATCAGAACATCGGCGGGATAAGCGGCGGCGCCAGAGCCGTCCCAAACACGCGCGTTACGAAACAAAATCCGGGGCATGCTTGTCTCCTGTTTAATTGGCCGCGGTCATGGTGCGCGATCGAGCCGGCCAGCTCGGGTTCGGCCGCGGTATCAGACCGTGCCGACGCGCAACAGACTGGTCAGTCGCGACACGTCGGTGAGGTTTCGAAAGTCGTGGATGATCGTCAGACTCATTTCGATTTCACGCTCGGGCAAATCGGATGTCGGCATCAACGAGCGATATTTCGCATCGATATCGTCCCAGGAAATTCCCAGAGCGGCTGAACCTTTGGGTTCGTACACCGTGGCGGACGCGGTGCGTCCGTCTTTGGTGCGAATGGTCACGGTTGCTCCTTGGCGATAACGGCGCGGATTCCCGGTCGGTTCAGCGCCGACCGCGACCTTGTCGATCAAACCATGGATCACCGGATCGGTGATTTTCGCCGAACTCGCATGGATCCATGACATGCCGCCGTCAGCGACGCCCGCGGCCGCGAAGAATGCCGGGCTGTGCGCCATGTCGATCAGGTTGGCGGGATGCAGCGGCCCATGCAGCTTCGTCATGCCCGGCCGATGGATCGTGATGCTATCGATTTGATCCGCCTTGATGCCGGCTTCGCGCACGGCAGCGCCGGCGGCCTCGGCGATCGCATGGTAAGGGTGACCGCCGGGCATGAGCTTGATCGCCATATCCGTGATGATGTCCCAGTTTTTGCCCAGGTCGCGCGTCGCGACCGCGCCGGCCTGCGTGCCATCAACACCACCGAAAGCCTCGAAGAAGCCACGGGAGGTTTCAAGAATCCGCGCCTCTCCCACGAAACCACGCCGGGCCGCGAGAGCGGCGTTGGCGCCGTGCATCGCCGCGAGTCCCGCGTGGTATTCGCGTGAGACGCTGGTGTCCGCCGCGGTCGCGAGGCCGCCGATCGACACCGCCGTCAACGCGATGGTTTGCGCCATGCGTTCCGCGTCCAGGTTCAGCATGCGCGCCGACGCGACGGCGGAGGCGAACGCGGCACCAAGACAGCCATGAAAGCCGCGATCCTTGAAGCCGGGCGTGATTGCTTCGCTGATGCGGCCCGCGGCCTCGTAGCCTAAAACGATAGCGGTCAGCACGGCCTCACCATTGGCACCCTCGCGCTCGGCGAACGCCAACGATGCGGCCGTCAATGGCGTCCCCGCGTGAACGATATTGCGTAAATCGCTGTCGTCCGAGGCAGCGGCATCGCTGAGCACCGCGTTGGCCTGAACCACGCCGGCGACCGGCAATTTCACTCCGGCGTCGAACCAGATCGCGGCGTCGGGCCGTCCGCCCCGTTCCTGCGCCATGGCCCGGATGATCCGCGCCGAACTCGATCCCGGTGCCATACGCCGCGCTGGACAACGTGCTGGCGACCACCATCGCCGCGTGCTCCAGCGCCTGCTCCGGCAGGTCGGACGCTTTCGTATCGGTCAGAAAGGCCGCGAGTTGTCGGGCCACGGTCATGGCACTCTCCCTCCATTTCGTTGGCCGCAGCATGACACGATCTTGACCGAACGCCAGGATGCGCGCCCAATCCCCTGTGCCAACAGGGGAGAACGAACATGGCATTCAACCTCAACCATGTGCATCTGAAGACGCGCGATCCCGCCGCGACGATTCAGTTCTATATCGATAATTTTGGCGCGACGCTGAAGGCGAAGACGGACACCGGCTTCAATCTCGACCTGCATGGGCTGCAACTCAACGTGACCGACCTCAATGCCGCGCAGAAGCACGAGCAGCATTATGGCATCGAGCATATCGCGGTGAACACCAACGATTACGCGGGAACCCTGACGAGCCTGCGGAAGCAGGGCGTTCGCATTCTGGAGGAATTGCCGCGCGAGGTCGGCCGCCGCGTTTGCTTCGTGGAAGCGCCGGATGGCGCGCAGATGGAAGTGATCGAAAAAGTGTAGGAGCGCCGCGCCGTGGCCCTGAAAGACAAAATCGCGCTCGGTATGTCGTTGCCACACCGATCACCGGACACTTTGGCGATGACCACGGTCGCCGCCGTCGCCCGGCGCGCGGAGGAACTTGGGTTCCGCGACCTGTGGGTCACCGAGAACACGATCGATCAGGGCACGTGCTTCGATCCGGTGGTGATCCTGACGTATGCCGCAGCGATTACCAGTCGCATTCGGGTCGGAGCATCGGTGGTAGTCCTGCCGATCCACAGCCCGCTGATGGTGGCGCATCAATGGGCGACGCTCGATTTTGTCAGCGGGGGCCGCGCGGTCCTCGCGGTCGGTCTGGGGCGGGATCATCATTACCGGGACTTTCAGATTCCGGTCGCCGCGCGCGTCACGCGTTTCCGCGAAGAGGTGGAGCTAATCAAAGCGCTCTGGACCGAGGATAAGGTCAGTTATCACGGCGAGATGTATCAGGTCGAAAACCTGTCGCTCGGTACGCGGCCGGTGCAACGGCCCCGACCACCGCTTTGGATGGGCGTTGGGCATCCCAACGCCGTCCGCCGCGCGGCGCGGATCGCCGACGGATGGATGGGCTCAGGCGGATCGAGTATCGCGGAGTTTCAGAAATCGGTGCCGATCCTGAAACAGGAACTGGAGAAGGTGGGCCGCGATCCGGCGGCATTCCCGATCTCGAAGCGTGTGTTCATGGCGGTGGATGAACGGCCCGCCGTCGCGCGCGCGGAACTCAATCGCTGGTTCACCGAAGTTTATCACAATCCCGCCGGAACCGACGCGTCGGGCATTCACGGCACCCCGGAACATGTGGCCGCGCGGCTGGAAGAACTGGCCGCGTCCGGTGCCAACCACCTTTTACTCAATCCGGTCTCCCGTCACGCGGAGCAACTGGAAGCCGTGGCGGAACTCGCCGGCCTCAAGTCCGGATAGCGCCGGCGTGGATTTCGAGCTGACCGCCGAACAGAGGAACCTCCGGGATCGCTGCCTGGAACTGGCGACGGATTTCGCGACACGGTCGGCCGAGCACGACCGCGACGCCTCGCATCCGGTCGAGAATTACGATCGGTTGCGAAAAGAAGGATTTCTGCACCTGACCGTTCCAAAAGCCTGGGGTGGATCAGGGTTCGATTTTCTCACCCATACGATCGCTTATGAGGCACTTGGCCGCGGCTGTCCTTCCACGGCCCTGGCGTTCAATATGCACGCATCGGTGGTGATGCCCATTCTCGAAAGCGACGAGGTCACGATCGAGGCGAAGCAGCGTCTGGCCGACCTCGTGGTGCGTCAGGGCAAAATGCTCGGCGGCAACTTCTCCGAGACAGGTCATACATCGTTGATCGGGGAACGTCCGCTGAGCGTTCGCGCGCACCCAGTGAGTGGCGGGTATCGCATCACCGGCCGGAAAATGTTCGCATCGATGATTCAGGCCGCCGATTTTGTTCTGGTCCTGGTCTATCCCGATTCCGCGACCTCCCCGACCGCCGGGATGTTGGCCATGATACCACCTGACGCCGAGGGGCGCCGTGTCATCGCCAACTGGGACACGCTCGGCATGCGCGCGACCCGCAGCGACTCGCTCATCCTGGAAGATTGCTTCGTCCCGGACGAATCGGTGCTCTATCGTTCCGACGATATTCGGCCATTTCGCAACGCGGGGGCGAACTGGTTTTGGGGATCGTACACGGCCGTCTACCTCGGGCTGGCGAGCGCGGCGTACGACGAACTGCGCAAGGTCGTGTCTGAGCGACGGCCGGAAGGATATGCCCAACCTGTTGCCTGGCACCCCGACGTGCGCCGCCATATCGCGGAACTCAGCGTCGATTTGGAGGCGGCGCGACTGATTACCTGGCGGTCAGCATGGTTACGCGACCGGCAAGGCCCAACACCCGAGGCAACCGCTGCGATGTTCCGCGCCAAATACATGGTTGGCGTGGCGACCAGCCGCATCACGCGCGTGGCTCTGACGCTTGGTGGCGCGCACGGCATCTTCAAAGGATCCCGCCTGGAGCAACTGTTCCGCGACGGCGCCCTGGCGGAAATCCAACCGCCACCCTCGGATTTCTGCCTCTGGAATCTCGGCCTCCACGAACTGGGCCTTGATCCCTCGGACGCTCTGCCACCCATGCGGCCGCTGTAACGCCTCGAAAGGACTCGCTCATGTCGCTCAGCCGGGAATTCGCCGCTTTCGTCGCCGGTCTTAAATTCGAGGATCTGCCTTCGGCGGTGGTGGACCGTGCGAAAGGCGTGATATTGCAGGCGCTGAGCTCCGCTCTCGTCGCGCATGACATGCCGGCGACACATCAGGCGCTCGCGATCATGCGCGAGGAAGACGCGGGGGGCGGCGGCCTCGCGACCGCGCTTTGCAGCGGCGAAAAGTTCACCAAGGCCGGTGCCGCTTTCGTTAACGCGGAGATGATATTCGCGGGCGGCAAATGGGACACGTTCCGCATGCTGACCCATCCCGGCATCGCCATCATGCCGGCCGCGCTCGCCGCCGCGGAAGCGACCGGTTGCTCGGGCAAGACGTTCCTCACCGCCGTCGCCGCGGCTTATGAGGTGCTGGAGCGGATGGCGTCGGAGTTCATTCCGACGGTGATGTCGCGCGGCTTCCATGCCGGGCCGGTGTTCGGAATTTTCGGCGCCGCGATCGCCGCCGCGAAGATCCACGGGCTCGATGCCAATCAGATCAACGGCGCGATCGCCCAATGTGTGAACCTGGCGAGCGGCAACCTGGAAGGGATCCGAAGCGGCGGACGTTCCTTGCGCGAGGGCGGTGCCGTCCGCAACGCGCTGCTCGCCGTGGCGTTGGCGAAGCACGGTACCCCCGGTGGCGAAACCACGCTGGAGGGCGAGGCTGGATTTTACCATTCCTACACCGGCAATAATCTGGGTCATCTCCGCTATAGCTTTACCGGCCTCAATCGTACCGATCTGACGAAGATCACCGAAGGCCTCGGCGAAGACTGGATCTTTCTGGAAACGTTGTACCGGATTTACTCAACGGCGGGCTATAACATCGCACACGTCGATGTGACGGCGAAGCTCTGCGAGGAGCACAATATCACTTATGCGGACATCGACCGCATCGAGGCCGTCGTCAACTGGCTGGAGACGCTTTATCCAAGCCCGGCGTTCCCGGTTCGCGTCATCGAGCATCCGCCGCAGGTCGGATCGACGCAGTATTTCTCCGCCTACGGGGCGGTGACCCGGGGTTATCCGCTGTTACGCGGCGGGCAGCCCGCGCCGGGAGAAACCGATCCTCCGGAAGTTCTGGAACTGATGAACCGGGTCACGTTGATCCCGATGGCGCACCGTACGCTGTTCGGCCCTCGGGTCACCATATTCACCAAAGACGGCCGCAGTTTTACCCGCGAAGGTACCGGCCGCGAGTTCATCTGGAACTTCGAAGACGAGGCTGACCGCATCAGGCCGATCGCGCCAGGTCTCGCGATCACGCCGGAACGGTTTGAAGGCCTGATCGATGCGTGCCGCACATTGGAGCAGAAAGAGACCGCCTGGGAGCCATTGATCATGCTGACGATCCCCGCCTGAAGCGCGGCGATCACCCGATTATCGTCGCCTGCTCAATGAGCTTTCGTGCCGCCTCCGACATGGTCGCGCCTTCGAGCACGCGTTGCACGGCACGCGTTTCCGCCTGCTGGACACGCCGAAGCCGTTCCAGAACGACTTCCAGACGGTGGGCGGGAATAACCACGACGCCGTCGGGGTCGCCAACGATGACATCGCCCGGGTTCACGTGCACGTCGCCCAGTGTGATCGGCGCACCGACGATGCCCGGCCCGTTCATCGCCGGTGAGTTTGGCTGAATGCCACGGCAAAACAGCGGCAGGTCGGCGGCGATGATGCCGGCCTTGTCGCGCGCCAGACCATCGGTCACGAACGCCGCGACTCCCGCGTTCTTCATCATTCCGGCGGCGAGATCACCGATCACCGCCGTCTTGGTGAACGCATCGTTCGCACACACGATGACATCGCCCGGCTGCGCTTCCGACAACGCCGCGAACACCGCGAGCACATCCGCCGGATAGGCGAACGCGGTCATCGCCGGGCCGACAAAACTCGCGTTCGCCGGATCCACCGGTTTGATCCGATAGTCCAGCGCCCCTCGCCCATCCATCGCATCGGCGAGATGCGAGGTTTGCGCGCCTCGGAACGCTTCGATCAATCCGGGATTCGGACGGCGAAAGCCACGATGAATGGTCACGAGAGGTGGGTTGTCGAGCATGTTCGTTCCTCCGGATACGGATCGGTACCCTGTCCCGCGCCACCGGCCAGGTCCAGTACCCCTTGCCCAAAGGGCAATTGGACTGATAGCCGGTACAGTCATGATCGAGCTTTCCCCCGCCCCGGCCAAATTGCCGCCGGGCCGCCGTGTCTATGCCATCGGAGACATTCACGGCTGCGCCGCGCAACTGGCGAACCTGCACGCCGAGATCCAGGAGGATCTCGCGCGGCGTCCCATCGCCTCCGCGTTATTATTGCACGTCGGCGACTATGTTGACCGCGGCATCGACACGCGCGGAGTGATTGCCCGTCTGCTCGATGCGTCGCCGGTTCCAGGCACCGAGATGGTCAATCTGATGGGCAACCATGAGAACACCATGATCGAGGCGCTGAATGGCGAACGCGCCGCCGCCACCGACTGGCTGTTTACCGGCGGGAGGCCCTCGCTGCAAAGTTACGGGGTCGATCCCGACTCGCCGCGGGAAACCTGGCGCACGCATGTCCCTGACTCGCATATGGCGTTTCTGCGGGGACTGAAACTCATGCACCGCGAGGGTGAGTATGCCTTCGTGCATGCGGGGGTTCGGCCCGGGGTCCCGCTCGGCGAGCAGGCCCGTGACGATCTGTTGCGGATGCGGCAACCGTTTCTCTACTCGGAGATGAACTTCGGCGCCGTGGTCGTGCATGGACACTCTCCGGTCAAGGCGCCGGTCATTCGCCACAATCGCATCGCCATCGACACTGGCGCGGTGTTTGGAGGCGAGATGACGTGCCTGGTTTTGGAGGGCGACCAACTTGGTTTTCTGACCGCCGAGCCGGTCGGCGAGCCCGTCTCCATCGCCCATCGCTGAGTGACCCGAACGACTCTGTTCGCGGGCGTTCTGGCCGCCTTTGTCGGATTCGCCTCGTCCTTCGCCGTGGTCTTGCAAGGTCTGACGGCGGTGGGGGCATCGCCAGCCCAGGCGGCATCGGGGTTGATGGCGCTCGCGGTTGGGATGGGGGTTTGCGCGATCGCGCTCAGCCTTTGGTACCGCGAGCCCATCAGCATCGCATGGTCCACGCCAGGCGGCGCGCTGCTCGCGTCCTCGGCGCTGCCGAGCGGCGGGTTCCCGGCGGCGGTCGGAGCGTTTCTGCTGAGCGGCGCGCTGATCGTCGCGGCTGGCTCGTGGCGGCCTCTTGGACGAGCGGTCGCGGCGATTCCGTCCTCGCTGGCGAATGCGATGTTGGCCGGCGTTTTGCTGAACTTGTGCCTTGCGCCAATACACGCCGTCGCGTTGATGCCCGCACTCGCACTGCCAATCATCCTTACCTGGGCTGTGGTCTGGCGCTTTTGGCGGCTTTATGCGGTGCCCGCGGCGGTCGTTGTGATGGTCGCGTTGCTGGCGTTTCGTGGCGGCACCGGCCAGCCCGTCGCCTGGCTGGCGACCCCGATGGTCGTGACGCCGGCGTGGTCGACCTCCGCGATGATCGGCCTCGCGCTGCCGTTGTTCCTGGTGACGATGGCGTCGCAGAACATCCCGGGCATGGCGGTACTGGCGGTCAACGGCTACGCGCCGCCCGCCGGCCCGCTGTTCCAGGTCACCGGATTGTTCACCCTGATGGCCGCGCCGTTTGGCGGGCACGCGATCAACCTGGCCGCGATCACCGCCGCGCTCTGCGCCGGTCCGGATGCGCATCCGGATCCCAGGAAGCGCTATTGGGCCGCGGTCATCGCTGGCGCGACCTACGTGGCGTTCGGATTGCTGGCCGGTGCCGCTACCGGCCTGATCGCCGTTTCGCCTCCCGTTCTGATCGAGGCGGTCGCGGGACTCGCGTTGCTCGGTGCTCTGGGCGGCGCGCTGATGGGGGCGGTCAGCCAACCCGACGGGCGCGAGGCCGCGCTGATCACTTTCCTGGTCACGGCGTCAGGCCTGAGTTTCTTCGGCATCAGCGGCGCGTTCTGGGGATTATTGGCGGGCGGAGCGATGCGCGCGTTGACCCATTGGCGACCGAGCACGGAGTGACTCGTCAGCCGCGAAAACCCATCGCGATCACATAGAGCTCGCTCGATTCTTTGCGGCTCGCCGGCGGCTTGGCGTGACGGACGCTGACGAAATCGCGTTTCAAAGCGTCGAGCATCGACCGCTCCGACCCGCCCTGAAACACCTTCGCCACAAACGATCCGTCCGAAGCCAGGATCTCGCGGGCGAACGCCGCCGCCAGTTCCGCGAGGGCCATGATGCGCAGATGGTCGGTCGCCGCGTGGCCGGTCGTGTTGGGTGCCATGTCGGACAGCACGAGGTCGGCCTTCCCGCCCAATGCCGCGGCCAGCCGCTCCGTCATATCCGGGTCGTTGAAGTCGCCTTGGATCAGCGTCGCGCCTGGGATCGGGTCGATCGGCAACAGATCGACGCCGACAACCAGGCTGGCTTCGCGACGAATTGCCACCTGAGTCCAACCACCCGGCGCCGCTCCGAGATCGAGAACCTTGGCGCCGCCCTTGATGATATGGAAGCGGTCATCCAGTTCCAGCAACTTGAAGGCCGCCCGCGACCGCCAGCCCTGCTGCTTCGCCGCCACGACGTAGGGATCGTTCAGTTGCCGCCGCAGCCATTCAGCCGACGCGGGACTGCGCTTCCTGGCGGTCTTGACGTTGACCGTCAGTTTGCGCCCGGCCGGCGGCGCGCCGCTTTTGGTCATGGCCAGGCCCTCACGACGAGTTGCTCACGACGGGTCGCTCATGCGCGGTCCGAGAGGTTCCGGCGACGGTCCAATTTGGCGCGGTCCGCGCGGATCATCCGCAGCAACATGCCCTCCCGCAGACCGCGGTCCGCGACAACAACATCTGGCGCGGGCCACATCGACGCGATCGCCGCGTAAATCGCGCATCCGGGCATGACGAAATCCGCCCGCTCCGGCCCCACGCAAGGGTGCAGCGCCAACGCATCGCGATCCATCGCGCGAAGGCTGGACAGTGCCTCATCCGCATCCCGCCGGCTCAACGCGATGCCATCGACCAGGGCGCGGCGATAGCGCTCAAGATTCAGGACGACGCTGGCCAGGGTCGTGACAGTGCCCGACGTGCCGAGCAGCCGTACGCCTCCATCGCGGATCTCCCGTCCGATACAATGCACGCCCTCGAACGCGACCAGACGCGCGGTGACGTCTTCCACCATCGCCTCAAAACCTTCCTCGGTGAACGCGGCGGCGCCGAAGCGTTCGGCGAGGCTCACGACACCGACCTGTAGCGAGGCGTAGCCGATCAGCGAAGGCGGGCCGCAGCCCACCCGCACCCAGGCCAGTTCGGTCGAACCGCCGCCGATGTCGAACAGCAGCGCGCGCCGGCCTCCGACTTCCAGCAACGGAGTACACGATTCCAGCGCGAGTTCGGCTTCTTCGCGGCTCGAGATGACCCCGACCTCCAGTCCGGTCTCGCGCTTGACCCGATCGAGGAACTCAGCGCCGTTTCGGGCGCGGCGGCAGGCTTCCGTGGCGATCGCGCGCACCATTCTCGGGCGGGAGCGGGCCAGCCGGTCGGCGCAGTCCTGTAATGCGGTAACCGCCCGGTCCATCGCGGTCGGGCAAAGCGCGCCAGACGCGTGTAATCCTTCGCCAAGACGGACAATCCGGGAATAACTGTCGAGCACGCGGAATCCGCTGCCCGACGGGGTCGCGACCAGCATCCGGCAGTTGTTCGTGCCGAGATCGAGAGCGGCGAAGGCTGGCCCGGTAGACCGATGATCGCCGCACCTCTGCTCCAGGCCGGCAGCTCTCTGATCCCCGCCTGAAGCCGCCCCTCCGATGGCGGCCGGCCCGATGGCGTCCGGCGATGTGGCATGTCTGCTGGTCATCGTACCATTGTCGTCCGTGCATGGCGGCCGGGGCAAGCAATGAATGTCGCCGGCTGCCAGATGGCGACAATTTCATCTCAATGTCAGCCCCCGCCGCGGTTCCAAGGTCCGTTTGTGGGCCTCGATCAAGGGATTGACCACCTGAAGCAGGTCGTCCCTGGAGAAGGGTTTCGGCAGGAACGCGGTTGCCCCCGCCCCCAGGGCCCGTTGCCGGAAAACATCGCCATCGAACACCGTCAGGATGACGATCGGCACCCTGCCGTAACGTGGTAATTGGCGGATCTGCAGGCAAGCCTTCACCCCGTCGATCCGTGGCATGCGCAAATCGAGCAGCACGAGGGTTGCGAGGGTCTGGTTGGCCAGTTCCACCGCCTCCAGCCCGTCCGCGCAAAGCAACAACGTCCGCCTGGGTTGCTCCAGCGCCGTCCGCAGCAGGCCACGCATCTGGGAATCGTTGTCCGCCACGATCACCGTCTCATCAAAAGGCTCGATCGCCACGGTTGCCTCCGGTCCATGCGGTTGGATATTGGGGGATGCTATCCCGGGTCGGTTAATGCGATCTGAATCGATCCCCCGCGGGAGGAAATCTGATGTCCGAAGACACCTTTGACGTGGACGCCTGGATGGCCCGTATCGGTTACACTGGCCGACGCGAACCAGATCTGGCGACTTTGCGCGGCGTCATCGTCGCGCATACCGCGACTATTCCGTTTGAGAACATCGATGTGTTGCTTGGCCGACCGCCCAGGCTGGACGTGGCTTCGTTGCAAGAGAAATTGATCGCGGGCGGCCGCGGCGGTTACTGCTTCGAGCAAAACGGCCTGCTTCTGGCTGGTCTCGCCTCTCTCGGATATCGCGTGACCGGACTTCTGGCGCGCGTTATCCGGGGGATGGAGGCAGACGCTCCCGGGTCGGCGACCCATATGGCGGTGCGCGTCGATCTGCCGGAGGGTCCGTACCTTGCCGACGTCGGTTTCGGAAACCAGACGCCGACGGCGCCGTTGGCCCTGAAACCGGAGATCGAGCAGGCGACACCGCACGAAACAATGCGGTTCAGGCCGGTTGGCGACGAATTGACGCTGCAGGCGAAGTTCGGAGACGAATGGCAGAGCATCTATCGCCTCTCGCCACTGCCCCGATTGAGCATCGATTACGAAGTCGCGAACTGGTTCACCGCGACGCACCCCGCCAGCTTGTTCGTCAACAACCTGATCGTCGCCCGCCCTGGGCCGAGCGGGACCCGCCGCACCCTGTTCAATGGTCAGGTGACGGTCCGCCAGCCAGGAGGGCAGGCGGAGCGATCCCGGCCAGGCGACGAGGCCGGGGTCCGAGCGGCGCTCGAAGGAATGTTTGGACTGGGGTTGTCCGACGCCGATCTGGCCGCCTCCCTGGAGGCGCTGGAACGCAAAGGCACAAGAGGCGCCACCCACCCGTTTTTTGGGTAACGCATCACGATCGGTCGTTGCCAACCCGATCACTGATGTGGTGTGCTGATGGGCAAAGGGAGGGCAAGGCATGACGCAAATCTCGCAGTTCGTGCGCCGAGCGGTGCAAACCGGGGCGGACAAACTGGCGACAGTGTGCGGCGACCGCCGCCGTACCTGGCGCGAGTTCGATGAACGGATCAGGCGTCTTGCCGGTGCGATGCATGCGCTGGGGTTCGTGGCGGGAGACCGGGTCGGCATTCTGTCGTTGAACTCAGACCGTTATCTGGAATGTCTGTTCGGGCTTTCGCTCGGCGGTTTCGTCTTCGTTCCGATCAACACGCGGCTCGCGCCGCCGGAAATCGTCTTCTGGCTGGCTGACTTGGGCTGCGCCGCGCTGTTCGTCGATGATGCGTTCGTTTCAGTGCTGCCGACGGTGCTGCCGGACGCGACGGATGTAAGGCGGGTGGTTTATATTGGCGAGAGCACGGCTCCAGCCAAACTGCTCGACTATGAAACGCTGCTCACGGGTGCCGCGCCATTCGCGGATTCGATCGGTGCCAACAACGATCTCGCGGGGATCTTCTATACGGGAGGAACCACCGGCCGCTCCAAGGGCGTCATGCTCAGCCACAACAACATCATGTCCAATGCACTGAACATTTTTCCGAGTACGCTGGCCGACGAGGATACGCGGTATGTTCACGCCGCGCCGATGTTTCACCTCGCCGACAACGCGATGACCTATCTGGTCACCGGATTTTGCGGCACACACTACTTTATGCCGCGCTATGAACCGGTCGCGTTGATGAAGGTTATCGAAAACCATCGGATCACATTGCTGCTGATCGTCCCGACGATGATCAACATGCTGGTCAATCATCCGGATGTGATGAAGCACGATTTGTCGAGCGTCGAACGGCTGCTGTTCGGCGCCTCGCCGATGCCGGAGGCTGTATTGAAACGCGCGTCGGAAGTGATGCCCGATGTGAAGTTCTGTCACCTGTATGGCCAGTCGGAGTCGTCTCCGGTGCTGACCGCGTTGGATCCCCGCTATGCCTGCTTTGACGGACCTTTTGCCGGGCGCATCAAATCCGCCGGGCGCGCGGTGCTGGACTGCGAACTGCGGATTCACGATGAGGATGACAACGAGGTGCCACGCGGCACCATTGGCGAGGTCTGCGCGCGTGGTCCCATGGTGATGCTGGGTTACTGGAAACAGCCCGAAATGACAGCGCGGACGCTGCGTAACGGCTGGCTACACACCGGCGATGGCGCTTATATGGACGAAGAAGGATTTATCTTCATCGTCGATCGTGTGAAGGACATGATCATCAGCGGCGGGGAGAACGTCTATTCCGCGGAAACCGAGGAGGCGCTGTACCTCCATCCGGCGGTGGCCGAATGCGCGGTCATTGGTGTACCGGACGAAACCTGGGGCGAACGAGTGCATGCGATCGCTCGCTTGAAGCCTGGGATGAGAGCCACGCCCGAGGACCTGATCGCGCACTGCCATACGTTGATCGCGAATTACAAATGCCCGCGCTCGATCGATTTGCGGGAGGAACCGCTGCCGCTGTCCGGCGCCGGGAAGATCCTGAAGACCGAGTTGCGCAAACCGTTCTGGGAAGGAAAGGAAAAGCGGGTCAATTAGCGGGCTACCCGTTCAGATTTTATCGTTTTGTATTCGTTATGGTATGCCCTGACCCGGGCATCTGGCGCCGCACATCCCTGGATCACTCGATGGCGGGCTCAATCCGGACAATCACGGAACGAGTAGGCCCCTGCCTTCGAATAACGTGGCGCACGGGCGGTTTCTCCACCGCCCGTGCGCCACGCGGTTCATCGTCCGGGCCAGTTCGGCGTCCGCTTTTCGATAAACGCCTGGCGACCTTCCGCGGCATCCTCGGTCAAGGCCAGAGTGCCGATTTGCGCCTCCATGAAAACGGCGGCCTGATCGAAACTCATGCTTTCCGTCTGGCGCATGGCATACTTTCCGCGCCGGATCGAGGTTGGACTTTTGTCGAGCAATCGTGACAACAGCCAGTTCAATTTCTCGTCCAGTGCGCCAACCGGAACGACGTAGTTCACCAACCCGAGTTGCAACGCCTCCGCCGCCGTGATCGGTTCGCCGGTCAGCGCCATCTCATAGAGTTTCCGGTTGGGGATAAGGCGTTGCAGTACGGCCATGATCTGCATCGGGAAAACGCCGACCTTCACTTCAGGCATGCCGAAGCGCGCGTTCTCGACCGCGATGGCCATGTCGCACATGCCCAGCATTCCCATGCCGCCGGCCATCGCATGGCCATTGACCCGCGCGATCAGCGGCACGGTCAGATCGCGGGCCTGCTTCATCAGTTTCACGAAGGGAATGCCAACCTTCGAGTAATCGTATTTGAATGAGCCTGAACCCGCCGACAGGTCGGCGCCGGCGCAAAACGCGCGATCGCCGGCGCCGGTCAGTACCACCGCCTTGATGTCCTGATCGGCGGTCGCGGCCGTCAGTGCGTCCATGATGCCGAACACCACCGTGTCGTTCATGGCATTGCGGCGTTCCTCGCGATTGATGGTGATCCACTGCACCGCGCCGCGCTTCTCGACCAGCACTTCGGTCATGCGTGGGCTCCCGCGCGATACTTCGACAGGCTACCGCCATGCATCACCTTGCCTGGCAGCGGGTGCCCCACGATGTCCTCGGCCATCCGCGCGCACTCGATCAAAGCATCGAGATCGATGCCGGTTTCGATCCCCATTTCGTGCGCCATGAACACGAGGTCTTCGGTGCAAATATTCCCGGCCGCGCCCTTGTGCCCGGCGAATGGGCAACCGCCAAGTCCCGCGCAGGAACTATCGAAACTGGCGATCCCCATCTGCATTCCCATCAGCGCATTGGCCATGCCGGTGCCGCGGGTGTCATGTAAATGCAAAGCCAGCTTCAGGTCCGGCCACTTCTCGCGGATCGTGCCGACGACACGCCGCACCGATGCGGGGGAGGCCCAACCAACCGTATCGGCGATGCGCACGCGGTCAAGCGTGATGTCATACTCACTGGCCAGATCGAGCAACTTGCCGACACAGTCGCGCACGGTTTCCGGTGCGATCTCCCCCTCGAAATTGCAGCCGAACGCGGTCATCACGATCGCGGACTCGACAGGAATGCCGCGCGCCTTGAAGAAATCCAACTGGCGGCGCTGCTCGACCAGCGTCTCCTCGTTGTTCTTGTTGGTATTGTGGATCGAGAACGTATTCGACGTGCTCATCTGAATGCCGCCGGTGATATGGAGCGGAGTTTGCACCGCGCGTTCATAACCGCGCAGGTTCAGCGCGATCCCGGTGTACTGGACATCAGGACGCTGGCGAATGGTTTGCGCGACCTCGACCGCGTCGGCCATGCCGGGCACACGCCGAGCATCCACGAAGGAAACGCATTGCACGTCATGCAGGCCGGTTTCGGCCAAAGCCTCGCAGAACCGCACCTTGTCCGCCGTGCTGATCGGGCCGGCCTCGATCTGAAAGCCCTCGCGCGGGCCTTCCTCGTGAATTTCGATCCGGTTGGGCAGATCGGTCATGGCTTCCCTCCTGGTGTGTTGGTGGCATGATGCCGCGGCATACGCCGGGAGGAAATCCATGCTTGAGGGAATTCGCGTTCTTGAACTCGGCCAGGTCCTGTCGGCGCCATTCGCCGGCGCCATTCTCGGCGATCTCGGGGCGGAGGTGCTGAAGATCGAGCGCGTCGAGGGGGGTGACGATGCGCGGCGCATGGGGCCGGACTTCCGCCATGGCGATGCGCTGACGTTTCACATGGTCAATCGCAACAAGAAGTCGGTCGCGCTCGACCTGAAAAGCGAAGCCGGGATGGCGGACTTCGAACGACTGGCGGCGAGCGCGGATATTTTGATTCATAACTTGCGCCCAGGGGCGGCGGAGGCGCTGGGGATCGATGGTCCGGCGTTGACCGGGCGGCACCCTCGGTTGATCTACTGCGCGATCTCGGCGTTCGGGCATCTCGGTCCGATGAAGGATCGGCCTGGTTACGAGCCATTGATTCAGGCCTACAGCGGCCTCTCCAGCACCAACGGCGGCCCGGACGATCCGCCGATGCGTCTCGGCGTCGCGGTTTGCGATCAGGGCACAGGCATGTGGATCGTGATCGGCGCGCTGGCGGCGTTACAGCGGCGTCACCAAACCGGCCGCGGCGCGATCGTGACCGCGTCGCTATTGGAGACGGCTCTGGTCTGGGCTGCTCAACGCGGCGATGCCTGGATCAATGAGGGCAAGATGCCGCCGAAGCACCGCTCCGGGCATCCGGCGCTGGTGCCCTACGAAGCGTTCGACGCCAAGGACGGGCCGTTCATCATTTGCTGCGGCAACGATCGCCTGTTCGCGAAACTGGCGCGCGAACTCGGCAAACCGGAGTGGAGCGAGGACGAGCGTTTCGCCACCAATCGCGCGCGTCTGAACAACAAGA
The DNA here is from genome assembly GCA_963719675.1 of uncultured Alphaproteobacteria bacterium. Taxonomy (GTDB): domain Bacteria; phylum Pseudomonadota; class Alphaproteobacteria; order Acetobacterales; family Acetobacteraceae; genus Rhodopila. Next base: position 47,651 of record CAVRDN010000125.1, on the reverse strand, counting down.
CCACGCTGACCGTGCTGATGAGCGAAATCCTCCGCACCCAGCCTCGCGCGTCATGGATTGAGCGGTTGGAAGCCGTCGGCGTACCCGCCGCGCCGATCAACACGCTGCCCGAAGCATTGAACGAGCCGCAGTCGCGCGCGCTGGAAATTTTGCAGGACGTTCCGGGAGAAGATTACAAGCTGACCGGTTCCGCCTTGTCGTTCGATGGCGTGCGGCCGCCGATCCGGAGCGCGGCGCCTCGGTTGGGAACCGGCACCGCGGAGGCTTTGGCGTCAGTCCGGCGGTGACGTATGATCGAGCCGCTTGGAGGAGCCCAAAATGCCAGGTCCGTTGCATGGCTATCGCGTCGTCGATCTGACCTCGAATGTTTCGGGGCCTTTGGCCACGATGATTTTGGCGGATCAGGGCGCGGATGTGATCAAGGTGGAGAATCCGGATGGCGGGGACGCCACCCGCTCCGCCAGCAATCGCCGCAATGGGCTTTCCGCGTCATTCTTGAATACCAACCGTAACAAGCGCTCGATCGCTCTCGACCTGCGGGATCCCGCGGCGAAGCAGGCGCTGAACCGTCTCATCGCGACGGCCGACGTGTTCATCCAGAATTTCCGTCCCGGCGTGGCGGAGCGCATGGGGTTTGGCGAGGACGCGCTGCGGGAGATCAAGCCGGATATCGTTTATGTGTCGATCTCCGGCTTTGGCGAAACGGGACCCTACGCCGGCAAACCGGTCTATGATCCGATCGTGCAGGCGATGTCGGGCCTGGCGACGATTCAGGCTGGATCGGACTCGGAACGTCCTCGGCTGGTGCGGACGATCCTGCCGGACAAGTTGACGGCAATCACGGCATCGCAGGCGATTACCGCGGCGCTGCTGGCGCGAGAGCGGACCGGCCAGGGGCAACATGTGCGCCTGTCGATGCTGGATGCGGTAATCGCGTTTCTGTGGGCTTCGGACATGGCCAGCCAAACCTTCGCCGATGATCAACCGCGACCACAGGAGCCCGCGAGCCGCATCGACCTGATTTACGAGACCGCGACCGACTACATTACGGCAGCGGTGCAAACAGACCGGCAATGGCTGGGTCTGACCCGCGCACTGGAGAAGCCGGAGTGGTTGGACGATCCGCGTTTCCGTACGCCGGCGTTACGGCAGGAGAACGTCGACGCGCGGCTCGCGATGACGCAAGCGGTGCTGAAAACCCGTCCGGCGGCGGAATGGCTGGAAGTGCTGACACGCGAGGATGTTCCTTGCGCGCCGGTGCTGACCCGCACGGCTTTGATCGACCATCCGCAGGTGAAAGCCAACGGCATCGTTGTCGAAACCGACCACGAACGGGCCGGGCATTTGCGTCAGGCAAGACCCGCCGCCCGGTTTTCTGTCACGCCGGCCGCGATCCGTCATGGAGCCCCGGTTCTTGGCCAGGATACGGTGGCCGTGCTGTCCGAACTCGGCTACTCCGCCAATGAGATCGCGGCGCTGCGCGCGAAGGAGCGGGGGGCATGATCGCTTTCTGGTATTGGCCGACGCCGAACGGTCTTCATCATGCTGGAGCACACCGCTTTCCGTTCAGGCTGCCCCGCTGCCCTTACGCCGGCGGCGACCATACCGAGGAAGCCCGCGAAACCCTGTTCGGCCAGACCGCGAAATCACGCGGCGGCGCCACCTGAACGCAAGCAGAGGTCATCATGATTCAACCGCCCGTTGGACAAATCCCTGGCTATTACCATCGTCGGATTGGCGACATCGTCGTGACCGCGCTGTCCGATGGTTATTTGGACGGCACGCTCGAGGTTTTGCAAAATATCACCGGAGATCAGGCGCAAGGCCTGCTGGACGCGCAGTTCCGGCCAGGCCGCCGAACGTCGGTCAACTGCTACCTCATTTATTCAGCCGGCCGTCTGGCGCTGGTCGAGACCGGTTCGGGCGATTACCTGCTGCCGACAGCGGGCAAGTTGCAACAAAACCTGAAGGCCGCGGGTGTCGACCCGGCCGATATCGACACGGTGATCCTGACGCACATGCATCCGGATCACTCGGCCGGCCTGACCGATCCGAAGACCGGCCGCAAATTCTTCCCGAACGCCGAACTGGTCGTGCACGAAAATGAACCGAAGCACTGGCGCGACGACGGCGCGATGAGCCGGGCCAGCGAGCGTGCGAAGAAGCTTTATTTTCAATGCGCCCGCGAACAGATGGCACCTTATCACAATGTTACCCGCACATTCGCGCGCGCCGAGGAAGTGTTTCCCGGTGTAACGTCGGTGCCCTTGCATGGCCACACGCCGGGCCATAGCGGCTACATGGTCAGCTCCGGCAAGGATTTACTGCTGATCTGGGGCGACATCATCCATGTGCCGGAAATCCAGGTGCCGCGGCCCGAGGTCACGATTGAATTCGATACGGATCCGCATCAGGCCGCGGCGACCCGCAAGCGTACGTTCGACATGGTCGCCACCGACCGCCAGTTGATCGCGGGAATGCACGTGCACTTCCCCGGGTTCGCGCGACTGGTGCGCGACGGTGACGGCTACCGGATGCTTCCCGAACTTTGGGATCAGGCGTTCGGGGGTTGACGCCGGGCCTGCTGCTCGCATCCGCCGTCGCCGGCGGTGCCTACACGCTGACGCCGGGGCCGGCGTTCCTCGCGCTGCTCGGGATCGGTGCCGGCAGCGGACGCCGTGCCGGGGCGTGGTTTCTCGCCGGCCATTTCGCGGGGGATGTCTGCTGGGCGACGCTCGCTCTGGTCGCCATTATCGGAGCCAAAACGATTGGCACGACGATCTTCAGTGGGCTCGATCTGATTTGCGGCGTGTACCTCTGCTGGTTGGGCTATCGCGCGGTGACCACGAAACGGATGAACGACGGATCAGTGACATTCATGCCCCGTGATCCGTTCCGCCGAGGGCTCGCCTTCGGTATGTCCAACCCAAAGGCATACCCCGTCGCGGTCGCGATGTTCACCGCGCTCCTGGCTTCGCATGTGTCGTCACTGGATTGGACGTCGCTACCACCGCTGCTCGCCGCCGCATGCGTTGGCTTCGTCGCCGCCGACGTCATTCTGGTCACGATCATCGGCGCTCGCGTGGTTCGCCGGTGGTATCGCCGCCACGCGTTGTGGGTCACACGCCTGTCCGGCGTGATCTTTCTGGGCTTTGGCCTGCAGGCGATTTCGTCAGCACGCGGCTGACGAAACAACGTCAGCCCGCCGCTCCCAACAGGTCCGCGGCCGCCGCCCGTGCCGCCGCGGTGACCGTCTCTCCGGCGAGCATCCTGGCGATCTCCTCCCGGCGGTCGCGCTTCGTCAATGGCTCGACCATCGTCGCCGTCCGTGGGCCCTTTGCCGCCTTCGAAACCCGGAAATGCGCGGTCCCGCGCGCCGCCACCTGAGGGCTATGGGTGACAACCAGCACCTGCACCGCCTCGGCGACCCGCGCCAGGCGTTCGCCCACCGAGGCAGCCGTGGCGCCCCCAACTCCGGAGTTCGACCTCATCGAAAACCAGGGTGGGAACGGTCGATCCGGCCGAAAGCACGACCTTTAGCGCCAGCATCAGTCGGGATAACTCGCCGCCAGAGGCGATTTTCGCCAGTGGGCCCGGCTCCTGCCCCGGATTTGTCGCGATCAGGAAGCGGACCTGATCGGCACCGCTGGCGCCCCACGTGGTTTCCGCCGTCTCCGTAACCTCAACAAAGAAGCGTGCCTTGTCCAACCGCAACGGGGGCAATTCCGACATGACAGCCTCGCGCAGGCGAGCGGCTGCCTCACGCCTGACCGCGGTCAGCATTCTGGCCGAGGCGACGTAGTGTTCTCGGGTTTCCCTGGCCGCGCAATTCAGTTCGATGAGTTCGGCTTCTCCGGATTCCAGATGGGCCAATCGTCCGCTCAAACTGTCAAGCAACGCCGGCAATTCCGCCACCGCCACGCTGTGCTTGCGTGCCGCGGCCCGTAGCGCGAACAGTCGCTCCTCGGTCTGTTCCAGGCGTCGCGGATCGGCGTCGGCATCCGCGGCGAGCCGGCCCAGGATCATGTCCGCTTCGGCCAAGGCTTCCTCGGCGCGCTCCAGCGCGGCCAGTGCGTCTCGTGCCGGATTGGCCTGATCGGCCAAATGGGCCGGCACCAGCCGCTGCAGAACCCGAGAAGCCGAACGCAATACCGACGCCGGACCGGCTGAGCCACGCCGATCACGTGGAGTCAGTTCCGCGATCGCGGCGGCGATGGCTTCGGCCTGCCGTTCATTCTGCTGCAATCGCTGGCGATCCGCGACCAACTGGTCTTCCTCATTCGCCTGAGGGCCCAGAGTCGCCAGTTCGTCCACGGCATGTCTCAGCCACTCCTCATCGCGCCGTGCCGCTTCGATCGCCGCCCGCGCGGTCTCCAATCGGTGTGCCGCCTGCCGCCAATCGCGCCAGGCGGCCGCCACGGTGTCCCGACTTTCCACCGGAACGCCAAACATATCCAACAGCGTCGTGTGGCTGGCGGGATCGGCGAGCCCCATCTGGTCATGCTGACCTTGCACCTCGACGAGCAACGCCCCGATGCGGCGGAGCAGCGCGACGCCCGCGGGCTGGTCGTTGACGAACGCGCGAGATCGGCCGTCTTTGGTAACGAGGCGGCGCAGCACAATCTCATCCTCCGCCTCCAGCCCTTGATCGGCTCAGCAATGCGTCAGCACCGGATGATCGCCGGATAAGGAGAAGCACGCGGCCACGCTGGCCTGATCGCAGCCGGCCCGGACCAGGCCGGCTTCGGCCCGCACGCCAAGCGCGAGGCCCAGACTGTCCAACAAAATCGACTTGCCCGCGCCGGTCTCACCGGTCAGCACCGTCAAACCAGGACCAAAGGACAGGTCCAAACGATCGATCAGCACCACATCGCGGATGGAAAGCGCCGTCAGCATGTCGCGGCGCCGGTCAGGGCATCAGAACAGCGCGTGCCAGGCACGGCCGAAAAATCCCCGAGACCCATTCGAGGGTGCCGGCAATCCTTCCGAAACCACACCGGAGGAGGCGAGATCGTTGTACGCATACTCGATACCAAACGCTGCCCGGATCATTATAGCCCAGCACGGCCGCGGTCTTCTTCGCCTGGTCCCGCAAGCCCAGAGCCAGATAGACCTCGACGATACGGGCCAGCGCCTCGGGCACGTGCGCGGTCGTCTGATAATCGTCGACCACTCTCTGGAAGCGGCCGATCGCCGCCTGATACAAATGCTGCCGCTGATAATAGCGACCGATCTCCATCTCCTTCCCCGCCAGATGGTCCCGGCAAAGGTCGATCTTCAGGCGGGCGTCATTGGCGTAAGGCGTGTTCGGGAATCGGGTCACCACCTCCTGCAAGGCTGCCATCGCCTGCTCGGTGCCCTTCTGATCCCGTTCGATGTCGGCGATCTGCTCGTAGTAGCAAAGCGCGCGCAAATAATAGATATATGCGACGTCCCGATTCGCCGGATGCAACTGGATGAAACGGTCCAGCGTCGCGATCGCATCGGTGTATTTGTTCTGCAGATACTCCGAGTAAGCCTGCATGACCTGCGCGTTCACCGCCCAGGACGAGAACGGATAGTTCTGCTCGAGCGAATTGAACTGATCGTTCGCTTCCGAAAAGCGACGCGTGTTCAATGCGTCGAGGCCATTGTTGTACAATACCTCAACCGGCGGCGACGGCCCGCTGGCGACCTTGTCCTTGTCATCCCCGCCACAGCCGCCAAGCAGCGGAACGGAGAGACAGAACAAGAGTGACAGGCTGCGAAAGGGTATGCGTCCCTGACTCAGGCGGAGGTTCATTGGGCGGCTCATTGGGCGCGCTTATATCACGCCCTGGCGCGGCGCGAAGAGCCGCCCTCAGGCAGCGACGGCCTCGGCCCGCGCCGCGTGCGTGATATCGGCCCAGGCATCGCGTCGCGCGAACAATGCCTTCAGCAGCTTGTTGTTCAGGCTGTGTCCCGGCCGGTTGGCGATGAACCTGCCATGCAACGCCGCTCCGGCCAGTGCGAGATCGCCGACCGCGTCCAGCAGTTTGTGCATGACGAACTCGTCCTTCATGCGCAGGCCACCCGGATTGAGCACTCTCGCCCCGTCCACCACGATGGCGTTGTCCAGGCTTCCGCCCTTGGCCAGTCCAATTCCCGCAGGTCGTTGATATCGCTGGCCAACGCAAACGTGCGAGCGGGCGCCACAGCTTCCCGGAAGCTCTCCGGCGTCAGACGGAGCGTGCGTGTCTGCCGGCCGATCGCCGCCTCGGCGAAGTCGATCGAAACCTCAAGGTCCAGGGTCGGGACGGCGACGCGCGGTTCGCTGGCATTGAAGGGTCGCAGTTCCGCGAACGCCTTGCCATCCGTCACGCGAACCGGGCGAACAACTTCAATCACTTTACGCGGTGTTTCCAGTGAGACGATCCCCGCGCACTCCAACAGAAAGGAAAATGGCGCGGCCGATCCATCCATGATCGGGACTTCCGGTCCATCGACCTCGACCAGGACGTTATCGACACCCGCACCGGCGAGCGCCGCCATGAGGTGCTCGATCGTGCCGACCCGGGCGGAGCTTTCGCCGATGGTGGTGCACAGTTTGGTATCAACCACGCGATTGTAGGTTGCGGGAATATCGCGTCCGAGATCAGTCCGGCGAAACACAATGCCGTGATCAGCGGGCGCCGGAAGCAGCGTCAGCCTGACACGGCGGCCGGAATGCACGGCGATGCCGACGCAGGGAATGCGGGATTTCAGCGTCCGCTGTGCCCAAAGCGAGCGATTCAGTCGCCGGCGCGTTATGGCCCGTCGATCCGCTCATTCACCGTGATCCAGTTCTGTTCCACCTGGTGGCCGGAGATCTGGCAAGCCGTCTCCAACCTTACAACGTCTGTCTAGGCCACGAGGCCGGTCACGCCATTCAAGGATTGTTGCCGAGTATTTCTGTACAATCCATTGATTTTCCACGTTTTGCGGCATCGCGGTGTAATTCGGGTCGTGGACTGTAACGCGGATCCTGACGCGCGGAGTTGCCATCGCGGATCAGGCGGAGTACCATGCGACGCGAAAGGGTTCGACGGGCGAGGTCGCCCGGAAGGAAACGCCATGATCAAGCAATTCGACAGTTCCTACGCCGGGCATATCGACCTGGAAAACGTTGGCTATCTCGGCACACCGGTGAACTCTCGGCGCTACAGCAACGAGCAACTGATCTCCGCCCATCACCAAGGCCGAGGCCCAGGCGAAGGCGATGGATCGCCTGGGTTATGGCGCTTTCTGGATGGCCGAGCATCATTTCCAGCCCGAAGGCACCGAGTGTCTGCCCAACATCATCATGCTGGCGGTGCATCTGGCGCACCTCACGAAGCGGCTGAAGTTCCACACCGGGTTCAACATCACGCCGATGTGGCATCCGCTGCGTCTCGCCGAGGATTTCGCTGTCGCCGACATCCTGACCAACGGCCGGGTCGTGTTCGGTGTCGGCCGCGGCTATCACACGCGCGAGGTCGAGACGTTCGGCGCGCCACTGATCGACCAGGCGGCGAACCGCGAACTGTTCGAAGAACAGGTCGATATCATCTTCAAGGCATTCAACAACGAGTCGTTTTCGCACAAGGGCAAATACTACACGCTGCCGCCCGAGGTGCCGTATCGCGGCTACACGCTGAAGGAACTGACATTGGTGCCGCGGCCGAAGACAGTTGCCGGTGGAATGCTGGCAGCCGATCCAGGGCGGCACCGACGCGCGCGCTGGACTTCATGGCGGGGCATGGCATTCAGGGCGTGATCGGCGGTGGCTCGGCCGAAGGTGGTGCGACAGACCGGATCATGCGGGAGTGGCAGGCCGCGCACGAGCGGATCGGCATGCAACTTGAACTGGGTGAGCGGATGGCGGTTGGCTTCCAGTTCCATATCGCCAAAAGCAAAGAAGACGGCATGAAGGAAGCCGCGAAATATTACGAAGAGAACATGAAGATGTTCGGTGAGTTGCGGCTGGTGAAAGCGCTGACCGACGAACAGATCGAGGCGATGCGGGATCCGCGCCTGGTGCCGAACGTGAAGTTGCCGCGGATCGAAGACGCGGTGAAAGCGGGCGGCTTCCTGACCGGAACGCCGGATGACATCATCGAGCAGTTGAAGGCTCTGGAAAAGCGCTACCCAGGTCTGAGCCGGGTCACCGTCGCGCAACCTTTGGGCTTGCCGCTGTCGCTTTGTCTGGAGCAACTGGAATGGTTCGCGAAAGACGTCATGCCGGCATTCAAGACGGCCTGATGTTTCTTTAATACATGTGTCGCTTCCCTGGCATGGCCCGGCCCGACCGGGCCATGCGCGCGGAGGGAGCCTGAAGGTCCGGTTTCGCCGGACGTGCCTGGAGAACCGACAGTGCCTGATTCGATGCCCGGTCTCCGGGTCGATACAATCTACGAGGCCCCACGCGTCGCCCCCAAACTCGGCGAAACGGTCGTCACCAGCACGTGCGGCCATAATTGTGGTGGCCGCTGCGTGGTCAACGCACACGTCACCGACGGGCGCATCACGCACATCAGCACCGACATGCGGCGCTGGAATCCCGAGCATCCGCCGCTTCCCGCCTGCGCCCGCGGCGTCGGGCAGATCGAGCGCACCTATCATCCGGATCGGCTGCGTTACCCGATGCGGCGCACCGGTCCACGCGGTTCAGGACAGTTCGAACGCATTACCTGGGACGAGGCGCTCGATACCGTCGCGCGGGAGCTGCTTCGGGTGCGGGAGACTTATGGGAACGCGGCAATCCTGGACGGGTCGCGATCCGGCTCCCAGTCGATGTTGCATGGTCGCGTGGCGGCGCAACGTTTCCTGAACATGTTTGGCGGTTGCACCGACCTGTGGTCGAACATGTCGGCGGAAGCGGAGGTTTTCGCCGTCCGCGTCACCTACGGGACGGAATATAAGTCCTCCGGCCGGGAGCCGACGGATTACGTCAATTCGCGATTGATTTTGATGTGGGGCTGGAGCCCAGGAGACGGGACGTTCGGAACCGGAACGATGCCGTATCTGAAGTGGGCGAAGCAAAACGGCACGAAAATCATTTGCGTCGATCCGCGACGGACGAATACCAGTCGGCAACTGGCGGACGAGCATATTTTCATCCGGCCATCCACTGATGCGGCGGCGCTGATCGCGATGACGCGGGAGATCGTGGCGCATGGGCTGCACGATCAGGCCTGTTGCGATCGTTATGTGCTCGGGTTTGACGAGGCCCATCTTCCCAAGGGCGCGCCGCCAGGTTGTTCATATCGCGCGTATTTGTTTGGCGAGACGGACGGGATCGATAAGACGCCGGAATGGGCTGCCTCGATCACCGGCATTTCGGCCGACGTCATCCGGCGGCTCGCGCTTGAATTCGGAAGCACCAGACCGGCGGCGCTGCAGACCGGTTACGCTCCTGGCCGCACGCTGTACGGGGAGCAATTTCATCGGGCGGCGTACGCACTGGCCGCGATCACCGGCAATGTCGGGATCGCCGGCGGCAGCTCCGGCACCAGCAACGGCGCCACTGGGCGGATGGGGATCGCTTCATTGCCAATCGGCACCAATCCTACCGGAGCACGCGTCTCCACACCATTGCTCGCGGACTTGCTGGCACGCGGCAAAGCGGGCGGTTATCCGGCGGATATCAAACTGATTTACGCAGCGGGCGGCGGATTGTTCAACCAGGCGCCGAACGCGGCGAAAATCGCGGCGTCGCTTGAAGGTGTCGAGTTCATCGTCGGACAGGATCACTTCCTGACACCAACCGTGCGCATGGCGGATATCGTGCTGCCGGCGACGACCTTCTGGGAACGCAACGACGTGCACGTGCCATGGTCGGGCGCCGGCCATTACGCGATTTATATGCGCAAAGCGATCGAGCCGATGTACGAATGCCGCAACGATATCGACATTTTCGCCGATCTCGCGCGCCGGGTCGGTATCACGGGGTACAATGACAGGTCCGAGACGGAGTGGCTGCGCGAATTCACCCGCGGGCCGATCGACGACTTCGATAGCTTCACGGAACAAGGCGTCGCGCGCTTCCCGGCGCCGGCCGACGCGGTCGCTTTCGCGAAGCAAATTCGCGACCCGGACAATCATCGCTTTAACACGCCGTCAGGAAAGATCGAGGTATACTCGACGACCCTGGCCGCCAAACCAGACATGTACGGCCTGGGTGCCATACCCGCGATCCCGACATGGATCGCGCCTCCCGGGCCTGACGCTGAGTTCCCGCTGATGCTGTGCTCGCCAAAATCGCGCGCGCGGACCCACTCGACGCACGGCAATCAGCCTGGACTGGCACGTGTCGATCCGGACGACGTCTGGTTGAACGTCGAGGATGCCGCCGCGCGCGGTATCGCCCACGGGCAACGCGTGCGGATCTTCAACGATCAGGGCGCCACGGTCCTTCCGGCATTCGTGACTGACCGGATCGCGCGCGGGGTTGTCTCGATCAAGGAAGGCGCGTGGTTCACGCCGGATGCGACGGGCACCGACACCAAGGGCTGCGCGAACGTTCTGGCCATCGACCGATCGGCGCCGTGCGGCGCGACGACCTACAACACGAATTATGTGCAGGTGAGCCTTGATGATCGCGAAGCCAACCATGCCGGCGCGTGAGCGGACGCTGTGGCGGCGTCCGGTGCGTAGGATGCGTTTGCTCGATTCTGTCGCGCTGATCGTCTTGGCCGCGCTTGGCGCCTGCACGACGCCAGTGTCCCCGACCGTCTCCGCGGATGGCGATTATCGAGGCAGCAGCACGCGCTTTCAGGTGCTGCGCCGGACCTGCCCGCGGCCCGGACTGCTGCATATCCCGGTTCGCAGCGCCACGCTGTTCTATCCCTGGGGTGGCCAGTTCATCCAGGTCTCGATCCTGAACAACGGCACGCTCTCAGGGTCGCTCCCTGGGGTGCAGTTAACGGGGACCCACGACGCGTCGACAATTCAGGGGGACGTCACGGACGGCCAATGCGGGTTGCACTTCACGCTGAAGCGCATCGAGGGTTGAACGGACTACACCGGGATACGTACCGGCATCGAGCTGAAGCCGTGAATGAAGTTGGAGTAGACGCGCTTCGGCTCACCCACCACCTCGATCATCGGGAAGCGTTTCAGGATTTCTTCCCACAGGATCTTCAACTGCAATTCCGCCAGACGGTTGCCGACGCAGCGATGGATGCCGAACCCGAATGACACGTGCTGCCGCGGACGAGCGCGATCGATGATCAACCGGTTCGGATCGCCGATCGCGTCTTCATCGCGATTGGCGGAGACGTACCACATCACCACCTTATCGCCGGCCTTGATCTTCTGACCGGCGAGTTCGGCATCCGCCCGCGCGGTGCGGCGCATGTGGATCACGGGCGTGATATAACGAATGATCTCCGAAACCGCGCTCTCGACCAGGTCGTGATCGTTCATCAGCTTCCGATATTCATCGGGGAACTGGTTGAGCGCCATCAGGCCGCCGGTCATTGAGTTTCGCGTCGTATCATTGCCGCCGACGATCAGCAGCACGACATTGCCGATGAATTCCATCAACGGCATGTTCCTTGTCGCTTCGCCGTGCGCCAGCATCGACAGCAGATCGAATTTCGGCGGCTGTTTCTTTCGCTCCTCGAACAGCGCCAGCATGTACTCAGCCATTTTCTTCAACTCGACGAGGCGTTCCTCCTCCGAATGTACCAGCGCGTCGGGAGCGCGAACGTTACAAATGGCGACGTCGGACCAGTAGGTCAATTTCGTTCTTTCCTCGAACGGAAAGTCGAACAACGTCGCCAGCATCATGGTCGTCAGGTTGATCGAGACCTCTTTGACCCAGTCGAACGTCTCGCCGCGCGGCAGGCCGTCGAGCACGCGACCGGTACGCTCGCGGATCAGGCCTTCCATGTTCGCGAGGTTGCCCGGCGCCACGATCGGGCTCGCCACTTTCCGCTGATCGTCGTGCTTTGGCGGGTCCATGCGGATGAAGCTGGGCCGCTGCATGTCCTTCGGCTGATCCTCGATCTGGATGCCGCCGCTTTCGTTGGAATAGACCTGATGGTTCACCTCGACGCTCATGACGTCTTTGTATTTCGTGACCGACCAGTATGGCCCGTAGAGGCTGTCCCGGCAGTAGTGCACCGGCGCCTCCCGGCGCAGGCGCTCGAAATACGGATACCAGGTGTCGTTTTGGTAGAGCGCGGGATCGCTGACGTCGAACTGGTCCAGCGGTTTCGTCCAGGCGTCACTGCTCGGATCGTAGTGGACGGGCGCGTTCATGACGGGTCTCCCATGCGTTTGGCGGCATCGCAGCACGCGCCGGTCCGCGCCGTCAACAAAACCCTCTGGAAACGAACACGCTTCCGCGCCACTATTGGCACATGTCCAGTGAAACTGAAGCCACCGCTCATCTCCACCGCGCGGCCCTCGCGGCGCGCGAGGCGTCGCGCGCGCTGGCTCAAACGAGTGCCGAGCAGCGCAATACCGCGCTTCGTGTGATGGCCACGGCGCTACGCGATCACCGGCCGGAAATCCTGATCGCCAATGCCGCCGACCTCGCCGCCTATCGTGGCACCAACGCGTTCCGCGACCGCCTGACACTGAACGATGCGCGGGTCGAGGCGATGGCGCGCGGCCTGGAGGACGTTGCCGACCTGCCCGATCCTCTGGGGCGTGTCCTGGCTGACTGGACCCGGCCGAATGGGTTGCGCATCCAGCGGATCGCTACCCCGATCGGGGTCATCGGCATGATCTACGAGAGTCGGCCGAACGTTGGTGCCGATGCCTCGGCGCTGTGCCTCAAGTCGGGCAACGCGGTGATCCTGCGGGGCGGCTCGGACAGTCTCAACTCGGCCCGCGCCATCAATCAGGCGCTGGTGCATGGCCTGGAGAGCGGCCGGCTCCCGCCGGCATGCATCCAGGTGCCACCCAGCACCGACCGGGCGTACGTGGCGGCGATGCTGGCCGGCGCCGGCATGATCGACCTGGTCATCCCGCGCGGCGGCAAGTCTCTGGTTGAGAGGGTACAGCGCGAGGCTCGGGTGCCGGTGCTGGCCCATGCCGAAGGGCTCTGCCACACGTATGTCCATGCCGCCGCCGATCCGGCGATGGCGCGTGCCGTGGTGGCCAACGCCAAAATGCGTCGCACCGGGATTTGCGGGGCCACTGAGACCCTGCTGATCGATCGGGCCATCGCCCAGGCACAGTTGCCGGGGATCCTCGCCGACCTGCGCGCGCTGGGTTGCGATTTCCGCGCCGATGCCGCCGCCCGCGCGGTCGTGCCCGACCTGACCGCCGCGAACGAGGCCGATTTCGATACGGAGTGGCTCGACGCGGTCATTTCGGTCGGTGTGGTGGACGGACTGGAAGCCGCCCTGGCGCATATCGCGCGCCATGGCAGTTCCCACACCGACGCGATCATCACCGAGGACGAGGCCGTCGCCGAGCGTTTCCTCGCCGGCGTCGATAGCGCCGTCGCGCTCTGGAACGCCTCCACGCAATTCTGCGACGGCGGAGAATTCGGGTTCGGCGCCGAGATCGGCATCGCGACCGGGCGCATCCACGCGCGCGGCCCGGTCGGATTGGAGCAGTTGACGATCTACCGCTACGCGATCCGCGGGAATGGCCAGGTGCGTGCCTGACCCTCTGCCACGGTTCGGCGATCGCCGGCGGACGCGGGTCGGTTTGCTGGGTGGATCGTTCAACCCGGCGCACGCGGGCCACCGGCACGTCGCGGAACTGGCGTTGAAGCGCCTTGGCCTGGATCAGGTCTGGCTGATGGTGTCCCCGGGCAACCCGCTCAAGCCGGTCCGCGGCATGGCGCCACTGGCGGAGCGTCTCGCGGGCGCGGCGGCAATCGGCGATGGGCGGCGTATCATCGCCACGGCGATCGAGGTCCGCGCTTCATACCCGCTTCTCCGTCGATACGCTGCGGGTGCTGCGGCAGCGCTTCCCGCGCGTTCACTTTGTCTGGATCATGGGTGCCGATCTCCTGACGCAGCTACCGCGCTGGCGCCGATGGCGGCAAATCGCGCGCGATCTGCCACTCGTGGTGTTACCTCGGCCCGGCTACACGCGTGCCGCTTTGGCGGGTCAGGCGGCGCGGTGCTTGCGTGAGAGGCGCCGTCCGGCGCATGAAGCGCCAATCCTGTCGCGTTCAAGATCCGGATGGGTGTTCCTGCCCGCGCCTCAGAATGCCACCTCCGCCACCGCGATCCGCGCCGCCACCGCCCCAACGGGCATCAAAGGAGCCGTATCATAGCCTCGACGCCCAAACCGCCGTCCTCACCCGCGCGCCATCAGCCAAGGCCGAGGAAGCGCGCCGTGAAACCCGTGCTGGCGGAGGCTCCCGCGGCACCAGGTTCACCGCGCAAGAAGACCATCGCCGCTGGACCGAAGAAGGCGGCGCCACGGACGGCCGCCGCGAAACCGGTGAAGGCGAAGACCGAGCCATCGCGCCTCGACGCGATGCAGAAACTGATCGTGACCAGCCTGGAGGACGACAAGGCGGAGAACGTCGTCACGCTGGATTTGACCGGCAAAGCGATGTTCTGCGACCGAATGGTGATTGCCTCGGGGCTCGCCGACCGGCAGATCACCGCGATGGCGCAACATTTGCGCGAAAAGCTGCACACCGCCGGCCAGAAGCGTGTGCAGATCGAGGGACTGGGCGGCTCCGATTGGGTGCTGATCGACGCCGGCGATATCGTCGTGCACCTGTTCAAGCCCGACGCTCGCACGATGTACGGCCTGGAGAAGATGTGGGGCGAGGACCTCGACGAGGCAGTAGCGGGGTAATTCGCCGCCATGACGGTGCTTCTGCGACGGCGTGACCTGACGGTGATCGACTACCGGTGTCAGGCGCACGCGGCGGATCCGCCGTTTGAGGAGTTCCACGAGTGCCATTCGCTATCGTTCGTTCGCCGCGGAAGCTTCGGGGTTCGTGCGCTTGGAACCAACGTCGAACTCGCGGCCGGGAGCTTTTTCGTTGGCTTCCCGGGCGACGCGTTCACCTGTACGCATGATCATCATGACGGTGGCGACGAGTGCCTGTCGTTTCAGTTCTCACCCGAACTCGCGGACGAGATCGGCGCGGACGCGGAGGCGTGGCGTTGTGTCACGGTGCCGCCGATCGCGCCGCTCGCCGTGGCCGGAGTGCTGGCGCAATCGATTGCCGATGGCGACGCGGTACTGGGCCTCGACGAAGCCGGCATGCTGCTGGCGGCGCGCTTCGTTGACCTGACGCGCGGCCAGCAACGCCGGCCTGTCCGCGCCACGACCCGGGACCGGCGGCGTTGCGTCGAAGCGGCGTTGTGGCTCGACTGTCATTCCGGCGACCCGATCAGGCTGGAAGATGTCGCGGCCGAAACGGGTCTGAGCGCCTTCCATTTTCTGCGGTTGTTCGCGCAGGTGATGCGGACTACGCCGCACCGGTATCTGATCCTTTGCCGGCTGCGGCGCGCCGCGGAAATGCTGGCGCGGCCGGACGGAACGGTGACAGACATCGCGTTCGAGTCCGGCTTCGAGGATCTGTCGAATTTCGAGCGGACGTTCAAGCGCGCGGCCGGCGTTTCGCCCGGTCGCTATCGCCGGCTGTCCCGCGGGGACCGCAAGATTCTCCAAGATCGTCTCCGCGCGGCCAACATACCCTGACCGTCCAAACCGACGGAGGGTTCCATGTTCGATCATCTCGGGATGAAAGTCAGCGACGTCGCGGCGAGCGCTCGCTTCTTCACGGCGGCGCTGGAGCCGCTCGGTCTTGTCCCGGGCCCCGCTGATGCGATGAGCGCGAGCTTCGGTCCGCCTGGCGAGCCGGCTTTATGGCTCGGCCGCGGAACGGCGCGAGAGGGCGTCCACATCGCGTTCGTCAGCCCGACCCGCGCGGCGGTCGAAGCGTTTCATGCGCGCGGGCTCGCCGCGGGCGGCCGCGACAACGGTCCGCCGGGTCTCCGCCCCGACTATGGGCCGACTTACTTCGCGGCGTTTCTGATTGATCCGGACGGCAACAATGTCGAGGCGGTCTGTCACGCGGAGCCAGCCTGATGGCGTCAATCATCATGGAGGCGGCGGTTCACGCGTCCGCCGATACTGTCTGGGACGCACTGTCAAACGTTGGTGAAGCGCATCGTGTATTCACCGGACTGCTGTCGGATTGCCGGCTCGAAAACGACGACATTCGAATCGCGACGTTCGCGCATGGTTTGGTCGCGAGGGAGCGGATCGTCAGTGTCGATGCCGCTCGCCGCCGGATCGCTTATTCGGTCATCAGCGGTGGCTTCGAGCACCACGGCGCGTCGATGTCGGTCGTGCCGGGCGGCGACAGCACATGCCAGTTCGTTTGGACGTGCGATGTGCTGCCACATTCGGCGGCGGATCGCATTCGTCCACTCATGGAGGCGGGCATTGCCGCCCTGAAAAGGACGCTTGAACGTTAGCTCTGCCAAGGCACCGGCGTGTACGACCCTGAATCGTAGCTTCGCACGTCATGGAATGGCTCAACCATTCACGACGTGCGAAGCGGCGCATTGACGTGGCTCAGAAACTCAACGGTTCCGCCTCAACGGGTGTCCAGCGCTTTCCCTTCACGACGGACAGGAAGGACTGATTGGAAGCATGGTGGTTGGTCGGACTCATGGAGAGTGGCGGCGACCCAAAAATGTCCCGCCACTTGTTCATGCTTTCCAGGGAAGCAATGAAACTGTCCACCGTCAGATCGCGCCCGGCACGCTGCAGTACGTCGATCATGCAGCTCGCGGCCGACCAACCGGCCTCGCCCAGATAGTTGATGTCGATGCCGAACCGTTTACGATATTCGGAGCCGACTTTTTGCACGGTGGGGCGTGGATCGTCGGGATAGGCGTAAAGCCCAGGAGACATTGAGTAGAATCCCTCGGCCGGTTCGCCGGGGCCTCCGCGACAGCCGTCGAGTAACTCGCGAACTGGCCGCAGAAATCGACGTTCCAACCCATCTTCCGCGCGGTTTGCAGAATGATCGTCGTGTCCTTGACGATGGTTCCCATGCAGATCAGATCGCAGCCGGCATCACGCAGTTTCGCGACCGCGGCGTTGAAGTCGGTATCCGTGGGACGCGACGCGGCGATACCGGCGACCTTCAATCCCATGGCCTCGGTTTGCGCCACGACGCCGGCGTGCACGTCCTTGCCGAAATCGGTGTCTTCATACATCGAGCCAATGACTTTCTTGCCCCGCTTTTCGACGAAATACTTCACGCCCGCCCGCATTTGGTCGTAGTATGACGCGAACTGTCCGAACTTGTAGCGATTGAACGGTTCGTACATCGACCGGGCACAGGTCAATGGGAACACGTTCGGCACACCTTTCTCAATCATCGCGGGCAGTACCGCGTCATTGTGCGGCGTGCCGCCATTCGCGAGCGCGAAGAAGATGTTGTCGTGATTAAGAAGCTTGTTCATCGCCTGCACGGCTTTTGGAACTATATATTCCATGTCCTCGATAACGAGGCGAACTTTACGGCCATGAATGCCACCCTTCGCATTGATGTCATCGAACGCCATGCGCATCGCCTGGGCGTTGTTCGTGCCTTGAACGGCGGTCACGCCGGACAGATCGGTCATGTTGCCAATAACGATTTCGGTGTCGCTCACCCCACGCGTGGCGGCGGCGGCACGCGCATGCCGCGCGATCAAAGGCGCGGCCAATAATCCTGTCGCCCCTGTCAACGCGCCACGTCGCGTCAATCCTGTGTTGATGGTCATTCGACTACTCCCTGTTGCATCGGCTGATCCCGACACTTGTTTTGCGGGTCCCCCAGTGCAGGGTCAGAACGGCCGCGTTGTGCAAACTACAGCACCTTTGGTTCCGCTCGGCAACATGAAACGCCGGCCAGTGTCCGGTCGCTGATACGGAGGAGCAGCGCGTTTCGACGACCTGCCGGTTTTTTCGACACCCCTATGCGCCATGCCGGGACTCGTCGGGAGTGCCAAAATGCCGGGGCCATCATATCAGGTAAACAACAATACATCCGGCGCGACCGGAGCGAACCCGGGGGTTACAGGATGCCGCGTCCTCTTCGCCGCCGTGGCCAGCCTCGGCCGTTCCGCTTGCGTCGTTCAACCGCCGCCCGCCTATTGGGGACGGCCATCCTCGCCTTATTCCTGGGGAGATTACGCTCCGCCCTATACGCAGTCTCAGAACTCGCGGCCCGAGTCTCTGGCGCCGGAAGCTCCACTGCCCGCTATGGCGCCGTCCCGGCCGTCACCCTGCACCGCGAGGCCCGCGCCGCCGGATTGCCAATGACGCCGGTCGCACGACCGCCAGTCAACGATTGAGCATCCGCGCCGCCATACCTCGGCACCCGCGACGACGTCGAAGCGGCGGCCAGTCGATGCACGCGGCGACAAGACACACGTGACAAAGTTCGTTCTCCCAACGAACCCGGCCTCTGCTATACGACGCGCGATCCAACCGGGGAGACGCGAGATGTACCTGCGCATTCTGCTTGTGCTCAGTTTTATTCTGGTGGGTCTCGCACCGTCGCGCGCGGACAACTTCGACCTGCCCGGTTTGCAGCGTGATTCGCAGGCGTATGTTGCAACCCTGATGAAGCGGGTGCCGGCCGGCGGCACGCCGACCGCGCGACACGCCGCGGAACAGCAGGCCGCCGCGGCCATCGCGAAGCAGGACTGGCCGGCCGCGGTGATCGCTCTCGAGGCACGCATCGCTCAAGGCGACGCGACCGCGAAACAGTTTCTGGATCTGGCGACGGCGCAGTCGCGACGCTCTCCGCCCAACCCGCGCCTCGCGTTGCTCGCCGCCTGGCAAGCCGTCAGCAACAGTCAGGCCGGGCAGGCGGAAATCCCCGGGCTTTTGCTGATGGCCGATGCGCTGCACACCCTGGACCGTGACGATCAGGCGGTTCTCGTCTGGCAGGCGGTGGTGGAGCGGTCGCCCGACAATCCCACGTATCAGAAGTCGCTGAAGGACATGCAGCGCGCCGTGGGCGTGCTTGTGCGCAAGGTCCACACCGACACGGACGCCGAACCCGCGCGAGCCTGCGTCGAGTTCACGGTTCCACCGGTTCGCCGCACCGATTTCGCGCCGGAAGACTGGGTGAAATTGACGCCGCCGGTCGCGGACAGCGCGGTGACGCGAGAAGGCGATCAAATCTGTGTCTCGGGGCTTCCGCCGGGCACCACGACGTCGCTTACCTTGCGTGCCGGCATGCCCGGCGAGGGTGGGCTCACGCTGGTCAAAGAGATCACGTTGCCGATCGCGATTCCCAATCTGCCGCGGCGGATCATATTCGACTCGCGCGTATTCGTGTTGCCGCGCGGTCAGGTGCCGTCGATGACGATGACAACGGTCAATCTGTCGGCGGTGTCGCTTCGGTTGATCCGGCTGACCGAGCGGAATGTCGCGCAATATCTTCGCGAGGCGAAACTCGGGGAGGCGTTGGATATCTGGCGCGCCAACAACCTCGCCGACGAGTCCGGCCGGGAGGTCTGGACCGGCACGGCGCAGGTGATGAAATGGGAGACCAACAAGCCGGCCCGAACCGCGCTGCCGTTCCCGGATGCGCTCACCACCGCGGGTCCTGGGCTTTACGCGCTGATCGCCGCGCCCGGCGATGGCACGAGCAAGGATGACGATTCCTCGGCGGTGCAGATGATCGTGCGCACCGATCTGGCGCCGACGGTGTGGCGCGGGTCCGATGGCCTGACGGTGCAGGTCCGCGGTTACTCCGATGCGAAGCCGCGCGCGGACGTTCGCCTCGCGTTGTTGGCGCATAACAACGATATCCTTGGCGAGGCGCGGACGGACGCACAGGGTTTCGCGCACTTCCCGGCCCCCCTGTTGCTGGGCGAGGGGCCGCAAGCTCCCGCGGCGCTGCACGCGTTCGGAGCGGATGACGATTTCGCGGCCCTCGATCTGAACGTCGCGTCGTTCGATCTGTCGGATCGCGGGGTGGATGGGATTCCGCATCCTGGACCTCTCGATGCATTCGTTTGGCTGGATCGCGGGATTTATCGGCCCGGCGAGACGGTTCAGGTGATGGCCATGCTGCGCGATTCGGCCGGCCTGCCGTTGGATATTCCCGCGACGGTGACGGTGAAGCGGCCGAATGGGGAGGTGTTCCTGCGGGCGACGCCGCCTCACACCGGCGATGCGTCGCTGTACCTGCCGGTCGTGCTGTCATCCGGCGCGGCGTCCGGCACCTGGCATGTCGAAATCAACGCCGATCCGAACGCACCGCCGATCGGCTCCATGGATTTTCGGGTCGATGCGTTCGTGCCCGATCGCATGTCCGTTGAGGCGGGACCGCTGCCACAGGTGCTGGTCCCGGGCCAGACGGCGCAGCTTCCGGTGTCCGCGCGGTTTCTGTACGGCGCGCCGGCGGCGGGACTGACCGGCAAGGCGACGATGCGGTTGGTGCTGGATCCCGACCCATTCCCGGCTCTGACCGGCTACCACATCGGTCTGGTCGATGAGACCTACGCGCCCGAGTCACGCGATCTGGAAATGGCGGACACCGATGCCGAAGGTCACACGACCATCCCGGTCTCGATCGATCAGGCGCCTGACGTGACCCGGCCCGTGAAGGCGGACATCGAAATCGAGGTCGATGATCCCGCCGGGCGGGCATCCCGTGCGAACGCGTCGATTTCGGTTCAACCATCCGGACCATCTATCGGGATCAAACCTCTGTTCCCCGATAACGCCGTCGATGCGCAGGCGGAGGCCGCGTTCGACGTCGCCGCCGTGAAGCCTGACGGCACCCGCACGGAGATAGCGGCGAAATTGCGCCTGGTGCGGGAGCGCCCGGACTGGCGGATGGTCATGCACGGTTCGCTCGCGCGATACGAGACCGTCTGGAAAGACGAGCCGATGGAGACCCAGGATGTTACGATCCCGGCAGGTCAACCATACCATTTCGCCAAGAAGCTCGATTTCGGCCGTTACCGGATCGAGGTCGCGCAAGCGGGTGGTATGGCGATCACGTCGTATCGGTTCCGCTCGGGTTGGGCGTCGTCCGACAGTCCCGACGTGCCGGATCGCGTCGATGTTTCCGCTGACCGCAAATCGGTGCCGGTGGGCCAATCGGTGCGCATTCACATCGCCCCGCCGTTCGCCGGCGAAGCGACGTTGCTGGTGCTGTCTGACAGGGTGCTGGCGTCGCGCAACCTGACGGTGCCCGAGGGCGGGACAACCGTCGATGTTCCGGTCGAGGCGAGTTGGGGACCAGGCGCCTACGTCGCCGTGCACGTGTTCCGCGGTGGCTCGGGATCACGCCCAGGCCGCGCTTTGGGCCTGACGTGGGTTGGCGTGGATCCGACGGCTCGGACGATGGCGGTCAGCATCACGGTGCCGGATAAGACGCTGCCGCGTGGCCGTCTACGGGTTCCGGTGAAGGCCGAACCGGGGGCCTGGCTGACGATGGCGGTGGTGGATGAAGGCATTCTGCGGCTGACGCGGTTCAACGCGCCGGATCCCGCGGCGCATTATCTGGCGCGCCGGCGCCTGGGGCTGGACATTCGTGACGATTGGGGCCGCCTGATCGCGCCTGGCGACGGCGAGCCAACGCTGCTGAAGCAAGGTGGTGACGACGAGGGCACGCCGTTACCCGACATTCCAATCCGCACCGTCACGCTGTTCACGCCCCCGGTGCGGGCCGGAGCGGACGGAACGGCGACGATTCCGATCGACATTCCCGACTTCAATGGGCAGGTGCGACTCATGGTCGTTGCCTGGCATGGCAGCCGGATTGGCGCGGCCTCGACGGATCTGGTGGTGCGCGACCCGTTGATCGCCGAGGCCCTGCTGCCTCGCTTCCTGGCGCCCGGCGACGACGCGCGGCTGGCGGTGCTGCTGCACAATGTCGACCTACCAACCGGCGAGGCCAAAGCCGTCATCAGCACGGAAGGTCCGCTGACGATCGTTGGGGCGAACACCGTCTCCGCCGTTTTGGAACCGGGTCAGCGCGCGGTGCCCGGCACGATCCTGCACGCCACCGGGGCCGGTCGCGGCGTCGTGAAGCTGGCGATCACCGGTCCAGGTGGGTTCAACCTTCTGCGTGACACGGCAATCACGATCCGGCCGTCGCGCGGTCCGTCGTCGATCGTGACGAGCGTTGAGGTAGCCCCGGGAGCGGATGCCCGCCTCGCGCCCGCGACCGATCAGTTCATCCCGGGAACCTGGCGGGCCACGGCGCGGTTCGGCGGACCGGTTCGCTATGACGCCGCGGGGATCGCCCAGGAACTGGCGGATTACCCTTGGTCGTGCCTGGAGCAGACGACGAGTCGCGGTTTTCCGATGGCCGTATTGCCGGACGGGCCAATGGCGGGCGACGACCGGGCGGGTCGATTGCAACGCGCGGTCGCCTCGGTGCTGGATCGCCAGCGATTCGACGGCGGCTTCGCACTGTGGACCGCCTCGGGTGAAGCGGAGCCATGGCTAACCCCCTACGCGGTGGATTTCCTGCTGCGCGCGAAAGCGGCTGGGGCCGTGGTGCCGGATCAGGCCCTCACGGATGCGCTGAAATTCCTCAAGGACGCCGCGGATGACGAGAGCAGCGAGCCGGAGGCCATCGCGGCGCAGGCGTATCGGCTGTACGTGCTCGCACGCGCCGGCCAAGGGCGACCCGGTGCCGCCAGAGTGCTGGCGGAAGACCTCGATCAGTTGCCGACGCCGCTCGCGCGAGCACAACTCGGCGCGGCATTGATGCTGGCACATGACCAGCCCCGGGCCGAGGCCGCGTTCACCGCGGCATTGGCCGCCCCGGCGCGGAAGTGGTGGTACAAGGATTACGGCACGGCACTGCGCGATCAGTTGGCAACCGTGGTCCTGCTGAAGGAAAGCGGATTGCTGCCGGATCGTCTGGCCGCTCTCACGGCCGCGCTGCCAGGCGCGGACCTGTCACCGGACTCGCTCTCCACCCAGGAATCCGCGTGGGCGATCGCCGCGGCCGCCGCGCTTGGCAAAGACGGGCAATTGGCGCGCATTCAGATGGACGGGCGCGCGTTGCCGGCGGCGGCGGAGGTGACCTCGGCGCTGACCGGACCGGTGAGCGTTCGCAATCTGGGCGATCGGTCGGTCTGGGAGACAGTCTCAACGACCGGCGTGTTGGCCCAGGCCCCCCCTGCCGCCCGGTCCGGCATGCGGATCACGCGCAAGTTTCTGCATGAGGACGGCACGCCCGTCGACCTCGACACGGTGCGGCAGAACAACACGTTCGTGTTGCTGCTGGAGGGTCGCGTCGACGATGGGCAGGACCATCGCGCCTTGATCGTGCAGGGCCTGCCCGCGGGGTGGGAAATTGTCGGACGGTTCAACGAGGGCGAGGTTCCCGGCATGGCGTGGTTGGACAAATTGTCCACCACGGAAGCGCAGCCGGCCGCGGACGATCGTTACGCGGCCATCGTGGCGCTGAGCTCGGACGCTCCCGGCTTCCGGGTCGCGGTTCGCCTCCGCGCGGTGACGCCGGGCGCGTTCGAGTTGCCCGGCGCGGAGGCGAGCGACATGTACCGGCCGGGGATCTTCGCGCGGCAGGCAACGGCACGCATCACGGTTCTCTCCGCGGAATGATGGTGATGCCAGTGGCCGGATCGGGGATGCTCTGGAACGCGGATAACTCGCCCCACGGTCCGGCGCCAACCGCCCACGTCAGATTCGCGCGGCCCGCTTTCGGACCGGGTCGCGACGGGTGGATCGAACGAGACCGCCCATGAAGATCCGGCAATGACGGCCTGGCGCGCGCGTCTGGCACCCCGCTGGATCCCTTGGTCCGGCGACAAGCTCAGAAATCGTCGGCCGAGCGGCGATCGGTGCCGCGGTGATATTCCTCGTAAGCGTCATCGCGGCGGTTGTCCTCGACCGGCTGTATCCGCCGAACCTGAGCCGCATCGCCACGACGGGCACGGAGATCCTCGATCGCCAGGGCCGAACCGTCGCGCTGCTGCCGGCGCCCGGCGGGGTCTGGCGGTTCCGCGCGACGGCCGACGAGGTCGCGCCGGTGCTGCTGAACACCCTGGTGGCCACCGAGGACCGCCATTTCTGGCATCATCCAGGCGTCAATCCGATATCGCTGCTGCGGGCCTCACTCCAGGATCTTCGCGCCGGCCGCGTCGTGTCCGGCGGCTCCACGTTAACCATGCAGGCGGCGCGGCTGCTGGAACCGCGGCCCAGAACCGTGCGGTCGAAACTGATCGAGATCGCGCGCGCCTTGCAACTCGAGTGGCATTTTTCGAAGCGTGAGATCCTCGGCATCTGGCTGACGCTGGCTCCATATGGTGGGAACCTGGAGGGCGTGCGCGCTGGATCGATGGCATGGTTTGGTGCCTCGGCCAGAAATCTCGATGCCGCGCAGGCCGCACTGCTGGTGGGCATTCCACGCCGGCCAGAGGCGCTTCGGCCGGATCGCCATCCGGACGCGGCGCGGGCCGTTCGGGATCGCATTCTCGCCTCGGACGGAGGCGGCGTTCCGACGGTCTCGCCTGCCATTCCCGCGCCACGCGCTTCAGGTGGTGGCGCGGCTCGCGGGCCCGCCGCGCGTGACGACAACGCTCGATCTGCCGTTGCAGTTCGCATTGGAACGGCTCGCGTCAGACCAGTTGCGGCGATTGCCGGAGCGCGCGTCATTGGCGCTGCTGGTGGTCGATACACACACGCGAGACATCCGCGCGGCGGTATCGGGCGGCGAACAAATGAGTGAGACGCGATCCGGGTCGTTGGACCTGACCCGCGCCGTGCGCTCGCCCGGCTCGGCGATGAAGCCGTTTATCTATGCGATGGCCTTTGAGAGCGGTGTGGCCGGGCCGGACACAAAGGTCGAAGATCTGCCTCACCATTTCGGCGCCTACGCACCCGAGGATTTCGATCGGGGATTCGCCGGTGGCGTGACCGCGGGCGAGGCATTGCGACGGTCGTTGAATCTGCCCGCCGTGGCGTTGCTGGAGCAGGTCGGCCCGGCGCAATTCGCCGCTCGCCTGAAGTTGGCCGGGGTCGCGTTACACCTCCCCGCGGGCGCGTTGCCATCTTTGCCGCTGGCGTTGGGCGGCGCCGGGATCACGCTACGGGACCTGACGGGCCTGTACGCGGCATTGGCCACGGACGGGTCAGCCGGCGCCCCACGCATGCTGCCTGACCGGCCTGGGCCGGGCGGACCGTTCCTGCAACCCCGGGCGGTGGAGGCGATCGCGGCGGTGTTGACCCAGCCATTTCCGGACTTCGCCCTCCCCGGCGTCGCGTGGAAAACCGGTACAAGCTGGGGAGGCCGCGACTCCTGGGCGCTTGGGTTCGACCGGACACATGTGGTCGGAGCCTGGGTCGGGCGACCGGATGGGACGCCGTTGCCAGGCGCGACGGGTCGTGCCCTCGCGTTGCCGCTCCTGGCACGGGTGTTCGAACTGTTGCCCGCCGCACCCCGCGATCAACCCCCCGCCACGCGGACGGCGGTGGCCGGTGCGACGTCGTCCTCGTCCAACGCGCTGCGGCTTCTGTTTCCGCCGCCGAACGCGGTTGTGAGCGGCGATGGACCGATAACGTTGCGGGCGATGGGTGGACGTCGGCCTCTGACATTCCTCATGAACGGGACACCGTTGCACACCGACCCGGCCCGGCGCGAAATTTCATGGCTGCCGCCCGCGCCCGGATTTTACCGGCTGACCGGTACTTGACGGCGATGGCGGCGTGGCGCGTGTCAGCATGCGCGTAAAATAAGCCGCCGCCGCGTGGACCTTTCACGACGCTTGCGGACCATGGTTGTTTTGTCGCATCACCGACGGGCCTCGCACCTGCCTCGGCATGCGGCTGTTGAACGGCATGAAACATCCACCGGGTCAGGTCCGTGACAGATCAAACGACCTCAGCCGCTCAGACGATCAGCAATGCGGGTCCTCCGCCAAGAGTGAGCAAAGGGGCAAACCGCGACTACCGCCTGGATTTTTTCCGCGGCCTCGCGCTGCTGTTCATTTTCATCGATCACATTCCCGACAATACGATCAGCTATTTTACCCTGCGGTCCTTCGCGTTCTGTGACGCGGCCGAGGTGTTCATCTTCATTTCCGGTTACACGGCCGCGCTCGCCTACGCTCCCGCGTTCGATCGAGAGGGCATCGCGATGGGATTCGCCCGCATTTATCGGCGGGTTTGGCAGCTGTATGTCGCGCATCTTTGTCTGTTCATGATTTTCAACGCCGAAGTCGGCTACACATTGAAGTTTTTGTACAATCCGCTGTTCGCGGACGAGTTGCAGGTTGGCGACTATCTGAACGATCCGGGCGACGCGTTCATCCACGTGTTGTTGCTGCAATTTCAACCGTCTTTGCTGAACATTCTGCCATTGTACATCGCACTGCTGTTGGCATTGCCGTTTTTCGTCCTGCTGCTGCGGCGGCATTACCTGCTTGGCCTGATCCCGTCGGGTGTTTTGTGGCTGGCGACCAATCTGCTTGGGTGGAACATGCCCGGCTTTCCTGAGGGGCGGCTCTGGTATTTCGATCCATTCGCCTGGCAGTTTTTGTTCGCGCTCGCGGTCAGCCTCGGACTGTCTCGCCACCGCGAGCGGAGCTTTCTGACCCCCGCTGGATGGCTGCCGCGAAGCGCGATGGTGTTCGCCGTCATCGCGGCCGCGGTCAGCCTGTCGTGGTCGCTGCATGATGCCATCAATCGGATTCCACAGTTCGTCGTCCTGCCGGAGGTGTGGTTCGACAAGACCATGCTGCCGCCGGCCCGACTGGTGAGTGTTCTGGCTCTGGCCGTTCTGGTGGGTACCTATGTGCCGCGTCAGGCGTGGTTCCTCACCTCACGAGCTGGTTGGTGGATCGTGCTGTGCGGCCAGAACTCGCTACAGGTTTTCTGCCTGAGCATCCTGCTCGCGGTACTCGCGAATTTCGTGCTCAACCTTGTCGGATACGGGCTGCTCGTTCAATGTTTGGTCAATTTGTGTGGGATCGTCATCATGTTTGGCGCCGGGCTGCTGCTGGCCTGGTTCAAGGCAGGCGGCCACCTGCCAAGAGCCCCGCGCCCGGTGGAGGCGTCGTGAGGAAGTGGGTCAGCCTGTTGTTGGTAACCGGGCTTTTTGCTTTCGCCCAGTCGGTTGAGGCCGCGAGTTGTCCAACGCCGGATGACTTTGTCATCGCGCCCGGTGACCTGTCCGCCACGAAAGCGGCAATCGAAAGACATGCTCTGACGATCCTGACGCTTGGTGGTGCCGCCACTCTGGGAGGGCCGGCAGACGGGGCGGAATTTACTTACCCGGCACGACTGGCGGCGCGCCTGACCGATGCCATTCCGGGCCTGGCGGTTAAGATCGTCATGGTCGCGATACCGCGTCAACCCAGTGCCGACCTTGAAGAGAAACTCGATGAGGCGCTGGCCGCGGCGAAACCGGCGCTCGTGGTGTGGGGACCGGGCGCCAGTGCCGCGGGCCGTGGTGAAGATCTCGATACCTTCATCAACGAGGTCACCGATACAGTCGGCAAAATCAGGTTGGCGGGCGCCGATCTGATCCTCATGACGCTGCAATATGCCCCGAGCGTGGCGCGCGTGATCAATCTTTTCCCATACCGCTCGGCCGTCATTCGGGCCGGCGACATGGCTGACGTCCCGGTCTTTGACCGTTATGAACTCATGCGCTTCTGGAGTGACAACGACGTTCTTGACCTGGACGCCACAAAACCCGAGGAAAGGGTGCAAGTTGCCCGAAAGCTGTACGACTGTATGGCCGAAATTCTGACCAAGGGAATTGTCGATGCCGTCCGTTAAGACCTGGTCCAAAACCGCCGCCGCCATGAGCCAGGTCGGGCGGGTCGCACTTCGTGGAATGCTGGTGTCGTTCCTCGCGAGCAACGCATTCGCGGCGGAACCGCCCTGCCCTCTGGCGTCCCCAGGGGGCGGCGGAGCCCGGCTCACTCTCCCGGTCACGCGCGCGGCGATCGCTCGCGGTCAACCGGTGCTGATCGTCGCTTTGGGATCGTCTTCCACCGAAGGCGCGGGTGCGAGCGCGCCGGATCGAACCTATCCGGCCCGGCTCGAGGCATTGCTGCGAGCAAGCTGGCCCGCCGAGAACGTGACCACGTTGAACCGCGGAATTGGCGGGCAAATGATCGACGCGGTGTTGCCTCGCCTGGATACGGACGTGATCGCGGTCAGGCCGACACTGGTGATCTGGCAGGTGGGCACCAACGAAGCGTTGCGCGCCATGGATCCGGTTGCGTTCGACACGCTGTTGGACAAGGGGCTGCAACGGCTCACGGCGATCGGTGCCGATGTCGTCCTGATGGACTATCAGCTCGCCCCGAAAATGCCGCCCGCGCCACAACTGGACATTTACGGCACCATCATCGCCAAGGAGGCGTTGAAACACGCGGTCCCGCTGTTTTCCAGAGCCGCTCTGATGCAGGCGTGGCAAGCGAGCGATCCTACCCTCAGCGATATGATCGGGCCTGACGGTCTGCATCATTCCGATCGTGGCTACGCCTGCCTGGCTTCCTCCCTCGACACCGCGATCGTGTCCGCCGCGGCGCCCAGGGTTACGGTCGTCGATCTCAAGGCCAAATGATTCCGCGTCGCTGACGCATCGCGCTGAGCGCGTCGGGCGAGGCGTGCGAAATATGGCCGTCTCGGGCTGTGTATTCCGCCACGCGGCCATCGCGCCCTATAACGCGTCATGATCGCCGTACGACCAGCACCGGGGGCTGGCCGATACCAAGGGAGACCATCATGACCGCCATACTTGCCGGAAAAACCGCATTCGTCACGGCCGCTGGCCAGGGGATCGGGCGGGCGACCGCGCTCGCGTTCGCCGCCGCCGGCGCACAGGTCATCGCGACCGACGTGGACGAGGCGAAGGTGCGCGGTCTCGCCTCCGACGCCATTCGAATCGCGAAGCTGGACGTGTTGCACGCCGCCGACATCGAGCGTGCCGCCACAGACGCCGGCGCGGTGGACATCCTGTTCAACTGCGCCGGCTTCGTCCACCAGGGCACCGTGCTGGAGGCGACCGACGATGAATGGTCGTTCGCATTCGAACTCAATTGCCGCTCGATGTTCCGCACCATGCGCGCGTTTTTGCCGGGCATGCTGCAACGCGGGCATGGGGTCATCCTCAACATGGCCTCGGTCGCGTCGAGCCTGAAGGGCGTGCCATCGCGATTCATCTATTCGGCGACCAAGGCGGCGGTGATCGGCATGACCCGCTCGGTGGCGGCCGACCACGTCACCCGCGGCATTCGAGCCAACTGCCTGTGTCCCGGCACGGTGCACACACCAAGCCTGGACGAGCGGATCGCGGTGAACGCGGCCGCGGCTGGCTCGGTCGAGGCGGCGCGCGCGGCGTTCGTCGCTCGCCAGCCCATGGGCCGTTTAGGGACACCCGAGGAAATAGCGGCACTGGCTGTTTATCTGGCCTCGGATGCGGCACAATTCATCACTGGCCAGGCCGTCGTCATCGATGGCGGGCTGACCATCTGATCGTTGTTGAGAACCGGGGGAAAGCGTTATGAAACTGTTGCGTTATGGTCCGGCCGGGGCCGAGAAGCCGGCGATGCTGGACAAGGATGGAGCGATCCGCTGCCTGGCGGGCGTGCTGCGAGACGTCGACGGCTTCGCGCTGTCACCGGCGTCGTTGCGGATGCTGGCTGGGATCGATCCCGCGTCGCTGCCACGCGTGGAGGGTAATCCGCGCATCGGACCCTGTGTGGTGCGACCGGTCAATTACGTTTGCATCGGACTGAACTACGCCGACCACGCGGCCGAAACCGGCGCGGCGGTGCCGAAGGAACCCATTGTGTTTCTCAAATCTCTGGGCGCGTTTTCCGGGCCGAACGATGACGTTCTGCGGCCGCGCGCGTCGAAGAAGCTCGACTGGGAAGTCGAACTGGGAATCGTGATCGGAACCACCGCGCGCTACGTCAGCGAGGCGGACTCGATGGATTACGTCGCCGGATATTGTGTGTGCAATGACGTTTCGGAGCGGGAATTTCAGGCCGAGCGCGGCGGCACATGGGATAAGGGCAAGGGCTGCGACACGTTCGGCCCGACCGGCCCCTGGATGGTGACGAAGGATGAGGTGCCGGACCCGCAGAACCTCGCGCTCTGGACTGAGGTGAACGGCAAGAAAATGCAAAACGGCAGCACGAAAACGATGGTTTTCGGGGTGAAGCAACTCGTCAGCTACGTCAGCCACTTCATCACGTTGCACGCGGGCGATGTGATCGCCACCGGCACCCCGCCAGGCGTCGCGCTCGGAATGAAGCCACATCCGATTTTCCTGGAACCGGGCGACGTGATGCGACTGGGTGTCGAGGGCCTGGGGATTTCAGACTCAGCGGGTGCTGCAAGCCTGAGTGGCGCGACCGGCAGCGCGATCGGCTTCACTCGTGGTCGTGTCCGACTGACCCTCGGATCACGGCCACGATGAGAGGCGGCGTTCAATTCCGGCGCGAGCGGCGCGTTATACTTCCAGCCACTCCCGCCGGATCGCGGCGTTCGCGTTGAGATCGGCGGGAGTGCCCTCGAACACGATGTGGCCGTGACCCATCACGTACAGCCGGTGGGAAATCTTCAGTGCGATCGTGAGTTTCTGCTCCACGAGCAAGATCGCCACGCCGCGACTGGCGATTTCCGCCAGCAGCACTCCGACCTGCTCGACCAGAAGCGGCGCCAGGCCCTCGGTTGGTTCGTCGATCAGCACCAGATCGGGATCGCCCATCAGCGTGCGGCACATGGTCAGCATCTGCTGTTCACCGCCGGACAGCACCCCCGCGGCAACGTGCTGCCGGCTGGCGAGATTGGGAAACAGACGGAACACGTCATCGAACGTCCAACGGCCAAATTTCCCGGCGCGCTTCAGACCGAGCTCCAGGTTCTGCCGCACGGTCAACGTTGGAAATACCTGCCGATCCTCGGGCACGTAGCCGATGCCGGAACGCGCGATCAGGTCGCTGCGCATTCCCGCGATATTTTGACCGCGATACTGGATTTCGCCCTGCGGCGGCACCAGACCCATGATTGCCTTGCAGGTTGTCGAACGGCCGACACCGTTGCGGCCCAGAAGGCTGACGATCTCGCCCTCATTCACCGACAAATCGACGCCATGCAGAATGTGGCTCTGCCCGTAGTAGGCGTGCAGACCCCGCACCTCGAGCATCATGCGTCGAGTGCCCCCAGATAGGCTTCCTGCACCGCCCGGCTGGCGCGAACGTCCTCGGGAGGACCGGAGGCGATGACCTGGCCGTACACCAGCACGGTAATTGTGTCCGCCAGATCGAAGACGACCTTCATGTCATGCTCGACCATCAGCAATGTCTTGCCTTCGGTGACGCGGCGGATCAGCGCCATGGCATTATCGGTTTCGGTATTGCTCATCCCGGCGGTTGGTTCATCGAGCAAAATGACCGAAGCGCCGCCGGCGATCGTCATACCGATCTCCAGCGCTCGCTGCTCGGCGTAGGACAGCAGCCCGGCGCGGACGTCGCGACGATCTTCGAGGTTGAGGTCGACCAGGAGAAACTCCGCCGCCTCGTTCAGTGCTTTCTGCCGCCAGAGCGGCGACCAGAACGAGTAGCGGTAACCACGGCTCCAGAGCAACGCACAGCGCAGATTTTCGAACACCGACAGGCGATGAAAAATCGATGTGATCTGGAAACTACGTGACAGACCCATCCGGTTGATGCGGTGAGGCGGCAGGTGATCGATCCGTTCGCCATGCAGCAGAATTTCACCACCGGAGACCGGAAACCGTCCGCTGACCAGATTGAAGCAGGTGGTTTTCCCCGCGCCATTCGGTCCGATAATGCAATGACGTTCCCCTTGCGCGATGTCGAGCGTCACGCCCCGGATGATCTCGGTGGGGCCGAAACTCTTGCGGACGTCCCGTAGACTGATCGCCGAAGCCGTCATTGCCGGGCGTTCGCCGTTTTCATGTCCGCGGTCGTTGCTTCCCATATCTTATGGAAACCCGCCGCCTCAATACGCAGCCACGCGCCGCCAAAGACCAGACACCCGATCGAAACAACCCAGGGCACTGGCGAATGCACATCGATCGTCCCGCCAAAGAGCATGAGTTTCTTGCCCTGCGCGGCGCCGATGGTCAGAAACGACAGCAACTCCACCAGTCCCACGAACCCAAATAGCACCGCCGCCGCGCTGGGCAGCATCCGAAAATAGGGAATTGCGAGGCTTCCGAGACGTCCGCCACGGGCCAAGGGCCGATGCGCCAGGATCATGCCGGAGAGTCCCTCGGGGGCGAAGATCACCATGGCGATGAACATGACGCCGACATAGACCAACCAGGAATTCGACAGCAGGCTCACGCCACTCTGCAACAGAGTGATCAGCACCGCGCCGAGCACCGGACCGGCGAAAACCGTAGTGCCGCCGATATAGGCCATGAGCAAGGCATTCGCCGACAGTGGTGCCGCCAGCGCGTCGAACGTCACGATCTCATACGTGATGGCATAAAGCCCGCCGCCGATCCCGGCGAAGAACCCGGACAGCGCGAATTGCAGAAACCTTACGACACGCGGGTCATATCCCATGAACTGCGCACGCTCGAAATTGTCGCGCGTCGCGTTCGCCATCCGTCCCAACGGCGTATATGTCAGGAACAGCATCCCGGCGGTCGCGATCAACGTCCAGGCGAGGATCAGATAATACACCTGAATCCCCGACGCATAATTCAGGCCGAACAGGCTGTGGTCGATCATGCGGTTGGTCGTGACGCCACCCTCGCCCCCAAAGAAATGGTGGAACATCAGCGCCGACGTGGTGACCAGTTCGCCGATGCCCAGAGTAATCATCGCGAAGGCGGTCGCCCGTTGCTTGGTCGCCATGTAGCCAAATACGATGGCCAGACCGAGCCCCGCGAAGCCCGCCGCGAGCGGAACGATTTCCATCGGCAACGGCACATCGCCATCGCCGATGCTGTTCAGCAAGTGCACGGTGGCATAACCGCCGATACCGAAAAACGTCGCGTGACATAGCGAGAACAGGCCCGCCTGCCCAAGCAGCATATTGTACGAAAGCGACAGGATGATCATCATCCCCATTTGACTGAGCATGGAGATCATGAAGCCGGAATGGCGATGATGCGCCCAGTCGTAAAACAGCCAAGGCAGCACGAGCGCCAGAACGATGGCGAAGATCCACAGGCCCCGCGCTTTCATGTATCGCGCGTCCCCATCAAACCGCGTGGCCGGAACAGCAGGATCAGCACCATCATCGCGAAGGGCAACAAGGCGCCGATGCGCGCCACCGGAACCGACAGGAACTCGCCCAGCAGATTATCGGGCAACGTGGTAATGCCGAGCGGGCGAAGGAGATCGAGGAACGAATAGTCGATAACGACGGCCACGGTCTGGATCATGCCCATGACGATCGAGGCGATGAAGCAACCGGCCAAGGATCCCAGGCCGCCGAATACGACGACCACGAAAACGATGGGACCCATGGCGTCGGCCATGCCGGGTTCCGTGGTCTGGTAGTTGCCGCCAATGACACCCGCCAGGCCAGCCAGGAGACAGCCACCGGCGAAGACTGTGGTGAAGACCATCGGTACGTTGTGACCCAAGGCCGACACCATGCCGGGATGGGTCAGCGCCGCCTGGATGATCAATCCAATGCGCGTCTTCTTCAACAGCAACCAGGTCGCGAGCAGCATTCCACCCGAAACGAGCAGCATGAAGCCGCGATAGGCCGGGAAGTTCTCCCCATAAAGCGTGAACAGCGGAAAATCCAGGATCGGCGGCACGCGATACGCCATCGGCAGCATGCCCCAGGTCATCTGCACCAGACGCTGGATGATGAAGACAAGCCCGAAGGTGAACAGCAACTCGGCGATATGGCCGTTATGGTGCACCTTGCGCAGGCCGAACACCTCGATGCCCGCGCCAATCAGGCCGCACAGGATCGGCGCGATCACCAGGGCCGGAAAGAACCCAAGCAACTGGCTCACCTGAAACGCCAGATAGGCGCCGAGCATGTAGATGCTCGCATGGGCGAAATTCAGCACGCCCATCATGCTGAAGATCAACGTCAGCCCACTGGCCAGCATGAACAGCAGCATGCCGTAGACAAGCCCATTCACCAGCGAGATGACGACGATCTCCATCGGATCGCGACCGGCTCGGGTTTAGTTCGTCGGCCGCTTCATCTTGCAGGTCGTCGGCAAAGCCAGATCGGCCGCCGAGGCGGTGGCGTAGGTCTTCCAGCCGAACCCGGTGTGCTCCGAGTTGTACTTAACATCCTTGCTGAACACCCCCGCGTAGTACGGCATCAGCAACTGATGGTCGTCCTTGCGCATGATGTTTTCCTGGCCGACAAAATCTTTCGCGTGCATGTCTTCCAGTGCCAGCGCCACCTTCAGCGGATCGGTCGAGCCCGCCTCGTTGATCGCGGTCCGCAGCATATCGAGCATCGTCATGAAGTTCAGCGTCGAAAAGTCCGTGTCGTGGCTCTTGCGCCAATCGACCGTGAACTGTTCGGCCTCCGGCACTTTCAGATCGACCGGAACGTTGCCGCTGTATTCCATGATCGACGTCAGGCGGTTCTCGCCCGCTGCCCCGATCGCCGTCGGACCACCGATCAGATGCGCGAGGTAGGTGTCGAAGCGCACGTCCAACCCTTCATCCACCGCGGCCTTGATCAGCAGGTTGAGGTCACGGTTATAGTTGCCGGTGATCACGCTCTGCGCGCCCGACGCCTTGATCTTGGTGACGTAGGAAGAGAAATCCTGCACCTTGCCGAAAGGCATCAACTCGTTGCCAACAATCTCGATATCCGGCCGGAGTTTCGCCAGGTACTTGACGGTGTCGTCGCGCACCGATTGGCCGAACAGGTAATCCTGGTTCAGCAGATAGACTTTCTTGACCGAATCCGGCAGTGCCCTGACGCGGGTCGCCGCGCGCATTTCCACGCTGCCGGCGAACCGGAACTGCCAGAAGTCGCACTTCTCGTTGGTCAGTTCAGTCGCCAGCGCACCGCAATTCAGGTAGATGATCCGATTGTCCGGATTGCGGGCGTTATGCTTCGATACGCCATCGATCAATGCCGCTCCGACGTTGGAGCCCGTGCATTGCATGACGAACGGAATGTTCTGATCCGTGATGGTCTTCAGCGCGATCAACGCTTCCGCCGGCTGCAGCTTGTCGTCGAACGGCACGAGTTCGAACTGGCGGCCCAAAGCGCCGCCCCGCGCATTGATCCGATCGAACAGAACCTTGAAAATCTTCAGGAATTCGTCGCCGCCCGAGGCGAACGGCCCGGAAAATGGATCCACGTAGGCAATCTTAATGGTTTCCGCCGCCACGCCTGGCCGCGCGTAGAATACCGACACGGCCAGCGCGAGCCCGGTCAGGATCCTTCGGATCGGTGTCGTCATCGTTCCCTCCAGCCGGCCGTGGGCGCATCAGGCCGGCCGTTCACCTTATGTGAACAGAGTGGCAGTGGGTCACGACCTCGTCAATCCGGCAGCGGTTCGGAATGGAAGGGTTACGAGATCGCCGCTCTCCTTGTTCGCGGGCTGACCGCCGGCGCGTGCTCCCGCAGCTTCTGTCTGACAATTTCCAGTTCCCGGCCAGCCACGACCAACTTCGCGCAACCCATGGCTTCCCGGATGTGCGGCGAAAAATCCGGATAGAGCGCCACCGCGGCGCCGCCATTGGCGAACTTCGCGCGGTCACCGGTGTCGAGGTATGATTCCACCGGCAGCCCTTCCGCGATCAGAATATCGTGCGACGCGAGTTCCACATGATAGTAGGATACGTCTGTCATCTCGATTTGGCGAATGCTCGTTCCGTCGATCAGATATTTGATCGGAACGAGCACATTCTCGACGAACACCGCATGGTCGGGCGAGAGCAGTAAAGCGCGACGCGGCGAATCCAGGCCGAACGCGCCGGCGTCCACGCGCACCGGCCACACCAGCTTCGGATCGGGGTGACGGGCACAGTCTATCCGCCGATGACCCATCCATACGATCGGCGCGACGCGGCCATCAAACAACCGGACGCGGTCGCTCACGGTCAGTGCCTGGACCACGATCTCGCCGTGATCGGTCGCGATGCGCGTGCCCGTCACGAAGCATGGCAAGGTGCTATCCACCGTGACCATCGTTCCGATACCGGAGTCGGACGTGACCCGAAACGAAACATTGGCATAGGCGCCCGCCAGCGTCTGCTGATACTGGTTGCCTCCCTCGGTGACAGTCAGGATGTCGGTCGCATTGTCCAGTGTGGCCGACCCACCGGCGCTGAATGTCAGGCCGGACAGGTCGATCGTGCCGCCGATGTTGAAGACCGTACCATCGGCCGACGCGCCGGCCGGCAAAACTTCCGTGCCGCCATCGCTGATCACGGTTCCGGATACCGCGCCTCCCGAGTAGACGAACTGATTGGCGCCGCTCAGGACCACGGTCGCGTTCGCTGTCCCGCCATACCGCACGGCCTCGGTGCCGCCGCTGCCGACGACGGTCGCGCTGACCACGCCGAAGATCTCGACCGTATCCGATCCGCCGCTGACAATGGAGGTTCCGCTCGCCACGCCTCCACTGAACACGTACTCGGCGCCACCGTAGCTCACCACGATGAATGCGGCGGATCCTCCGGCGTCGACGTTCACGAGACCGCCACTCATGATCGTCGTCGCACTGGCGAGACCGCCGGACGCGATCGTTTGAACGCCGCCGCTCAGCACCGCGGCGCTGGCGAGACCACCAGCCAAAACCTGATTGCCGCCGTTGCTCACAGTCGTGAAATTGGCGGCACCGCCGGCGGACACGGTCTCCACGCCACCGTTGCTGACCACGGTGAACGTATCGCTGCCACCGGAGCCCACAATCTGCTGGCCCCCGTTTACGATGGCGGCACGCGCGTTTCCTCCGAACGAGACGACCTCCGTTCCCCCGGGTCCAACCGTGGCGGAAGTCGCGAGCGCACCGGACAGCACCGTCGCGCTGCCGCCGTTGGTCACCATGGTTCCGCTTGCCCGCCCGCCCGCCGTCACGATCTGGGTGCCGCCGTTCAGGTCGGTGGCACTGACCGTGCCGCCGGCGATGGTCTGCAGACCGCCGGCGCTGACGGTGCCAAAGTCCGCCTCACCGCCAGATGACACGGTCTCGGCGGCGCCGCTGTTCACCAATGTTCCGCCAACGGAACCACCCGAGGCAACGATCTGCATGCCGCCATTCAGCGTGGTACCGCTGGCGACGCCACCCGACACGAGCTGCGAACCGCCGCTGGTTACGGTTGTCGCGCCGGCCGAGCCGCCGAAACCCACGATCTCACTGCCACCGCTGTTCACCACGGTCGCGTTGGCCACGCCGCCAGAGGCCACTGTCTGCGTGCCGCCGAGTACCGTCGTGGCGCTCGCCACGCCGCCCGCCACACCCTGGCTGCCGCCGCCACTCACGGTCGTGCTGGTAGCCGTGCCGCCGGCCAGCACGACCTCCAGCCCCCCGCTGTTCACGATGGTGTTGCTGGCGGCGGCGCCAGAGGACGCGATCTCCTGCCCACCGCTGTCGAGAATCGTTCCGCTGACCAAACCGGTAGCGGAGACCGTCTCCAGGCCACCATCGACCACGGTGCCATCGGCGGCCCCGTCGGACGTGACGACCTGAGCGCCGCCACGCAGCATCGTACCGGTTGCCGTGCCGCCGACCACCGCCTGCGTGCCCCCGCCACTCACCACCGAGGAGAGCGCGACACCCCCCGATGAACACGGTTTCCACGCCGCCGCTGCTCACGACGGTCTGGCTCGCGATGCCGCCGTTGAATACCGTCGCGGAGCCGCCGCCGAGCACCATGGTGTCGAGGGCCGTGCCGCCGGTGTAGACGAAGCCGGCGCCGCCGCTGGCGATCACGGAGGCGCTGGCGACGCCGCCGGTATAGACATATTCCACCCCGCCCCCGCCGACCGTGGTCGCGCTGACCACACCGCCGATATAGACGAATGCACGCGCCGCCCGAGCTGACGATGGTAGCAGTTGCGCCACCCCGGCTGGAGACGTATTCAGCACCGCCGCTGCTGCACCACGGTACCGTTCGCCACGCCGCCGGAGGATATATTCGCTACGCCGCCGCTGCTGACCACCGTGAAACTGGCGACGCCGCCGCCGAACACGAACGCGGCGCCACCGCCACTGACGACCGAGGAATTGGCGGTTCCACCGCTGAAGACGTTCGCGGCGCCACCGCTGTTCAGTACAGTGCCATTCGCCACGCCACCGGCGGACACATTGGCGACGCCGCCATTACTGACCACGGTGAAGCTGGCCACGCCACCTGCAGACGTATTTGCAACACCACCGTTGCTGACAACGGTGAAGCTGGCGATGCCGCCGGATAACACATCCAGTCTATCACCGCTGCTGAGGACGAGGCCGCTGCTGACGGCGCCCGATGTCACGGTGTAGATGGTCATGTTGTGCCTTTGCCGCTCGACTTTTTGGAGGACGGAGGCGCAACTTACGGGCGAGTCCTTAATCATGCCCTAAGAGCGCGTAGTGAACATGCCGGGATCGCCGGAGCCATGCGGCGTACGCTCGGCAAATGGGACGGACGCCGACTCGACGGCGGTGGCATGCGGCCTAGCCGAGTCGCACGCGTCATGGTGACTCAGTCGTTCAGCCCGTGTAGAGCACGGCGGGCCGATCTGGGGCCGGGAGCATGTTCGCCTTGCCACATCGCGTCTGCTCCGCGTCCGGCCGCGTTCGGAAGGCGATGGCATCGAGGCAGAAAGCCGGCGGATCGCGTTGCACCATGACCGCGGCGAAGCCTGCCGCGATCAGCGCGGACCCGAGCGTGTCGCCGGTGAAACCAGTGTGATGCGCCATGAACGTGTTGCCGCGCGCGAGGACGCCCGATGACCATAAAGGATATCGAGCGGCGCGATCGGCACCCATCGGTGAGAGATAGAGCGGGTCTTCGAGCTTGCCTTCGGCGACATGATCGCGCGACCTCCTGCAGATCCGGCACCTTGATAAACGCGAAACCTGTTCGGCTTTAACACCCGGCGCATTTCGCGCAGGGCGAGCGGTACTTCGTGGGGATAAAGATGTTCGATGTTGTGCGAGGAATACACCGCGTCGACCTCTCCGTCGGAGATAACCTGCATATCGGTTATGCTGGCGGTAAAGTCGGGATGGACATCGGGGTCGATATCCAGCCTGATTTCTCGCCATGCCGCCTGGCGGAAGATCGGCGGCAATTTGCGGGGTTCCCTGACACCGCAGCCAACGTGAAGCACGTCTGCCGAGGACTCCCCGCCCGGCGGTTGGCGAGTCGGGCTCGCGCGGCCGCTGGACCACGGGCACGGATATCGATACGGCCGGCGAACTCGTAGCTGGCATGCGACTGGTTCTCGGCTCGCGGCGACGTCGTCATCGCGAGCCCGACCGTGTCCGAGGCCAGGGTAGTGGGCGGCGGCACCGCGACCCGTTGGTCTGACGAGATCTCATTCATCATGTTTGATTTCCGTTTTAAAGCGCGGATGGGCCCGCCGTGCGATGATGGCCACCGCTACCACTTTATGACGCTGTCGGCCGGCCCGCTGACTTCGCGCAGATTGGTCAGGGATGCCTGCGGTATTTCCATCGGAATGCAGATCATGTTGACGGAGACCTTGGCACCGAAGATGTTCTCGCAGTCCCCACGAAAGTTGTTGGCACTGTAGATCGGTGGAAGATGCCAATAGAGGCGGTAGCCATATTCCTGGATCAGAGCGATCAATTCCGCGGAACGCGCCTGACGATCGTTTTCGACGTAAAGAATTGGCCGGAACCGCGCGATGGTCGCGCTGGCGCCGCGCAACGCCTCGGTCTCCATGCCTTCGACATCCAGTTTGATGAACTGGCAGTCCTGAAGCCGCAACCCATCCACCGTGACCAACGGCACCCGCTCTCCTGGGCTCGTACCGATTAACGTTAAGCCACCGTAATTATTTTGTTGATCTGGATCCAGCGCGGGAACCAGGATCGTATCGCCGACCGCACCAACAGCGGCATGATGTGTGTAGACATTCGCGCGACTGTTCAACGCGACATTGGCGCACAGTATCTGAAACGCGAGGCGCTGCGGCTCGAACGCATGCACGACGCCGGACTCGCCCACCAGGCGGGACATATCGATCGTGTGGGCCCCGATGTTGGCCCCGATGTCCAGCACGGTCCGGCCGGGCTGCACGATCAATTCAAACAGGACGGTTTCCTCGCGCGAGAACTCACCGTATTTGCGCAGGCTCGCTCCGATATAGGTGTCGTGCCGGTTGTAAAGCATCAGGCCGGAACGGCACGGCGCCAACTCGTTGAAAGCGCCGCGGTCATCGTCCGATCGCTCGTGTCGTGTCATTTCGTTACCATCAGGACAGGGATGTCGCGGTGTTGTCTCGGAATGGTCCGGCGAAGGCGGTCGCTGTCTGGAGCGCGCCAACGCGCCCAGATCGACAGCGATGCGACTGACGACTTCCGACCAATCCAGGCCGGCTTGCTTCTGCCGGTACAGTCGCACGGTTGGGTACCAGGGCGTATCGGTGCGGTCGAGCAACCATGGGAAATACGGTGCGCAAGGGATCATCGCCCAGGTGGGGATGGCCAGTGCGGCCGCGAGGTGGAGTGGGGCGGTACAGGAACTGATCACCAGATCCAGGCTGGCCATGATGGCGGCCGTATCGGTCAGGTCCTCAACCTCAGCGCCGAGATCGAGAACATCGGCTGGCAACGGGTTCGCATCGAGTTCCTCGCGACCAGCCCCGACCTGAAGGACGACAAAGTCCACGCCAGGCACCGAAAACAGCGGCCTCACGTTGGCCAATCCGGGCGACCGAAAGCGATCGCGTTTGGTTGCCGGATTGCCAGCCCAGACGAGGCCGACCCGAAGCGCGTCGCCGTCCATTCGCCGGTTCCAGCGCGCGCGCGCCGAAGCATTGACCCCGAGGTATGGCACCGTCGCCGGAATGTTATCGAGGGTGGTCGCGAACGCGCGCGGCAAACTCAAAAGCGGGCAGTGAACGTCGAAGTCCGGCAGTGTCGCGTCCCGGATGGAGACGATCTCGATCCCTTCGATCAATTCGAGCAGCCGGCATACGCCGGGATGGGCCGCGACGATCACGTGAGCGGCCGCGCGCACGGCCAGTGGCAAGTATCGGGCAAACAGGATGATATCGCCGAGACCCTGCTCGGTACAGACGAGGAGCGTTTTGTCCCGGATGTCCTCACCGCGCCACACAGGCTGTGAAAACCCGCCGTGCAGCTGGCTGATCCACGCGAAATCAGCCAGCTTCCAGCGCCAGTCGTATTCTGCCCAACCCGCCGCCAGATCGCCGCGAAGCAGCAGAATATGTGCCAGATGGAAATGATATTCCGCCGAGTCCGGAGTAAGCGCGACCGCCTGTCGCGCGGCCAGAGTGGCTTCATCCAGGTGGTTCATCGCTTTCAGCGCGTGACTCAGGTTGAAATGGGCGCTGGCCAGCGTGGCATCGAGCGCGATGGCGTGGCGACAGAGGGCCACGGCTTCTGGCAATGCCCCTAACTCAAGCATCGCGCCACCGAGGCTTGCGTGTGTGGCGACGCCGCTCGGCTGCGATGCGATCGCCTGCCTGCATGCGGCCAAGGCCTCTTCGTGACGCCCAAAATTCATCAGCGCCGTTCCAAGATTGGCGTGCGCCATGGCGTGGTCGGGACGCAGCGAGATCGCCCGCCGCGATACCGTGATGGAGTCGTTCCACGCCGCTTGCTCCAGCAAAACAGCACCAAGGTTCGCGAGCGAAACGGCGTTCTCGGGTTCGAGGGCGAGGGCGGCGCGATACGCCGCTATCGCGTCATCGTTTTGCCCGAGATCCTGCAATGCCTTGCCGAGATTACCGTGAGCCATGGCGTTCCCGGGACTGATTTCGATCGCGCGGCGATACAGCGCGAGGGCTTCCTCGGGCCGCCCGAGCCCGAGAATCACCGTCCCGAGGTTGATGTAGGCGTCGACGAATTCGGGCCGCATCGCGATGGCGTCACGATACGCGGCGATGGCTTCCGGCAGCCGGCCTTGCGCGGCACAGAGCAGGCCGAACCCATAACTCGCGACGGCATGGCCAGAGGGGGATTCCAGGATCGTCCGATAAAGCTGTTCCGCTGCCGCGGCCTCACCGGCGTGGTGCAAGCCAATGGCCTCAATCGCCATCCGGTCCTCGGCGTCGGCTGACGACCGTGACGACGGAACGGGGGTTGCCAATTGTTCTGGCCGGTGGCGCATGGCGTGAATCTCATAAATCGCCAGGAGGGGATTTCTCGTCGGGCGATCGTACGCATTCTGGCGCGAACTGATTAACGATCTGTTTCCCGATGCCAAGGTTGTTCTTCGATCGTCTCAGGGTCCAGGAGAGAGCGATGACTTATTCCGGCTCCGGCAGGAAGGCACCAGCAACTTTCGTCGGCCTTCCCGCCAATCTGAGGAGAAGATGCGAAGCGCGGCGATCCGGCCCGATGAAATCGGATTCCGGCGCCCTCGAAGAGCGCGATCCTCCTGCCGTATAACTGGAGCAAATCTCGCCGAGGCGAGTGGAACAAGCTTCGGGATCCAGGTTTCGCCGATGCTTTGACGTTATGACAAAGGGTCGCACCGGCGCAAACGCCCGTGCGACCCCTGGTTGAATCGTTCCCTTTCAGGAAAAGATATTGTTTCGTTGCTGGTCGGTCATGCCCGCGATCTGCGCGTTGGTAAACGCCGCGGTCTGAGTGCTGGTAAGACCACCGATGGCGGTCGTGGTGAGCGCATTGATCTGGTCTGTAGTAAACGCCGCGATTTCCCTCGTGGTGAGATTCGTCATCTCGGAGGTCGTGAGGCCCTGGATCGCGTCAGTCGTGATGGCCGCGAACTGTGCCGTGGACAGCGCTGACATGATCGCGGAGCCGACCGCCTGGATTTCCGCGGAGGAAAGGACCGGTATCTCCTGTGATGTAAGGGCCAGGAACTGCGAGTTTGTCAGATGGAGTATATCCGCGCTGCTTAGCGCCGCCACCTGGTCGGAGCTCAGCGCCGCCACCGCCGCCGTGCTCAGCCCGATCACGTTCGCCGTGGTCAGCGCCGACAGTTGGTCGTCCGTCAGCGCCTTCGCCTGCGCCGTCGACAGCGCCCCCACCTGCGCGGAGCTCAGCACCGCCACCTGGGTCGATGTGAGACCTTCGGACACCTGCGCCGTGGTCAACGCCGCCACAGTCGCGGTGCTCAACGCCGTCACCTGCGCCGTGCTCAGCCCGGAGATCGCGTCGGTGCCCACCACCGCGATCTGCGCTGGCT
The DNA here is from genome assembly GCA_963719675.1 of uncultured Alphaproteobacteria bacterium. Lineage (GTDB taxonomy): Bacteria > Pseudomonadota > Alphaproteobacteria > Acetobacterales > Acetobacteraceae > Rhodopila. The sequence continues at coordinate 4,431 of CAVRDN010000125.1, read as the reverse complement.
TCAGCGAGCCGATCACCGATGCCACTTCCGCGGCGCTAAGGCCTGGGATCGCGGCAGTGCTCAAGACGCCGATCTGCGCCGAGCCCAGCTTGCCCACCGCCGCCGTCGACAGCGCCGCCACCTGATCGGACCCCAGCGCCGCCACCGCGATGGCCGTCAGGCCAATGATATTTGCCGTGGTCAGCGCTGACATCTCGTCAGCGGTCAACGCCTTTGCCTGGGCGAATGTCAGCGCCGCCACCTGAGCGGAGCTCAGCACCGCCACCTGGGTCAAGGTCAGTCCCTCCGACACCTGCGCCGTGGTCAGCGCCGCCACCGTCGCGGTGCTCAACGCCGTCACCTGCGCCGTGCTCAGTCCGGAGATCGCGTCGGTGCCCACCGCCGCGATCTGCGTCGGCTTGAACGAGCCGATCTGCGCCGCCACCTCGCCCGCCGTCAGACCGGGGATCGCCGCCGTGGTCAGCGCGCCGATCTGCGCCGAACCCAGCTTGCCCACCGCCGCCGTCGACAGCGCCGCCACCTGGTCGGAGCCCAGCGCGGCCACCGCCGCCGTGCTCAGACCGACCACGTTCGCCGTGGTCAGCGCCGAGAGTTCATCGCCGGTCAGCGCCTTCGCCTGCGCCGCCGACAGCGCCGCCACCTGCGCGGAGCTCAGCACCGCCACCTGGGTCGAGGTCAGTCCCTCCGACACCTGCGCCGTGGTCAGCGCCGCCACCGTCGCGGTGCTCAACGCCGTCACCTGCGCCGTGCTCAGTCCGGAGATCGCGTCGGTGCCCACCGCCGCGATCTGCGTCGGCTTGAACGAGCCGATCTGCGCCGCCACCTCGCCCGCCGTCAGCCCGGGGATCGCCGCCGTGGTCAGCGCGCCGATCTGCGCCGAGCCCAGCTTGCCCACCGCCGCCGTCGACAGCGCCGCCACCTGGTCGGAGCCCAGCGCCGCCACCGCCGCCGTGCTCAGCCCCACCACGTTCGCCGTGGTCAGCGCCGAGAGCTCATCGCCGGTCAGCGCCTTCGCCTGCGCCGCCGACAGCGCCGCCACCTGCGCGGAGCTCAGCACCGCCACCTGGGTCGAGGTCAGTCCCTCCGACACCTGCGCCGTGGTCAGCGCCGCCACCGTCGCGGTGCTCAACGCCGTCACCTGCGCCGTGCTCAGCCCGGAGATCGCGTCGGTGCCCACCGCCGCGATCTGCGTCGGCTTGAACGAACCGATCTGCGCCGCCACCTCGCCCGCCGTCAGCCCGGGGATCGCCGCCGTGGTCAGCGCGCCGATCTGCGCCGAACCCAGCTTGCCCACCGCCGCCGTCGACAGCGCCGCCACCTGGTCGGAGCCCAGCGCGGCCACCGCCGCCGTGCTCAGACCGACCACGTTCGCCGTGGTCAGCGCCGAGAGTTCATCGCCGGTCAGCGCCTTCGCCTGCGCCGCCGACAAGGCCGCCACCTGCGCGGAACTCAGCACCGCCACCTGGGTCGAGGTCAGTCCCTCCGACACCTGCGCCGTGGTCAGCGCCGCCACCGTCGCGGTCGAGAGCGCCGTCACCTGCGCCGTGCTCAGTCCGGAGATCGCGTCGGTGCCCACCGCCGCGATCTGCGTCGGCTTGAACGAACCGATCTGCGCCGCCACCTCGCCCGCCGTCAGCCCGGGGATCGCCGCCGTGGTCAGCGCGCCGATCTGCGCCGAGCCCAGCTTGCCCACCGCCGCCGTCGACAGCGCCGCCACCTGGTCGGAGCCCAGCGCCGCCACCGCCGCCGTGCTCAGACCGACCACGTTCGCCGTGGTCAGCGCCGAGAGCTCGTCGCCGGTCAGCGCCTTCGCCTGCGCCGCCGACAAGCGCCGCCACCTGCGCGGAGCTCAGCACCGCCACCTGGGTCGAGGTCAGACCCTCCGACACCTGCGCCGTGGTCAGCGCCGCCACCGTCGCGGTGACAACGCCGTCACCTGCGCCGTGCTCAGCCCGGAGATCGCGTCGGTGCCCACCGCCGCGATCTGCGTCGGCTTGAACGAGCCGATCTGCGCCGCCACCTCGCCCGCCGTCAGCCCGGGGATCGCCGCCGTGGTCAGCGCGCCGATCTGCGCCGAGCCCAGCTTGCCCACCGCCGCCGTCGACAGCGCCGCCACCTGGTCGGAGCCCAGCGCCGCCACCGCCGCCGTGCTCAGACCGACCACGTTCGCCGTGGTCAGCGCCGAGAGCTCATCGCCGGTCAGCGCCTTCGCCTGCGCCGCCGACAGCGCCGCCACCTGCGCGGAGCTCAGCACCGCCACCTGCGTCGAGGTCAGTCCCTCGGACACCTGCGCCGTGGTCAGCGCCGCCACCGTCGCGGTCGACAACGCCGTCACCTGCGCCGTGCTCAGCCCGGAGATCGCGTCGGTGCCCACCGCCGCGATCTGCGCCGGCTTGAACGAACCGATCTGCGCCGCCACCTCGCCCGCCTCAGCCCGGGGATCGCCGCCGTGGTCAGCGCGCCGATCTGCGCCGAGCCCAGCTTGCCCACCGCCGCCGTCGACAGCGCCGCCACCTGGTCGGAACCCAGCGCCGCCACCGCCGCCGTGCTCAGACCGACCACGTTCGCCGTGGTCAGCGCCGACAGCTCATCGCCGGTCAGCGCCTTCGCCTGCGCCGCCGACAGCGCCGCCACCTGCGCGGAGCTCAGCACCGCCACCTGGGTCGAGGTCAGACCTTCGGACACCTGCGCCGTGGTCAGCGCCGCCACCGTCGCGGTCGACAACGCCGTCACCTGCGCCGTGCTCAGCCCGGAGATCGCGTCGGTGCCCACCGCCGCGATCTGCGCCGGCTTGAACGAACCGATCTGCGCCGCCACCTCGCCCGCCGTCAGCCCGGGGATCGCCGCCGTGGTCAGCGCGCCGATCTGCGCCGAGCCCAGCTTGCCCACCGCCGCCGTCGACAGCGCCGCCACCTGGTCGGAGCCCAGCGCCGCCACCGCCGCCGTGCTCAGACCGACCACGTTCGCCGTGGTCAGCGCCGAGAGCTCATCGCCGGTCAGCACCTTCGCCTGCGCCGCCGACAAGGCCGCCACCTGCGCGGAGCTCAGCACCGCCACCTGGGTCGAGGTCAGTCCCTCCGACACCTGCGCCGTGGTCAGCGCCGCCACCGTCGCGGTCGACAGCGCCGTCACCTGCGCCGTGCTCAGTCCGGAGATCGCGTCGGTGCCCACCGCCGCGATCTGCGTCGGCTTGAACGAACCGATCTGCGCCGCCACCTCGCCCGCCGTCAGCCCGGGGATCGCCGCCGTGGTCAGCGCGCCGATCTGCGCCGAGCCCAGCTTGCCCACCGCCGCCGTCGACAGCGCCGCCACCTGGTCGGAGCCCAGCGCCGCCACCGCCGCCGTGCTCAGACCGACCACGTTCGCCGTGGTCAGCGCCGACAGTCTCATCGCCGGTCAGCGCCTTCGCCTGCGCCGCCGACAAGCGCCGCCACCTGCGCGGAGCTCAGCACCGCCACCTGCGCCGAGGTCAGTCCCTCCGACACCTGCGCCGTGGTCAGCGCCGCCACCGTCGCGGTCGACAACGCCGTCACCTGCGCCGTGCTCAGCCCGGAGATCGCGTCGGTGCCCACCGCCGCGATCTGCGTCGGCTTGAACGAACCGATCTGCGCCGCCACCTCGCCCGCCGTCAGCCCGGGGATCGCCGCCGTGGTCAGCGCGCCGATCTGCGCCGAGCCCAGCTTGCCCACCGCCGCCGTCGACAGCGCCGCCACCTGGTCGGACCCCAGCGCCGCCACCGCCGCCGTGCTCAGACCGACCACGTTCGCCGTGGTCAGCGCCGAGAGTCTCATCGCCGGTCAGCGCCTTCGCCTGCGCCGCCGACAGCGCCGCCACCTGCGCGGAGCTCAGCACCGCCACCTGGGTCGAGGTCAGTCCCTCCGACACCTGCGCCGTGGTCAGCGCCGCCACCGTCGCGGTCGAGCAGCGCCGTCACCTGCGCCGTGCTCAGCCCGGAGATCGCGTCGGTGCCCACCGCCGCGATCTGCGTCGGCTTGAACGAACCGATCTGCGCCGCCACCTCGCCCGCCGTCAGCCCGGGGATCGCCGCCGTGGTCAGCGCGCCGATCTGCGCCGAGCCCAGCTTGCCCACCGCCGCCGTCGACAGCGCCGCCACCTGGTCGGACCCCAGCGCCGCCACCGCCGCCGTGCTCAGACCGACCACGTTCGCCGTGGTCAGCGCCGACATCTCATCGCCGGTCAGCGCCTTCGCCTGCGCCGCCGACAGCGCCGCCACCTGCGCGGAGCTCAGCACCGCCACCTGGGTCGAGGTCAGTCCCTCCGACACCTGCGCCGTGGTCAGCGCCGCCACCGTCGCGGTGCTCAACGCCGTCACCTGCGCCGTGCTCAGCCCGGAGATCGCGTCGGTGCCCACCGCCGCGATCTGCGTCGGCTTGAACGAACCGATCTGCGCCGCCACCTCGCCCGCCGTCA
>CAVRDN010000124.1:0-17911 GCA_963719675.1 uncultured Alphaproteobacteria bacterium | reverse complement strand
CGGCCGCTGACGGACCGGGTTCCCTGCTTTGCTCCTTCGTATGGAGCAGTCGGGCTTCCGGCCGGACCAGCAGCAGGCTTATGTGGGTGCCCAGGGCGGATGGCCGCGGTTCTTTGAGGCGTTGGAGCGGGTGCTGGCGCGGCCAGAGTGAAGCGCGCCGGCGCGGGTCCGGAAGGATGCGATCATGACCAAAGCGAACGCGGCGGCCGACGAGCACGCCGGTCGGAACGAACCGGCGTCGGAACTCATCTCGCGCCGAATTACCGAACTTGGAGAGTGGCGCGGGGAAACCCTCGGCCGCGTGCGCGCGCTCATCAGGCAGGCTGACCCGGATGTCGTCGAGGAGTGGAAGTGGCGCGGCACGCCGGTTTGGTGGCACGACGGCATCCTGTGCACGGGTGAGTCCTGACAAGGCGGTGGTCAAGCTGACCTTCGCCAAAGGCGCCTCGCTGAAAGACCCAACCGGTCTCTTCAATTCGAGCCTCGACGGCAACACGCGCCGCGCGATCGACATCCGTGAAGGGGACACCATCGACGACACGGCCTTCAAGACGCTGATCCGTGAGGCAATCGCCCTCAACAGCGCGGCCAGGTCGAAATCGTCGAAAAAGCCGAAGGCCTGAGGAAGCCGTTTCGCCGCGCGAGCGGTATCCATCCTGGGGTCGGCATGGACCCGCGCGCGATCCCCGCGCCGCCGCGCGGCCGGTCGCAATATCTACTGACCAGTTGACTTTTCTGACTGACCAGTTATCTCGCAGCGCATCATCCCTTTTTTGACGGAGCCCTCATGCCCGACGCGACGCTCAGCCGCCCGGCCATCACAGCCCAGTACGACGTCGTCATCGTCGGTGCCGGGTTCGCCGGCCTCTACCAACTGCATCGCCTGCGCGGCCTCGGCATGACCGCCAAGGTGATCGAGGCCGGCTCGGGCGTCGGCGGCACCTGGTACTGGAACCGCTACCCGGGCGCGCGCTGCGATGTCGAGAGCATGCAGTATTCCTACGCGTTCTCCGAAGAACTGCAGCAGGAATGGCACTGGCCCGAGCTGTTCTCGGCGCAGCCGGACATCCTGAAATATGCCAACCACGTGGCCGACAAGCTCGATCTGCGGCGCGACATCCTGTTCGATACCCGCGTCACCGAGACACGGTTCGATGACGCCGCCAGCCAGTGGACCGTGCGTACCGACGCCGGCGACACGTTCACCGCCGGTTTCATGATCATGGCCACCGGCTGCCTGTCCACCGCGCGCGTGCCCGACTTCAAGGGCCTCGGCTCGTTCAAGGGCAAGACCTACCACACCGGCGCCTGGCCGCATGAGGGCGTGGATTTCACCGGACTGCGGGTCGGCATCATCGGCACCGGATCGTCCGCCATCCAGGCCATTCCCGTGATCGCCGAGCAGGCCGCCGACCTCACCGTATTCCAGCGCACGCCGAACTTCTCGATCCCCTCCCGCAACGGTCCGATGGCGGAAACCTACGCGCGGCAATGGAAAGACAAATACGCCGACCTGCGCGATGAGGCGCGCGCCACGCGGAACGGCATTCTGGCCAACCCGAACGACTTCTCGGCGCTGTCGGTGTCGCCCGAGGAACGCAAGCGCATTTACGAGGAGCGTTGGGCGTCCGGCGGCACGACCTTCATGGCGTCGTTCAACGACCTGATCTTCAATCAGGAAGCCAACGATACCGCCGCCGATTTCGTCCGCGGCAAAATCCGGGAGATCGTCAAGGATCCGAAGACCGCCGAACTGCTGGCGCCGAAGGACCACCCGATCGGCACCAAGCGGATCTGCGTCGATACGCGGTATTTCGAGACCTATAACCGGCCGAACGTGCATCTGATCGACGTCCGCTCGGCACCGATCGAGGAGATCACCCCCGCCGGTCTGCGCACGCGGGAAGCGGAGTACGAATTCGACGCCATCGTGTTCGCCACCGGGTTCGACGCGATGACCGGCGCGCTGACAGCGATCGACATCCATTCGACCGACGGCTCGACCTTGAAGCGGAAGTGGGAGGATGGGCCGCGCACTTACCTCGGCCTCATGTGCGCGCACTTCCCCAACATGTTCATGATCACCGGGCCGGGCAGCCCGTCGGTGCTGAGCAACATGCACGTGTCGATCGAGCAGGACGTGAACTGGATCTCCGACTGCCTGGCGTATCTGCGGGATCATCGCGTGGCGCGGATGGAAGCGACGCAGGAGGCCGAGGACAACTGGGTGCTGCATGGCATCGAGGTGGCGAACAAGACGCTCTATCCCAAGGCGGCGTCCTGGTACATGGGCGCGAATATCGAGGGTAAGCCTCGGGTGTTCATGCCCTATATCGGTGGCGTGAATGCGTACAAGCAGAAATGCGCCGAGGTCGCCGCGAACGGATACACCGGCTTCAGACTGAGCCCGGAGCGAAGCGTCGCACGAGCGGCCGAATGATCGCCAGTCGCGGTGGACCGCGCGGGCGATCGCGTCGGGGATCCGAGCATGCTTCGTCAACCGTTCCGGGACCGGATTGACAGCGCCCGGTTGGTCGAAACGCCGACCGCCCACCCGACGCGGCGGGCGTTCGACCGTGAAAGCGCTTGATCGGCGGCGCGGCGGCGGCTACACACCGCGCCTTCGTGCCGCCGGTCGGGATCGGCGGCACCAGCAAAGGACGAGTAGCATGAAAGCGGGCATCCACCCCGAATACCATGAGATCAACGTCGTCATGACGGATGGATCCACGTTCAAGACCCGCTCCTGCTACGGCAAGGAAGGCGACACGCTGCGGCTCGACATCGACCCGAAGTCGCATCCCGCCTGGACCGGCATCCAGCGCATCATGGACACCGGCGGTCAGGTCGCGAAGTTCAACAAGCGCTTCGCCGGGCTCGGCCTCAAGAAAGAGTAGCCGTTTCAGCCTCGGCCGTTCGGTCCGAGGCCGCGTCTCGCCATCCCGCGAGGCGTGCCAGACCGGCGGCCGCGACGCTCAGATAGACGATGCCGCACGCGGCGATGACGCGTGCGATGCCGAACGCGCCGATGGCCGTCGGGATCAGCAGCATCGCGACCAGAATACCGAACCCGCTCATCGCCATGAAAGCACGCATCGCCGCCGCCCGGTCCCTCGGTGCGAGCCGGGTCTGGCGTAGCACGGCGGTCGGAATATCCTGCATTGGGCCACCGATGGACGTCACCACGGCGGCGGCCGCGAAGCCCGGCAACCGCCACTCGATCGGCAGCAGGGTCGCCGCCGCCAGCAGCAGGGTGCCGCAGCCGCCCAGAAGGTTGCCGCCCAGCATGAGGAATTGCGGCCGTGCCGGCAGCGTGCGCCCGCCGAGCACCACGGTCGCCGCCAGGTTGCCGCAGCCGTAGGCGGACAGGATCAGACCGTAGGCGCCCAGCCCGGCGGGCCCTCCGGAGGCGCCAAGGCCGGTACGGGCGATCAGCAGCGGCAGGCACAGGTAGAACACCGCGTACCATGCGCCGTTCAGCAGTCCCGACACGCGGAGGTAATAACTCAGCGGCGAATGGCCCGAGGTTGCCCGATAGCCGCGCAAAACCCCGCTCCACACCGGCTCCCGCGCGCCGGCGTTCAGCCTGGGCTGTGGCCTGCTCGCGCGGATCGACGACACGGCCGCCGCCGAGGCCAGAAACGTGGCCGCGTCGATGGTCAGGAAATGGATGACCGGAACGTCGGCGACCAGCAGCGCCACGAGGCCCGGACCGAGCAGCCGCGCGATCCGCTGCGTGGCGTCCATCAACCCATTGGCGGCCGGCAGCAGCCGCGTGTCGTCGATGACCGAGGGCAGCACCGATTGCAACGCGGGCCGGAACACCGCCTGCCCCAACGCCAGCACCACGATCGCGCAGATCAACCCCGTCAGTCCTGGACGCCCCGTGATCAGCGTGGCCGCGACCACCCCCGCCAGCACGGCGGCCGAGGCCAGGTCGGAGGCGATCATGCCGCGCGTTTGTTCCCACCGGTCCGCCCAGACGCCAATGAACAGTACCGCCAACAGGGCGACGAACGCCTGCAACGCGCCCAGATAGCCGGCGTTGGAACCCAACACGCCAACCGCGATCCAGGTCAGCGCGACGGCGTAAAGCTGGTCGCCAACGGCGGACAAGGACAGCCCGCCCCAGAGCAACGCCATCGATCGACCGCGTAACGGTTGCAGAATGCGCATCGCGGACCTTGTTGCGAATGATTCGCAACACCTTGTCACAGGTGCCGGCGGATCGCAATTCCACGTTGACGACGAGGAGCGACACAGTCCGCCTCGGCGGATCCCGCGCGACAGCATCCCCCGTCCTGGGATAGCGTCACACGCGCGACGCCAAAAGCAAGCCAACGGGGGTGCCATGCCGGCCGGTCTGACGATCTTCGACTGCGACGGCGTCCTCGTGGACAGCGAGGCGATCGCCTGCCGCGTCTGCGTCCCTTGTCTGGCGGAGCACGGCATCGAGATCTCGGTCGAGGAGGTCGCGGCCCGGTATATCGGCATGAGCGCCGCCGCGATGATGTCCGACCTGGAAACGCGCTACGGCCGCAAGCTTTCGGTGGACCTCTACGAAACGATGCGCGAACGCATCATCGCGGCGTTCGAGACCGAGCCCCTGACGATCGACGGCGTGGACACGGTTCTGGCCGCGCATGACGGCAGGGTTTGCGTGGCGTCAGGCAGCACCCAGGAGCGCGTGCGGCGTTGCCTGACCCTGGTCGGGCTGTTGCATCGCTTCGATCCGTTCATCTTCAGCGCGACGCAGGTCGCGAAGGGTAAGCCGGCGCCGGACCTGTTCCTGTTCGCCGCCCGCGCGATGGGCACCGCGCCGGCGGACTGCCTGGTCATCGAGGACAGCGTCCATGGCGTGACCGCCGCGGTCGCCGCCGGGATGCGTGTGCTCGGCTTCACGGGAGGCAGCCATTGCGGGCCAGGCCATGCCGAGCGCCTGCTGGCGGCGGGGGCATCCAGCGTTGTCCGGCACATGCGGGACCTACCCGCGCATCTTTGACCGGGGTGCCGATCCCGTCGCACCGAAGCCACCCCATCATGGCCAGGCCCGCGGCGTCAGACCGGGGCCTAACGACGGCCCTGGAGAGGATCGTCATCGCGGCGGACATGCACGACCGCGAACCGGTCCGAATAATCTCGCCGCCAATCCGGCAGCGTGTCCAGCAGCGCGACCAACGGCGACGCCGGCGCCAGGATCGTCCAGACGATCCCATAGCGATCGGCCATCGTCCTGAAGGCGGCCGGATCCGGATGCGTGATATCCAGATACGACGCCAGAAAGCCGTCGCCATACAGCTCCGCGCGGGCGTCGATATAAGGCCGGATCCCCTTCAGCATCAGCAGGCCGCCGAACGCATAGTCATTGAACACCGGTCGCGTCTTCAATTCCGCCGGCACATGCCGTAGCGCGGACACCGGCGAGGTGAAGCCGTCCGGGATCGCGGTCGGCCGCGACAACCGTATCATGGTCAAAACGATCAGCACCACGAGGCCAGCCGCGGTCCACGCCGGCCTCATGTTTCGCGCCCGACCCGATGCGACGCCGGCGATGCCTGCCTGCTGTCCCAGCGCGAGCGCGAGCGGTTCGGCCAGGATCAGAGCGCCCACGATGCCCGCGAGCATTTGATGGCGCGAGTGCCGCAAAGCCATGTGCAGCAGCCCGAGCAAAACCAGCAAGCGCACCGGAGGAATGCGCACTCCGCGCGAGAAGCCGACATACAGCAATGCCATCAGCGCGATCTCGAGCGGTTGCAGGGTGCTGAAGTTGATGCTGCGCCATTCGCCGATCCCACTCAGTTGTGTCATGAGTATGAGCCGGATGGGCAGCACGAGACCGTGCCACCCATAGGGCGTCAGCATGGCGGCGACGACCGCGGCGGCGAAAAACAAGCCCCACGCACGCGCGCCACGCCAGCGCGCGTCGCGATCGGCCAGCACCGCTTCAAGTCCGAGCGGCACGACGAGTGCCAGACCGAACGCGAAACCCCCGTGCGAATTCGCCCACACGGTCATGACAGGCAGCAGCCAGTATGAGGGAGCCGCGCCTCTCGTCCTGGCCCGTAACAATCCCGCGCTCCAGACCTCCAGTGCCGGCAACGCCAGAATGTGAGGCCGGGCCAGAAGGCCCGAGGCGACGCAGGCGAACCCGAAGATGAAAACCAGCAGAGCCGGCCAGGGACGGAGCCAGAAGCGCAAGTGCCATAGCAGTAACGCCGCGGTCAGGGCGGCGGATGCGCCGGTCAGAATCAGTACACCGTTGACTCCGGCAAGACTGTCGGAGAGGGCCATGGCCACTTCCGACAACCACTCATGCGCGGTCCAGAATACGCCTTCGAACGTGAAGGAAAAGGGATCTGTCCAGGGTACCGCCCGATGCCGCAGGATCCATCGGCCAACGGCGATATGCGACCAGGTGTCGCCATCGTTCAGCACCTGGGGGGCGAAAAGCACGACCGCGTAGACCATGGCGGCGACGGCGATCGGCATTCGGCCGCGTCGTCAGTCTCGCGACCGGCGTGCCGTGTACCGTCGCGGGGTCACGTGTGGCGATGGCGGCACCACCGGCCGGAGCGGGGGCGAGGACGCAGCCCAGCGCGGTGCGCTCTCGGATACGGGTACGAGTTTGGGCGGCTCATTCGGCGGAATCAGCGCGACCGACCGTTCGCCGAACGGCGAGGCCGGCCAGCGCGACGCGCTCGCGGATACCGGTGTGAGCCGGGGCAAGTCGGACGGCGGGATCAGGGCGACCGGCGGTCCACCGAGAGGCGAGGCATTCCACCGCGTCCCGTTCGCCCATCGCGGGGAGAGCCGAGCCGTTCCCGCCGGTGGCGTCAGGACCACCGGTAAGGCAACCGGAGCCGACGCGGCCCATTGCAGAACCCCGGTCGCGGTTTGCGGACCCACGACGCGCGGAAGATCTTCGGCGCGCGAAATCGGGATATCGGAGGCCTTCAGCACCTGGATCGGCCGCCCCGATGACGACAGGAGCAGCACGGACGGAGCGTCCGGCATCATCCCGGGCGTCCGAGCCCACGGCCAAACCTCTTGCACCTTCCGTAGGTAAGCCGCGGCACGATCCGGCGACGCGGAATGGTACAGGCCGATCGCGGCCTCCCAGGAGTTGCCGCCGTCCCGCGCTCTCGCCAGGATGCGGGCGGCGGCCTGAGCATTGGAAACCGGGTCGAAGGCATCCGCGATATTGGTGAAAGCGTCGGGGTGATAGAACAGATTGACCTGGAAACATCCGACGTCGATGACGGCACGGCCGGCGGCTCGCACAATGCCGACGACCTGAACCGCTTCCGCCTTGTCGGGCAGAAAGTAACCATGACCGTCGAAATTGATCGTCCACGGCCATGGGACCGGTCGCGCACGCGCCGGATCGCCGCGGCCGCTTTCGACAATGCCAATGGCGGACAGCAATCCATTCGGCAACTGCCACGCCGCCTCCGCCATGGCCGCCGCGCGGTCGCAGGCGTCCCGCGGGTCGTCGAGCGAGCCGTCTTTCCCTGGTTCACCAGCCCATGCCGCGCCCGCGACCGCCGCCCATCCGAGCGTCAGACAGGCCGCCAGCACAGCGGTCCATGGATGACATCGCTTCATTGGCGGTCAACCACCGCTCAGCAACGCGCGTAGCGTGATGATGCGACGCGGTTCCGGCAACAGCATCGCCTCGTCGAGCAACTCATGTAACGATGGGCAGAACGCGGCGTGTTCGGCGCCGGTGCGTAACCCTTCGAGTAAGGCGGCCTTGCCTTTGGCGCGAGCTTCGGTCACCAGTTCGGCCGCCGCTCTGGCGCGCTGTTCCGGAGTGGGCGCCTGAACTTTTTCGGCCTTCGCCTGGGCCAGGCGCAGCCCCGCCTCCACCACGGCATCGCGCATCGCGTCCGGCATCGCGTTGCGCGGATCGTCCGGCCCCTCGTGCGTAAAAGCCCAGCAGAGTTCTGGGCTCACGGCCTGCAACCGCTGCACGAGACCGGACAAAGTGGCCGCGAATTGCACGACGGCGTCATCGGACAACTCACGCAGCGACGCGGTGATATCGTTCAATCGCGGTAATGGACTGGGTTCCATCGCGAGCAGCGAGGCCGGCGGCGCGCCCGTGGTAAAATGGACCGCCCGCAACTGATCCTGATCCGGATACCAGACCGTCGTGTGAGGGGTGCGAATGACGCGAGCGATGAACGGCGCCGGCACGGCGAACTTCTCGTAAATCGAGCGGAGCAGGGCGGTCGCCTGGTCGGCCGGAAAACCCGGTGCGATGGCGTCGTGAAAACCAAGCCGCGCGTCTGGCGCGAGCCAGCGCCTCCGGCCACCGAGGAACGCGATCGTGCAGGCCGAGGCACACAACCGGCCGACATAAGTATCGAGCCCGCGTTGTTGTATGATTGTCGCGATTTGCATGGCCGGCAGCAAATGGCCGCCGGGGCTTTCGAGGCGCACGACGCGCGCGTTTGGCGCCGACGAGAGCACCGCTTCCAAATTCTGCGGCAATGCCCAGGAAAAACTGCCGGAAACCTCGATGACGGCGCCGTCGGAAAGCACACGGATCTGGAATGGAATATCGAATTCCGTGGTCGGCGTTACGGTTTGCGCGCGACCGCCAACGAGCGAAAACAGGACCATCAGCCCGCCGAGCCAAAGCGGTGCTGCCCGGCCCAATCGTGTGAGACCTCGCGAAACGCGGCGCTTTGGGAACGGCATAATCTGTTAGTTATAGCCCTCGCGTGATCGGGCGGCAAACGGTTCTTGCATTTCCGAGACTCTTCGTGCAAAAAAAATCATGACTTTAAGCGATGTGTTCCACAAGGGAGAATACCCATGGAGCTGAGTGCTTTGTCGCATTCTCATGACCCGGGGGTTGAACGTCATCCTGGCGGCCGGCGCTCACGGTATGTGTCTCTCGCCATGGTAGTCGCACTGACGACAGTGCTGGGCGCATGCTCCGGTGCGCGGACTTCCGAGACCGCGCAAAGGGGCCCTTCCCTCCGGATCGCCGACGCCGCGCTGGCCTCCGGCGCCCCGGAAATGGCTCTGCGCGTCGCTGACCTTATTCTGGCGAAACAACCCAGGAACGCCGCGGCCTTGACCATGCGCGGCGACGCGCTGTACACGATGGGGCGCTACGACATGGCCCGTGGGGCTTATCGCGCGTCAATCGCCATCGATCCGAAGGACGCCGGCCCCAGGGTCGGCCTCGGTCGCATCCTCGCGAGGTCCAATCCTTCCGCCGCGGAAGATGCTTTGCTCGGCGCGTTGAAACTCGACCCCGATAACGTCGTCGCATTGAACAACCTCGGTGTGGTGCGCGATCTCCAGGGCCACAACGCCAAGGCGCGAGAGGCCTACGATCGCGCGTTGGCACTGGCCCCCGACAGTCCCGATGTCGAAATCAACCTCGGGACATCGCTCGCTTTGTCGGGGCAAAAGGCCGATGCGGTGCGCCTGCTGCGCGGCGTGGCGTCGAACGCGGGCGCCGCGCGGGTGTGGCGAAAGGAAATTCTGTCCGGCCTGACCTTGGCCGGAGACGGGGCCTGGGCGCGCGAGCAACTGCGGGCTGACCGGTTCCAGACGCCGCGCGAGCCGGTTGCCGCGAGCACCAGGACACGGCTCGCGGCCGGCGTGGCCTCCCCGTCCGTCGGTCCCATCGGAAGCGGCGGGCACGCGATCCGGCAGACCGAGCGGTTTCGACCGGTCGATAGCGGGATGATGCCCGACTCACCGGCCAACGGAATGCTCGACAATCCGATCTCCGACGCGGCGGTCGGCACGATACCGGCGGGCATTCAGGTCCCGGCTTCGCCTCCTGTCGGCAAGGTCGCACTGGACAGTCCGAAAGTGGCGATCACTCCGGTCGAGGTCGCTTCCAACGGAGTGGCCAGCCCCGAATCGATTTTGTCCGCGCCGAGGCAGCCGGCCGGCATGGCCGGATCCCTCGCGGCCTCCTCCGGGCCGAGGGCCAACATACGGGTCGCGGCCGCGCAACCGATGGCGGCGCGATTTGGCCTTTCGTCCGGCACCGGACGGAACGCCCAAACCGGTCCCTACGTTCAACTGGGCGCATTGCTCTCGGAAACGGACGCGACGACCGAATGGCATCGGCTGCACAGGTTCGTTTCGGTGGTTCTCGCCGGGCGTGAACCGACGTTCACCCGGGTCGAAGCGCATGGCAGAGCGTATTGGGCGATACGCGCTTATCCGTTCGACAGCGTCGAAGAGGCGGACGAGTTGTGCGATCACCTGAAGGCCGTCAAACAACGCTGCCTGGCGCGCCGGGGATCGTAACGCTTTCGTGAGAGCCGGCCCAGGTGATCCGGCCAGCGCCCGGACGCGACGCGGAAATCATGGGCCGAAAGCGAGCCGAATGAGGCCACGATGAGGTCCCCCGCCGGCCTTGCGGGTGTCGCCGCATGGCTCACGCGGCGGCGCCTGCTGGGGTTCGCGATCGTTCTGCTGTTAGTGGAGACGGCTCTCCTCGCCATCGTGATCGTCGTGAGCCACGGTCTGATCGGACCCCGGGAACCGCCCCCCGCGACAACCGATTTCGGCAGCTTTTACGCCGCCGGCCGCCTCGTTGACGCCGGAACCCCGGCGCTCGCCTACGACCAGGCCGCGCATCTCGCGTCCGAGGAGCAACTGGCTGGTGCGGGTCTCCGGTATATCTACTTTTATTACCCTCCGGTTTACTTGCTGCTGTGCGCGATATTGGCCTGGTTGCCCTATCTGCTGTCGTTCGTCGCATTCCAGGCAATCACATTGAGCGCGTGGCTGCTGACGATCCGGGCGATCCTGCGGGAGACGCGATGGACCACGCTTCTGCCGTTGATCGCTTTTCCACCGGCGTTCTGGGCGATGGGGCTCGGGCAGAACGCCTTTCTGACCGCGGCGCTGTTTGGGATGGCCGCGCTGCTGATCGATCGGCGGCCGGTGCTTGCGGGGCTGCTGTTCGGCGCGATTTGCTACAAGCCGCATTTCGGACTGCTGATCCCGGTCGCGCTCGTGGCCGGCTGCCACTGGCGGACGTTCGCGACCGCCGCCGCCACGGTGCTGTCGCTCTGCGGAGTGTCGGTCTTGTTATTTGGCTGGAACACATGGGGCGCTTACCTCACGGCGTTCGCCGGGTCGCACACGGTGTACGCGACCGGAACCCTGGACTTCGCGGCTTTCGTCAGTCCATTTGGCGCGGCTCGCGCATTGGGCGTGCCGCCGGTTCCGGCTTATGCCGTGCAGCTCGCCGCCACGCTTCTCACCGCGGCGGCGGTCGCAGTGGCGTGGCATCGGCGGCTCAGCCTGCCGGTGCGGGCGGCGATCCTGACCGCGGCGACCCCGGTCGCGGTGCCGGTCGCATTGATCTACGATCTGCTGCTGTCCGCGGTCGCCATGGCATGGCTGGTGCGGGCCGACCAGGAGCAAGGTTCGCCTTCGTGGCAACGTGTCGCGCTCGCGGTCCTGTTCGTGTGGCCGCTGGCTGGCCTCAATATGGCTGAGACGACGTATCTTCTGGTGCCGCCGACGGTTGCCGTTGGGGTGTTCGTGCTGACCTGGTTGGCGGCGAGGCGCGAGATGGTTGGGCGTGCCTATTGGTTTCGACACCGTTATTGATTGTTGTCACGCGTCGAATGAGGCGCGACCGAACCCTCGAGCGCGCTCATCGGTGGTACAGATATCGACCGTGAGCACCTCTTTTATACAGACGACTCCAAGGCGTCTGAAATCGCCCGCGGGTCGTCCGCGAACCTTTCCGGCGATACTCATCGCAAGGTGGCGCACGAGTAGACGAAGAACTCATTGATCGCGTTATACTCGGGTTTTCCCGAGATCAACCTGAAAGATTCGAATGCAGCCGGAGATCTCCACATGGTGGCCTGCGCGTTCGCGACCGGTCGCGTCAACACAAGCCAGTCGAGCTCGGGTTCGTTTCTGCAAACAAACTCCAGTTCCTCGCGATCGAACGTCCCGCTCCGTGGGGCGCCCTGCGACGGACAGGGCAACCGTTGTTCGAAGTCCATGGTACCCAATCGCAGGAAGCTATCATACCGATGCTGATAGTCTACGGCCGTCCCGCGGAAGAACAGGGCTCCGGTCCCCTGCGCACACGAAAAGTAGCTCGAGCGCCGCAGAACGAACCACGGCACCCGCACGTCACCTTCCCAGTACACTGTTCCCGAGCCAGACAATAAGGTGGACAGAGACTTTGGCGGGTCGTCCGTCGTCTCGACGAACTTTGTCCATTGCGTTCGCTGATCCCACGATATAACCGCGGCAACGGTCAATCCAGTCGCGAACAGGAACAGGGGACCAATGAATGCAAGGCGCCGCTCGGCCGGAATAATCAAAACCGTTACTAAGGCGACCAACGCCGCCACGCACAGCCCCAACCCCCGCGCCTTCTGCCAGAACATGCTCGACCAGACCTCAAGCCGCACCATATATTCGTACTGAACAGCGAGGGCCACCACACAAACAAGACCCACGATCGTCAACGCCAGTACGCGCACAACGGCAGGGAGCGGTTTCCTCTGAGCAAACTCCCACATTGCGACGGTCGCGGTAAAAATCATGACCGGGTCTGCGACGATGTAGCCGCCTTCCATGTATCGTGTTACAATCAGCAAACCTATCGCGATTGGGACAAGTGCGGCGGTGAGTTGAAACCTTGGGCTTGCCCGCATGCGTGGGAGCAAAGGGACGACCAAGAGGTGAGTCACAACCGCCAGCAACCAGACCGCTCGGTATTGCTGAATATCGACGAAAAGAACGTTCCGAGAATAATCGCCAACCAAGGTCATGCCAAGACCGCCAAACGCCACCACGAGCATGGCGGCAAGCAGTCTTCTTTCTCCGCGGTCAGCCACGACCAACAGGAGCGCCGAGAGTGCGACCGGCTCGCACCACGACAGCCATTCACCGATCCCCCACTGGGTAGCCAGACAGAAGTAATCTCGCACCTTCACGACCGCGAACCACTCGGGATCGAACGTCGCGAACAAACGTGCGAAGGGCTGTATTCCCAACAACCCCAACCCCAGCGACAAGATCACTCCAAGAGCGCCGATCAGCCACCAGACACGACGCGCGGCACCTTCATGGACGAACAGAACGGCGAGGCCGGGCAGCGTCATGAGTGGATGGATTGTCGCGGACAGACCAAGCAACAGAAGCGCACGCACCGGTCGCCGCCGCAGCATCGACCCGAGTGCCCACAATGTAACGGCTTCAGCAAATAGTCTCGGTGTCAGAAATTGCTCACCGTATTCAAGAAGACCGCCACCTGGAATCGCCACGACCATCGCGACTTCGATAAGCGCGACCCGGTTTTCCGCGAAAATACCGCGGGCCAGATACATCAGACCGGTGAGCCAGAAACACTGGCCAATAATCGTCAGGATCATCGACGCTTGCGCCAGGCCAAGCCAGGCCATGATCGGTTTGTAGGCCAACGTAAATATCGTGAACTTGTCCTGCGACCCGTAACGGAGGTACAGATCGTCCGCGAACCGTCCCGGCAGCAATGCACCGAGTGCCTGGACCGCATAGAACCGTGCGTCGTCGATCACGCCGACATACGGGCGGGTCGCCAACCAAAGCGTCGCGGTTAGTAAGCCCAGGCATGCTGTCGACACGCCGGGGTTTAAATTCCACGGTGACGACCACTGCTGTCGCATGACCCTGTTGACGTCGCCGCGGTAATCAAATGAATTCAATGAGCGGCGATCCACGATGACGCAGAATTCTCGGCTTCGGAAGCAGCACAATTCCGTGGCATCGGGACGGCGGCCCCGCGGAGCCGATGAATGCCCGATCGCATGACATGGCTGGTGGCGCGAACCGACGTGTCAATTCCTGAAAGATAGCGGCGGATCAAGGTTGAAAGCCAATTCCTTGTCTTGATCTTGTCGGTCCGACATTTCCTGACAATTGGGAAAACCCCCTGAAGCCACTGTCTCAACCTGGAACCCCGGTTTCCTGGGCGCTTTGACGCGCAAGAACTCATGCGATATTGGCTTCCCCACGGCAATTCATAGCCTGACCGGTCGAAATGACCCTGGTTTATTTAACTGTAGCAAATTCTGGGTGATCGAGCAACAATTCTGCTGAACCTTTCCGCGATTTGCGTTCACGTCGCGTTGCCGGAACGATTACAACAACGAAGGTAACTCACTGATGGCCATCCTGGTAAGCGTCCCTGAGATGTGATCGTGCCGCTGGCGTGGCGAAGCCAAGGCCTGACCATCAGGATCCGTCGGAGGCGCGAGACCGTTCGCTATCGTGGCCGTCGGGCATACCGGAGCCATCCATGCAAGCCGACGATCGACCAACTGTCCAGGATCCGATCCCGACCGGGCCGGAGTGCCAACCCGCCCGATGATGATGCACCTGCCGACCATCGACCGGCGATGCCCGGGTTTCGCTCCGCGCACGCCAGGCGTGGCGGGACCGGTAGGACAGGACAGCGGACCGTTCTGACGGGTTCGCGACCGCGCCGCCCTTGGTCGGAAATCGGTAACCATCCGTTAATACATCATTTGTAAACTTATCTCCGCGGCAGTTGATGATGCGGAGCGTTCCAATGTTCCAGTGTTTCGAACTATGGCTGGAGATGCAAGGGTACAGCCGGGCCTTGTCCGTGCTGGAATTCGGTGCGCGGGCTCAAATGCGCTACATGATCTGGGGTCTGACCCTGGCGATCGCCCTTCAGGTCTTGCACGTTGGGTTCCAACTGGTGCTTCCTCACCCCGGCACCGCTGGCTGAAGGTCCACGTTTCGAACGGGGATCAGGTATGCGCGCGCCGCCGCTGTCATTGACCGGCACGCGGGACATCAGCGGCGGTGGCTCGGAAGACGACGAAGCCCAGTACCGCCAGGGCGGCGACGCCGGTCGCGGTGTCCCACCATAACAACTGGGGCGCGTTCTGGGTGAATAGTCCCGGACTGTTGCGGAACACGTCGTCTTTCGAAACGAAAACGACGGCGGCGAGCAAATTGTTCGCCAAATGCTGGCCCCACGTCACCGCGATCCCACCGGTCCTGATGGCGATCCATGCCAGGACCATTCCGGAAAAGGCCGCGCTCACCGCCTGGGGCGTCCCGTTCGGTATATGAACCGCCCCAAACAGCAAACCGCTCAGGATCGCCGCGGGCGCGGTTCGCCCGGTCGCCAACAACAGGCCCTGGGTCAGGTAGCCGCGGAATACGAACTCCTCCGCGAAGGTTTGAATGGCCAGTCCGGCCAGCGCGGCCAGCGCCAGCGGCGGCGTTTCCCGGCTTGCCGTGACGCGGAAACCCGACGGAGCCAGCGCCACGTCGATCAGCGCGAGCGCGATCGAGGCCATCGCCCAAAGCAAGAAACCGGCGCCAAATTCTCGCCATCGCCAAATTCCGACCACGTCGGCGAAAGTCTTGCGATGCACAACCCGGATCGCGATGGCAAACGCCAAAACCACGATCAGGAATACCACGCCGGTCAGCAGGAAGAACCCGACCGGGTGGCCAGGATCCCGCATGCCTTGTGTGAGGTCGGCCAGATTGACGCCGGCGATATAGCCCAGAATTTCCGCCACCAACGTCAGCGCCACCGCCAGAACGAGCGCGAAACCGATCGTGACGAAATAGCGCCACCACGCGGTCGCACCTCTTGCCGCCAGGTCCCGATAAGATTGCATCGCACCGCGCGGCATCCGGAAGAGGGGCGACGAACCGGTCGACCGCGATCGGGATGGGGGAGCCGGCATCGGGATGCGTGTGGTCACCGGAGCCGGCTGCCTCGATCTACGCGTCCGCGATGCGCCTTCGCACGACACCGCGCGGCTGTCCCGCCGGAAGAGGGCCGCAGCGCGATCCCAGGCGTCCGCCGACGGATCCTGGTCTCCGGCCACGTCCATCCGGGGGCCATTTGTCCTGATGTCCTGTTTCGGGACGATCCGATTCCCCGCGGTGCGTGCGTCATGCTCTCGGCACTCTATGGGTCAGGACGGAGTTCAACAACCGGCACGGCGTGACCCGGCTGGGATTGCCCACGACGCGGACGCGCGGCGCCGTCTCCGCTGGGGCGCCGACGGGCGCGTTTTTGGTCGCCGGGCGGACATTGACCGAAGGACGACTTCGCGGACCGCTCCGCCGTGGCGCTGGCAGGTTGGCGCCAACGGGCATCCTGTCTGTCCCGGAGGCAGGTGAACCGTAACCGCCTGGCCGCATTGGCGCGCCCGAGAAGACTCGACCACAAGGGCTTTGATAACGGCGGAACTCCGTTAGGTCAATGGGTTGTGGGACTAATGGTGGTGGTTGTATGGTGGTGGTCGTGGTGGTGGTAAGACGCCGCTGAAACAGGAGACGCCATGGCCGACAATCGCTACCTGTTGAGACACCGCCAGGGCTGGTATGCCGTAGTGGAGGTTCCCGTCGACCTGAGGGCGAAGCTGGGCAGACGCCTGAAGCGCTCCCTGAAGACTGCCGACGTCTACACCGCCAGAGCCCGCCGCTACCGCGCCGTGGCTGAACTTCAACGCCAGATTGAGGAAGCCCGCCACCAGAAGCCAGGGGACAACCCGTTGGTGGTCGAGGCGATGGCATGGCGAGAAGCTGTGCTGGACGCTGAGGAACGCGACGATCCTCACGGCAACTTCAGTGGCACCGTCAGCATGGCCCTGACCGACAGAGCGGAAGCCCTGGAGCGGGAGGAGGAGGGTCGAGGCGTGGAGTTCGCCGCCATCGCCACCGGGGCATCGCTGCCGTTGGAGCTTCATGTCGACACATGGCTGTCTCAAGGGAGCTTGTCAGGCCGCGCACTGGCCTTCAGGACAACTCAGGAACGACGTTCAGCGGTGTCCGGGTTGGCGTCGTGGTTGACGGCCCAGCGCCTACCGGTGACCGTCGAGGCCATATCGAAGCGCCTTGCGGGCCGGTATGTCTCCGAGGAGTTGATAGCCTCAGGCCGAGCCCCGGCGACTGTGGCAAAGCTGATCCAGAGCTTGCAGGCTTACTGGGCGTGGCTTCAGAAGCGCGGGCACATCGCTGACGAGGTGGTCAATCCCTGGGCCGGTCAAAGTCCGCGCCGCGCCGCGGCCAACGTGTCGGAGGCTGAGCGCGCTTTCACCCAGGACGAGGTGGCCTTGCTGCTAGCCGCGCCGCCCTCGCCGGTCATGCGAGACCTGATCCTGTTCGCCGCCCTGACCGGTATGCGCCGAGAAGAGCTTGGGCTGCTGCGGGTGAAGGACTGTGAAGGCGTGGTCAGTGCGGCTGGCCAAGGCGCAGCCGGGGTGTTCAGCGTTCGTCATGGGAAGACGGCAGCGGCGACGCGCCGGGTGCCCATACACAGCCTGCTGGCCCCGTTGGTGGCGCACAGGATGGCCGGGAAGGGTCCTGAAGGGTTTCTGTTCGCAGACCTACCGGGGGACGGCAAGCGGCGAACCGACGCCATCGGGCACGCCTTCACGCGCTATCGGAGGACACTAAAGCTCGAGGACGGGGATGGCAGGCGGTCGCTGATCAACTTTCATTCTCTCCGGCGGTTCTTCATCACGGAGGCTGTGAACGCGGGTCAGCCGCCACATCTGGTGTCGCAGGTTGTCGGGCACGCGGAGGGTCGCAAGGGGATGACGTTGGGGCGGTATTGGGCAGGGGGCGAGGACGAGGCCCTGCGGGCGGTGGTCGAGGCGGTAAAACTGTCATCATCGGTAGTGACGGCCTCGGTCCTGCCGGATGGATCCCAAAGCCCCTGAAGAGGCTGCTGTAGGGTGCCCCCGGGTCAGGCCCGCGACCGTCCGGTTATCCAAGCCGGTGGGCCAATGAGTTCCAGGAAGTCCGCCAACGCGGACAACGGATGAACTCCAGCGAGCATGCCATCGCTGATGACGGCTTGGCCGAGATAGAAGGGACTGAGCATAGCGGTCTGCGGCGGTGGATCAGGAAC
>CAVRDN010000123.1:0-74361 GCA_963719675.1 uncultured Alphaproteobacteria bacterium | reverse complement strand
TTGTCGCTTCAACATTACGTATTGCTCGAATCATCTGGTCGAACTCGTCGCGCGGGATGAAGTGATACTGCTTGCCGTTCCGCTCGCTGCCGCGCGGGGCGCGCGTTGTCGTGTAGGAAATCGAAAATTCGAGATCCGAGACCAGCTTCAGCAGCTCATTCACTAAAGTCGACTTTCCCGAACCCGAAGGCGCGGAGACAGATGTACACGAGCGGTCTGCGAGGTAGGCTCATTCCAGGTTCTGCACCTGTTCGCGCGATTTTTCGATCTCCGCCTTCATGGCCAGGCCGGCTTCGGTGATCTTAAGGGCTTCACCGGCAAGACCGGACGTCTTCGAAAGCAGCGTATTCGCCTCGCGGTTCATCTCCTGCAGCAGGAAATCCAGTTTCTTGCCAATCTCGCCACCTTGATCGAGAAATCCGAGGAAGTGCTGAATGTGGGTGTCAAGACGGACGATTTCTTCCTGAATGTCGGAGCGATCGACGAGCAGAGCTGCCTCCTGCAGAACGCGCTCGCGGTCGATGGTTGAGCCCAGCAGTTCCTGAAGGCGTGATTGCAGCCGCTCGGTATAGGTGTGCAGCACGGCGCGGCGATGCTGTTGCACGCTCTTGGCAGCCTCGGCCAGGTGCGTCATGCGCTCACGCAATTCGCGGGCGATGCCGCATCCCTCTTCTTCGCGCATCTGATTCAACCGCTCGAGGGCCGGCGCCGGTTGATCGGTCGGGGGAGGCTGATAGCCCGGCGAGGCCTGCGGCGCCTGATAGGAGGGCAGCCGCCGGGTACGCCGGCGGATAAGCCGGCTGGCCCGTCGGGGAATTCGGCGGGGGATAGGGCGGCGGATACGGCGGGGGCGACTGATACGCCGGCGGACCGGAGGGCGCCGCTTCCCCATTGCCGTAACGGGTCAACACCTCACGCAACGGATCTGCTCCGGGGTTTACGCCCTGCATTTGCTGCACGATTTGCCGGGCCACCAGCGGTTGGCCGTAATAGGCCTGATTCTCGTCAACGCGGGCGGACATTACCCCGCCCTCCAGCGACACGCCCCCGAACAGACCCCGTGCCTCGGCGAACGCGACGATATCCGCGCCCACGGCCGCCGTCGTCCCCGCCGACGCCCCGGCGCCGACCGAAGCAACCGCGACCGACACATTGGCGCCAAGCCGACCTGGCTGTCCATCACCGCGTTCAGCCCGCGGTTGGTCATGATCATCAGCATTAATTGGCTGTCCTCCACGCCGAACTGGAAGCCGAAACTGCCGCTGCCGATGTCGTAGAACGTTGGATACGACCATGTCCCGTTGCCGGAGCGCGCCAACAGCACGCAACTGCCACCCTCGCCGCCGACGAAGAACCCGGCCTTGAACACGCGCGGACAGATCAGCACGGCCTTGGCGCGGCGCAGCATAATCCTGGGATCCTGCGAGACGGTCTGCGCCATCATTTCCTGCACCGTGAGGGCGGCACGATCGACCAGGGTTTGCTCGCCGCCCGAGCCCTGCTGACACCCGCGCGAGCGCCATCGCCGCCAGTCCGATCGCGGCGAGCCGGAGCCGTGCCCGACCGCCGCGGGCGCCGGAGGCGATCCGGTCCCCCGGAGTCTGGTCGCACGCGATCTGGCCATCGCCGCCAGGGCACGAAACGGGCGGACCGCTGGCACGCCGCCCTTTGGCGAGGTGGCCCCGAGCAGATTGGCCGGAGCCGGTCCGCGGCAAACCGATCATGGCGCCAAACCGATCATGGCGAAGGTCCTCCCCTGATGTGCCGAAGCCGGGACGGCATAGCGCCTGTGCCCCAATTCCCCAGCCAGGGAATACCACCCGAATGGCGTTATTGTGGCCAGCACCAGCGCCGAACGGCCACGACCCGGAATGCCGTACCCGTTCGTTCAGCCCCGCGCCATCCGGTTCTTCGAGCGCACCTCAGGCCGCGAGGCAGTCGCCTTCGTCGAGGTAGCTGACGCCCGTGCCCACGGTGATTTCCACCAGGCACGGCCCCTCCGAAACGATCGGCAGCACCGCGTCACCCGCGGTCCAGCGCCACGGCGCCCCGTCGGCGGTGGACTCGGCCGCGTGCCAGCCATCGGTCAGTGCCGGGTGATCGGCGCCGGCGACCGTTACGCCGGTCCGGTCGCACAGCGTGACGGAGCGCACAGCGACGCCCAAAGGCCGCGGATCGTCCAGCCACGGCCGCATCGCCCCATGGGTGGCGCGGCGGGAGAGCAGCCGTACCGAGGAAGCGCCGTCCGGCACCACGAAGCGAGCGATCCGGCGGTCCGCCGCCTCACGCGTCGGCAGCGGCCGCAGCGTCCGGCCATCGACCACCAGGCGCAATGCCGGATCGGGCGTGGTCGCGACAACCGGTTCCTCGAAGCCAAGCGACCTGGCACGCTCCGCGAAACGCTCCCACAACGGCCGAATTTGCTCGGGCGTCGTCAGCAACGGCGCGCAGGCATCGGCTTCCCAGCAACGCGGCCGCTCGTCGATGCCGAACCCGGGATGCTCGGCTGTCGCGCGGCCAGCGTTGCTGAACCCGGCGCGATTGCCGGTGTCCAGGTAGCTCTCGGCCGCCACGCCCTCGGCGATCAGCACCGCGTGCCGTTCCAGTTCGATGTGATGATAGGCGACCGAGGGCACGCTCATCTCACGGACGATCGTCATGCCGTTGACCAGCAACTTCGCCGGCACCAGACCGCCGTCGAGGAACAGGCAATGATCCGGGGACAGCAGCAGGTCGCGCCGGGGAAGATCGGCGCCCAACGCGCCTCGGCGGAACCGGATGGGCGCGACCAGGCGTGGTCGCGGATGTTGAGCCAGGTCGATCCACCGCAGCCCGGCCCAGACAACGGTGCGAGGAACCAGACAGCCGCTTTCGGAGGTCATGACAACGTCCCCGGCTCGCAGGCTCTCGACCGCGACCTCACCGTCCGGCGTCAGCAGAGTTGTGCCCGAGACGTAACAAGGGACGTCGGTGAAGAACACGTTGGTGCCCCCGGCGCCATCGCTGACGTAGTTCACGTTGGCGCTCTTGCCGAGGTAGTTGCCGAGGATCGGGATCGTTTGGCTGCCGGTGCTGGTGAAGATCGTCAACGTCGCACCGGCGGATGTGAAGCCGGTCACGGTCGCGGTCGCCGCCGTCCCCACGTTCAGGAAGTCGATGTAGGAGGTGGCCACATTCTTCGTCGTGCCGACGTACAAATTCTTCACCGAGGCGTTGAACGTGGACAGGGCCCCGACATCCAGCAATCCTGACCCGCTCGCGGCGGTAAACATGATCGTCCCGCTGCCGACCGCGTCGGCGATCGACAGCGTCGCGTTGGGATCGATCTGGAACTTGATGGCGTTGCCGGAGGCGACCTGCACCGAGGGGCCGAGTGTGAATATGCCGTCTTCGGCGATGATGGTCCCGGACCCGATGATCTGGGTCGGCGTGCTGCCGGCGTCCACGATGCGGTCCGCCTGCGCCCCCTCCAACTTCCCGTTCGCACCCAGATCGATCGTGCCGCCGCCGGAAGATCCACCCATCGAGAGGACGGAGGCATCCGCGGCGGCGGTTCCCAGATTGAGCAAGCTGTTCAGGCTGAGCATGGTCGTGACATCGAACGCCGAGGCGCCGTCGGCGACCTGCAACTGGGCCGCGACATCGGTGACCGTCAGGGAGTTGACGATATCCGGCATCCCCGTCCCACCGGCTCCGATATCGCCGACCGTGAACAGGTTCGAGCTGTTGATGACAAAGTCGTTGCCGGGAGCCGTGGTAAACGCCCCGGGACCCGGGTTGCTCGATGTGGAGTCCACCCACGCCGACGGCGTTTCCCACGCGGTGCTCCCGGCGGCGGTGGTCGCGGTCCAGGTAAACGTCGCCATGCGGCCCACTCTCCGTGATGGTCGCCACGTTTGGAGCGGATGCGATCGCCAAAGGCTCCGAGCAAACGGGGACGGGTGGGAGTGGTCCCATCTCGCGGTTTGCAGGAACGTTTCAGGTTGTAGAAGTTTGGCGAAACACACGCGTTCCGGCCGCGGACGTGGCCCAATGCCCGGGGAAAACCCTGGACCGCACAACCTGGGCAATCGTCGGCGCGAGAACGGCGTGTTAAGGATCGGGCATGGATTTAGCGGAACGCCTGCCAAGCGGCCGGTCGAACATCGCTCCCGCCGGGCGTCACCGCCGGGGGCCGCCGGGTCGTTCATTCCGGGGGCCAGCGGTGCCAGCCTGTCCGGTCGGAGCGGTGCGCCGGAAATGCGCACGCGACCGTTTGTCGCGCGATTGGGAGGTCGGCACTTCCACTCCATACGTCGCCGGAAAGGCCGTGTACTGGGCACCGCCGGCGGCCAGCCGCCCGGTCGGCGACAGGATGGGTCCGTGACTCGATTCGTCGTTCATATCGGCCCCCACAAGACCGGCACAACCTACCTTCAGGAGACGCTGGCGGCGCTGCGCGGGACTCTGGCGGAACGCGGGATCAGCATCCCCTCGGTCTGGGACGCCGCCCCAGGATCGCCCAGTCACATGCAAATCGCCTGGGCGATCCGGCGAGGCTCCGTCGCCGCGGTCCAGGCGCAAATGCGAGACATCCTCGCGCGACGCCCCGAGGCCGTCGTGATCTCCTGCGAGGCGTTTTCCAGGTTCGATCCGGGGCAGGTTCAGCAACTCCGTCGCCTGCTTGGCGAGGCGCCAGCCCAGGTGGTGTATTACGTCAGGCGCCCGCCGGAGCGGCTGCCGTCGCTGTGGCAAGAAACCGTCAAGCACGGCCACGCGATGACCCTCCCCGATTTCATCGCGGGCGAACTTCGGCAACAGGATGCCTTCGCGGAGTGGGACACGGCGGTGCTCGACCGATTCTCCGCCGTGTTCGGACCGGAGCGCGTCAAGATCGTTTCTTACAGTCACCTGGAAGACAAGGGCATCGATATCGCCCGGCACTTCCTCGCCAATTTTGTCGATCCGGGCGATTTCGCGCTGCCGTCCATCGGGCGTCCGAACGGATCGCTCGCCGCCGCGGACATCGAACTGATCCGGGCGTTGAACGCGATCAACGCGCGGCGGGGCGGCGAGACGTCGGCTGCGTTGCGCGATTGGTTCCTCGCACGCAAGGACGCCTTGATTCCGCCATCCCTGCCGGAGTTGATGCGCGCCAACATGGGACGCATTCGACTGGACGAGCGGATACCGCCGCTCGCGCTGCCATCGCGGCGGGTGCTGGATCGCTACGGCGCGTCTCTCGTGCCGCCGTGGACCCACGACACGCTGCACGCGCCGCGGATCATCGACGCGCCGTTCATCCAGCCGGGCTACCTGGCGGATCCCGCGGCGATGGCGCTGCTGGAAGAGATCTGTGCGACGTACCGGGCCTCGGTGAGCCGATCATGACAACATGTCATTCCGCCGTGCTCGCGAGGTCTGATCCGGCATGGCGCGAACTTGAGAGGACGCCGCGCCTCCGGCCGGTCGGCGCCTGAATGAGCAGGGTCATTTGCGTTCTGGGAATGCACCGCAGCGGAACCAGTTGCCTCGCGGGCAGTCTGGAGGAGGCCGGTCTCATCCTGGGCGACGTCAATACGGCGGCCCGCCACAACAGGAAGGGGAACCGGGAGAACCCGCGCATTTGGCAGTTGCACGACGCGGTGCTCCGGCACAGCGGCGGAAGCTGGGCGCAACCGCCCGCGCAGGTGACCTGGACCGGCGCGCACCGAGCGGAACGGGACGCCATCATCCAATCCTACGGCGATGCGCCGGTCTGGGGATTTAAAGACCCGCGCACGCTGCTGATGGCTGACTTCTGGCGCGAGGCGATCGCCGATCTCACGTTCGTGGGGACGTTTCGCCATCCCGGGTTCGTCGCGGAGTCACTGCACCGGCGTGAAGGGCGTGAGGTGTCGCACTGGCTCGCGGTCTGGGCGCACTACAACATTCGAATGCTCGCGCTGCACGAAGCGGAACCGTTCCTGGTGCTACGGTTCGACCTTGGCGAGGATGCGTATCGACGCTCCCTCGCGATCGTGCTCGATCGGCTGGGCTTTGGGATACCGGAGCGGATGACGTTCTTCGATCCGGACCTCCGGCATCACGTGGCGTCACCGCCGGCCGAACTGCCGGAGGACGTGAGGCGTGTGTATGAGGCGCTTTGCCGGATCGCGCTCGATCCGGAGGGTGGCGCGGCCGACTCCGGGTGAGGATGCGCGGCCGGGAGGGGTTCCGTGAACAGTTGTATTTGTTAATTATTCATTATGATATGACCCGGCACCATGCGCGCCAATATTTTGACGCGGGTGTTGTCACGCTTCCGCATCACGGATCCGGTGGTGACGTCGAGAGATGAGCGGGGCGCCCGTTATCGGGTAATGCGCGCCACGGTCTCCAGCAACTCCGCCTGATCGTAAGGCTTCGCCAGAAACGCGACACTTGTGATCTCGTCGCCATGGCGCGTGGCGGTCCGTTCGTAGCCCGAGGTGAGAATAATCGGCAGGTCGGGATCCCGCGTCAGCGCCAACCGCGCCAGCATCACCCCGTCCATCCCTGGCATCGCGATGTCGGAGATCATGAGGTCGCATCGCGTCTGCTTCAGGATCTCGAGCGCGTCTTCACCGGAGTTGGCGCAAAGGACCATCCACCCGGCGCGCGCCAGAGACCGTTCCGCGACCCGGCGCACGAGGAGATCGTCATCGACCAGCAAAACATGGCGGGTCGCGGTCGGGTCCGGCGCGATGGACGGTCGTCCGCGGTCGAGCAGCGGCAGGTAAATGTCGAAGCGGGTGCCCTGACCCTCGACGCTCGCCACCGACAAAAGGCCATTCGCCCGATGCACGATATCGCGAACCGAGGCCAGGCCGAGGCCCGAACCGCCGGCATCCAGCCGCGAACTGAACCCGGCGTCGAAAATGCGCGACAAATGGTCATGAGGAATACCCTGTCCGGTATCCGTAACGGTGATGACCAGATATTCGCCGACGGGGATTCGATCCGGAATCCTGGCTTCCATGGCCTCGACCACGCGGTGCGTGGTGGCCAAAATCACCTTGCCGCCAATGGGCATCGCGTCGCGGGCGTTGGCGACCAGGTTCAGCAGCGCACGATCCAGTTGCGCGGGCTCCACCATCACCTGACAGTCCGGCTCCGCCAGTCGCAGGTCGAGCGTGACATTCGGTCCCAGGCGGTGATCGAGCAACCGTTCGGTCGCGCGGATCGTTTCATTCACGGATACAGGCGCCGGCGGTGCGACCGGATCGCGTGGATCGCCGCGCAGGCGCCGCACCAGGATCGCCCCACGCCGCGCGCCCTCGCGAATATGCGCGACGTCGGCGCGCGATTCCGGATCGGTTTCGGATCGTTCCAATACCGCGTCGGCCGCGCCGATGATCGCGGTCAGCAGATTATTCAGATCGTGCGCCAGTTCGCGCGTGTCCTCGACAGGCCTCCGGCGTGTCACGACCGTCGCCGGCCACTGAGACGCCAGACATACGCGATCAGTTCGGCGACCACTTTGTACAGCTCCGGTGGGATCGGCGAGCCAAGCGGCAATTGATGCAACGTGCGAGCGAGCGGTGGATTGGCCACGATCGGTACCCCGTGTTCACGCGCGGTGTCCCTGATCCGCATCGCCAACGAATCAACGCCCTTGGCGACCAGTCTCGGCACACTGCTCTTCTGAGTATCATAAGTCAGGGCTACCGCGTAATGCGTCGGGTTGGTCACGATCACCGTCGCGGTCGGCACCGCGGCCAGCATACGTTGCCGCGCGCGCCGCATGCGCAGGCGCCGAATGCGCATCTTGATCGCCGGATCGCCCTCGGTCTCCTTGGTTTCGTCCTTGACGTCGGAACGGCTCATGCGAAGCTGCCGCAGGTGCTGGCGCCACAGCCAAAAAATATCCGCCCCCGCGATCACCGTTTGCGCCAACACCACCGCGAGCAGCAGACGGGACACGACCGATCGCAGAATGTCCGGAAGCGTCCCCAATGGCGCCGCCGGCAGCACCTCGAGCCGCGGCAGCTCCTGACGCAGAACCTGAACGACCGCGCCGCCGACGATCAGCAGCTTGGCGATCGACTTCGCCGTCTCGACCAGGCTGTCGGTGCCGAACATGCGCTTCAGCCCCTTACCCGGAGACAGGCGTCCGAAGTCGGTGTGCAGCGCGCGGGAGCGCAACGCGAACCGGGTCTGCGCCAGCGTGGCGGCGGTGGCGGCGAGGGCGATCGGCACGGCGAAGGGCGCGATGGCGGCAAGGCACGCCATCGCGACCTCATGATACACGGCCACCGGTTCGTTAATCGGTAGTCCCGGCTGACTGAGGATCAAAGACAACGGACGCAGGAGCCCCGGTCCGATCGAAGAGCCGAGCATCAGAAAGACGAGCGTTATCGCCGCGAGACCGGCCAGCAGCACCGCCTCCCGCGAGACCGGGACCTCCCCTTCCTCCTGGGCTTTTTGCAGACGCCGCGCGGTTGGC
The DNA here is from genome assembly GCA_963719675.1 of uncultured Alphaproteobacteria bacterium. Classification (GTDB taxonomy): domain Bacteria; phylum Pseudomonadota; class Alphaproteobacteria; order Acetobacterales; family Acetobacteraceae; genus Rhodopila. Next base: position 65,915 of record CAVRDN010000123.1, on the reverse strand, counting down.
GCTTCGGTGCGGTCCTGCTGGTCGCCTGTCTGGCCGGACACGCGCGGTCAGCCGCCCGGCAGGCTGTTGAAACCCGCGCGCATCGCCTCCATCCAGGTGCCGACGATGGGCGCGGCGATGGCGGCCAGCAGCAGCAATCCCAGCCCGATCTGGCCCGGCAGCGCCACGAAGAAAATCTGCAGTCGCGGCACCAGCCGCGCGATCAGCCCGATCGCCACGTTCCATGCGACCGCCGCCAGGATGAATGGCGAGGCAAGCCGCAACGCGAGGTTGAAGCTCTGAGCGACCATCGCGACCGTTGTCGCCGTGCTGTCGGGAACCCAGGCCAGGGTGCCGGGCGGGATCAGCCGATAGAAGCCGACGAGCGCGGAGATCAGAACGGTGTAGAGACCGGTGGACAGGATCAGCGCCGGCACAGCGACATCGTACAACCGCGAGATGGCGGTGGTTTGCGCGCCGAGATCCGGATTCGGCTGCAAGACGTTCGCGAGCCCCGCGAAATCGGCGATGTACTGGCCCGCGAGCGGCAGGCTCGTGGTGAGAACCCGCGCCAGCCAGCCGAACCAAAGCCCATTGGCCAGTTCGGTCATGACCATGAGGCCGAGGGCGAGTTCACTCTCGGGCCGCGGCGGCAGAGCCGGCTCGACAATCGGCAGCAGCAGGATCGTCAGCGTGAGCACCATGCCCGCCTTGACCACGGCCGGGGTCGCGGTTTCGCCGAGCCCCGGCAGGAAAGCGAGCGTCGCGCCGACCCGGGCGAGCACCAGAACCAGGCCAAACGCATGGTCGAGAATCAGGTCCCCCGATAATCCCGCGACGCCGGCGTTGGCGAAGTCCACCCTCGCGAAATCCGTCACGATCCCCCGGTCGCGATCATGCGGTCGATCAACTGGCGGGTGAAGTCGGCGAGCGAGCCGAACATCGACACGCCCATCAAGAGCAACACCGCGCCGATCCCGAGAAGTTTCGGGATGAAGACGAGCGTCGCCTCGTTGATCTGGGTGACGGCCTGCAGCATGGCCACCAGCAGTCCGACGACCAGCGCGACCGCGAGCAAGGGTCCGGACAACTTCAGGATCAGCATGAAAGTCTGCCGCATCACCTCGGCGATATCCGCTTCATTCATGGATTATTTCCAATGCGCGATGCGACCGAACCCGCGGTTCGGCGTCGATGTCAGATTTGGATACGCATGATGTCCTGATAGGCCTGCAACATACGGTCGCGCACCGCCGTGGCGGTTTGCAGCGTCAGTTCGGCACGCGCCAGCGCGGTCGCGACCTCGGTCACGTTGCCGCCCTGGGTTATGGCCTTCACGGATTGCGCGTCGGCCTCATGACCCGCGTCCATCGCCGAGCCGAGCGCGGACTGCAGCGCCGCCCCGAAATCCACGCCGCCACCGGGCGCGGCCGGCGTTGCCGGAGACACGTCCGTCGAAGGCGTGATCCGCATCATCGGAATGCCCGCGAGCGGCGTGGTCATTTGATCAGGTCCAACGTGCGGTTCAGCATCGACCGTGTGGTCGATGCAACGTTCAGGTTGGCGCTGTACGACTGCTCGGCGTCGCGCATGTCCATCAGCTCGACGAAGCTGTTGACGTTCGGCGTTTTCACGTAGCCGTCCTTGTTGGCCGCCGGATTGCCGGGATCGTAGCGCAACGGCGCGTCAGACTTGTCGGTGCCGACCGATTTGACACTCACGGTCTCGACGCCGAGGGCGGTGTCGAGCTTGTTCTGAAAGGTGATCGTGCGGCGGCGGTAAGCCTCGGCCCCGGGTGACGAGCCGGTCGTGCTCTGGTTGGCGAGGTTCTCGGCGATGATCTTGATCCGGGCCACCTGCACGTCCATGCCGGCGGCGGAAACCTGCAACGAAGTATTGAGATCGGCGGCCATGTCTAAGATGCCTTGCCAAGCGCGACATTGAACATCGTCATGTAGGATTTGAAGATCGCGGTGACTGTCGAATTGAGTGTTTCGGTGTCGGCGACTTTCATCAATTGCTCTTCCAGTCGAACGCCATTCTTGTCCGCGGTCCGCGCCGTGGTTTCCGTCAGCGCGCGCGCCGACATGCCGGGATCGATCGTACCCTCCATGTGATTGGGATCGGTACGCACCGGCTGAACGCCAACGGTGCCACCGAGCACGCTCTGGAAATCCGGCGAATCCTGTGCCTGAAAGCCGGGTGTGGAGACATTGGCGATGTTGCGGGCGAGCACGGCCTGACGCTCGCTGGCCCAGGCGAGACGCTTTTCCGCGAGATCGAAGATTTGCGGCTGGAAGGGGGACATGGGTCGAGCATGAACGGGCGGGGTTAAGGAAGCCTTAACGTGGACGCTGATGCTTCCTTCACTTTTCCGGACGTTGATGGGGCAGGCGTGCTCACGCGGTTCCAGAACGGAATTGATTTCAACATCGGCGAACAAAATGACGCACCGTGCTCTCCGGATCGGCCCGGAGCGAAACGCATCACGAGGAACGGCGCGACGAGGCCATGGGCGGATCGCTGGTGGCTGATGATTTCACCATGCTGCTGACCTCGGCGGCCGCCCTGGCGGGGATCGTCGGCGTGATCCTGCTGATCGGGCGGGCGCTGCGTCATACGACGATCGGCAAGCCGAAATCGGCATCGCGTCTGCTGATCGTGAAGGACACGATCGCGCTCGACGCGCGCCGCCGCCTGCATCTGATCCAGCATGAGGATCGCGCGGTGCTGCTGTTGACCGGCGGCGAAACCGACCTCGTGGTCGGCTGGCTCGAGGGACCGAAATCGCCATGAAGCGTCGGCTCTGGCTAGTGCGGTTTCTACCGGTCGTTTGCCCCCGGCGTTTTCCCCCTGGTCGTTTTCCCCCTGGTCGTTTTCCCCGTGGTCGTTTTCACCTTGGTCGTTTTCCCTTGGGCGGCGCACGCGCAGTCGGTCGCGATCGACCTCGGCGCGGCGGGTCAGGCGGGCGCGACCGCGCGGATCGTGCAGCTCACGGCGCTGGTCACCGTGCTGTCGCTGGCGCCGAGCCTTCTGGTCATGGCCACGGCGTTCACCCGCATCGTCATCGTGCTGTCGCTGCTGCGGACCGCGTTGGGCACTCAGGGCGCGCCGCCCAACACCGTACTGATCGGACTGGCGCTGTTTTTGACATGGTTCGTCATGCAGCCGGTGTTCGAGCAATCCTGGATCGCGGGCATCGCGCCGATGATGGATGACAAGATCGGCGAGATCGACGGCATCAAAGCCGCCGCCGAACCGTTCCGCGTCTTCATGCTGCACACGTTGCGTGGCGGCGATCTGGGCTTCTTTCAGGACCTGGCGCACGTGCCGGCGGGCGACACCTCCTGGCGCGTCGTCATGCCCGCGTTCATGGTCGGCGAGTTGCGCCGCGGGTTCGAGATGGGGTTCCTGCTGTTCCTACCCTTCCTGGTCATCGACATGGTCGTGGCCAGCGTGCTGATGAGCCTCGGCATGATGATGCTGCCGCCGAACGTCGTTTCTCTGCCGTTCAAACTGGTGTTTTTCGCCACCGTCGACGGCTGGCAACTGGTGTCCGGCGGCCTGGTGCGAGGGTTCGGTTAGAGCAACTGGCCGCCGTCCACCGCGATGGTCTGTCCGGTCACCCACGCCGCCAGCGGCGACGCGAGGAACAGCGCCACGTTGGCGATTTCCTCCGGATGGCCGAGACGGCCGAACGGAATGGAACCCAACACCGCGTTGTACAGCCGTGGATTGTCGGTCTTGCGCCGGTCCCACACACCGCCGGGGAACTCGATCGAACCGGGAGCGATACAGTTCACCCGGATGCCGTCCTTCGCGTACAACGCCGCCTGCGTGCCGGTGTAATGAATGACCGCGGCCTTGATGGCGCCATACGGCGGCTGCCGCGCGGCGGTGTGCATGGCCGCGATCGAGGAGATGTTCAGGACGCTGCCCTTCGACGTCCGCAGCGCCGGCAAAGCCTCCTGCGTCGCGTGCACGATCGCCATCATGTCGATGGCGAGACTACTGGTCCAGCCCTTCTCGTCATCCGTCGAGCCGAACGCCGAGGCGTTGTTGACCAGGAAATCGACGCCGCCGAGAGCCTCGGTCGCGGTGCGGATGTAGCCGCGGACAGCATCTTCCTTGGCCAGATCGGCGGCGGCGGCATGTGCTTTATGGCCGAGTTTCGCGATCTCGGCGCGGGTTTCCTCCAGTGCCGCCGGGTCGCGGGCGCAGATGGAAACGTCCCCTCCGGCGGCGGCGAAACCCAGGGCGATGGCGCGGCCGATGCCTCGGCTGCCGCCGCAGACGATGGCTTTCTTGCCGGTGAAGTCGATATTCATGGGGGTGTTCCTCCTGAGCGCGTGTGCGTCAGGGTGGCAACGGGTGACCTGGGGCGCAAGGGTGTGGCTGGCTCCGGCCGGTCGGCTTGTGTCACGGACGATGTCGGCGCCGCGCGCCGGCCCCTACCGAATCGCCGCCCTGTTCTCGTCCGGAGGGGCGAGAAGGTCCGTGCCTTCGTAGAACTCGTTAATCGGAACCTCAATGCCAATCTCGGGCATCTTCAGCACATCGCCTTCGGTCAGAGCGGTCGCGATCCACGGATCGTCGCCGTTCGCACGCGCATGAACCACGAGGCCGACACTGGTACTTTCCAGGATCACGGAGCGGCGGATCGACGGGACCGCGTTAAGGTCCCGCGTCTTCCGATTTCAGCCCCCTCTTACCCGTTGTCCCGGCACCACTCCGCCACCTTCGCATGGGTCGCGAACCAGCAGCCGCCCTTGGCCTTCATATGTTTGATCAACCGCTCCAACACCGGCATCCGCGAGCGATGGCCGGTGATATGCGGATGCATTGTCAGCAGGAACAACCCGCGCTCATCCCACGCGCCGTCGAACTCGGCGGTGAAGATCTCCTCCACGGCGGACGGCGGCGTGTACGGCCGCAGCGCGGAGAACCGCACGAAATTGTAATAAACCGCGTCGTCGCGGATCCATTCCGGCGGCAATTCGATAATGCCGGTCGGCTCGTCCTGATCCAGCAACTCGTACGGATCGTCGTCCGCCATCAACGAACTGTCGTACAGCAGTTTCATTTCGCGGATGATATCGAGCGTGTTTACCGAGAAATCCCAGCTCGCGGTTCGCATGCCCACCGGCTCCCGCCCCGCGATCTTCGCCAGTGTGTCCCGCGCGCGGAACGTCAGTTCGCGCTCGGCCTCACGCGGCAACGACGTGTTGGCCTCGTGGATCCAGGAATGGATGCCGATCTCGTGCCCGTCGTCGGCCAGAGCGCGCACTTCCTCCGGATGCAGCAGCGCCGACACGGCGGGGTAATAGAAACTCGCCGGGAACGGACTCGCGCTCCAGCAGGCGGCGGATGCGCGGGATGGCCTGGCGCGCGCCGTACTGGCCCTGGCTGATCCGCATCGGGCTCTCGTCGCCGTCGCGCAGCGGGATCGTTTCATGGTCCGACGTCGAAGCTGATCGCCACCGCGCACCGAGCGCCATTCGGCCACGACTTTCGGCTTCATGCTGCGTCCGGCCCGGGCACGGCCGACGATGCGGCGCCAGGTCGGCTCCGGCCACTGCCACGGTTCGCCGTCAGGGTGTTTGCTGCTCATTTTAGGGTTCCCTTCGCCGTGGGTCATCGCCATGGTGCCCGCGAACCTGCCCAAAGGGAAAGTGGTCTCCAAATGCCCGCATCCATGCCCGCCTCAACCTCCGTCACCGACCTCGCGCTGCTGTCCGCCGAGGACATGCTGGCCGCGTTCGCCCGCCGCCGCGTGACCCCCGTGGAGGTGCTGCAGGCGGTGACCGAGCGGGTGGCGCGGCTCAATCCCGCGCTCAACGCCTTCGTGGTGATGAACCCGAAAGCCCTCGACGCGGCGGGCGAAAGCGCGATGCGGTGGCGCTCCGGGCGGCCGATCGGTCCGCTCGACGGCGTGCCGGTGACGGTCAAGGATCTGGTCGATCTGGCGGGCTTTCCGACGCGGCGCGGCAGCCGCACGACATCGGCGGATCCGATGCCCGACGACGCGCCTCTGGTCGCCAGCCTGAAGGCCGCCGGCGCGGTCATCGTGGGCAAGACGACCACGACGGAGTTTGGCTGGAAGTCGCCCGGCGATTGCCCGCTGAACGGCATCACCCGCAATCCCTGGAACAGCGAATACACCACCGGCGGCTCGTCCTCCGGCGCCGGAGCGGCCGGCGCGGCCGGATTTGGACCGTTGCACCTGGGCACCGATGCCGGCGGGTCGGTTCGGATTCCCGCGGCGTGGTGCGGCCTGGTGGGACTGAAGCCGACCTATGGCCGCATCCCGCAGTGGCCGGCCAGCGCGTTCGCCTCGGTCTCCTGCGCCGGCCCCATGACCCGCACGGTACGAGATGCCGCGCTTGATGTTCTCGGTCATGGCGCAGCACGATCTGCGCGATCCGTTCTGCCTGCCGGGCGACGGCCGCGACTGGCGGGACGGGATCGAGGACCGGGGTCGCGGGCCTGACGGTCGGCATCCTGCGCCGTCCCGGCTTCGACGCTCCGGCCGACGCCGACGCACTCGCGGCGGTCGAGCGACGCCGCCCACCTGCTGTCCGATGCCGGCGCGTTGGTCGAGGAAGCGCCGGCCGATCTTCCCGATCCCAGCGTGGTGTTTTCTCGCGTATGGGGCGCCGCGTTGTCCCGGCTCGTGGCATCGACGCCCACGCAATTGGTCAACCTGCTGGAGCCGGGAATTCGCGAGGTCGCCTCGGCGCTCGGCGGCATGACGGCGGTGGAATTCATGGATGGCGAGGCGATGCGCGCTCAGGTCGGGCATGCGATGGGACGGTACCATCAGCGGTACGATTTGTTGCTGTGTCCGACGGTCCCGGCGGGCCCTCCATTGGCCGACGCGCCGACCGCCGATCCGGTGCGGGCACTCAATACGGCATGGGCGCCATGGACGTTCTTGTTCAATCTGAGCCGGCAACCGGCGATCACGGTGCCGATGGGCTCGCGCGGGAACGGGCTGCCGAACGCGGTGCAAATCGCGGCGGCGCAGTTCCGCGACGACCTCGTGTTGCGCGCCGCGCGGACCATCGAGATGCGCGGCACCAATCGCCGTCGCCAGCATCTGAAGAAATTTTCGTCCGGACGGGAATAACCGCGGGGCAAGGGGATCAAGCGCTCAGGTCCGGCCATCCAGGTTCGGACGTGCAGGAGCGCGACGATGACCACCGAATTCCTTGAACCGAACCGCCGCGGATTTCTGAAATGCATGACATGGGCCGGCAGCGCGATGCTGTGGACGGTCGCCGGCGGCGTTCCCCGGTCCCACCTCATCGGTCAGGCCGAGGCGGCGGAAACCGGCTTCACGTTCGCTCAGGTGAGCGACAGCCATCTGGGGTTCGATAAGCCGGTCAATGCGGACGTTACCGGAACGTTTCAGGAGGCGCTGAACCATGTCACCGGCATGGCCGAAAAGCCTGCTTTCATCATTCACACAGGCGATATCACGCATTTGTCCAAGCCCGAGCAGTTCGACACCGGCGCGCAATTGCTGAGTGCCACGAAATTGCAGGTCTACACCGTGCCGGGCGAACACGACATTCTGGAGGACGATCGCAAGAGCTACCTGAACCGCTACGGCAAAGGCACCCACGGCGACGGCTGGTACAGCTTCGACGCGCATGGCGTGCACTTCATCGGACTGGTCAACGTCGTGAACCTGCAAGGCGCCGGGCTGGGCGATCTGGGAAAACCCCAGTTGGAATGGCTGGAAAGGGACGTCAGGTCGCTGTCGGCCAGCATGCCGATCGTGGTCATGGCGCATGTGCCATTGTGGATCGTTTATCAGGACTGGGGCTGGGGAACGGCTGACGGAGCGCAGGCTTTGACGTACCTGAAGCGGTTCGGCTCCGTTACGGTTCTGAACGGCCACATCCATCAGGTGATGCAGAAAGTCGAAGGCCACGTGGCGTTCCATACCGCGCGCTCAACCGCGTTCCCGCAAGGCGTGCCCGGTGTCGCGAAAGCTCCCGGTCCCATGGCGGTGCCGCCCGGAGAATTAAAGAACTACCTGGGCACGGCGAAGGTCACTTTGGTGTCCGCGAAAACGCCGCTCGCCATCGTCGATACACCCCTCGCCGGCTAACGGAGACCTCCCATGTTCGTTCTTTCCAAACCGGGCGTGTTCGCCCGGCGGGTTCTGCTGTGCGCGCTGCTCGGCTCGCCGGTCATTCCGATACTGGCCTGGTCGGATGCGGGCAGCCAGGTCGCGATCGACAACTTCAAGTTCAATCCGAACCCGTTGACCATCGCCAAGGGGACGGAAGTCACCTGGACCAATCACGACGATATTCCGCACAGCATCGTGGTGAATGCTCTGGGCGTGCATTCCAAGGCAATGGATACCGATGGAACGTTTACCTACCGGTTCGATAAGGAGGGGACGTACTTTTACGTATGCGGACTGCATCCGTTCATGCAGTCCAAGGTGATCGTGAAGTAACAGCGGCGCGCATGAGGGGTTCCGTTCAGGTCACACCGTTGCTACATCGTCATGGCCGGGCTTTGACCCGGCCATCGCGAGCCAGGCCGAACCGGGTTATCGCATCGCCTCGCGGGCGCGGTCACGCGCGCGCGACGGTGCGGCGAAGCGCATGGAGCGCGTCGGATTCCGGTCCCTCCGGCCGTCCCGCGGCGAGCCAGGCCACGAGTAACACCGCCGTGTAAATCACGGCGCCAGCCGACACCTCGATCAGCAGCGGCCACGCGACGTCAGCCTCCGGCATCGGTTGCAAGGACCGTGTGATCGCCAGCACACCGAAGGTCATCACCGCGGCGGCGAGCAGTGGCCGCACGATATGACCGACAAACGCACCGAAGTGGATCCTCAGGCGATGGAGCGCCATGACCAGCATCGCTCCCTGATCCACGCAGGTCGCGGCCGCGGCGGCCCAGGCGGCACCGGCCACACCAAATGGAGGGATCAGCAGCAGGAGTAGGACGATCCGCAGCGCGGCCCCGGCGAGCGCGACGGCGGTCAACCTCCCCAGCAAACTATGGGCGCTCATCAGATGCAGACTGATCTGCCCGAACACCGTCATGACGCCCGCCAGTCCCAACACGCGCAGCACCGGTACCGCCGCGTCCCATCCGGGCCCAAACGCGAGGCGCACAAGAGGCGCGGCGACCAGCGCCAGGCCAAGACCCGCCGGCAGGGTTATGAGAACCGCCGAACTCATCAGCCGCAAAAACGTTTCGGTGACCGAGACTCCCTCGCGGTTCGCGGCGGCGAAACCGGCGAAGGACGCGCGGCACAACGGCTCCACCAGTTCGCTGGTTGGCAGTGACGCGACTTCCGCTCCTACCGAGTAAACCCCGACCGATGTGGAATTGGTCAGCCGGCCCAACAGCAGCGTGTCGCTTCGGTTACGCAACAGGATCGCCAGGCTGAGCAGCCAGGTCCAAATTGAATACCCGATCAGCCCGCGCCAGGATCGCAACGAAAATCGCGGACGGAACGGATGCATCACGTAGCTCATCGCGCTGCGCAGCGACTGGTTCGTCGCGATTCCCCAAAGCAGAGCCGTGTAGCTGGGATGGATGAACGCGGCGGTCAGCGTGGCCACGATGCCGAAAAATTTCGGCACCACCATGATGGCGAATTCCTTCTGGAACTGCATCTGGCGGCGAAAGTCCACGGTGCCGATATTCGACAGCCCATCGAGCAGCGGCGGCAGCGCGATCACCATCAGCACGGTCACCAGCCGCCGGTCGCCAAAGAAATCGGCGACGGGAACGGCACTGAACAAAACGATCGCGGTAACGGTCAGCCCGCGGATGACGTTGAGCGTCCAGGCGGTGTCATAAACGTTCCGATCGGGCGATGGCTGGCGGATGACAGCTTCCTCGGTACCCAGGGTCATCATGCCATCGACCGTTTGCGAAAAGCTGGCGGCCAAAGCGAGCACTCCGAAATCCGACGGCACCAGCAGGCGTACCAGGATCAACGTGCTGATCAGGCCGAGGACTCGCACGCCCAAACGCCAGGCGATGACCCATCCGGCCCCGCGGACGGTGCGGGCCAGAACGCTGCGCGTGGTTGTCATCCGGTCCTCTGGCGGTGGGATTACCAGGCGCGCGGGTACCATGCCCAGGCGAACGCTTCAACGGCGTTCGCACAGGGCCTTGGCGTTGGGGTCAGAACCGGTGTCTCGCGGCGACAGGCGTGGAGGCCGCGCGAGCGTCAAGGGCGGTTCCTCGATTGTGTCTCCGTGGCATCTCCGGACCTGGCCCGCTGACCTGGCGAGGCGCGCGCGGGGCGTCCAACGATGTTGCCGCGGGCCGTAACGACCCGCGGCGTCTCAGGTCAGGCGGCGATGCGGACCGGCAAATCCCGGATCGCGTGCAGGAAGTTGGAGTAAGCGTAGACCGGCTTATCCAGAACCTCGATCTTCAGGTCGCGGCGCAGCACTTCTTCCCACAGGATCTTGAGCTGCATTTCCGCGAGCCGATTGCCCAGGCAACGATGGATGCCAAAGCCGAATGACATGTGTTCGCGAGGGCGTTTGCGATCGATGATGAACTGGTTGGGATTTTCGATCTGTTCCTCATCGCGGTTGCCGGAGATGTACCAGATCACGACCTTGTCGCCGGCCTTGATCTGCTGGCCGCGCAGTTCGAAATCCTCCAGCGCGGTACGACGCATGTGGATGACAGGCGTCTGCCAGCGAACAATCTCCGGGATCAGGCTGGTGACCAGATCGGGGTTCTCGCGCAGCTTCTGGAATTGATCCGGGAACTGAGCGAGCCCCCACAATCCGCCGGTCATCGAATTGCGCGTCGTGTCGTTGCCGCCGACCAGGAACAGGATCAGCACGCCCATCTTTTCGCGCAGCGTCATGTTCTTCGTCGCGTCGCCATGCGCCAGGATCGAGATCACGTCGAAGCTTTTCGGCTTCTTCGCGCGCTCCTCCCAGAACGTGTTCATGTATTCGGCGAATTCCATCTGTTTGGCGAAACGTTCCTCTTCCGACTTCACCGGCGCGTCGGGCGCGTTGATGTCGCAGATGAACGTGTCCGACCATTTGATCAGCCGGCGCTTGTCCTCGATCGGATAGTCGAACAACGTCGCCAGCATCATCGACGTCAGCTCGATCGAAACGTGTTCGACCCAATTGAACGGTTCGTTCCGCGGCAACTTGTCCAGCACCATGTTGGTGCGGGTGCGGATCAGTTCCTCCATCTTCGCCAGCGTGACGGGATTGACGGTGGAGCTGACCTCACGCCGCTGTTCGTCGTGATCAGGCGGGTCCATGCGGATGAAGCTGGTACGCTCCATACCTTTCGGGGCGTCGTTGATCATGATGCCGCCGACTTCATCGGACGAGGAGAAGATTTTGTGGTTCACCTCGACCTGGACAATGTCCTTGTATTTCGCCACCGACCAGTATGGGCCGTACGGACTGTCCTTGACGCGATGCACGGGGGCCTCGCGGCGGAACCGCTCAAAATACGGTTGCCAGACGTCCTCGTAATAAATCCGCGGATCGCTCGGATCCAGTTCGTCCAGCGGCAGAGTATGAGCACGCGCTTTCAGGTCGATATCGACTGGTGCGTTCATGGCCGTCCTCGTGCTTTGTTTGTGGTCGTTCGGCGGTCCGCGACTCCCCTGGCCGACCCTTCGGTAGGGGGTCTTACCGGAGAGTAGCCGATTTCGTGGACCCACGCTATGCTTTCGTCCAAAGGGTTCAACAGGAGGTGTACCATGGCCGATCCGGAAGTCGCGGCACTCCGCGAAATGCTGGCGCAACGTCCCAAGGTGACGGATATCAACGAGCGGCGCCGCGGCATGGACGGCTACGCGAAGATGTTCCCGACCGCGAGCGATATCACGGCGGAGCCAGTGTCCGCCAACGGTGTCCCGGCGGAGTGGACCAGCGCGCCGGGCGCCGACACCCGCCGCGCGGTGCTGTATTTCCATGGCGGCGGCTACGTGTTCGGGTCACTGGACAGCCATCGTCATCTGGCGTCGGAGATCGCGCGGGATGTCGGCGGGCGCACCTTGGCGCTGCATTATCGGCTGGCCCCGGAGAGCCCGTTTCCCGCGCCGGTCGAGGACGCGTTGGCCGGTTACCGTTATCTGCTCGCGCAGGGCATCCAGCCGAACAACATCGCGTTGGCGGGTGACAGCGCGGGCGGCGGTCTGGTCGTCGCGGCGCTGGTGGCGATCCGCGACGCGGGCCTGGCACAGCCCTCGTGCGGTTGGTGCATCTCGCCGTGGGTGGACATGGAGGCCATTGGCGGCTCCATGACCTTCAACGCGAGCCGCGATCCGACCGTGCAGAAAAGACGGCATTATGGAGATCGCGAGGCACTATCTCGGTTCGGCCGATCCGCGCTCTCCCTTGGCCGCACCGCTTTACGCCGACCTCCACGGCATCGCGCCGTTGTACATCCAGGTCGGCGCGGTCGAGACGTTGCTGGATGACTCGACGCGTTTGGCCAGTGTCGCGGGCGCGGCGGATGTGCCGGTGACGCTGGAGGTGTGGCCCGAGATGCCGCATGTCTGGCACTTGTTCCATCCCCGTCTCGCGGCCGGACGGCGCGCGATCGCGGCGGGGGCGCGTTATGTGCGCGCGGCGATGGAGGGTAAGTCAGCGTAACGAAAACCCGCGCCAGCGAACCAGCAATCGTTCAGCTCAGCCGCACCTTCACGTAACTTCCGGGCGCGTCCTCGATCACCCGCAATTTGCCGTCGCCAGGTTCGCGCGCCGCCACCTGTGTCTTACCGTGCGAACAGATCCAGCGATGCCAGTCCGGCCACCATGACCCCGCGAGCTCCGTCGCTCCTTTGAACCATTCGTCGGGATCGGGCGGCAGGTCCTCATTGATCCAGTGATTGTATTTTCCGCCATCGGGGGAATTGACCACGCCCGCGATATGACCCGACGCCGCCAACACGAAGCGCTTCGGTCCACCCAGAAGCTGGGTGCCGCGATAGGTCGATTTCCACGGCGCGATATGATCTTCGCGTGTCGAAAGGAAATAGGCGGGTGTGGTGATCTTGCCGAGATTGATCGGCATGCCGGCCAGCTCGATGCCGCCCGGCACGCACAACTGATTCTCCTGATACATCTTGCGCAGATAGAAGCTGTGCATCTTCGCCGGCATGCGGGTGGAATCCGCGTTCCAGTATAGCAGATCGAACGGAAACGGATCGTTGCCGAGCAGATAATTGTTCACCACGAACGACCAGATCAAATCGTTGGCGCGCAGCATGTTGAACGTCGTCGCCATCTCGCTGCCTTCGAGATAGCCGCGCTTGTTCATTTTGTCTTCCAGCGCGCTCAGTTGCTCCTCGTCGATGAACACGCCGAGTTCGCCGGCTTCGTGGAAATCCATCATGGTCACGAAGAATGTCGCGGTCTTGATCCGGTCATCCCCGACCGCCGCCATGTAGGCCAACGTCGCGGACAGCAGCGTGCCGCCGAGGCAATAGCCGATCACGTTGACCTCACGCTCCCCGGTCGCCAGTTCGATGGCGTCCAGCGCGGCGAGGTAGCCTTCCTTCATGTAGTCCTCGAAGTTTTTCTCCGCGAGTTTCTCATCCGGATTGACCCAGGAGATCACGAACACGGTATGTCCCTGCGAGACCGCCCATTTCACGAAGCTGTTCCGCGGCCGCAGATCGAGGATGTAAAACTTGTTGATCCACGGCGGTCCGATCAGCAGCGGCCGTTTCAGGACTTTCGCGGTGGTCGGATTATACTGCACCAACTGCATCAGATCGTTTTGATAGACGACCTTTCCTGGGGTGACGCCGATGTTCTCGCCCAGTTTGAAGGCGTCCATGTCGGTCATTTTGATGCGGAGCTTGCCTTTGCCTTGCTCCAGATCCGTCAACAAATTGCTCAGCCCCTTGAGCAAATTCTCGCCGCCGGTCTCGGCGGTTTTGCGCAGCACTTCCGGATTGGTCAGCACGAAGTTCGACGGCGACATCGCATCGACGAATTGTTTCGAGTAAAAATCGACTTTCTGCGCGGTCTTGTCGTCCAGCCCATCGACATGGGTGACCACGTCCTGAACGTACCGTGCGCTCAACAAATACGATTGCTTGATGAAGTCGAAAATCTCATTGTCTTTCCAGGCGGAGTCCTTGAACCGCCGGTCGCCCGAGACGGAGTCGATCACCGGCTCGCTTTCGATCCCCATCATGCGCCGCGCGGTGTTCTGCCACAGCGACATATAGTCCTGCCAAAGTCCGAACTGCGCCTGCATCAGGCGGGCGGGATTGGTCATCAGCCGCGCCGTCATCTCCATGAACGCGCTGCCGATGTTCAGCGGATCCGTCTCATGCTCCTCCTTCGGCATGCGCTTGAGCCACTCGCCCACGATACGCTGGGAGCGCTCGGCGATGTCAGCCATGGTGTGCCCGAAGACGGCCGGGTTGGGCAGCTTGAAGTCAGGGCTGTTGGGCTTTTCCGGCTCACTCATGGACGTTATCCTTTGCGCCGGTTGTGTCTCCGGCTACCACTGACGCCGGCAAACTGGGCGGGTCCAGCTGATGGCGTTTTTAGAGAATGACGGGCAACCTAGGGGTGCCCGGGCGTTCGTTCAAGGTTGGCTCGTTTCGAGCCTGGCGGGTTTTTCATGCGCTGGCGTTTCCTGGGCGAGGATTGCGCGGGGCCGGTTCGCGCGGTGGCTGGCACTCGGCGCGCTGATCGGTGTCGCCGGCTGCTCCGACTACCATAAGTCCGGTCCCGAGGCGTGGTGGCACGATGTCATTGGCGGCAAGGTCGCCGAACAGCGTCCGCCGCCGCCAGGCGCCGACGCGCCGTATCCCAATCTGGCCACCGTGCCTCCGCGACCGCCTCACCCCGACACGACGTCCTGGAACCAAATGACGGCGGGGCTGATCACCGACCGGATCAGGGCGGACCAGGCGGCGGCGTTGGCGCCGATCCCGCCAGCCGGAACGGCGGCGCAGGCCCCGAGGCCCGCGCCACCACCAACGGCTTCGCCCCCGACGAGCGAAAACGCCGGGGCCAGCGCGGCGCTGGTCGCCGCCTCACCGCCGCCCGCCGCGCAGGTCTCCGCGAAAACGCCGGCCTCCCCGAAGACGCCAACCGCGCCGATCATCGCGCCGGCCACGATCCCGGTCGTCGCGCCGGTATCCAGCCAGACCACCGCGGAACGCGTCGCCAACGGTCAGCTTCCGCCGCTGCCGGCCGAGCCGCCCCCGAGGCCGGGCATCGCACCGCCGCCTCCGCCACCGCTCGTTCCGCAGACAATCACACCGCCCGTCGCCGCGCGGCCACCGGGTACGGTGGTCGATTTCGATCTGGGTTCCGCCACGCTGAACGATCCCGCTCTGCAAGAGGTCAAGGCGCTGGCGGCGGAACGGGGCGATCATGGCATCGCGATTACCGGTTATGGGGGCGCCACGTCGTCAGATCCGGTCGCGCAATCGGATGCCCTCAATCTCGGGTTGCTTCGGGCGAATGCGCTGGCGACCGCGTTGGTGGCCCAGGGCGTGCCGTATAATATGCTCCGGTTGAATGCCGAATTCGGCGGGTCGCGGCGCGAGTTTTCGTCTGCTAGAATAGCCGCTCCGCAACCGCGGAAGCCCGCCTTCACACCCTGAAAGGTTATCCATGAGTTCCGAGTCCTCCGGTGAGTTCCACCGCATCCGCCGTTTGCCGCCCTATGTCTTCGCCGAGGTCAATTCGGCAAAGGCCAAGGCACGCACGGCAGGCGAGGACATCATCGACCTCGGGATGGGCAATCCGGACAGCCCGACGCCACGCCACATCGTGGAGAAACTGATCGAGACGGTGCAGGATCCGCGGTCGCACCGCTACTCCGTCAGCGCCGGCATTCCTGGTCTGCGCCGGGCGCTTGCCACCTATTACCGCCGCCGCTTCGACGTCGATCTGAACCCGGAGACGGAGGTCGTGGCGACTCTCGGGTCCAAGGAGGGGCTGGCGAACCTGGCCTCGGCGATCACCAGTCCGGGTGACACGATCCTGGTGCCGAATCCGTCGTATCCGATCCACCAGTTCGGCTTCATCATCGCCGGCGCGGGCGTGCGCAGCATTCCCGCCACCCCGGACGACGAGATGTTGCGCGCGCTGGACCGGGCGGTGCGTCACTCGGTGCCCAAGCCGACCGCGCTGATCGTCAACTTCCCGTCGAATCCGACCGCGCACATGGCGGATCTGGATTTCTACCGGGAGATCGTCGCGTTCGCCCGCCGGCACGAGATCTGGGTGATGTCCGACCTCGCCTACGCGGAGATCTACTTTAACGACAAGCCGCCGCCGTCGATTTTGCAGGTGCCAGGCGCGAAGGACATCGCGGTCGAGTTCACCTCGCTGTCGAAGACCTACTCGATGCCGGGCTGGCGCATGGGGTTCGCCGCCGGCAATCCGCGGCTGATCAACGCGCTGACGCGGATGAAGTCGTATCTGGACTACGGCGCGTTCACGCCGATCCAGGTGGCCGCGGTGGCCGCGCTGACCGGCCCGCAGGAGTGCGTGGCCGAGATGCGCGCGCTGTATAAAGACCGGCGCGACGTGCTGATCAAAGGCCTGCTCGCCGCCGGCTGGGACATGCCCATGCCCGACGGCTCCATGTTCGCCTGGGCGCCCATCCCGCCGAAGTATGCGTCCCTCGGCTCGGTCGAGTTCTCCAAGCTGCTGCTGGCGCGAGCGAAGGTGGCGGTGTCACCCGGCCTCGGGTTCGGCGAGCAGGGCGACGGCCATGTCCGCATCGCGCTCGTGGAGAACAACCATCGGTTGCGTCAGGCAGTGCGGAATATCCGCGGGTTCCTTCAGGCGGGGTCGAACGTGGCGGCAGAGGCGGACGGGGCGGTTGAACAGCCGGCGGTCGCGAAGTGAGGCAGGAATCGTCATGGCCTTCTCAAGGCGCGTCATGGCCGGGCCTGACCCGGCCATCTCGGCGGGTGCGATCGTGTGGAGGTGGACGGCGGTGGCGATCGTGAGAGGGGGGATGGCAGGGACGGTGGCGGGAGAGCGGATGGCCGCCGCCGGATCGACTGCTCAAGGCGCGTCATGGCCGGGCCTGACCCGGCCATCTCGTGCCGCACGTCGTTGCGTTGTTCCCCGGATACCCACCGAGGGGTACACGGGCGATGCTTCACATGATCCGTTGATAAAGATCCTCCCAGTCCGGGTTCTGTGTGGCGATCAGGTCAAGCTTCCATGCGCGGGGCCAACGCTTGATGCTGGTCTCACGCCGGATGGCAATCGCGATCTCCTCGTGGCGTTCGGCGAACACAAGCCGCACCAGGTGGTAGCGCTGGGTAAATCCGGGATGGAGCCGCTGCCGGTGCTCCCACGCGCGTCGGGCAAGGTCGTTCGTGACACCGACGTAGATCACGCCGAATGGCCGGTTCGTGACGATGTAGACCCATCCGCCATGCATAGGACGACGTATGCGCGGGCGCTCGTAAACGAACTGCCAACGACGGTGCGGCGCGAGATGGCCGGGTCGAGCCCGGCCATGACGGCGGCGGCGTTGGCGTTGGCGGGCGCCGGTTTCCGACTGGCCTCTCCCCCAAAGCTGCCAACGACGGTGCGGCGCGAGATGGCCGGGTCGAGCCCGGCCATGACGGCGGGGGCGGCGGCGTTGGCGGGCGCCGGTTTCCGACTGGCCTCTCCCCCAACGCTGCCAACGACGATCCGGACCGACCATCGATCAGAGGCCCACTCATGACCCGTCCCCTGTCTGTCGCGGTCGCCGGTCTGGGAACGGTCGGGGCCGGTGTGCTCAAACTCCTGCGCGACAACGCCGACATCGTCGCCGCTCGCGCCGGGCGGCCGATCGCGGTCACCGCCGTCTCCGCCCGGGATCGCAACAAGGACCGCGGCGTCCCGATCGGTGGACTGCGCTGGTATGAAGATCCGGTCGCCCTCGCCGCCGATCCCGCCGTCGATGTCATCGTCGAACTGATCGGCGGCTCCGAAGGCCCGGCGAGGGCGCTCGTCGAAGTCGGCGATCGCGGCGGGCAAACCCGTGGTCACCGCCAACAAGGCACTGCTGGCGGTGCACGGCGCCGACCTCGCGGCCGCCGCCGAGGCACGCGGCGTGGCTCTCGCGTTCGAGGCAGCGGTCGCCGGCGGTATCCCCGTCATCAAGGCGATCCGCGAGGGTTTGGCCGGCAACCGCATCTCCCGCATCGCCGGCATCCTGAACGGCACCTGCAACTATATCCTGACCCAGATGCGGGAGCGCGGGCGCGAATTCGCCGAGGTGCTCACCGACGCCCAGAAGCTGGGTTACGCCGAAGCCGACCCGTCGTTCGACATCGACGGCATCGACGCCGCGCACAAACTGGCGATCCTCGCCGCGCTGGCATTCGGGCGCCCGGTGGCGTTCGACGCGGTCTACGTCGAGGGTATTCGCCGGATCTCCGCGCTCGACATCGGGTTCGCGACGGAACTCGGCTACCGCATCAAACTGCTGGGCATCGCCGGCCATACCGAGGCCGGGATCGAGACACGCGTCCATCCGTGCATGGTGCCGCAATCGGCGCCGATCGCCCGGGTCGATGGCGTGTTCAACGCGGTAGTGGCGGAGGGCGACTTCGTCGGCCGCGTCATGCTGGAGGGCCGCGGCGCCGGCGCCGGGCCGACCGCCTCGGCTGTCGTCGCCGACCTGATCGACCTCGCCCGCAGTCGGGAAACGCCGGTCTGGGGTGCTGCCGCGGCCGAACTGTCGGCCGCTCCGTCGGTCCCGATGAGCGAGCATTTCGGTCCCTATTACATCCGCCTGATGGTGGTCGATCGGCCTGGCGTGATCGCCGACGTCACCGCCGCGTTGCGTGACCACGGCATCTCGTTGGAGTCGATGCTGCAACGAGGCCGCAGCCCAGGAGAGGCGGTGCCGGTGGTTCTGGTGACGCATGAGACAAGGGAAAGCGACATGCGCGAGGCGGTTGCCCGCATCGCCGCTCTGGGCACCGTGATGGAGGAGCCCACCCTGATCCGGATCGAGGCCGGCTGACCACCCAAACATGGCCGAGCCGTCATCGCCGGCCTCCGGGCCATCCGTCGCGGCCCTCTTCACCGGCTTCTTCATGGTCGGCGTGCGCGGCTTCGGCGGCGTCCTGCCCTGGGCGCGCCGGACCATCGTCGAGGAACGCAAGTGGCTGACCGCCACCGAGTTCACCGAGGTACTGGGCCTGTGCCAGTTCCTCCCCGGCGGCAACATCATCAACGTATCGGTCGCCGTGGGCTCGCGGTTTCGCGGCGCGGCGGGCGCGGTTTCCGCGATCCTCGGACTGATGCTGGCACCGGTGGCGATCGTCATCGGTCTGGGCGCGATTTACGACCAGTTCGCCGAGCAACCGGCCGTACGCCGCGCCTTCGCCGGCCTGGCCGCCGCGGCCTCCGCTTTCGTGCTGACCGCGTCGCTCAAGATCGCGGCGCCTTTGCGCGGGCGCTGGCTGGCGCTGGCGATCACCGGCCTGACCTTCGTGGCGATCGCGATCATTCGCCTGCCGTTGCCCTTGGCCATGCCGGTCCTGGCCGCGTTCTCGATCCTGGCGCTGTGGCGCTTCGAGGCATGAACGACCCGCTGCTTCGCCTGGCGGTGATGTTTCTGCAGATGTCGCTGCTCGCCTTCGGTGGCGCCAATACAATCCTGCCGGAGTTGCAGCGTCAGGTGGTCGATGTGAACCACATGATGAGCCCGCACACGTTCGCCGCCCTCTTCGCCCTTGGGCAGGCGGCTCCTGGGCCGAACATGATGGTGGTCAGCCTGATCGGCTGGAATGTCGCGGGGCTGAGCGGCGCCCTTCTGACGACGGTGTGCATCGTTGCCCCATCCTCGATCCTGACTTTCCTGGTCGCCCATGCGTGGTACCGGTTCCGCGACGCGCCCTGGCGCCGTGCCATCCAGAAGGGCCTGATCCCGGTCACCGCCGGGTTGCTGCTGTCCAGCGCCGCGCTGCTGATCAAAGCCACGACGCTGGACTGGAGTTTGGGCTTGCTGACGGTCGCGGTAACGATCCTGCTGCTGACCACGAAACTTCATCCCATGCTGTTACTTGGCGGCGCCGCGGCGCTCGGGGCCGTGGGTCTGGTCGGATAATACCCACCGCCGGATGCGCGTGCCGCGCCGATGGAAGGCTGGTCGCACGGGATGCCGCGGCGGAAACAGCGGCCGATCATCACATGTTCGAGTGATGGCGTGAGCACGCGGAACGACCCGGAACCTTGGCAGCCTCAGCCCCGTTGGAAAGCGGTTCGTTTTGAACGTCACGGGAGAGGCATGTGCCTTCGCGCGCCAATTCCATGTTCCGCCGGTGGCCGCTCGCCATTGCCGTGATTCTGATCGCCGGTGGCGGTTACATCGGATGGCGGCATTTCCACCCCGGCGCTCAATCCGCCGCCGCGAAATCCGCGGCAGGCCCGACGCCGGTTCCCGTTACCGTGGCGGAAGTCCGCACCGCCAATTTCCCCGTCTGGTTGAACGGTCTCGGCACGGTTCAGCCCTACGACACGGTGACCGTGCGCAGCCGCGTTGACGGCGAGGTGACCAATGTCGGGTTCAAGCAGGGACAGATGGTCACTGAAGGTCAAATTCTCGTGCAGATCGATCCGCGACCGTATCAGGCCGCGCTGGATCAGGCCACGGCGAAAAAAGCTCAGGATGAGGCGAGCCTGAAGGACGCGCAACTCAATTTGGCACGGTACGGCGCGTTGGCCACGCAGGAGTTCGCCTCGCGCCAGCAATTCGACACGCAGCAGGCGACGGTGCAGCAATTGATGGCGCAGATCCAGGGTGACCAGGCGGCGATCGACAACGCGCGAACCCAGCTCAGCTATACGACAATCCGGTCGCCATTGACGGGTCTGGCGGGCTTTCGGTTGGTTGATCCTGGCAACATCGTGCACGCCGCCGATACGACCGGTATCGTAACAGTCGTGAAGCTACAGCCGATTTCCGTCGTGTTCACCGCGCCGGAAGAGGAAGTGCCGGCGATCAACAAGGCGCTGGCGGCGGGGCCGGTGCCGGTGATGGCGTTAAGTTCGGATGGCACGAAAACCTTGTCGCAGGGTCATCTGGCGCTTGTGAACAACGAGGTCGATCAGGCGAGCGGGACAATCCGCATGAAAGCCACGTTCGAAAACAAGGACAACATGTTGTGGCCTGGATTGTCGGTATCGACGCGGCTGCTGCTTGACACTTTGAAGGACGTGATCGTCGTGCCGGACGAAGCGGTCGGACGAGGGCCGAACGGTCTCTTTGCCTTTATCGTCGGGAACGACAACAAAGTCGCGATGCGCGCTGTTACGGTCAGCGAGGACGGTCAAGGCCAATCGGTCGTTTCAAAGGGTCTGACGCCTGGCGAGAAAGTGGTGATCTCGGGCCAGTACGCCTTGCAGCAAGGGACCCTGGTCGACCCGAAGGTGGCCAATCCGACGGCGCCGGCGTCTCCGTCCGCGCCGCTCAATGCCACGGCGCAGGCGCAATAAGGATGAACGGCGGCATCTCCGCGCCATTCATTCGGCATCCGATCGCGACGTCCTTGTTGATGATCGGCATATTGTTTGTCGGCATCATCGCCTATCCAAGGCTGCCGGTCGCGCCTCTGCCGCAGGTGGATTTCCCGACCATTCAGGTGTCCGCGCTGCTTCCCGGCGCCGGACCGGACACGATGGCCTCTTCGGTGGCGCAACCGTTGGAGACGCAATTCGCGCAAATTCCTGGCGTTTCCGAAATGACCTCGATCAGCACGTTGGGCGCGACGGCGATCACCATTCAATTCGAACTCAGTCGCGACATCGATGGCGCGGCGGCGGACGTCCTGGCCGCGATCAACGCGGCGGGAGGGCAGTTGCCAAAGAACCTGCCCAGTCCGCCGACCTTTCGAAAGGTCAATCCGGCTGACTCGCCAATCCTGCTGTTGGCGGCGACCTCCGACACGCTGCCTTTGACGGAGGTTGACGATAATATCGAGACGCGGCTTGTGCAGCAGATCAGTCAGATATCGGGTGTGGGACAGGTGCTGGTCGGTGGTCAGCAGAAGCCGTCCGTTCGCATCCAGCTCGATCCGGCGAAGCTGGTGGCGAAGGGTGTGTCCCTGGAGGACGTGCGGACGCAATTGTCGGTGGACACCGCGGATGGGCCAAAAGGCTCGATCGAGGGCAAGCAGCGCGCTTTCACCATCTACACCAACGATCAACTGACGAATGCGAAGGCCTGGAACAACGTCATCGTATCCTATCACAATGACGGGCCGTTGCGGGTGCGCGATATCGGAAACGCCATCGATGGAGCGCAGGACGATACGGAGGCCGGTTGGGCCGACGGCAAGCGCGGTGTGTTTCTGGTGGTCTTTCAGCAGCCCGGCGCGAACGTCATCGAAACCGTTGGGCGCATCATGCACGAGTTGCCTCACCTTGAGGCGACGCTGCCAAAGTCCATCCACATCTTCACGCTGAGCGATCGTACGCAAACGATCCGCGCCGCCGTGCACGATGTGCAGTTCACTTTGCTGCTGACCATCGCGCTCGTGGTGATGGTGATCTTCATCTTTCTGCGCAACCTGTGGGCGACGATCATCCCAAGCGTCACGGTGCCGTTGGCGTTGCTCGGCGCCTGCGCGCTGATGTGGCTCGCCGGCTACAGTTTGGACAATCTGTCGTTGATGGCTCTGACGATCTCGGTGGGCTTCGTGGTCGATGACGCCATCGTGATGCTGGAGAACATCACGCGTTACATCGAAGAAGGCGAGGAACCTCTCGCGGCGGCGCTCAAGGGCTCACGCGAGATCGCGTTCACCATTGTGTCAATCAGCATTTCGCTGATCGCGGTGTTGATTCCGCTGCTGCTGATGGGCGGCATCATCGGGCGGCTGTTCCGCGAGTTCGCCGTCACGTTATCGATGACGATCGTGGTGTCCGCCGCGGTCTCGCTGACGTTGACGCCGATGCTGGCCTCGCGCTTCCTCACCGCCGCGAAGGACGTCCACCACGGGAAATTCTACCAGTGGAGCGAACGGGCGTTCGAAAAATTGCTGAACGGCTACGAGCGAGGCCTGGATTTCGTGCTGCGGTTTCGCTTTATGACGCTACTGGTATTTCTCGCGACGCTCGCTCTGTCGGTTGTGCTGTTCATGATCATTCCGAAGGGTTTTTTCCCGCAACAGGATACCGGGCTTATCACCGGCATTTCCGAATCCGGCCAGGACGTTTCCGTGGCGGAAATGAAGAAGCATCAGGAAGCGTTGGGCGCGATCGTGCAACAGGATCCCGCCGTCGCGCATGTCGCGATGGCCATTGGCGGCTCCGGCTTCGCGCTCAATACCGGCCGGATGTTCATCACGCTGAAGCCACGCGATGAGCGCACCGCGAGCGCCGATCAGGTGATCGCGCGATTGCGTCCAAAACTGGCGAAAGTCGAGGGCGCGGCGCTGTTCCTGCAGGCGGCGCAGGACGTGCGCGTGGGTGGCCGCGTCGCGCGCACGCAGTATCAGTATACGCTGCAAGGGTCGGATGTAACGGAGCTCAATCAATGGGCGCCGAAGATGCTCGCGAAATTGAAGACGCTGCCGGAGCTTCGCGATGTCGCGACCGATCAGCAGACAACGGGCACGACGCTGACCTTGACCACCAACCGCGATCAGGCGTCGCGCTACGGCCTGACCGCGCAGACCATCGACGACACGCTGTACGATGCGTTCGGGCAACGGGAGATCGCGCAGTACTTCACCCAGCTTTCAAGCTACGAAGTCATCATGGAGGTGCTTCCGGCGTTGCAAGGCGAAGTCAGCACGCTCGACAAGATCTTCCTCCGGTCGCCGACCACGGGCGGCGAAGTACCCTCTGTCCGCCTTCGCGAAATGGACGACGACTCCGGTGCAGCCGTTGTCGATCAGCCATCAGGGACAATTCCCGGCGATCACGATCAGCTTCAATCTCGCGCCCGGCGTTTCGCTGGGCCAGGCGACCGCGGCGGTGCAACGGGCACAGGCCGGCATGAAGCTGCCCGCCACCGTTACCACGAGTTTCCAGGGCAACGCACAGGCGTTCCAGGCTTCACTCTCCACAGTGCCGCTACTGATCCTGGGCGCGTTGGTCGTGGTCTATCTGATCCTCGGCGTGCTGTATGAAAGCTACATCCATCCGTTGACGATCCTGTCGACCTTGCCATCGGCCGGGGTGGGAGCGCTCGCGACGCTGATGTTGTTTGGTTTCGACTTCAGCCTGATCGCGTTGATCGGCATCATCCTGCTGATCGGCATCGTGAAGAAAAACGGCATCATGCTGGTCGACTTCGCGATTGTCGCCGAGCGTAACGACCATTTGTCCGCGCACGATGCGATACGCCGCGCGGCACTCCTGCGATTTCGGCCGATCATGATGACGACCATGGCGGCGATGCTGGGCGGCGTGCCATTGATGCTTGGACAGGGAACCGGCTCGGAGATCAGGCAACCTCTGGGCTATGCCATGGTCGGCGGTCTTATCGTCAGTCAGGCTCTGACCTTGTTCACCACGCCGGTGATTTACCTTTACCTCGATCAGTTGTCCGACTGGGTTTCGGGTTGGCGCGCGGCCCCGCCCAAAACGGAGCCGGCGGAGTAGCGAGGGTCCTGATCGTCATACCGGTTCGCCGTCTCCGGCATGCCGATCGCGAACACGATGACGGCAACCGTGGCGGCGGCGCCGAGGGTCAGGAACGTGACGGTGTAACCGAAATGATCCACCACCACCCCGGCCAGTAACCCACTCAAGGACGCCCCGATCCCCTGCACCGTCGCGATCGCGCCCTGCGCCAGGTTGTAGCGCCCGGTGCCGCGCATGATGTCGGCGATCACCAAGGGCGTGAGCGCGCCGAAGATGCCGGCGCCAACTCCGTCAAGGATCTGCACGCCGATCAGCCACGCGCTGTTGTCGGACAACGTGTAAAGCACCGCGCGGATCGGCAGCACCGCGAACCCCGCGAGGAACAGCGGCTTGCGTCCCCAGGTGTCGGCGGTACGTCCCACCAGCAGCGCGATCGGCAGCATCACCATCTGCGCCGCCACGATGCAGGCCGACATCATCGCGGTCGCTTCCTTGGGCCAGGCGGCGGCCAGCTTCTGCCCAACCAACGGCAGCATCGCCGCGTTGGCGAGATGGAACAGCATGACGCACACAGCGAACACCAGCAGCGACCGGAACTCGAACAGCACGCCGAAACCGGCGGGCGCGCCGGCCGTGTCCGCGTCTCCGTCCAGATCGCGCGCGCGATCGTTGTCAATGGCGGCAGCGGGGATCGACAGCACCGCCGCGGCGGCGAGCACCGAAAACAATGGCACCAGCAGGAACACGGCACACTGCGAAAACAGATAGCCGACCGCGCCCGCGGCGACCGCGATGGCAACGTTGCCGGCATGATCGGTACGCCGAATTCCGCCCCATGCGGCGGGCGAGCTCGCGCCGGGCGTACAAGCCCAGTGTGAGGGCGCCGATCGCGGGTGGGAAGACGTCGCCGGCGATCGAGACCATCGTGTTGGCGACTGCCACCGGCCAGAACCGCGGCAATGCGAAGATCGCCACCGCTCCGGCCGACATCACGGCGAGCGCGAGGACGATGGCGCCGCGTTTGGAGCGGGTCACGTCGATCGCCGCCCCGATCGGTGTCTGCACCGACAGCCCGAGCAAGCCGCTGACGGTCGTTACGATACCGACCTCGGCCTGGCTCCAATGTTGTTGGGTGACCAGGAAGACGTTCAGATAGGGACCGAGTGCACCGCGGACGTCGGAGAGGAGAAAGTTGACGGCGTCGAGGGAGCGCGGCCGGAACCCTCCGGCACGCGCTTTCGGCGTCATCGCCATAGCCAGACCGTGCCGACCGCCAGCGTGATGAGCGTCAATGGCGCGCCAACCCGGAAGTAGTCCCAGAAGCTGATCGCGACGCCGCGCGTTTCCGCCTGGCGCACCACGATCAGATTCGCGATCGAACCGAGCACGGTGAAATTGCCCGCCAGAGTTGAGGCCATGGCGATGGTCAGCCACGCGGTATCGTGGTTCGCCAACGGCGCGACGAACGGCTTCATCATCAGCACGGCCGGCACGTTGCTGACGAGGTTGGATAAGGCCGCGGTCACGACGCTCAGCACCGGAACCTGATCCAGACGCAGACGTCCGACCGCTTCGGTCACGTCATGCGTCAGCAGGGTGCGTTGCGCGCCCGCGACGATGATGAACAGGCCGGCGAACATCAGCAGTAAAGACCAGTCGATCTCGGCGTAGACTCGCTCGCTTTTGACGCGCCTCGTCAGCAGCAGCAGCGCACCGATGACGATCGCCGCCTTGGCGGGCGGTTGACCGGCGAAGAACAGCGCGATCATCGCCGCCGTCGCCAGCAACGCGCGCGCGATCAGCACGCGGTTGACGCGAATATTTGGCCGCACCACCGTCATGGTGCTGTTGCGGCCGGCGAATTCCTCGCGATGGAACAACACGAGCAAACCGACCGTGATCACCAGACCGACCAGCGCAACCGGTCCGAGCACCTCGGTGAAAGTGCGATAAGGGATGTGCGAGAAACTGCCGATCATGATGTTTTGCGGATTGCCGGTGATGGTGGCCGTTGAGCCGACATTCGATGCCATCGCCACCGCCAGCAGATAGGGCACCGGTTGGCGTCCCATCCGGCGCGTCAACTCCAGCACCAGCGGCGCCAGCACGAGGCAGATCGCGTCATTGACCAGGAAGGCGGAGAACAGTCCCGACGTCGCGGTGACCGCGCACAATAATACCACCGGACTTTTGGCATGCTCCAAAACCCAGGTCGTGGCGATGGCGAAGAAACCGGACAGGCGGAGACTCGCCACCACGATCATCATGCCGAGCAGCAAGGTGATGGTGTCGAGGTCGATGGCTTTGTACGCCTCATCCAGCGATAGCGCGCCGGACGCGACCATCAACCCGGCGCCGACCAGCGCGACGCCGGCGCGGTCGATGCTGAGGCCGGGAATTTTGCCGATCGCGAGGGCGAGATAGCTGGCGGTGAAAATAACAGCGGCGGCGATTTTCCGGATATCGCCGGTTGCCGGACTGGCGGAGCGCACCCATGGCGCGACGGCGGCGACCAGGGCGCACGCCACGACCACACCGACCAGTGTGACGCCGACGACTTTTGGCCAGCGCCTTATGCCGCCAGCCGACACGCGTTTGGCGGTCTCCGGAGTGGTCTGATCGTCTCGCACACCGTATCTAAGCACGCCGCTCCGGCTTTGGCTCATGTCTCCGCCGGATTGCGTGACACGGTGCGGGGCAACGTGGACACCTCAGTTCGTGCCGCGAATTTCAGCGGACCATTTGTGGTCGTCTCTGGCCACCGGCTTCGACTTGCGAATGTGGCCATCGAGTTCGACGTGCAGTTCGGTGAACTCGGTGCCTCGCCGTCCGAGCAACTCGAAGTGCTTTGGCTTGCGGCGAGGCGACCCCACCACCGCGAAGCCCGCGTACTGGGCGGACGCCAGAGCGACCGACGGGTCGGCGGGGGCGCGATGATCCTTGTGCTTCGGCTTGTGCTCGATGGCGATGGTGGTGCCCGCGCGGGTCAGGCGAGCGACTTTCAGTTCCGACGGCTTCATTTCGCCTTCGATGGCAACTTTGTCGTCGACCTGTGGCGCCAGTTGTTCGAGCCCTTTGGGCGTCAGATCGGCGAGCACATCGCCTTGCTCGGTCCGGAGTACGAAGCGGTGGCCAAAAACATGCGTGATCGTGCCGGTCAGCGTCCTGTACTCGTGGTGCGGCATGAGAGGCTCCCAAACTTCAATGATGCGAAAACCGGTGCGAAGGACGATGGTTCCCGATCCAGCGCCATGAGGCGGGGCGCGCGGCGACGCTTGACACGTGGCGGTGCCGGTGCGGTGGTATCGGCGATGCGCGGGCGTCAAACTTCGAAACCGGGCGCGGGGAGAAACCAATCATGAAAGCGATGCTGCTGATGGGGCATGGCGGGCCCGACATGCTGCGCCTCGGCGAGGCGCCGGATCCGACCGCCGGTCCGGGCGAGATCGTCGTCGACGTGCACGCCGCGAGCGTCAACGCCGCCGACTACAAAGTGCGCCTTGGCGGTCACGGCAGCCTGAAGTTCCCGCACGTGCTGGGTCGCGACTTTTCCGGCGTGGTCGCCGCGATTGGTCAGGGCGTCACGGACTTCGCCGTCGGCGACGCGGTGTTTGGTGTCAACGATGCCGGCAAGGAAGGCGCGTACGCGGAAAAGCTCGCGATCAAGGCCGCGATCGTCGCGCGCAAGCCGGATCGCCTGTCGCACGCGCAGGCGGCCGCGATGGCATTGACCGGCATCACCGCGATCTGGGCTGTCGAGGACACCGCGCGGCTGAAGCCGGGCGAAACGATCCTGATCCAGGGCGGCGCCGGCGGGGTCGCGGGATTCGCGATCCAGTTGGCCAAATATCTCGGCGCCACGGTGATCACGACGGCCAGCGCGGCCAACGCCGATTATGTGCGCGGCCTCGGCGCGGATCGCGTGATCGATTACAACGCCGAGGACTTTACCAAAACGGTATCCGGTTGCGACGTGGTGTTCGACACGGTCGGCGACGATGTGCAGGTTCGATCGTACAGCGTATTGAAGCCGGGTGGGCGTCTGGTCTGGGTCGCTCCGGCACCGGAAGGATTTAAGCCGTCACGTTCGGATGTGGCGGTGCTGCGTCCGGCGGTGTCGCGCGATCGCGCGCACCTGGAACGGATCGTGGCGCTGCTGGACGCCGGCGCGGTCGCGCCTCCGCCGATCACGGAATACGCTCTGGCCGACGCCGCCGAAGCGCATCGTGTCAGCGAGGCACGGCATCTGCGCGGCAAACTGGTGTTGACGGTGCGATGAGGGCGGTGAGGATTGTCGCATGACGCCCGGACGGCCTCCGGCCTGGACGCCGATTCCCATTCCGCGGCAGGCTCCGGCGCGCGAAGCCGTCGCCGCACTGCCGGGAACCAGGCTCTGGTATTGGGACACCGGCGGCTCCGGGCGGCCCGTCGTCCTCATGCACGCGGCCACGCATAGCGCGGCCGGATGGGTCTACCAGCAACCGGCGCTCGCGGCGGCCGGATATCGGGCGATCGCCTATTCGCGACGAGGTTATTTCGGTTCCGATCCGGGGGATCCAGGCAATCCTGGGTGCGCGGCGGATGACCTCGACAATCTCATCCGGCATTTGAAACTCGATACGGTGGATCTGGTGGCGGCCGCGCATGGCGGATTCTTCGCACTGGATTTCGCTCTGGCTCATCCGGAAAAATTACGCGGCCTGACGATCGTATCGTCGCTCATGGGGATCACCGACGCGGATTATGCCGCGGTAAACGCACGCCTGCGCCCGGAATTCTTCGCCGATCTGCCGCACGACTTCAAGGAACTGTCGCCGTCGTATCGCGCCGGCAATCCCGAAGGCGTCGCCGCGTGGCTTGACCTGCAACACCAGGCGTTAGTCGGTCCCCGTATCAATCCTACTTCGAAACAACCTCTCACCTGGGCTCGGCTGGAGACGCTGCGACATCCGACGTTATTGATGACCGGCGAGTCTGACCTTTACACACCGCCTTCGCTGCTTCGCATGCAAGCCTCGCACATGCCGCACGCGGAGGTCGCGACAATCGCCGAAGCCGGCCACAGTCCGTACTGGGAGCAGCCGGTGGCGTTCAATCGATTGCTGCTGGACTTTCTGGCGCGGCATTGAGCCGTGGCGGCGGTGCGCGATCGACGGTGCGGAACGCGTGACGCGCTAATCGGTGAGCGTCTGATAAACCAGGGAATTGAGCAACGGCCGGTAGCGGCGGCGTTGCAGGCCTGGAGTTTGGGTCATGAAAACCACCGCCAGTTGCTCCTTCGGATCGGCCCACCAAAGTGTCCCGTACGCGCCGTTCCAATAGAAATCCCCGAGACTTCCCATCAGCGGGCCGGCACGCTCCCGCACCGCGACCGTCAGTCCGAATCCGTAACCTTCGGAAAGCGGATCGAGATCGGTGATGTGGTTCTCGATATCAGACGTCATGCGATTGGTCCGCATCGCTTCCACCGTCTTGCGGCCGAGCACACGCGTGTCGCCGTGTGCGCCGCCATCCAGCAGCATCTGCCCGAAGCGGAGGTAATCGAGCGCGGTCGAGGCGAGGCCACCGCCGCCACACGCGAAGCGCAATGTCTTGCCGCGATCCGGCATGGTCTGTGGCTCGCCGGTCGCGGGGTCCCGCGCCAGTGGGCGGGCGAGGCGTCCCAGATTATCTTCCGGCACCAGGAAGCCGGTATCCACCATCCCGAGCGGATGAAACAGCCGCTGTTCCAGAAACTCGGCCAATCCGAGACCGGAGACGGCTTCCACCACCAGGCCCAGCACGTCGATCGAAAATCCGTAGTCCCAGACTGTGCCCGGTTGAAACAAGAGCGGATTGTCGGCGAGCCGGGCGAGGAACCCCGCGGCGTCGAGTGTGCTTCCCGCGGCGTTGGAGGATTCCGGATAAAGTTTATGAACCGCGGTCGTGCCTCGGCCGCCGTAGGTGAATCCGGACGTGTGACGCATCAGGTCTTCAATCGTGATCGATCGGCGGGCCGGCACGGTCTCGATCGGACCCTGGCCGGAAAGCACGCCATCGTTCAGAACCGCGACGCGCCGATCGCCCAGTTGAGGAAGGTGTTGCTCGATTGGGTCGCCGAGACCGAGGCGGCCTTCTTCCAGCAGCGTCAGCGCGGCGACCCCCACGATGGGCTTGGTCATCGACGCTATGGCGAAGATCGCGTTGAGAGGCATGGCGATGTTCTGGTCGCGGTTGAGGTAACCCACGGCTTCATGGAACACCAAATGGCCGCGCCGCGCGATCGCGACAACCGCGCCCGGCAGTTGACCGGCGGCGACTTCCGCTTCCAGCGCGGGAACGATGCGACGGAGCCGCTCCGACGACATGCCCACCAATTCCGGAACGGCGCCGGGAAGTGGGCCGCCGGCCGCCGGTCCGCGTGACTGCCATTGCGCGGTGGGTACCGCCATGCCGCTTCTCCCGGTTCTGTCGGCGACGACCTGGGTCCGTCGCCCTCGGTACACTGTCGAACGGCATGGCTGGCGTCAATCGGAGTTCGATTTGACGCGGCAACGGCCGCGATGTCTGTTTCGCCGACCGGTGGCGCCCGATGAGGAGGCCGGGGCTCCGCCAAGATCGCGTGCGTCGCCGATTGAGGATAAGGTTTCATGCTCACGAATACGCGAGAGGTTCCAACATGAGTGCGTTTCCCGCTGTCGCCGCATGGCGCGCCGCCTGCCGAACAGATCCGGGTACTGGCGGTCTGGGCTGGCCCATGGTCGAGCTGTTTCGCGATCGCCGTGGACGGTGTGCCGGCGACATTCAACTTCGTCGATGGCCAGGTCCAGCCGGACGACGGCACGCCGGCGTTCACTCTCGCCGCGCCCGCCGCGATCTGGGCTGCATTCCTCGAACCGATTCCACCCCGTCACCATCACGGTATCTTCGCGATGATGTATCGCGTGCCGGAGTTTCGGATCGATGGCGAAACCGTGGCGTTCATGCAGCACGCGCATCTCGCGCGCCGTGTTCTGGACATCGGGAAATGGCTCGCGTTGGGCCAGGCCGGACCGGCACCGGTGACTCTGGCACCGCGCGGCGGACCACGCGCGGTGCCCGCGGTCACCGGAGGCTACGTGCCCGTGACCGTCGGCGGCACCACGTATCAGATCTATTACGAAACGGCGGGCGAGGGTCGCGACGTGCTGTGCATGCACACCGCGGGCGCCGACGGGCGGCAGTTCCATGGGCTGATGGCCGATGCGCGCCTCACCGAGGGCCACCGCCTGGTCGCTTTCGATCTGCCCTGGCACGGCAAGTCGCCGCCGCCGGAGGGCGCGATCCCCGGATCCTGGCGCCTGAACACCGATCTCTACGTCGATCTGATCATGGGTTTCATCGCCGCGGCGGAGTTGCGCGATCCGATCGCGCTCGGTGCGTCGATGTCGGGAGAAATCTGCCTGGAACTCGCGTATCGGCATCCGGAGGCGTTCTCCGGCATCGTCGCCTGCGAAGCCTGCGAGCAGGTCACGCGCCGTCAGACGTACTGGGCTGCCCATCCCGAGGTGAACCAGTCCCTGTTCGTCCCGGAATGGATCCGAAGCCTGTCGGCGCCGCAAAGTCCGGCGGAGTGGCAGGAACAGATTACCTGGCAATACAGCCAGGGCGGACCGTCGGTGTTCTTCGGAGACATCGCCTTTTACTCCGGCGACTGGGACGCGCGGGAAAGGGTGGGCCGCATCGATACCAACCGCTGCCGGTTGTTCATGCTGACCGGGGAATACGACTACTCCTGCACCGTGGAAATGTCGGAGGCGACCGCCGCCAAAATTCCCGGGGTCACGTTCCGCGCGATGCATGGCATCGGGCATTTTCCGTTCGCGGAGAACCCGCCGCTGTTCGCCGGGTATCTGCTGCCGATCTTAAATGAGCTGAAAGCGGATTGACGGGCGATCGAGCATCGATCGGTCGCCAAACAAGAACCGGCGCCGGTGTTTCCAGCGGGTAGCCGCCGGATACCGATCGGGATGATCGGCTCAGAACCGGCCATGACAAATTGGCATTGAAATCCGCCGGTTCCGCTTTGCGCGCCGAGGTACGGAAAAACGGCCGTCCCGCCAGGACGGCCGTTCCAAACTCAAACAAACCGCAGATCAGGCCTGCGCTTTATGCGCGACACCCTTGTCGGCGAGCAACGTCTCCAGCTCCCCGGACTGGAACATCTCGGTCACGATGTCGCAGCCGCCCACGAACTCGCCCTTCACATAAAGCTGCGGGATCGTCGGCCACTGCGAGAACTCCTTCACGCCCTCGCGCAGCTCCTGCTCCTCCAGCACGTTGGCCGAGCTGAACGGCACGCCCAGATGGGACAGAATTTGCACAACGCGGGCGGAGAAACCGCATTGCGGGAACATCGGCGTGCCCTTCATGTAGAGGAACACCGGGTTCGCTTCGATATCGGACTGGATGCGGTCGAAGACGGGATCGGCCATGGTGGGAACTCCTGGATTTGCTTTTTAGTTAGGGGCCGAGGTCTGCAATGCAAGAGCATGCAACTCTCCGCCCATGCGGCCGCGCAACGCCGCATAGACGATCTGGTGCTGACGCACCCGGCTCAGGCCGCGGAACTGTCTCGGAAACCACGGTCGCGGCGTAATGGTCGCCATCGCCGGCAAGGTCGTCGATCGTCACGGTCGCGTCAGGCAGCGCGGCCTTGATCAGCGCCTCGATCTCGTTCGCCGGCATCGCCATGAACGGCAGTCTCCTCGGATCAGCCTACGGTCTCGGTTCCCTGGTCCATCCAGGACGGAAAGAACGCCTCGTGCAGCGCACGCAGTTCATCGACCGATATGGTTCCACCGTCGGGCAGAGTCAAATCTTTCCCGCCGGAGGTGCCGATCCGCATCGCCGGCACGCCCGCCGCGTCCGCCGCCCGGATCAACGCGGCGCCGTCCGGCACCGCGATCAGATAGCGCGCCTGGTCCTCGCCGAACCAGAACGCGTGGCCGGGAACGTCGCGCGGGTGGGTGACCAGGCGGCAGCCGATGCCGCTGGCCATCGCCATTTCGGCGACCGCGACCAGCACGCCGCCGTCCGAGACGTCGTGGCAGGCGCGGATCGTGCCGTCCAGGATGCGGGTGCGGACGAAATCGCCGTTGGCGCGCTCGACCGCGAGGTCGACCGGCGGCGGCGCGCCGTCCTCGCGGCCGGTGATTTCGCGCAGCCACAGCGACTGGCCCAACCAGCCGGTGGTCGCGCCGATCAGCACGAGGTCCAGCCACGGCGGCAACGCCAGCCCGACCGCCTTCGCCACGTCGTCCAGCACGCCGAGCCCGCCGATCGCCGGGGTCGGCAAGATCGCCCGCCGCTCCGGTCTCGTTGTACAGCGAGACATTGCCCGACACGACCGGGAACGCCAGCGCCTCGCATGCCGCCGCCATGCCGCGGATCGCGGCGGCGAACTGGCCCATGATTTCCGGCTTCTCCGGATTGCCGAAGTTCATGTTGTCGGTGATCGCCAGCGGCCGCGCCCCCACCGCGGTCAAATTCCGCCATGCCTCCACCACCGCCTGGGCGCCGCCCATTCCGGGTCCGCGAGGCAGTAGCGGGGCGTGCAATCGGTGGTCAGCGCGAGGCCGCGCGCTGAGCCCTTCCAGCTTCACCACGGCGGCATCGGCGGCGCCGGGCCGTTTGACGGTCTGGCCGCCAACGGTGCTGTCATACTGATCCCAGACCCAGGCGCGAGAACACAGATCCGGACAGGCGATCAGCTTGCGCAACGCGCCGGTCAGGCCGATGCGGTCCTCGATCCGCGCCGGGTTCAGCTTTTCCGCGCTTCGGCGGCTCGATGGTGGGGCGGGTGTAGAGCGGCGCCTGATCGTTCAGCGGCGCCAACGGAATGTCGGCCTCGAGTTTGCCGTGGTGCCAGACGGTCAACTGGCCGGTGTCGGTCAGCTCGCCGATCACCGCGAAGTCGAGGTCCCATTTCTCGAAAATGCTCGCGCGCCAGTTCCTGGCGATCGGGACGCAGCACCATCAGCATGCGTTCCTGGCTTTCCGACAGCATGAACTCGTAAGCCGGTCATGCCGGTCTCGCGCGCCGGCACCGCGTCGAGGTTCGAGCGAGATGCCGACATTGCCCTTGCCCGCCATTTCGACCGACGGAACTGGTCAGGCCGGCCGCGCCCATGTCCTGGATGGCGACGATGGCGTCGGTTTGCATCAGTTCCAGGCAGGCCTCGATCAGCAGTTTCTCGGTGAACGGATCGCCGACCTGCACGGTCGGTCGTTTCTCCTCCGCATCGGCGCCGAATTCGGCCGAGGCCATGGTCGCGCCGTGGATGCCGTCGCGGCCGGTCTTCGAGCCGACATAGACCACCGGATTGCCGACGCCGGCCGCGGCGCTGAGGAAAATCCTGTCCTTGCGGGCGATGCCCACGGTCATCGCGTTGACCAGCGGATTGCCGTCATAGGCGCGGATGAAAATTGATCTCGCCGCCGACGGTGGGCACGCCGACGCAATTGCCGTAGCCGCCGATGCCGCGCACCACGCCGTCGACGATCCGTTTGGTGACCGGATTGTCCGGGCTGCCGAAGCGCAACGCATTCAGGTTGGCGATCGGCCGCGCGCCCATGGTGAACACGTCGCGCAGAATGCCGCCGACGCCGGTCGCCGCACCCTGGTAGGGTTCGATGAAGCTCGGGTGGTTGTGGCTCTCCATCTTGAAGATCGCCGCCAGCCCGTCGCCGATATCGACCACGCCGGCGTTCTCGCCCGGCCCGTGGATGACCCATGGCTGCTTGGTCGGCAACTGCTTCAGCCACACCCGGGACGATTTGTAGCTGCAATGCTCCGACCACATGACGCTGAACACGCCCAGTTCGGTCAGCGTGGGCGTGCGGCCCATGATGGCTGAGGACGCGGGCGTATTCCTCGGCGCTCAGGCCGAATTCGCGGGCGAGATCCTGGTTGACGTCCTTTTCCACCGCGGGGGCCATCACGCGGCCGCGAGCGAGTTCGAACAGCGGCTTGCCGCCGGTGCCGCCCATCAGCGGATCGACCAGGTCCTCCGGGTGCGGCATCAGGCCGAGAATGCGCCGATTGGGACTGAGGATCCCGGCGATCGAGCGGGCGCTGCCGTTACGGTTGGCGGCCGGCGTGATCTCCCCCGCCGGCGTGGCGTAGCGCAAGGCGACGAGGTCCTGCTGCTCCAGCCGGTCGAGGGTCGCGTCGTCGGCGAAGTAGTTGCCGTCGCCGTGCGCCATGACCGCGCGGAAGGTCGAGCCGGCCGGGTAACGGCTGGTGAACACGGTGTCGCCGCGCTCGACGCGAAGATGGCAATCCATCGACAGGAAGCGCAGCGAGGCATTGCGCAGCAGCGCGCCGGGCAGCAGGTCGGCTTCGGTCAATATCTGAAATCCATTGCAAACACCCAGGATGTAGCCGCCGCGCGCGGCATGGTCGTGTACGGCGCGCATGACCGGCGACCGCGCCGCCATGGCGCCGCAGCGCAAGTAGTCGCCGAAACTGAAACCGCCCGGGATGACCACCAGATCGAGGTCGCCCAGATCGGTTTCCTTATGCCAGACCATCCGCGGCTCTTGCCCGAAGGATTGCTTCAGGGCGATCGCCATGTCGCGTTCGCGATTGATCCCGGGGAACAGGACGATCCCGGCTTTCATGGGACGAGGCGGGCCGCGCGGACTGGCCCTCTCATTGGCATCGCCGGGCCGGTGGCCGACATCGTCGGGCCGCTCAACGTCGTCACCGGGCTTGAGCCGGTGATCGGTCGCCGCGCGTACGGGACGAGATGGCCGGGTCGGACGCTGGCCATGACGCCGATGAAGGGTGTCACCACGCCGGTGGGTCGTGCCGCCGCGCCGGGCCAATCAACGACGCCGCGTGAGCCCGAGCCGCGAACCGCGCCGTGAACGGTCATTCCGCCGGCACCTCGACCCTGAAGCTCTCGATCACCGTGTTCGCGAGCAATTTCCGCGCCATCTCCTCGGCGGCGGCTTTGGCGCGCGCCGGGTCGGTCTCCGTCAGGTCCAGCACGATCACCTTGCCCGCTCGCACGTCGGTCACGCCGGTAAAGCCCAGAGCGCCCAAGGCATGACCGATCGCCTTGCCTTGCGGATCCAGCACGCCTTCCTTCAACATGACCGTCACGAAGGCCTTCACTGCACCGCCTCCGGACCCTTCAGGTCGCGCACCCCGGCCTCCGGCAGGATCCCGAGCCGCCTGGCGACCTCCTGATAGGCCTCCTCGACCTTGCCGAGATCGCGGCGAAAGCGGTCCTTGTCGAGCTTTTCGTTGGTGCGGGTATCCCAGAGACGGCAGTTATCCGGGCTGATCTCGTCGGCCAGGATGATGCGCATCTCGTCGTTTTCCCACAACCGGCCGAATTCCAGCTTGAAGTCGACCAACGTAATGCCGACGCCCAGAAACAGCCCGCAGAGGAAGTCGTTGATGCGCAGGCTCAACGCGACCATGTCGTCCAGGTCGGCGGTGCCGGCCCACCCGAAGCAGGTGATGTGCTCCTCTGAGACGATCGGGTCGTTCAGGGCGTCGTTCTTCAGGTAATACTCGATGATCGACCGCGGCAGCCGCGTGCCTTCCTCGATCCCCAGCCGCGTGGCGATACTGCCGGCCGCGACATTGCGGATCACGACCTCCAGCGGGATGATCTCGACTTCGCGGATCAGTTGCTCGCGCATGTTGAGGCGGCGGACAAAGTGCGTCGGGATGCCGATTTCGGCCAGGCGTTGCATCAAATACTCGCTGATCCGGTTGTTCAGCACGCCTTTGCCGGTGATGATGCCTTTCTTGGCGCCGTTGCCGGCGGTCGCGTCGTCTTTGAAATATTGCACCAGGGTGCCGGGCTCAGGTCCCTCGAACAGAATTTTGGCTTTGCCCTCATAGAGTTGGCGGCGACGTGCCATCACGGAATCCTTCTAAGCCCCTGGGCCGGGGGGTCCGGGGCGGGTGAGCGACCGTATAGCAGGCAGGAGAGGTCGGACAAAGGGCCGCGACAGACGCCGCGTGGCCGGGCACTTAAGACGCGGTGCTCTCAGGCGCGCTCCGGCCTCTCCCAGGTCGCGAGCGGGCCTTCAAAGGCGCCAAAAAAAGCGCCCGATTTCGCGATCGCCTGGTTCACCCTCGACGTGACGGCGCGTTTCCGCACCTTGATGCCGATCGTCCATGCGTCCGGGCGCGAATGCGGGAATCCCGCGCGGTCCGAAGACGCCGCGAACCGGGGCCCCGCCAGGAGCGCCGGACGCCGCGGCGATCAGGCGGGCTCGTCTACCAGTTCGTCGGTAAAGACCTTGAAACTCAGCAACGTGCTCTGGCCAAACGCGGTGGAGATCGCGACGTCCGCCGCATCGCGGCCGCGGGCGATGACAATCCGGCCAATCCTCGGCGTGTTGAAGCGGGCATCGAACGTGTACCATTGGTTCTCGAGGTACACCTCGAACCACCCGGAAAAATCCATCGGCGAGTCCATGGGCGGGATGCCGATGTCCCCCAGATAGCCGGTGCAGTAGCGCGCCGGAATGTTCATGCAGCGGCACAGCGCGATCGCGAGATGCGCGAAATCCCGGCACACGCCGGCGCCTTCCTGAAATGCCTCCCACGCGGTTCGGGTTGGGCGCGCGTGGTGGTAGCCGAAGGCCAGATGACCGTGGACGAAATCGCAGATCGCCTGCACGCGACCCCAACCCAGAGGCGTGGTCCCGAACAGGTTCCACGCGGCCTGCGACAAATGGTCGGTGTCGCAATAGCGGCTGCCGCGGAGAAACAACAAGGTATCGTCCGGCAAATCCTCGACCGCGTGTTGCACGGCGTTTGGGACGACCGGGTCGGGCAGACCGGAATCGCGCACGATGGCCTGGGTAAAAAGGCGAATCGCCCCGGCGGGCGCGATGATGCGCGTGATGCGGTTGCCAAAATCGTCGTGAAACGTTCTGCTATCGACGGGCGGATCGGTGACGAGATCATCGGGCGTGATCAGGTCCGGCGCGCGTGACGGATGAACGCGCAACGCCAACATCATCGGCGTCGCGGCGGGATGATTGTAAATGATTTCGTATCCGACACTGATCCGCACGAGGCAACTCCGGAAATTTCGTTCGCGTGCCGCCGACCCGATGCCGGCGAAACCGATCAGAGTGTCCTGATCAGTGTGCTAACCGCATCGGGCGGGGTACGGTTCCACGTGACCAGCCGCGATTTCGGCGCCCCGCTCGCTCAAGAGTGCGCGCGCCGGGCTCAATCGTGCTGAAGGCGCGCGCTTAAAGGAAAATTAATCCGTCACCCGCGGTAGACCGAAATGGTCTCGTAACGTCGTGCCCTCGTAATCGTTCCGGAACAATCCACGGCGTTGAAGTTCGGGAACGACCCGATCGACGAAATCATCGAACGCGCCCGGGAAATACGGCGGCAGGATGTTATAGCCGTCGGCGGCGCCCGCGACGAACCATTCCTCCAACGTGTCGGCGATGCGCCGCGGGGTGCCGCACAGCACCCAGTGGCCACGCGCGGCCGCGGTGAGATTATAAAGGTCGCGCAACGTCATGTTCTCGCGCCGCGCGGTTTCGAAGAGTACCCGTGAAAACGTACGCGTGCCCTGCCCCAGTGGCGGCGCCGGCACCGGCCCGTCGAGCGGATGCCCGGACACGTCGTAACCCAGCCGGCCGCTGACCAGCACCAGCGCGTTCTCGACCGTGAGAAAGCTCTGCAGCCGCGCGAGTTTCGCCTTCGCCTCGGCCTCGGTATCGCCAATGATCGGCATGACGCCGGGCAACACCGTAAGCTGATCCGGCGTGCGGCCGTACTTGGCGAGGCGCCCTTTGAGGTCGGCGTACGCGGCCTTGGCGCTCTCCAGTTCCTGCACCACCGAGAACACGACATCCGCGGTCCGTGCCGCCAGTTCCAGCCCCGATGGAGAGCCGCCCGCCTGGATGATGACCGGATGGCCCTGCGGCGAGCGCGCCATGTTGATCGGGCCTTTGACCTGAAAGAACCGGCCTTCGTGATTGAGCGGCCGCACTTTCGTCGCATCGATGAACTGTCCGCTCACCTTGTCCGCGACGATCGCATCATCCCGCCAGCAGCTCCACAAGCCCTTCACGACATCGACGAACTCCTGAGCGACTTCGTAACGATG
Organism: uncultured Alphaproteobacteria bacterium; assembly: GCA_963719675.1. Lineage (GTDB taxonomy): Bacteria > Pseudomonadota > Alphaproteobacteria > Acetobacterales > Acetobacteraceae > Rhodopila. The sequence goes on along the minus strand of CAVRDN010000123.1, from coordinate 26,236 downwards.
CTCGTGCTCCATCTGCTCCTTGCGACTGAAATTGAGCGCCGCGGCGGGCTGCGTGCTGGTCACCACATTCCAGGCGGCGCGTCCGTTGCTGATGTGGTCGAGCGAAGCAAAGATCCGCGCGACGTTGAACGGTTCGCTGTAGCTGGAGGACACGGTCGCGCCGAGACCAAGCCGCGTGGTCACCGCGCTGAGCACCGAGATCAGCGTCGTCGGCTCGAACCGGCACAGGAAGGATGGATGGTCGCCCGGGTTCATGACCAGCCCGTCCGAGACGAACAAAAGGTCGAACCTGCCGCGCTCGGCGGTGCGGGCGATTTCCTGGATCACCGGCAACTGGTTGTTACTGGCCGCCGCGCCGTCAAAGCGCCACCCGGCCGAGTGATTGCCGGTGCCGAGGACAAAAACGCCCAGATGCATCTGACGTTTGGCCATGGTCATGCTGCTATCCTCCCGTCGCGATCCCGGTGCTGGGCGGCGTTGGGGACATGACGGTGAGCCGGCGTTACATCATTCTGTCGCCGAGAACGTCACACCCGCATCGGCATCAGCACATACAATCCGCTCGGGTCCGCCGCGTCCTGCACCACGGTGGGCGCGGCGCCATCCGAGAACCGGAATTCGACCTGCTCGCCGATCTGGTCGGTGATGTCGTTCAGGTAACGAGCCTGGAAGCCGATCTCGAGCGGGCCCGAGTCGTAGGTCACCCGGCCGCCATCGAGTTCCTCGCTCGCGGTGCCCTGCTCGGGGCTCGACGCGGACAGCACCAGCAGGTCGCGCGCCAGGGTCAGCTTCACCGGACGCGACCGCTCGGCCGAGATCGCCGCCACCCGGGCCACCGCGTCGGCGAAGTCCTTCTTGCCGACCCGCAGCACCTTGTCGTTGCCGCGCGGAATGACCCGCTCGTATTCCGGGAACGTGCCGTCGATCAACTTGCTGGTCAGCAGCACCTGATCGGCGCGGAACTGGATGCGCGTGTCGGACAGCGCGATTTCCACGTTGCCGGTCACCTCGTCCAGCAGTTTGCGCAACTCGTTCACGGTTTTCCGCGGAATGATCACCCCGGGCATCGAGGCGGCGCCTTCCGGCAAGGGCTCCTCGACCCGGGCGAGGCGATGCCCATCCGTCGCCACCGCGCGCAGCACCTTGGTGCCCTCGCTCTCGGCCGCGTGCAGGTAGATGCCGTTGAGATAGTAACGGGTTTCCTCGGTGCTGATGGCGAAGCGCGTGCGATCGATCAGGCCGCGCAAGGTCTGCGCCGAGAGGCTGAACCGGTGCGGCAGCGAGCCCGCCGTCATGGCGGGGAAGTCCTCGACGGGCAGCACCACGAGGCTGGTCGCGTAACGGCCGGCCCGCAGCGCCAGTTGCGCGTCACCGCCGGGATGATCGAGTTCCACCTCCGCGCCGTCGGGCAACCGGCGGACGATCTCATACAACGTCGCGGCGGGCGCGGTGCAGGCGCCGTTGCGCGTGGTGCTGGCGGCCACATCCTCCACGATCGCGATTTCCATGTCGGTGGCGGTGAGGGAGAGTTTGCCCTCCCGCACGGCGATCATGACGTTGGCGAGGATGGGGATCGTGTTGCGCCGCTCCACCACGCTCTGGACATGGGCCAGGGCCTTCATCAACGTGGCGCGGTCCGCCTGCAGTTTCATCGGTTCCTGTCCTTTAAGCCGAGCAGCCCAGTCGCGGGCGTACGTGGGGGATTTGGTCGCGCACTGTAGCAATGCGCGGCACGGCGCGCCAAGCGGGGAGTGTTATGCCGTCAGGGCTATCGCATTTGGCCGAGCACCGATCGAGCGAACTCGTCAGACCAGCCGGAGCGCTTGCGTTTCCTTCGGATCGAGATGTCCGGCCGGGCTGTTCTCAGGACATTGAGTGCCAGTTTCCGTAATGTCGTGATGTTCTCTGGCCCATGATCTTTGCGATTGCGGGCACGATCCTCATCAAAGCCGACGTCCAGCACCCAGTGGAGGCAGTTCTCGATCCGCCAGTGCGCGCGTACGGCAGCCGCGAAGGCGGTGGCGTCGAGGGCGGCCGAGGACAGGTAAAAGCGGCGCTCGGTCGAGGTTTTTCCATCCCGGGTCACGGTTGACTCCACCATGCCGAGCGTGGCGAGACCCGGCATTGGCGCCTCGTCCGGATGGCGCCGGTCCGACCGCATCCAACTCACGTCGTGGCTGATGGCATGGCGGCGGACCTCGATCCGTCCATTATCGGCATCAGTCGTGGTGTATTCGCCATCGGGTCGGTTGAGCGGGTCAGCGAACCAGGCACGCACCTCGGCATGCTGCACGGGACGGTTCGCCTTCAGCGTGAACAGCCAGTCTCCGCCTCGATCCTTGATCAGACGGGCGGTTTCGCCCTGGCAATGCAACGCGTCGCCGGTCACCAGCGCTCCGGTCAGATCGATCAGCCCGAGCAACGACCGGGCCGCGGTGATCTCACTTTCCTTATCACCCGCCGCGACCTGACCGATCGTCATCCGCGTGTCGGCCGCGAAGGCGGTCACGACATGCAGGGCGGACTTCCCCGCCGCCCGGTCGAACGAACGGCGCATCGTCTTGCCGTCGATGGCGATGACGCCAGGTCCGGCCTGGCCGAGATCGCCCAGAAAGCTCGCGAAGCAGGCGGCGAAGGCCGCCGGATCCAGCAGCCGGAACAGCCGCGAGAACGTGTCGTGGCTGGGCAAGCCACCCGGGAGTTCGAGAAATTCCCGGAACAAAGCCTCCCGATCACGCGCGAAATCGGCGAAGTCGACGCAACTCTCAGCACCGCATATCGAAGCGGTCAGCGCGATCGTCAAAACATCCAGAAGCTTGTGTCGACGGGCGTTGCCGCTGCGGGGGTCGGGAAGCTCGGCCAGACAAGACCAGATCGAAAGCATCGCAGTCCTCATGCGAAAAGAGGACCGAACAAGAAATCCACGCTATCGAGCCGTGTCTACACAGGAAAATTCCTTATGCGATTCGCCTGGTTATGCCGTACGCCTGGACGCCTGGCGCTCGGTCGGGACCCGTCGCGACTTCCCGCGGGGTGCCGGGACCGGCCATTCGGCAAGGCGCGCGCCGACGCGCCGGGCACGCGTGCGGTCAGGCCGACCCGATCGCCGTCAGTTCGTCCATGCTCTCGCGCAATGCCTGGTCCAGAATGGTCACCGCGCGGTCGATCTCCTCGGTCGATACCGTCAAAGGCGGAGCGATCCGCCACACCGACCCGCGCTCCGGGCGGCGGCGGATATTCATACTGAGCCCCATCTCGAAGCACTTCTGGGTCGTGAGTTGCCCCAGGGCGTGGTGTGGCGTGACGCGACTCGCGGTCCCGCACCAGTTCGACACCCAGCAGCAGGCCTTCGCCGCGCACGTCGCCGATCGCCTCGTGACGCTGCCGCAATTCCTCGAGACGCTCGCGCAGATAAGCGCCGATGGTCCGCGCACGCTCGACCAGGCGCTCCTCCGCGATCACTCGCAGCACCGCGAGGCCCACTTCCGCCGGCAGCGGATCGGACACGTGGCTGGTGTAGAAGTTGAAGCCCTTGCGATGCACGCTGTCCTCGATGGCGGGCGTGGTGATTGTCGCCGCCAGCGGCAGGCCGCCACCCAATGTCTTGGAAACGCTCATGATGTCGGGCACGACACCGAAATAATCCGAGCCGGTGCGATGGCCGATGCGGCCGAACGCGGTCTGCGCCTCGTCGAAGATCAGCAGCATCCCGCGGTCGTCGGCCGCGCGGCGCAGCGCCCGCATATATGCCGCCGGCGGCACCAGCACGCCTCCGGCGCTGATGATCGGTTCGACGATGATCGCCGCCGGCCGGCCGGACGACTGCATGTCGAACATTTTCAGGCCGAGTTCGAGACAGGCGAGCGCGGACTGCTCCTCCGTGTCCGCCTGAATATAGGGACGGTAGGCGTTCGGCTCCGGCATCACGAACACGCCCGGCATTGGCACGCCATAGCCCTTGCGGTCGCTGGCGAACGACACCGAACTGGTGCCGCCCGTCACCCCGTGCCAGGAGCCGCCGACGGCCAGTACCTCGTATCCGCCGGTGTGGAGCTTCGCCATGCGGAGCGCCGCCTCGTTGCTTTCCGCGCCGGTATTGATGAACAGCGACTTCGTGAGACCGGCCGGCATCCACTCTCGCGCGAGGGTTTGGCCGAGTTCGGCGACCACCTCGGGGATCATGCCGCTGAACAGATGAAACGCCTTGGCGCTGGCGGAATGGACCGCCGCGACGATGGCGGGATGATTGTGCCCAATCGTCGCGCACATCTGACCCGAGGTGAAATCGAGGATTTCCCGTCCGGTGTCGTCCCGTACGATGGTTCCTTTCGCGGCGACGAAAAGGTTCGGGAACACGTCGCCGCCGTATCGGACGAGATACTCCTTCGCGGCATCGCGCAACGACGTGTCCATCACGGCAACTCCCTTGCGTGAGGCGATCGCCTCGTCTGGGCCATGCGTTCGGCGTTCGCTCGGGAAGCGGGGCTACGGCTCGCGCGGTATGGGCGGTAGCTGTCGCACGGATCGATCACGGCGAACGGCGGCTACGCCATCCAGGCCGGCACCGGCAGAGCTTTCTCCCGGAGGAACGGCGGATTGAACAGCTTGGACGCATACCGCGCCCCGCCATCCGCCAGGATCGTCACCACCGTATGGCCCGGTCCCAGAGACTTCGCGACCCGCACCGCGGCGGCGATATTGATGCCGGAGGACGTGCCGACCGACAGTCCTTCATGGATCAGCACGTCGTAAATGCAGTTCCAGCGCCTCGGCGTCCGGGATGCGTTCGGCATCGTCGATCGGCGCGCCGTCCATGTTGGCGGTCACCCGGCTGTTGCCGATCCCCTCGGTGATCGAGGAACCGGCGATGCTCAGGTCGTTGGCTCTTGACCCAGCCATACAGTCCGCTGCCCTCGCAATCGGCGAGCACGATCCGCATGCCGGGGTTCTTTTCCTTCAGCGCCATCGCGATGCCCGCCAATGTGCCGCCGGTACCGCAGGCGCAGGTGAAGGCGTCGATCCTGCCGCCGGTCTGCTGCCAGATCTCCGGACCGCCGTGGTAGGCGCGGTGCCCCTCGCGATTGGCGAGGTTGTCGAACTGATTGGCCCAGACCGCGCCGGTTTCCTCCGCCATGCGGCGGGAGACGTGCACGTAGTTGCCGGGATCGCGATACGGTTTGGCGGGCACCAGCCGCAGGTCGGCGCCGATCATGCGCAGGAAGTCGATCTTTTCCTTGCTCTGGGTTTCCGGCATCACGATGATGCAACGATAGCCGCGGGCGTTGCCGACCAGGGTCAGGCCGATGCCGGTGTTGCCGGCGGTGCCTTCGACGATGGAACCGCCGGGCTTGCAGCACGCCGCGTTGCTCGGCGTCGGCGATGATGAACAGGCCGGCGCGATCCTTCACCGATCCGCCCGGGTTCATGAATTCCGCCTTGCCAAGAATGGTGCAGCCGGTCGCTTCGGACGCGCGGCGCAGCCGGATCAGCGGCGTGTTGCCGATCGCCGCCGTCAGGTCTTCCTGCCAGGTCGAGCCGTGATACAACGCGGTCATCCGAACCTCATGAGCGGTGGAGCGTGGCGAACCATGGTCGAGAATGTCCCGCCAGGAAAGACCTGGGAAGCTCTGAAGTCCAACCCTCAGCGCGCAATTGGTCGATGTGCGCACCGATGCGGAGTGGAACTTCGTCGGCGTGCCCGATCTCGCCACCGCGGGCAAGCAGGCGGTGCTGTTGCCTTGGCAGGTGTATCCTTCAATGCAGCGCAACGCCGCGTTCGAGGATCAGTTGGCGCAGGCCGGCTTTACCGCGGAACACCACATTTACTTTCTGTGCCGCAGTGGGGTGCGCAGCCTCGCGGCGGCCGAGGCGGCGCGCGCGGCGGGCTTCCCCAACGTCTACAACGTCGCCGATGGGTTCGAGGGACCGCCGGACCGGGCGGGTCACCGTGGCGTGACCTCCGGCTGGAAGGCCGAGGGCTTGCCGTGGCGGCAGAAGTGAACCGGCGGGGTCGGGAACGCGAAGGGGCGCGAACGAAGCGGCGCGTCCGAGGCGATCACGGTCACCGGCCCGGTGGCCGCTCATGACGCCCGCGTACCGGGAGCCGGAGTTTCCGCCGGCTGATACCAGGTAAAAAACCACAGGAAAATCGTCATGGCGACGCCCGCACCGAAATCCCGTCTCGTCTTCGTCCTCAACGGCCCCAACCTCAACCTGCTGGGCAAACGGCAGCCGGAGATCTATGGCCACGAAACCCTGGCCGACGTCGAAGCCTCATGCCGGGAGACGGCTGCCGCGCTCGGCCTGGAGATCCGATGCCACCAGAGCAACCGTGAATACGAACTCATCGACTGGATCCATGAAGCGCGGGAGATCGCCGGCGGCATCGTCATCAATCCGGCGGCGTTCAGCCACACCTCGGTCGCGGTACTGGACGCGTTGAAGATGTGCGAGATGCCGATCCTGGAAGTCCACATCTCCAACATTCACCAACGCGAGGAATTCCGCCATCACTCGTTCGTTTCGCATGTGGCGACCGGGATCATCGCCGGCTGCGGCACGCAGGGTTACGTTCTGGCGTTGCACCGGGTCGCGCGGCTGATCGGCGCGGCCTGAGCGGTTGGCGCCAACCGCCATTCAATCCGGCTCCGGATGGACATCGACGCCCAGCCCCAGCAGCAGATTGTGTTGCTGCGACTGATTGATCTTCATGCCGGCGAAACTGCCCAACGTCATCAGGTTCAGCCCGCTGATCTCGGCGCCGCGCAGATCGGCGCCGGCGAGTTTGGCGCCCGAGAGTTCGGCCTGAAACAGATCGCAATCGCGCAACACGGCGCCGGTCAGGTCGGCGCCGGTCAGGTCCGCCTCGCGAAACCGGCTTTCGGTGAATTCGCAATCGGCGAGACGGGCTTCCGACAGATCCGCGAGCTCCAGGTTGCAGGCCCGAAAACTCGCGCGGGTCACGACGACCTTCCGGCTGAAGGCGTGGCTGAAGTCCACGCGGTGGAATCGCGCACCGCGCAGGTTGCAGCGCTCCACTTCGACGGAAAATAAATCCGACCGTTCGATCTCGCAAAACGACAGATCGCAGTTCACGAATCGCGCGCGCCGCAGATCGCTGAACGCGAATGAGCAACCCGCCGGGGCATCCTCACGCACGGTGAACACGCAGTCCGCGAATTCCGCGTCGGTCAGATCGGACCGCGCGAACCGGCAGCGATGGAACCGGCAGCGCGAGAACCGCGCGCCCGTGAAGATCACGTTGGAAAATTGCGCCTGCTCGATCAGGCAGTCGTTGAAGCCGGCGCTGTCGCAGTCCAGGTCGCTCCATTCGACATCGGCCAGGGTCGCGCCCTCGATCGCATCGCCGCCGGCGAGCTTCGCTTTCAGCAGCGCCGTGTCCATGACGATCATCGTGAGCCCTCCGCCCATCGCGCCACGCCGATCGACCGGGCGCCACTGTGTCGCCCGATCGTGTAGCCTCAGGTCCCCGGCGGTTCATGGACGCGCAGCACCGCGAACCACGGCTGCCGCGGATCGACCACCGCGCCATCCGGCCGCGCCAGTTTGCCGTCCGCCGTCACCGGCACGTGGCGCATCGTCACGGTATCCTGAACATTGCCGCCGATCACGCTGATCGCATTGCCGACCGGGCTCGGGCCCGGCCCGGCGACGACGATATCGCAATGCGAGGGGAACAACGCGGCGGTCGGCAAATCGTCGTATCGCAACGCGGCGGCATTGTCGCGGCCGTGGCAGATCAGGTCGCCAGGCAGCGGCGCGTAGTCCGAAGGCCGCTCCGCCGTCACCAGCCAGCCGTGATCGATCCCGAGCTTCATGCGTTTCGCCGCGTTGATATAAAACGCGTGATCGGGCGAGTAGGGAAACGCATTTCCGGCGCCGGCGATGCGCATCACATACGAGATGAACGCCGCCGACCAGGCGAACTTGCCGTCGTCCTCCGGCGGGAACACATGCCCGTTTCCGTCGTGCTTCCCGGTCCAGCCCGACTCAGGGGAGCCCGGGTTCATGCCGACGTACCAATACTCGCCGACGCGCTGCCACAGGCCCTCGTTGCGTTCCGGCTTATCCCAGTTCAGGTGGTCGTCGTCGTTGACCGAAGAGCCGAACAGCCGCCATTCGCGCAGGGCGATGGCGACGGCGGCGGCACGCGTGAAGCGCTGATAGGGAACCCGCGAGAACGGCGGGTACGGCGACTGGTTCGAGCAACCCGACACGAGCGGAATCCCCAACAGAATCACGCGGACGATCCGCGTCAGACGATTATGGGCGGTGCTCGGGGAACAGGCCAAGCAACCCCTCCGTGCTCGCGGCGCACCGGCCGCGTTCGGTGATCAGGCCGGTCACCAACCGGGCCGGCGTCACATCGAAGGCCGGATTGGCCCCCGGACTGCCAGACGCGGCGACCCGGACGGTGGCGATGGTGCCGTCCGCCATCCGGCCGGTGATGTCGGTCACCTCGGCGGGCGAGCGTTCCTCGATCGGAATTTCCCGCACCCCGTCGGCGACCGTCCAGTCGATCGTGGTCGACGGCAGCGCGACCCAGAACGGCACGTCGTTGTCGCGCGCGGCCAGCGCCTTGAGGTAGGTGCCGATCTTGTTGGCGACGTCGCCGGCGCGGGTAACCCGATCGGTTCCGACGATCGCCAGATCCACCATACCGTGCTGCATCAGATGGCCGCCGGCATTGTCGGCGATCACCGTGTGTTTCACGCCGTGCGAGCCCAGTTCCCAGGCGGTGAGCGCGGCGCCCTGGTTGCGGGGGCGAGTTTCATCGACCCAGACATGGATGTCGATCCCGGCGTCGTGCGCCATGTAGATCGGCGCCAGGGCCGTGCCCCAGTCTACCGTCGCGAGCCAGCCCGCATTGCAATGGGTCAGCACGTTGACGTGCCCCTTGGCGGCCTTTTCCTCCATCAGCGGCAGGCCGTGACGGCCGATCGCCGCGTTCTGCGCGGCGTCCTCATCGGCGATGGCGGCGGCCTCGGCATAGGCGGCGGCGACCCGCCCGGACGGCGCGGTGTTGCGCAACCGGGTCAGCATCCGATCCAGCGCCCAACGCAGATTGATCGCCGTGGGCCGGGTCCCGGCGAGCACGGACGCGTCGCGTTCCATCGCCTCGGTCGAAGCGTCCTCGCGCAGCGCGAGGCAAAGCCCGTACGCGGCGACCGCGCCGATCAATGGCGCGCCGCGGGTCTGCATGGAGCGGATCGCGTGCGCCGCCTGATCGCGTGAGGTCAGGCGCAGGATGTCCAGCGACCACGGCAGTTTGGTCTGGTCGAAGATGCGCACCGACCACCCGTCGTCCGGGCTCACCCACACCGAGCGATACGCGATGCCGCCAACCTTCATCGAGCAACCTTCATGGCCGGCGTTTCGCGCCAACCGTCCAAAGCGTGCCAACCGTCCAAGGCGTGACGTACCGCCGCGTCAGCGTCATTGCCAGCGCCCGCGACAATGGACGGAGTGGCCCGCCGCCGGTCGCGACGTGTCCGACACCGGTATTATCGCGCCGACACCCGTTGCGCCAGTACGCAGACCAGCGTGAACAACCGGCGCGCGGTATCGAAATCGATGTCGATCTTCCCGGCCAGCCGCTCGGTCATCAGCGCGGCGCCTTCGTTGTGCAGGCCGCGGCGGCCCATATCGATCGCCTGAATGCGCGCCTCGCGACCTTCCTCGACCGCCTTGATGTGGCTGTCGACGAGCATTTGGTAGTCCTTCACCAGCCGGCGAAACGGCCCAAGCGCGAGCCCGATGGCGATCAGCGGCGTGTCGTCGCCGTCGTGAATGTCGAACACCAGCCTGCCGTCGGCGATGCTCAGATGCAGGATGTAGGGCCCCTCGGTTTGCGCGCCGTCGCGTCCAAACACGCGGAAATGGTTGGCGGCGGCGAGGTCGGCGACCGCCTGCTCGCGGTCGGCTTCGATGAACGGCGGCAACGTCCCCCGGGAATCATCGTCCAGGATGACGCGCTGGATCGTCATGTCGGAAGGAAGCTCATGCTGCCGGGACCGCGGTCACATCGCCGTGGGATCGGACTTCAGCATGTTCAGATTGAGCATCATCCCGACCGTGCCGCCTTTGATCGGCCGGATCAGTCCCACGGACAGCGCCAGCGTCAATGGCAGGAAAATCGCCGACATGATCCACAGCGGGAGCTGATCCGTGGACCGCTCGACGATGAACAGCAGGGGAATGATGATGTGGCCGACGATCAGAATGGTGAAATAGGGCGGCGCGTCGTCCGCCCGTGCCAGGCCGAGCGGCGCGCCGCATGACTCGCACTCCGCCGCGACCTTCAGGAACCCGTTGAATATCTTACCTTTTCCGCACGCCGGACACTTCCCGCGCAGGCCACGCCCGATCGCCGCGCCCATGGTCGGCATCGGCCAGGGGTTGGGCGGCGTCGAGCGGTCGGGTTCCCACCGTTCCGTGGTCATGATCGGTCCTCGCGACTGGCTGTTCATCAGATAGTCAATGCTGCGGTGCAACACCACCCCGGTCGGTGGGTGCGAGGGTTGCGCGGAAGGAATTCTGGCGGAATGGTGCGGAGATGGCACGCATTCTGGTGATCAATCCGAATTGCTCCGTCGATTGCTCGGCGGGGATCGACGCGGCGGTCGCACCGTTCCGGTTCGCGGGCGGTCCGGCGCTGGAGGTCGCGACGCTGCGGGAGGGCCCGCCGGCGATTTACGCCTGGCGCGACTGGCACGCGGTGGTCGATCCGATGTGCCGCCTGATAACCCGAGACCCCGCGGACGCTTACGTGATCGCGTGCGCCTCCGATCCAGGGATCGAGGCGGCGCGCGCGGTCACCGACCGACCCGTATTTGGCGTGTTCCGTTCGGCCGTGGCGGCGGCGGTGGCGCGGGCGGAACGGTTTGGCGTGATCGCCATCGTCGAGGCGTCGAAGGCGCGGCACATGCTGGCGTTGCGCTCGATGGGCGTGGCGGACCGGCTCGCCGCCGAGGTGGCGCTGAACGTGACGCTGGAAGAATTGCTCGATCCGGGCATGGCGCGCGCCCGGCTGATCGCCGCGGGACGGGAACTCGCGAGCGCCGGGGCGGGCGTGGTGGTACTGGGCTGCACCGGGATGGCGCATCATCGTGCCGCGCTCGCGGAGGCGGTGGGACTGCCGGTAATCGAGCCCTGCCAGGCGGGGGTGCTGATGGCGATGGGGGCCGTGGGCGGTGGCCAGGGCGATTCCGCGCTCTGAAGAGCTTTCCGCTCGAAGACTTTGACCAGTTGTTCCGAGGTGCCTGAGAATCGCCATGCGTCTCAACGTGATCGACTCCGGCTCCGGCCCTCCCGTGGTTCTGCTGCACGGCCTGTTCGGCAGCGCCCGTAATTTCGGCACGATCCAGCGCGCCCTGACTCCGCTGTTTCGTGTCATCGCGATGGACGCGCGCAATCATGGTGCCAGCCCGCACGAACCGGGAATGGACTACCCGACCCTCGCCGCCGACGTGTTGGAAACGCTCGATGCGCTTGGCGTCGAGCGCGCCGCGGTCATCGGTCATTCGATGGGCGGCAAGACCGCGATGACCCTCGCCGTCGCCGCGCCCGCGCGAGTTGGCCGGTTGCTGGTCGCCGACATCGCACCGGTTCCATATCGGCATGAGAACGAGTCCGTCGCCGACGCGATGCGCGCGATCCCGCTGCGCCCAGGTCCTGACCCGCGCGGACGCCGAGGCGGCACTCGCGGATGCCGTCCCCGTCCCGGCTGTGCGTACGTTCCTGATTCAGAACCTGCAATTCGGAGCCCAGCCGCGCTGGCGCATCGGCCTGGAGGAGATTGCCGCCGCGATCCCTGATCTCGAAGGTTGGGAGACCCCGGACGGCACCTACACCGGCCCGACACTGTTCGTGTCCGGAGCGAACTCCGACTACGTGCAACCTGGGCATCGGCCGGCGATTCGTGCCCTGTTTCCCGCCGCCCGTTTCGTTAGCGTGAAGAACGCGGGTCATTGGTTGCACGCCGACAATCCGGCCGGCTTTTTGTCCGTCGTGGAAGCGTTCCTGTACGACTGGGGACCATAAGCCACGCGGCGCGCATGGGCGCGTTGTTCAACGAGCAGCGCGGCCCCATAGGCCACCGCCCATGCCCATGGCACAGTCAGCGAACGAAACGGGAGGAACCGTCGTGGCCAAATCTCCGGCGCTGGCCGGCATGGGGAAACGTGTCCGCGCGCGAGCGCGGCTGGCGACGAACCGCCGTTCCGCGCGCCCGTATCCCGGCCACCCGCCCTACCGTCACCCAGCCCAACGCCGCCCGGCCCCACGCGGCCCGATCGCGCCATGAGTTCAGCGAGTCTCGCCCAAAAAAGCCCGGTCGGAGAGTTGTGGCCGGGCGTCGTGGCGGCGTTGTCGTTCAGCAGTGTCGATATCCTGATCAAGATCGTCTTCGCCTCCGGCATGGATGTGATGACGATGGTCACGTTGCGCGGTTTGCTCGTGGTCGCATTCATGGCCGTGTGGCTCCGCGTTCAACCGCCGCCGGTCTGGCATTCATATCGGCAACGATGGATCGCCTGCGTCATCGGCGTGCTGTTCGCCGGCACGATGTTTGGCCTGATGAAGGCGATCTCCCTGCTGCCGGTCTCCATCGCGATCCTGGCCTATTTCGCCTATCCGCTGATGACCGGAATCGGTGGAGCGCTCACCGGCGTCGATCGTCTCGGCTGGCCCGCGCTGTTGACGGCGGTGGCGGCGTTTCTTGGCCTCGCGCTCATGCTCGGCTCCGAATACCACAGCCTCTCCGGCCTCGGCATCGCCTGGGCGCTGGGCGCCGCCGGATTTCGCGTCGTTTCGTTGCTGATGACCCGCGCTTATCTCAATGGCACCGATGCGCGGGTGACCACCTGGTATTCGATGGTGCCCTCGACCTTGCTGTTCCTGATTGGCTCCGTGACGGTCGGCGACTGGTGGGCACCGAACAGCCCGCTCGGATGGGCCGCGTTCGCCGGCACCAGCGTGGGCAGCACGCTCTCGACGTTATTGATCTACATTTCCACCAATCGCATCGGTCCGTTTCGCACCGCGTTCATCATGAACCTGGAACCATTGGTCACGACCACGCTCAGCATCCTGCTGCTTGGGGAAAGTTTGACCCCCTTGCAGTCGCTCGGTGCCGCCGCGATGCTGGTTGCCCTGTGTGTGTTTCAGTTCGTGCGCGCGCGCTGACCGGGGCACCCGCTCCCGGCAGCGCCGCGACAGGTTCGGACATCGGATCATGACCGAAGCCATCGCCAAACGGTTCCGTCGCTTCGCCGAAACCGAGGCCCGCGGCCACTCGCCGCTGTACGAGGCGCTGGCCAACGGCGTCGCCGCGGATGCCGAGATCCTGGCGTTCCTCGCGGAACTTCCGCCGGAGCGGCAACAACCCAACCTGCTGCTCGCCGCCGTTCGTTTCGTCTGCGGTACGCCGGTGGACCCGGACGCTTTTCACGCGGCATTCGTCACGCGAAAGGCGGCGATCCGCGCGGAGATGCTGACCCGCCGCACCCAGACCAACGAACCCGGCCGGTGCGCCGTGCTGCTGCCGGTTCTGGCGCGGCTCGGCGGCCCCCTGGCGCTGATCGAGGTCGGCGCGTCGGCGGGTCTCTGTCTGCTGCCGGATCATTACGGTTACGCGTACGCCGGACATGCGCCGTTCGGGCCGGAACCGCGGTTTCCATGCCGCCTCGATGCCATGACGCCGGTTCCGGCCGTCGCGCCGGAAATTGTCTGGCGCGCCGGTCTCGATCTCAATCCGCTCGACGTGCGAAACGACGACGACGTGGCCTGGTTGGAGGCACTGGTCTGGCCGGATCAGCCCGAGCGTGCCAACCGGCTGCGCGCCGCGGTCGCCGTCGCGCGCGCCGACCCGCCGCGGATTGTCGGCGGGGACCTGCTGACGGCGCTGCCCTCGCTCGCGGCGGGGGCTCCGCCGGACGCGGCGTTGGTCGTGTTCCACACCGCGGTGCTGGCTTATATCACGGATCCCGAAGCGCGCGCCCGGTTCGCCCGCGCGGTGCGCGACCTCAACGCGACGTGGATCAGCAACGAAGCGCCGTTCGTGTTTCCCGATATCGCCGCCCGGCTGCGCACCCCGGTACGGCGCGGCGCGTTCCTGCTCGCGGTCGATGGCGAGCCAACGGCGTGGACCGATCCTCACGGCGCATGGAGCGAATGGATCGGCACACCGGACCCGTAGGGCCTGCGTGATGAACCCGGCCGGTCCACGCCATGCCCGGATTCGGATAGTGCAAGCCGCTCGGGAAACCGTCTAACGTGAGTGAGCACCCGATCCAGGAGACGCGACATGACAACCCATGTGCGATGCGGCACGTTGTTCGCTGGCGATGAGACGGCGACACGAACCAACGTCACGATCGGCTTCGGCGAGGATGGCAAGATCGCCTTCGTGAGCGATACCGCCGAAGCGCCGCCGGTCAGCGTGCATGACACGGTGCTGGACTATTCCGGCCTGTTCGTGATGCCCGGCCTGCTCGACGTGCACACGCACCTCGCCTACGGCAACGCCAAAAGCGAAGAGGACATCGACCTTTATCAGCCGATGGAGTTTCGCGCGCTGCGTGGATTGTTCTTCGCGCAGAAAGTGGTCGCCGCCGGCTATACCTCGATCTGCGCACCGGGCGATGCGGGCCAGATCAGCCTGTCGGTTCGCAACGCGATCAATTTCGGCTTGTTCGAGGGTCCGCGTGTCACCGCCGCCGGACGCTATCTGACCACCCGGCAGGGGCTGACCGACTGGTATCCGACGTGGATCGGCGTGCCGGACACCTCGATCGGTCGCCTGGTCACGAACAAAGACGAGGCGATCGAGGAAATCCGTGTGCAGGTCAAGAACGGCGTCGATTGCATCAAGCTGGCGATGGACGGCATTCAAACCCGCGACGATGGCTCGCTGGTCGCGGCGTTCAACCAGGATGAGACGACGACGATGGTCAACGAGGCGCATCGCCTCGGCAAACGCGTCGTGGTGCACGCGCGTGGCAAGGAGGCGACACTGTATTCCGCGCGCGCCGGCGTGGATCTGATCTTCCACGCCACTTACCTCGATGACGAGTGCATCGACGCGATGCTGAAATCCGGCTGCGCGATCGGCCCGACCATGACCTTTCCGCGCAACATCATCGACTTCACCCAACCGCACGAGCCGGCCGCGATCAAGGGCCGCCCCTCCGCCGTGGAAGCCGAATACGCCATTGCCTGCGAGAACATGCACAAGGCGCGCAAGGCCGGCATTCCGATGATGACCGGCACCGACTCCGGCTTCGCGGTGACGCCCTATGGCGAATGGCACGCGATGGAGCTGGAAATTTTCGTTCGCGATCTGGGCTTTTCGCCGGCGGAGGCACTGCGCTGTGCGACTTCGGTGACCGCGCGGTTCATGGCGAACGGCGGCCGGATCGGCGTGCTGGAAAGCGGCCGCCTCGCCGATTTCATCGCCGTCGATGGGTCCCCGCTGGAGAACATTGCGATCCTGCAAGATAAGAGCCGTATCAGGCACGTGCATATCGGCGGCAAGCGGATGCAGATCTCCGGAACGCGGCTACGATCCGCGTCAGGTGACCGACCGGAGCCTGGCCAACTGGTCCGATCTCTACACGCAGGAGAGATTCCGCGCGTTGTATCCAGCCCGCACGCGGCTCGCGGCGGCGGAATAGGGTGGCACCCCGGAACCGGGGAACATGGCTACGCCGATCAGGGTGGCTCATTCTGCTCATCGGTATCTCGATGCGCGTGGCGCGGGCCGACAGCGTGGGATTCGCCGTCGTCAGCGTGCCGGATCCGCCGTCCGATGCGTTGCGGGTGGGCATCTGGTATCCGGCCAAAACGACCGCGGCGGAACACGATGTGGGGCTGTTCACCCAGGTCGTCGCACCGGACGCGGCCGTCGGTCGCGGCTCGCATCCCTTGATCGTGATGTCGCATGGCAATGGCGGAACCTTTGAAAGTCATTACGATACCGCGCTGGCTTTGGCGCATGCGGGATTTGTCGTCGCCGCGGTCACTCACACGGGGGATAACTACCTGGATCAAAGCCAGGCGACGAACCTGGTGCCTCGCCCGCGGGCTCTCCATGCCGTCATCAGCTATATGCTGACGGACTGGTCCGGGTGACCGCGATCGACGCGGCCAAGGTCGGAGCGTTCGGAATTCTCCGCCGGCGGATTTACCGTGCTCGTGTCCAGCGGCGGAGTTCCCGACCTGACCCTCGTGCCACCGGACTGCGTGAAGCACGCCCAAACCTATGTGTGCAGGCTACTGGCGGCACATCCGGTGCCGGCCGACGCCAAGGTCAGCGATACCGACTGGATCGCCGATCCGCGCATCAAGGCCGCCGTGATCGCGGCGCCCGCGATCGGCTTCACCTTCACGCATCAGGGACTTAAAAACGTGGGGATCCCGGTGCAGCTCTGGCGCGCCGGCGACGACACCATCCTGCCGTCTCCCGATTATGCCGAGCCGGTGCGCGATGCCTTGCCGCACCAACCGGAGTCACCATGTCGTCGCCGGCGCCGACCATTTCGATTTCCTGGCGCCTTGCAGCGATGTTCTGGCCCAGTGTCGTGCCCACGATCTGCCGGGAGCGCGGCGGCTTCAATCGCGTGGCATTCCACCGAACCTTCAATCGGGACGTGGTGCGTTTCTTCTCCAGAACCTTGCATCCCTGACGAAGCAACGCGGCAGACCCTATTGACATCACCCGCCGCGGGGACTTCGCTACCTCAATCGCGAAGCGGGTCGATCAGGTACTCGCGGCATGGGGAACGCCGGATCGCAGCTCAACCTGAAGGAGGGCAGCGTGACGTTCGACCATCCCGCGACCAAACCTGTCATACGACGCCAGGCGTTGTCCCGCCGCGCCATTTTGGCGGGAGCCGGAGCCCTCGCCGTTCCCCACATCGCGCGGGCAGCCGATGCGCTATCCGTGAAACTCGATTTCTTTCCGTGGGGCCTGCACGCGGCGATGCACCTCGCCAACGTCAATGGCTGGTTCAAGGATTCCGGCCTGGACGTGGACGTGCGGGACGGGCGCGGTTCGGCCAACACGCTGCAACTGGTCAACGCCGGTCAGTTCGATGTGGGCCAGATCCAGGTCGGATTGCTGACCCAGGCGGCGGCAAGCGGCGCGCGGCTCAAGGCATTCGCCGGTTTCGGCCGTGCCACCGACCTCGCGGTGATCGTCCCGAAAGACAGTGGCCTGAGCAAGGTGGCGGACTTCCGCGGCAAGAGCATCGTGGTATTCGCGGCCAGTCCCTGGGCACCGTTCGTCGATCTCTGGTTGAAGTCGGGCGGCCTCACCCGAGACACCGCCACCATCATGCTCGTCGATCCTTCGGCGCTGTTCGGCACTTACACCGCCGGGCGCGCGGACGGGCTGATGTCGATATTGGGCAGCGCGCTGCCGGTGGCGCAAAAGGCACGACCGTCGAAAGCCCTGATGGCCAGCGATGGCGGTATCCATCTCCCGAGCTACGGCCTCGTGGCGTCGGATGCGATCCTGAAGTCGAAACGCGACGCCCTGCGCCGTCTGGTTCAAGTACAGCAAAAGTCCTGGGCGTGGTTGCGCGACGGCCATCTCGACGACGGGGTCGCAGCGACAATCAGGCAGCGGCCCGACGCCCGCCTCGACCCCGATATCCTGCGCGAGCAACTGCGGCTTTCTCTCACCACGTTCGACACGCCCTCGACGATGGACAAACCGATCGGCTGGCAATCGGAGGTTGACTGGGATGCGGGTATCGCCACCCAGGTCGCGGCGGGTGTGGTCAAACCCGGTCTCAACGCCGGCGATTTTTACACCAACGAGATGATCGGTTGACCGCCTGCGTCGAGGTTCGCGACGGCGGCAAGGTCTACCCGTCGCGGCGTGGCGAGGTGATCGCGCTGCGCGACGTCACGCTCAGTGTCGCCGATGGAGAGTTCGTCTCCCTGCTCGGTCCTTCCGGTTGCGGCAAGAGCACGCTGCTGAAATGCGTTGCCGGACTCGAGGACCTCACCAGCGGCGCGCTTCTCGTCCGGGGCGAACCGGTGGACGGACCGCCGCCGGGCCTCGGCATGGTGTTCCAGCGCGACCTTCTGCTGGACTGGCGTACGGTGCTCGACAACGTCCTGATCATGGCGGAATTTCAGGGGCTCGACCGGCGCGCGCAAACACCGCGCGCGATGGAACTGCTGGAACGGTTCGGTCTCGGCGGCTTCGTCGCCCATCACCCGTGGGAGCTGTCGGGCGGCATGCGCCAACGCGCCGCGATCTGCCGCGCATTGCTCACCGAGCCGATGCTGCTGCTGATGGACGAGCCGTTTGGCGCGCTCGATGCCATGACCCGCGACGACCTCAACGTGGAGCTGACCCGCATATGGCAGACAGCGAGACGCACGGTGCTGTTCGTGACCCATTCGATCGCCGAGGCGATCTTCCTGTCGGACCGGGTCGTGGTGATGACGCCGGGGCCGGGCCGGGTGCGGGAGATCGTTTCGATCGATCTGCCGCGGCCGAGGCCTCTGTCGGTGCAGGGGACACC
Source organism: uncultured Alphaproteobacteria bacterium (assembly GCA_963719675.1). Taxonomy (GTDB): domain Bacteria; phylum Pseudomonadota; class Alphaproteobacteria; order Acetobacterales; family Acetobacteraceae; genus Rhodopila. Next base: position 7,676 of record CAVRDN010000123.1, on the reverse strand, counting down.
GGAGTTCGCGGCGTATCTGACGCATCTGCGGGGCGTGTTCGAAGAACTCGGCGTCGCGCGGGCCTGAACGAAGCCGGCGCCGCCAAACCCGGCTCGTCCCCTTGGGCCACCGTGGCGAGCCTGCGCGGCACGTTGCTCGTTCTCGGCGGTATGGTTGCGCTTTGGGAGGCGGCGGTGCGGTTGTCGCACGTGCAGCCGATCCTGTTGCCTGCGCCGTCGCGCATCGTCACCGAGATCGCGTCCTCGCCGTGGTTCTATCTGCGGCAATCCGGCGACACGCTGCTGACCACCGTGTCGGGCTTTGTGCTGGCGGTGCTGCTGGGCGTGACGCTGGCGATCGGCATCGTCTATTCGCGCACGCTGGAGCGGGTGATTTATACCTTGCTCGTGGCGCTCAACAGTTTGCCGAAGGTCGCGCTGGCGCCGCTGTTCGTGATCTGGATGGGCACGGGCATGGAGCCGAAAATCGCCATCGCGCTGATGCTGGCGATCTTCTCCATCGTCGTGGACATGGTGCTCGGATTGCGTTCGGTCGACCCGGACATTCTCGCCATGGCGTACGTCAGCCGGGCGCGTCCCATCGCGGTGCTGTGGAAGATACGGCTGCCGAACGCGCTGCCGACGTTGTTCGCCGGGATGAAGGTCGGGATCAGTTTCGCGCTGGTCGGCGCCATCGTCGGCGAGTTCGTCGCGGGCTCGGACGGACTGGGAACCGTCATCCTGATCGCCGAGGGCCAGTTCGATACGACGCGCGTGTTCGCCGCGCTGGTCATGCTGGGATTGCTCGGAACGATGCTGTTCTACACGGTCGAGTTCGCCGAAACGTTGCTGTTGCCGTGGCACCCTTCGCATCGCGCGCGGCATGGGCACACCAGGGGATGATGCAACGAGGTGAAAAAAAGCAAAGGCCCGGCGGTCGCCGTGGGCATGACCTGAGATGACCAGACAGATGCGACTGGGCGTTTCGATGCGCTACCACGGTTACCATCTGGGCGCCTGGCGGCATCCGGAGGTGCCCGAGGCCGGCACGCTCGATTACCGCTACTTCCTCAACACCGCGTTGATCGCCGAGCGCGCGAAATTCGACATGGTCTTTTTCGCCGATGGCATCGGGATCCGCGTCCGCGATGAACCCGAGGGCTCATTGTGCCGTTCGCCGCAGACCGTCGAACTGGAGCCACTGACGCTGCTATCCGCCATCGCGACCCACACCGCGCATATCGGCCTCGTGGCGACCGCCTCGACGACCTACAACGAGCCATATCATATCGCGCGCAAATACGCCTCGCTCGACCATATCAGCGGCGGCCGCGCCGGCTGGAACATCGTGACCTCCTGGTCGGATGAGGAGGCACGCAACTTCGGGCGCGACAAGCACCTGGACTACGACACGCGCTATGAGCGGGCGGCCGAATTCGTCCAGGTCGTGACCGGGCTGTGGGACAGTTGGGAAGATGACGCGCTTGTGCGCGACAAAGCGAGCGGGCTGTACTTCGATCCGGCGAAACTGCATGTGCTGAACCACAAGGGTAAGCATTTCTCCGTGCGTGGGCCTTTGAGTTCCGCGCCCACGCCACAGGGCCGCCCGGTCCTGGTGCAGGCCGGAGCGGCCGAGCAGGGGCAGGAAATCGCCGGTGCCCATGCCGATGTCGTCTATGCGATGGCGTTCGATCTGGCGTCGGCTCAGGACTATTATGCGTCGGTCAAACGCCGCGCGATCCGGCATGGACGAGCGCCTGACGCGGTGAAGATATTACCCGGCTTCACGCCGTATGTCGGCGCGACCGAGGCGGCGGCGCGCGCCAAATACGATGCGATGCGCGGATTGATACACCCCAGGGTGGGACTGGCGATTTTGTACAACTACCTCGGCGATTTGTCGCACCATCCCATCGAGGGTCCGGTACCCGTCCCCGGAGACGACGTCCCCCTTCGCAGCATGGGCGCCGGTCTGGCGCGCATGGCCCGGAGCGAGAGCATGAGCATCCGCGATCTCTATGAATTCATGGCGGCGGGGAACGGTGGACGGGTGCTCGTTGGCACGCCCGAACAGATCGCCGACGATATGCAGAGTTGGTTCGAAGCGGGCGCGGCGGACGGCTTCAACATTTGTCCGTCGCATCTGCCGGGCGGACTGGTGGACTTCGCCGATCTGGTGGTGCCGGAATTACAGCGCCGGGGTTTGTTTCGCACGGAGTACCGAGGGAACGACGTTACGCGACAATCTGGGTCTGCCGCGTTACACCCCCGCGCAAGCGCGCTGCGCGCCACCACCTGATTGCCCGCCTTGAGTCGTCCAGGAACGCGCCGGACCGGTAAAGAGCCGGCGGGGAGGGATCGCCAACATGACCCTGGCGCATGGCACGGACCGGCTGGAGACGGCTCGCCTTGTGCTCCGGCGGATCCAGCCCGCCGATCTGCCGTTCTACACGCGTATCCACGCGCTTCCCGAGGTCGCGCGCTATCTTTGGCCCGAGGGCCGGCCGCGCTCACCCGAAGCGACGGCCGCGTGGCTGCGGACCACCCTCGAGAGCTACGAACACTGCGCGCTCGGCTATCTCGCGGTCATCCGCAAGGAGGACGGTGCGTTGATCGGACGCTGCGGCCTGATGGACCTTGCCGTCGAATCCGCGACGCCCAAGGACCGGCTGCGCAGAGGATGGTTCGGCGACATGGAGGCACCCGCCGGCGTGACGCTGACATTCGAGTGCGAACTGGGTTACACGTTCGACCCGGCCGTCTGGGGCCAGGGGTTCGCGACCGAAGCCGTTGGATGCGTGCGCGATTACGCGCGTGACGTTCTACGCCTGTCGTATGTGGTCTCGGCGATTCTGCCGGACAACACCCGCTCGCGCCGGGTCGCCGAGCGGTTTGGCGTTCGAGCCGACGGCCGGATGGAGGTGGTCGGACTCACATGGGATCGTTACGTATGGCGTCTCGCGCCGGCCGGTGTGTCTCGGCCCAGGTCAGCATCGGATGGGTGAGACGTCCGGGAGCGCGCAAGGTCAGGTGCGTTGGTTGATTTGCCGCGGGCGAGTTGGATGAGTTAGAAAGCCCGGCGACCGGGGGTTAAATGCGTTCGTTGGACCCGCGGGAACGGCGGTTCAACGCCGAATGATACAAAGTCGTTATAGTATTGCGTTCTTGAAATGCCGGGTTAGCACAGTGGTAGTGCAGCGGTTTTGTAAACCGAAGGTCGGGGGTTCAAATCCCTCACCCGGCACCATCTTGCCCCGGAACTCACCCCGCGCTCCCACCAATCTCGGCGGCATCACCCAAACAAAAACCGCCCCTCTCGCGCGCACCGAAAACGACGCGTGAGACTCGCGGATCGCCCGTCCGGCGGCCCGTGAACGGAATAGCGCCAGGGAAATCGACCCCGACCACCCCCGCCATCCGTCCCCGGCAAAAAAAAAGAGGCGCGCGTCGCCGTTAAGGCAAACCGCGCGCCCAGGAGGGGGGTTGGGCTGCGCGGGGGACAGATTCCACGCGCGAGATGTCAACGCGCTGCTGACGCGCCGGTTCCCGGTCGATGCAAAAAAATCCGGGGATCGCCATTTTCGGGGTCGGTGGGTCAGACCAACCCAATTCCGCCGCTGACTTTTGAGCCTCGAAACCAACGTGGTAGCACGGCCACGCCGGGCGTGCTCACGCGCGGTCATCGCATCCGAGAGGCCCCCATGAAAGTCGGCATCTTCCTCAACACCCAGTTTCCTGAAGGCGACAACGTCGCGGCGCGGGTGCCCGAGCTGGTCGAGCAGGTCCGTGTGGCCCGAGCGTCCGGGTTTGCCTCGCTGTTGTTTCCGCACCATTACCTGACCGAACCGCTGCAGATGCTGCAGATCGCACCGCTGATGGCGTACCTGTTGCCGGAGGCGAAGGGCATGACGATCGGCGGCAACATCTTGCTGCTGCCGCTGCTCAACCCGGTCCATGTCGCCGAGGAATCCGCCACGCTCGACGTCCTCAGCGAAGGCAACTTCGTGCTTGGCGTCGGCCTGGGCTATCGCGAGGGCGAGTTCGACGCGTTCGGCATTTCGCTCAAGGAACGAGCCGCGCGTTTCACCGAAAGCGTCCAGTTGATGCGCGCGCTGTGGGCCGGCGGCAAAATCACCTTTCAGGGACGGTTTTATTCGGTCAAGGACCACGGGATCAGCCTGAAACCATATCGCCCCGGCGGACCGCCGGTCTGGGTCGCCGGCCTCGTCGAAGCCGCCGTCAGGCGCGCGGCGCGCATCGGGGACGCCTGGCTGATCGCCAATGCGACGACCCTCGGCGCCACCGAGCCACTGATGCGGGTCTACCGCGACACCCTCGCGTCGCTCGGCAAGACCGTCGAGGAATTTCCGATCGCGCGCGAATGTTATGTCGGCACCAGCCACGCCACGGCGATGGAGGAATGCCGCGCGGCGCTGGAATACAAATACAACTCCTACGCCGCCTGGGGCATGGAAAGTCCGACCGCGAACATGACCTTCGAGGAAATGGCCCGCGATCGGTTCATCATCGGCGACAAGGTCTCCGTGAAGGAGGAAATCGCTCGTTGGCGCGAAACACTCGGCGTCAACCACTTCATCATGCGCGTCCAATGGCCTGGTCTCGGGCAGGAGCGCGTGCTCGGCTCGATCCGGCGGCTGGCGGAGATCTTCGCCTGACCCGACGGATCGCCGGGGCGGCCAGTTCCCCGGCGGCGATCCGTCGGGGCGGGACGCCCTAACGGCCCGTCGAAGCCTGCCGCATCGGGATGTGCTCCAGCCGCCGGTCGTGCCCCAGGGCCAGCACGATCGCGGCCGACATGATTGGCCCGAGCGCGATCACCATCAGCGCGAACATAAAGCTGCCGCCAGTGGCATCCTTGACCAGTCCGAACAGGTAGGGGCCGAAGAAGCCTCCGAGGTTGCCCAACGCGTTGATCAGCGCGATGCCGCCGGCCGCCGCGGTGCCCGACAGCATCGCGGTCGGCAGACTCCAGAACGTCGGGCCAGTGGAGGACTGCCCCATCGCGGCGATCACCAGCGTCATCATCGTCAGCACCGGGTCGGTCATCATCGCGGTGGCGATCAGGCCGATCGCGCCGACCGAGTAAGCGATGGCCACGTGGCGCGGCCGCTCTCCGGTGTGGTCGGAATGACGGCCCCACAGGATCATCGCGCACGCGGCGAACACGTAAGGGATCGCGTTGATCACGCCGGTCATGCCAAATCCGGCGGCCAGACGATGAACGATCTGAGGTTGGAACAACACGATCCCGTAACCAGAAAACGTGCCGCCGAAATACACCAGGCTGAGCAGCAACACGCGCTTGTCCAGCAATGCCTCTCTCAAACTGTACTGCCGGATCGCCTCGCGCTGGCCGCGTTCGGAATCCAGCCGCGCGACAAGCCACGCCCGCTGCTCCGGCGCCAGCCAGTGCGCCTCGGAGGGCCAGTCGGTCATGTAGATCCAGAACACGACACCCAAAATGACCGCCGGCGCGGCCTCGAGGATGAACAGCCATTGCCAGCCGGCGAGCCCCAACCAACCATCGAGATTAAGCAGCACACCGGAGACGAGCGAGCCGAGAATGTTCGACAGCGGGATGGCCGCCATGAACACGCCGACGATGCGGGACCGGTAGAAGGACGGGAACCACCAGGTCAGATACAGGATGATGCCAGGGAAAAAGCCGGCCTCGGCGATGCCCAGAGCGAAGCGGATCGAACAGAACGATACCGGCCCAACGATGAACGCCGTGCCGGCGGCGATGATGCCCCACGTGATCAGGATCCTGGCGATCCACAGGCGGGCCCCCACCTTGCTCAACAGCACGTTACTGGGCACCTCGAAAATAAAGTAGCCAAGGAAGAAGATGCCGCCGCCGAAGCCGTAGACCGAGGAGGAAAAACCCAGCGCCTTGTTCATCGTGAGGGAGGCGAACCCGACATTCACGCGATCGAGATAGGCGACGAAATAGCAGGCGATCAGCAACGGCAGCAGCCTGCGGGCGACCCGGGCCATGGTCTGGCGTTCGAGGTCGGTGATCTCGTGAGACAGAATTTCGGCGTTTGGTCGCTCGGGCACGGTCGTCACTCCCATGATCGGGAGGAACGTGTCGGCCTCCCCTGTTGTTACCGCGATGCTGGCATTTCGCCGGCCGATGTCAAACCGGCGCGGGCGATCGCTTCGCATCGGCAAACGATCCGGTTTCGCCCGACGCATGCGGCGGACCACGATTGACGCCACCTTTCGCGTGGTCTGGGATGGCCTGTGGCGCCATCAACGGCGCATAGGAACATCCCAACCAACAGGAGCGGTCCATGCAACCAATCGTCGCCGTCATCGCACCAGGCATGATGGGAAGCGCGGTGGCCAGGTGCCTTACCGCCAGCGGGCTTGAAGTACGCACTCTGCTGGAAGGCCGCGGCGCCGACACGCTGGCGCGCGCGAAGTCCGCCGGGATGACCGGTGCGTCTCCGGCACAAATCGCCGAGTGCGACATCATTTTGTCAATTCTGCCGCCGGGCGCCGCGTTGGGACTGGCCGAGCAACTCGCACCCGCACTGCGTGCCGCGGCGAAGAAGCCGGTCTATGTCGACTGCAATGCGCTCGATCCCGCGACGGTTTTGCGTATCGCGCGCGTGGTCGAGGAAACCGGTGCGACCTTCGTCGATGGCGGTATCATCGGCGGACCGCCGGAGCCGGGTTCGAAGGCGACGCGCATTTATGTGTCGGGACCGGATGCGACCAAAGCCACGGTGCTGGAACAGTTCGGCCTGACCATGCCGGTGCAGCCGGGCCCGATCGGCGCGGCCTCGGCGATGAAGATGTCGTATGCCGGCATCACCAAGGGATTTACCGCGTTGGGTGCCGCGATGATGCTGGCCGCCACGCGCGCCGGCACGGCTGAGGCGTTGAAAGCCGAACTGTCGGGCAGTCAGCCGGCACTGTATAACTGGCTCACGAAGCAAATGCCGAAGATGTATTCAAAGGCGTACCGTTGGGTCGCCGAAATGGAAGAAATCGCCGCCTTCGTCGGGGAGGATCCGGCGGGCGCGAAATTCTACCAGGGCGCGGCGGAACTCTACGCGCGAATCGCGACCGACTTCGACGGTCCCAACAAGGAAACCGCGATGCTGGACGCGTTCTGCGCGCCGAAGAAAGGCTGATCCGGCATGGCACAACACTGACTCGCGGCACCCATCGGTTTCCGCCGATGGATCGCGTCGTCTACGGCGTGCCCCTGGCGGAGGCGCTGGCGGAGGAGCTTCGCGTGCGCGACTCCCGCGCCGTGTACGTGATGGCGAGCGGCACCCTGGCACGCGAGACCGAGGTGATCGGCACGGTGCGCGATGTGTTGGGCAATCGGCTTGCCGGCGTGTGCGCGAAAATCGGCGCGCACACGCCGCGTGTCGATGTCGTCGCGGCGGCGAATGAGGCGCGCGCGGCGGGAGCCGATCTCGTGCTGACGGTGGGCGGCGGCTCGGTGACCGATGCCGCCAAAATGGTCGGGTTGTGTCTCGGCAACGACGTCACGATCCCGGAACAACTGGACGCCTTTCGCGCCTGGATCACGCCCGAGGGCAAGAACCAGCGCCCACCCACGAAGCCGCCGGGCGTGCGGTTCGTCGCGGTGCCCACGACGTTGTCGGCGGGCGAGTTCACCTCGTTCGCCGGCTGCACCGACACCGCGCGGCACG